>JANWXQ010000087.1 GCA_025057275.1 Chitinophagales bacterium
GAGATAAACAAACAATTCGTGCGCCTGGTCGCCATTGACCTCCACTTTGGCAAAAAGCGGAAAGGTGATGTCGTAGTTGACCGAACAAAACTTTGCGATGGTCTGTTCGTCGCCGGGTTCCTGGCGGCCAAACTGATTGCACGGAAAACCCAACACAACAAAGCCCCGGTCTTTGTATTTGCGGTACAGTTGCTCCAGACCGCTGTACTGCGGGGTGAATCCGCACTCGCTGGCCGTATTGACCACCAGCACCACCTGACCCCGGTAGCTGGCCATGCTCACCATGTCGCCCGACAGGCTGCGCGCCGAAAACCGGTAAAAGGCCGGCTCTTCACTTCCGCCTCCTGGTTCCCTGTTCATCCATTTGCTCATATCCTGAACCGTACTGATGAAGAAAAAAACTATGGACCAAACGAAAAGCATTTCCCTATCGCTTGCCGTTCGGAAAATTACATCACGGCCTCAATCCCTATCATAAACGCGTTTGGACTCTTGCAGGAAAGAATAAATGAACCGTTTCGTGCTATAATTGTGCCTCAGGTGACGGGCTGCTTTCATCTTCGGCGGCCGGCACCGATAGCTTTTATTGAAGCGATGAACAGGGGAACCCTTTTTATGACTGGCCTGTTGCTGGGCCTGTCTGCCGGCTGGTTTCTGGGTTACCTGCGTATTCCTTTCGCCGACCGCGACTACGTCTTTCTGATGGGCATCCTGGCCGGCATCACCCTGATGCTCCTGCTGGCTGCTTTATGGCTGCTTTGGGTTCGTCACAGCCGCCTGCTGCGGTTGATGCAGCAATCAACCGGTCAACCGACATCCCCTGCACTGCAACAATACCGGATGCTGTGGTGGCTGTTTGCCCTTATTCTGGCTGGTGGTGCGCTATCGGTTTTTGTCTATTCCTATCGTCTCAGCCGCACCGTGAAGAAGGAGCTGGAAGCAGTACAGGAACGTCTGCAGCAGCAGGCTTATCTAACCGAGTCAACACGAATGGCCAACCTGCTGCTTTTGCTCAAC
>JANWXQ010000102.1 GCA_025057275.1 Chitinophagales bacterium
CCTGTAAGCAATATCGTTTGGCAAAGGGTATCGCTCATGTCGCAGGTATAATCAAATACAATAAGACAAACCGTATAGGTGCCCAGCGAGGAATAGGTATGGGCGGGAGCCAGCAGGTTGGAACTGGTTCCGTCACCGAAGTTCCATTGCACTGAAAATTCGGGATTGAAAGTGGAGGTGTTATTAAAGAAAACGGTCAAGCCATTTACATACCATGTGAAATTGGCTATGGCTCCGGCCAGGATGTTGAGCGTAACGATCGTATCGTCGCTGCAACCAAACTGATCGGTAACGGTCAGGGAAATGGCATAGGTTCCGGATGCGGTAAACAGGTGTTGCGGGTTTTGCAACGTGCTGGTGCTGCCGTCACCAAAATTCCAGAACCAGGAAGTAATGGTTGAGCCCAGCGGAGGGTTTGACAGATCAGTGAATGCCACCGGAGTAACCACACAGGGGTCAGGCGAAACGCCGAATTTGGCTTTGGGGTAATCGCGAACCTGTACTTTTTCGTTGTCGGTAGAACTGCATCCCACATTATTGACCACCTGTAGCTTAACGTTGTATTGGCCCACGGCGGCATACGTGTAATAAAAATCCGAGAAAGCAGATGAGTTGCCATCACCCAGGGTCCAGGTAAGTGAGGTGATGTAGGAACTACCTTGTGCATACGATAAATCCACAAAATGGACCGGCACGCCTTTGCAAACGACACTATCCACCTGCATAACAGCCATGACCCCTTCATTTACGGTAATGACAAAAGTGGCTGTGTCGGAGCAGCCCTGATTGTTCTTGACTTCCAGCAAAACAGTGTACACGCCGGGATTGGAATAGCTGATAACGGGATTGGGGACGGTTGCAGTTTGCCCGTCGCCGAAATCCCAGAACCACTGTGTGATGGATGTGCCGGGTGTAGTGATGGACTGGTCAACAAACGAAACGTTGTAAAATGAACAAGTCTTTTTTGATGAAGAAAAAATAGATGCAAATATGCAGGAGGTTGTCGTTGTGTCCTTGCAATCGGCAAACTGGCTGGTGTTGCCATACGGATCATTAGCCGTGGCAGTGATTTTTCCCTTAATGGGTATTGAAGCAGAAAAAATTCCCGAATTGTCGGATACCACTGTCAATACATAATCTGCGCCTTCACAGGTGGTGCAGGAGTCGGCCGTGTATAAGTCCACCAATACGTTAGGATAGGTACTGCCGGTTATGAAGCTACCTGTAACTATCGTAATGGTAGGTGGCTTCAGGCCCTGATTTCCATTATTGACGTTTATGCCCCCACTTCCGGACAACTGCGAATTGCAAAACATGCGGTTGCCCCGCATCCGGATGTTTTTTACCAGATTGGATTCAAAATAGATGGCTTCCGAGCCGTTGTAGGCAATGAGATTACCGCCGTACAGTGTGGTGTCGCCTATGGTGTTGTCGTTAGCCTGATTGCGCAGGTATATTCCGTAGGTTCCGTTGCCCAATGGTTTTTTACCGCTGACATCCGTACCGATGTAATTGCCTTTAATGAAGGAGGTGGAGCCTTCGAATTCTATACCCCGCTCGTAATTACCGGAAATGATGTTCCGGTACTTTACAGAATCACCCCCAATGGTAATGTTTTCACAATCCAGATTAACCAAGATACCCGTGGTGTTGGGAACGCTGATGGCGCCGTTCATATCGGTTCCGATGTAGCATTGTTGTACGGTAATAAACTTGCTGTTATTGATTCGTACGCCGATGTAATTTCCTGATATGATATTGCGCCCCTGGTCGGACTTGCCGCCAATGGTTACTTTTTTGGAATTGGTTTCCACAAATACGCCCACGGCAAAAGGGGCGGTACCGGCCAGCCCGGTGGTATCTACTCCGACAAAACATCCCACTACACTGCTTTCCTTGCTGGTAGTAAAGCGAATGCCCTGGGTTGTGTAGCCAGTAAGCACATTTCCCTTGTTTACCTTTCCAAATGTGAAGTAGTCGCAGGATACTACTTTGACACAAACCTGAAAGCCAGACATCCAAAGACCGTACACTTCACAATCATTAGCATTAACTGCCAAACAGGTTGCTGCATTACCGATGGCAGCGATACGCACCTTGGCCGGGCTGACTCCAAAATAGCCTCCGGTGGGCTGTGTGGTGCCGTCAATAACAACGGGGGAAGTGATGTTGGGAAGCAACGAATCGCTGTCTATGTAAATGGTGCGAGCTGCAACGGAGGTGCCGGGAAGATTAAAGGTTATGGTGTCTTTACCCGGATTACTGTTCGCGCTGGTGATGGCTGCGGCCAGAGATCCGGTACCGCTGGCATGGGTAGAGGTTACCGGATAGGTGGCTGCATGGGCTACGAAACAAAAGAAAAGAGATATCAGGGCCAACCCTCCGGGTCTGCAAGGTCGCATTAACCAACACATTATCAGACAAAAATAGGCCATATCGTTTGACAGGGCAACGAATCGGGTAATAAGGAGCACCAAAAAAAGGAAACAAAGAGGGGGCACCACGGTGCCCCCCTTGAATGATTCATGAGAAAAAGTTGAATTACAATATAAAGGAATACGCCAGATATTGATTCGGATAATCCGGATAGCGCCCGGCAATAGTTACAATCTCCTTTTGCTTTTTCTGACTCAATATGGCTTTGAGTTCTTCCACGTTGCGCACGGGCTTGTTGTCTACGGAAGTAATGATGAACCCTTCACGGATTTTGGTGTTGCGGCTCAGCTTGCCGTCTTTGAGGGAAACGACCTTAACACCGCCCTCTACGCCGAGATCCTTGCGCTCTCTGGAGGTCAGGTTGGCAAATTCGGCGCCCAGCGATTCAATGCTGGCTGTTTCCACCTTTTTGACTACTTCGGTGTTGCCTTCGTTGTTTTTAAGAACGGCAGTGACCGTTCGTATTTTTCCTCCGCGCCGGAACGTAACCTCTATGCGATCGCCCGGCCGATGCCGGCTGATTTGCTCCTGCAGTTCCGGAGCTGTATTGACTGTTACGCCGTTGATTTTCAAAATCACATCACCCCGTTTCAGCCCGGCTTCTTCGGCGCCGCTACCGGCATTGACCGAATCAATCCATACCCCGGCCAGATCTTCCAAACCTTCCTTCTTGGCCAGTTCGCTGGTTACGGTAGCAATCTGAACTCCCAGAAATCCGCGCTGTACCACACCGTACTTGATGATGTCGTTTACCACTTTATGAGCCAGATTGGAGGGTACGGCAAACGAATAACCGGCGAAGGTGCCTGTGGGCGTCGCAATAGCGGTGTTGATGCCGATTAACTCACCCCGCAGGTTAACCAGTGCTCCGCCACTGTTGCCGGGGTTGACTGCAGCATCCGTCTGAATGAAGGCTTCAATGGCGGTATTATCCCGACTGCGCAACAGATTGAGGTTTCTGCCTTTTGCGCTGACAATGCCTGCCGTTACGGTTGACTCCAGATTGAACGGATTGCCCACCGCCAGAACCCATTCACCCACATCCACCGAATCGGAGTTTCCGAACAAGAGGTACGGAAGGCTTTCAGCTTCGATCTTAATGACGGCCAGATCGGTGGAAGGGTCGCTGCCTACCAACGTGGCCTCGTACTGCTTCTTGTTAAACAGGACTACCTCAATTCGGTCACCCTTTTCCACCACGTGGTTATTGGTTACGATGTAGCCGTCACTGGTGATGATTACGCCCGAGCCGCTGGATTGTCGGGGTTGGTTTTGCTGGGGAGGCATCTGAAAGGGCATCCAGAAATCTTCCCCAAACCAATCCCGGAACGGGTTGTAGAAGTCCCGATTGACCTGAGTGGGGTTATAGGTGGTGCGAATGTGAACTACCGTTGGCGTGGCCACCTTGGCCGGATAACGGAAATCCAAACCGGTCGGCATTTCCGTCTTGCCGTTCAGGCTAACCTGGGCCAGCGGCACAGCTGCATTCTGAATAACAACTGGTTCTTTATCAAAAAAGTAATGAAAAACAGCTGCCGAGCCTACAGCAGTAACTGCAGCTACCAATGCCACCAAAACGAGATTTCGCAATTTCATATGCTTGAGGGTTTGAGTCGTTTGCTTGTTTTCAAAAAATGTGCCTTAAAGTTCCCGGGTCCGGTATTTTACTGCCAGCAGGGACGAATAAGACCAAAACCTGACAGGTTTTCATTCTGACTTCAGGACATCCACCCATGCAAAGTTAACGGCAGATTTGGGGGTTGCTGAGAAAACCTGTTTGGGAAACGTTAGCTTCAACCGGTTATTGTGCCCGAAAGTACAGGCCGCAAACAGAGCTAATTTTGATAGCTCAATGAAAATTGCTTTTGTCAAATACCACGGCGCCGGAAACGATTTTATTCTGACGTATGGAGGAAAAAAGGGCCTGGGCCTCCGTCCACAGCAAATCAGGAACCTGTGCCACCGGCAACTGGGTATAGGCGCCGACGGCTTTTTGGAAATCATGCGCACGCCTCAGGCAGATTTTGCCGTTCGTTACCACAATTCCGATGGCAACGTAGGAACGCTGTGCGGCAATGGCAGCCGCTGTGCCGTTCACTTTGCCCGAAAACTAAAACTGTGTGGACGAAAGGCCCGTTTTCTAGCCGCTGACGGTTTGCACGAAGGCTATTTGACCCAGAAACGCACGGTCCGTATCAGCATCAGGGATGTACACCTTACCCCAAACACCCTCCCCCTGTTTGTGGACACCGGATCGCCTCATCTGGTTTTTCAGGTTCCTGACCTGGATGCCGTTGATGTGGAGCAGCAGGGAAGGCTCATTCGCTTCAGTGACGCCTATCGCGCCACCGGCGTCAATGTAAATTTTATGAGCCTGGAAGATGGCCAGCTGCGCCTGCGCACCTACGAACGGGGGGTGGAGGCAGAAACGCTTTCCTGCGGCAGTGGGGCTGTGGCTGCAGCTATTGCAGCAGCGGTATGGCGTAATCAGCAAGGGGCATCCATCCGGGTGCCGGTGGTTTCGGCCGGTGGTACTTTGGTGGTGACCTTCTCCAGGGAAAAGCCCGAATGGTTCACCGATATCTGGCTGGAGGGTCCCGTAGAACCCGTTTTTTCCGGAACAATTACCATTGGTAAAGCATGAAAAGCCAATATCTCATCTTGATTTTTGGTCATTTGCCGGTGGCCTATTGCGTTTTCTGGTTTACGGCCGTAATCCGAAGGATGTTTGGTGTCGCCATGCTGATCATGCTTCCCTATTTCGTTCAGGGACAATTGTTACCGACAATTGGATTGCATGATGTGCCCACTGCCGACGACAGCATTTGCGACATTCCGCTGCGGCTGCAGGGCAATTTTGATGAGCTGGGCTTTCAGGAAGGCAGCCCGGTTCCCGATTTTACCTTTTACGACATTTACAACAATCCATTTACCCTTTCTGCCGCTCTGAATCTGGGAAAGCCCGCCTTATTTATTACCTGCAGTTACACCTGTCCCGTATTTCGCGACCGGCTTTCCGCCATCAATGCCCTGCAAGCCCAGTTCGGCGATCAGGTGACCATTGTGCTCATCTATACCGTTGAGGCCCATCCCAAAGGCGATGTCAGTCCGTATTTTGGTTTTGAGAATGTATCAGCGGCCAACTATCAGGAAGGCATATTGTACGGGCAGCCAAAGACCTATGGCGAACGCCTTAGCATAGTGTCCGACATGCTGGCCAACCTGCAGGTAAATGTTCCGGTGTATTTAGACGGCCCATGCAATGAGTTTTGGGTCAACTATCAGTGCGGGCCGGTTACCGCTTATCTGGTGGATACCAACGGCTTATTGTTTTCCAAGCACGGTTGGTTTAACTCTTTTCCTGACAACATGACCAATGATCTGTTGCTGTTACTGGGCAACCAGCCAACACCGGACGACAGTCTGGGCGGAAGCGTTGCCTTCAGCTTGATCGATGGCCCCTCTGCCGCCGTTGATCCTCAAGAGCCTGCTGTTTTCTATGGCTGGCTATACAATTCCGATTCCTCTGCCGGAGCGGTAGCAGAAGTTTTTAAGACCGCACAAAGGCTGCCGCAGGGTTGGTCGGCCAGCCTATGCACCGACATTTGTTATTCGCCCTTTCAGGATTACATCAGCGTTTACCTGCCTGCCGGCGACAGCGTCTTGTTTTCCCTGCATGTATACACCGCAACAGTTCCCGACTCTGCGGCCATCAGCGTTCGGTTTCGCAACCTTACCGACACATTGCAACAGCAGGAATTGGTGTTTCGGGTAACCACCCTGTCCCCACCGCCCCCCATGCCTGGTGTTTATCCCAATCCTGCTTCCGGTTTTGTAATCCTAACCGTTCCATCCCAACCCGAATTAGAGAGCCAAGTCCGGATTTTTAACAGCAGCGGACGTGTGGTGTATGAATTTATCCCCCGAACTGCCGTTTCGGTTCTGGAGGTCAGCCACTGGCCTGCAGGATATTATGTTGTCGTGTTGGGGAATGCGCGCATACCGCTGATCAAGTTCTGAGCAGACCTTTTTACCGGGAAACAGCAAGAGATAGCCTGCTGCTTTACTGTTTATGTAATGATATTTTTTTCCATGTTTTCGCCTGAGGCCATCCGTTCAGAAAGTCGTCGTAGCGCAAGGGATTGCGTCCCGGCCTTTGCAGCAGGGTGGGGGCCAGAAAACCATCGGCACAGGCCAGCAACAGGCGTCCGGTCTCATCCGTGCAGGGCGTGCCGGGAGGCATTTCAGGGTTAGTGAACACCGGTTCGGCCATCAGAATTTTAATCGGCTCACCGTTCAGTTGCAGGTAGGCTGCCGGCACGGGAGACAGGGCGCGCACCTGATTATACAGTTGGTGCACGGGTTTTTGAAAATCCAGAATCCGGTCAGCAGGCCGGATTTTTGGGGCCTTTTTTGGTGAGCCTGCTGCGGGCTGTGGCAGGGGATGGACATCACCTGCAGCAATACGGTCAACGGTTTGGGCTACCAGATCGGCCCCAAGCACTTTCAGGCGGTCGTGGAGGCTGCCACCGGTTTCGTTATCCTCAATAGGCACAGCTTGCTGCAGCACAATATGTCCGGTGTCCAGCTCATCGTTGATAAAAAAAGTAGTAAGCCCGGTGGTGCGCTCGCCGGCCATCAGGGCACGCTGAATGGGGGCAGCGCCACGGTAGTCGGGAAGCAGGGAAGCATGCAGGTTAATGGTGCCCAGGCGGGGAAGGGACCATACCGTGCGGGGTAATTTGCGGAACGCCACCACGATCCCCAAGTCGGGGTGCAGTTTTCGTAAGGTATTAATAAATTCTTCATCCTTCAGATCGGCAGGCTGAAGCACAGGAAGATGCAGACGAAGAGCTGCCGTCTTCACGGGGCAGGGTTGCAGCCGCAGGCCACGGCCGGCGGGCCGGTCAGGAGGGGTGACGACGGCAACCACCTCCCTGCCATCGGCGTGAAGGCGCTCCAGGGTGGGCACGGCAAAATCCGGCGTGCCCATAAAGACCAGCCGAAGCCCCATGTGTGCAAAAGTAGAAGTGACGTGCGGCGCTATTCAAAGTCGGGATACAGCAGGTATTTTTTTCTGATCTCCCGAAATGCTTCCAATTGTGGCTTCCAGGTTTCCCGGATAGCGGCTTCGTTGAGGCCGTCACGGATTTGTTGCTGCAACAGGTTGGTGCCGGCCAGCTTATTGAAAAACGGAAGGAAAAACCGGCTTTTATCAGGAAAACTCTGATACATATCCATCAGCCAGTACAGGTTGATGCTACGCCGCTCGTAGAAGTATGCTTCGGTAAGTATGGACAGGTCGTGTCCGTGCACTTCCTGGCCGGAATACGGTGGCGCTGTTGCGCCGGCCATCGGCTGAGGAATGAACAAGGTGCTGCCGCGGCGGTAGCCCGGATAGCCAAAAAGCAGAAAGGGCTTTTCCGTGCCGCGACCGACACTGACTGGCGTGCCTTCGAAAAAGCACAATGAGGGATAAGCAAGTACGGCTTTCAAGGAACGCAGGTTCGGGGATGGGGGCACTGGCAACGGATAGAGCATGCTGTGGTCGTAATTCCGGCAGGGAATCACAGTGAGCGAGCAGGTTCTGTTGCCGGCCAGCCATCCTTCTCCATTGATCATGCGGGCATATTCGCCAACCGTCATACCATACACAACCGGCACCGGATGCATGCCGACAAAAGAGCGAAAGGCCGTGTCCAGCACAGGCCCGTCCACGTAAAATCCGTTGGGATTGGGCCGGTCTAAAACAATGAGGGGCTTATTGTTTTCCGCACAGGCCTCCATCACGTAATGCAGCGTGGATAGGTAGGTATAGAAGCGAACCCCCACGTCCTGAATGTCGTAAACGACCACATCCACATCCTGCAGCTGCTGGGTGGTAGGTTTATAATTTTTTCCATACAACGACAAAACGGGCAATCCGGTTTGCTCATCCCGGGAGCTGGGCACGGGCATGCCGGCATCGGCAAGTCCACGAAAGCCGTGTTCTGGAGAGAAAATTTTCTTGACGGAAATGCCTGCCCTTAGCAGCGAGTCGGCCAGATGCGTGGTTCCAATGCGTGCACTGTGGTTAACGACTAATGCCACATTTCTGCCGCGAAGCAGGTTCCAATAGCTTTCGGTACGTTCGGCGCCGGTAACAACAGAATCGGCCCAACGCACCTCCGGTTGGGCGTGCAAAGACAAGGAAAGCAGAAGGCCCGGCAGGCAGGCAGCCCATTTCCTACAGGGAATGTTCATGAACGGGTAAAGCTATGGGGTGAGCGGAAAATCCGAATCTTTGCCACTCGGCCTACGTCGATGACCAATTTGTCGCTATTCATTGCCCGCAAGCTGGCTGTTGAGGGAGGGCCTTCTTTTTCGCGTTTCATCATCCGGGTGGCCATTGTTGCAGTAACGCTAAGCATGGCCGTCATGATACTGGCCGGGGCTATTGTGAGAGGCTTTCAGCAGGAAGTAAGCGGAAAAGTTTTTGGCTTCTGGGGGCATATGCTTATCAAGGCTTATCAGGAAGATGTCATGTACGGTGAAGAAGCCATCAGCATGCGGCAGCCGTTCTATCCCTCACTGAGCGCCGTACAAGGTATAACGCATATTCAGGTGTATGCCACCAAGCCGGGAATCATCAAGACGGGAGAAGAAATCGAAGGCATTATTCTTAAGGGAGTGGGCAGCGATTTCCGGTCTGACTTTATGCGTTCCTGCCTGCAACAGGGCACCTTTATTAATCCTTCCGATTCGCTGGCGGAACGCCACATGGTGGTTTCCGCAGCCACGGCCAACCGGTTGCGCCTGAAGGTGGGCGATGAGGTTACGATTTTTTTTGTTCAGGAACCCATGCGCTACCGCAGGCTGACGGTCATCGGCATTTACAAGACCGGAGTCGAAGAATACGACCGCATGTATGCTTTGGTTGATCTTCGCCTGATCCAGCGGCTCAACAACTGGTCGCCCGATGAAGTGGGCGGTTTTGAGGTTTTTGTTTCCGACGTAAACAAATTGCAACGGCTCACCGACCTGGTCAACGATCAGTATCTGGGAACCAGACTTCAGGCTTTTTCGCTGCGCGACATCAACCCCAACCTGTTCGATTGGCTGAATCTGCAAAGCACCAATGAGCGGGTCATTATTATTCTGATGATGCTGGTAGCCGTGATCAACATCATTACCGTTCTGCTCATTCTGATTCTGGAGCGAGCCGGCATGATTGGTATTCTCAAAGCCCTGGGTGCCCACGACGGACTGATCCGCCGCATTTTCGTTTTTCATGCTGCCTATGTAGCTGCTTTAGGCTTGTTGTTCGGCAACCTGCTGGGCTTAACTCTGGCATGGGTTCAGAAGCATTTTCAGATCATTACACTTAATGAAGAATCCTACTATGTGGCTGTGGCGCCTATTGCACTGGATCCCGTGTATCTCGTAGCGCTCAATGTGGGTACGCTGGCCATTTGCCTGATCACCCTGCTGCTTCCTTCCTACCTGGTTACCCGCATTTCCCCGATTCAGGTTATTCGTTTTGGTTAGTAAAAAACGGTTCTCCGGCGTCTGGATGAGATTTTCCTGCAATCGGAGACAACAAATTGCTTTTGCTTTCATAAGGACAATGCCGGCAACCGCAGCCGCAACAATACCCGCGGCCCAGCAGGTAAGCTTCGGTAAAAACATAGTTCCCGTTTTCGTCTATGTAGAAATCGACTCCTTCGCGCACAGCTGTCAGCTTACCGATTTACCGAGGTAGTTGAAAGGGGTAATGCGTCGGAGTTCATCCTTCACCTGGTCGCTGACCGATAGTGAGTCAATAAAGGCATGAACGTCTTTTTCAGAGAGGTAAGGCCGCCCGCGGGTAAAGGTTTTCAGCGCTTCATAGGCATCCGGGTACTGCTCGCGGCGCAGGATGGTTTGTATGGCTTCAGCTACTACCGACCAATTTTCACTCAGGTCTTTACGAAGTGCTTCATCATTGAGCGATAATTTGCCGAGACCTTTTTCTATGGCGCGAAGGGCAATCAGGGAATGCGCCAGCGGCACGCCCAGGTTACGCAGCACGGTGGAATCGGTCAGGTCACGCTGCAGCCGGGAAACCGGCAGTTTGGCCGCAAGATGTTTGAACACGGCACTGGCCAGGCCCAGATTGCCTTCTGCATTTTCAAAATCTATGGGGTTGACCTTATGCGGCATGGTTGATGAGCCGACTTCCTGTTCCTGAATCTGTTGACGGAAATAATTCATGGATATGTAGAGCCAGATGTCGCGGCACAGGTCAATCAATACGGTGTTGATGCGGCACAAGGCATCGCATTGAGCGGCCAGATAGTCGTAGTGGTCTATTTGCGTGGTCGGGAAGGAACGTTTCAGGCCAAGGGTTTCATTCACGAACCGAAAAGCGAACCGCTGCCAGTTGACTTCAGGAAAGGCGGCATAATGAGCGTTGAGGTTTCCGTTGGCCCCGCCGAATTTAGCGGCATGAGGAATGCGAACCAGCTCGTCTTTCTGCTGAATGATTCGGGTAACAAATACCTGAAGCTCTTTGCCCAGCAGCGTGGGAGATGCGGGCTGACCATGGGTGCGGGCCAGCATAGGAACATCCTGCCAGCTTTGAGCCATCGTGCGCAGGCGCTCTACTACGGCGGCGAGTGCCGGCAAGTAGACGTTTTTTAAGGCATCGCGAAAAGCCAGCGGAACGGCTGTGTTGTTGATGTCCTGTGAAGTGAGTCCAAAATGAACATACGGAATAAACTGCTGCAACTGCATGGCCTTCAGGCGTTCCTGCAGGTAGTATTCCACCGCTTTCACATCGTGCTGTGTGATGTGCTCTATTTCTTTGATGCGCTGGGCATCTTGAGGGGAAAAGTCTCGGTACAGTTGTCGCAACGCCTCCTGCTGATTGCCATCAGCCTGGGGAATGGAGTCCATTTGAAGCGTTCCAAGGGCAATCAGGTATTCTATTTCCACATGGATACGGTAGCGCATGAGTGCGTATTCCGAGAAATAGGCAGCCAAAGGCTGAGCAACCGTCCGGTAGCGTCCGTCAATGGGAGATACGGAAGTCAGCGGGGATAATTCCACGGCTTAAAGATACGCGCTGTGCAGGGAGCTTTTGGGCTAGCCGTGCTGGCCTTTCAACTGTCGAAAGGCCTGACCAAGGTGGTGAATCAGATCGGAAGGAGTAAGCGCGATGTCGCCGGTTTGGAGAACGGCCAGGTCGCCGGCCAGGCCATGAACATAGGTGCCCAGCAGTGCTGCTTCCCACGGATCATAACCCTGTGCCAGCAGCGCACCGATCATTCCCGTTAACACATCACCACTTCCGCCTTTGGCCATACCGCTGTTGCCGGTAGGGTTGAAACAGCAGCGGCCATCCGGGCCGGAGATGCAGGAGTATGCTCCTTTGCGTACCACCATGCACTTATGGCGGACGCTCAGTTCCTGTTGCCGTTGAAGGCTTTTGAGCCAGTCGGTGCTTTTTTCCGTCAATCGTTCCCATTCTTTCGGATGAGGGGTAAGAACGGTTCCCGGAGGCAGTTGCGACAACAGGTTATGCTGTGCAAGTAAAGTCAGCGCATCGGCGTCCAGCACCAGGCGCCGGTGTTGCAGCACGGCGTTCAGCAGTTGAAGCCCTGCCTCGTCGGTACCCATGCCCGGCCCGGCAGCAACAGCAGTAAACCGGCTTAACTGCATGGCCGAAAAGGTTTCCCTGCTTAAGGTCATGGCTTCGGGCACGGTCATGTTGATGACAGCACGCAGTGCAGAGGGTATTAAGGCAGTGGTCAACCCTGCGCCGCTGCGCACGCAGGCCTGCGTGCTGAGCACTGCTGCACCGGCGGTGGGTTCGCTGCCCGCAACGATCAGGGCATGTCCGAAATGACCTTTATGCGCAAACCGTGGCCGCTCCTTCAGCAGGGAAGCCACATCCTGTTGTTCCAAAAGGAAATAGGAGGTATTTGCCTTAGCTATTGCCTGACGGCTCAGGCCAATATCTACTACCGACCAGTTGCCTACACTGGTGGCGTTTTCGGCCATCAAAAAAGACAGTTTGGGCAACTGAAAAGTGAAGGTGTGGTGAGCGCTGAAGACAGGGCCTGTGCAGGGCTGGTCCACATACAGACCGCTGGGCACATCAATGGCCAGGCGCAGGGCATGGCTTTGGTTCAGGTAAGTAACCAACTGCGCCGTGAATCCGTCAAGGGGACGGTTCAGTCCCGTTCCAAACAAGGCATCAATCACAATGCTGCCGGAAGGAATTTGCGGAAAATCGGCCGCTGAGCCCAAAACCACCGGTTGCAGCTTTTCTTCTACCTGTTTCCGATAATGTTCAAAAGAAGGACTGCCGTCGCGGCTCAGCAGGAAAACGTAAACGGGCTGAATGGCTTCTTCCAGAAAATGCAGGGCCACAACCAAACCATCGCCGCCATTGTTACTGGGTCCGCAAAAAATGAATACGGGAGCATGGCTGAGCCCTGCGCTGCGGATGCGGGCTTTGACCTGACGAAACAGCAGCGAAGCCGCTCGCCACATCAGTTCGGCGTCGGAAATGCCCTGCTCGATGAGCGTGGCCTGATCTACGCTTCGGATCTGACGGGCATCAAGAAGCGGCAACATGCTGAAACGATGAGGGGCTGGGCAGCAAGATTTCCCAAACGGACTAAGGTAGCAAGAAAGTCAGGGGGCAAGAACAAAACCGCAGTACTGTAACGAGAAGCAATGTGAATCGGAAAGTAAAATGTTTTATATACCAAGCATACTTATGCATCGTTCAGCTCAAGCTGAAGCTAAATCAGTCGACGGATGAGGCGCAGCTTATGGCTGTATCGGCCGCTTTGCCGGTTGAAGATACCAAAGTGATCAATGGGGTCTATGCGCACCGATCCCGAAGCATGAATGATTTTCTGACGGGGCAACAGAATTCCGGTGTGCACGATGCGTCCCTCGTCGTTGGAAAAAAAGGCCAGATCGCCGGGCCGGGCCTGTTGCAGAAAGGGAACCAGCACGCCCTCATTTGCCTGCTGCCAGGCATCACGGGGCAGGTACAGAGCCGCCATTTTCATGACCACCTGTGTAAGGCCGGAGCAGTCTATGCCAAACGGCGTACGGCCGCCCCACAGATAAGGACATCCGGCAAACTTCAGTGCGTACCAGACGATTCGCTCCGGATAACTGCGACCGCCGGCCGGCGTGGCTGTGGTTTCGGTAACAAACTCTTCATCGCCTACACGGAAGGTTTGATGCGTCTTGTCGTAAAACGGCAAGGTGGCGCCGGCACATAGTGTAACACGGCGACGGGATGAATACGCTTCGCCGATTAAATCGGATACGGTAGCCCGTAGCGCTTGATCCAATTTCTGGCCCTCTGCCTCATCAATTGTTCGGCCCTGCCGGTTCCAGATCCAGCCGATGTATTTATCGTACAAGCAACGCACCTGCAGCCATTCCTTTTCCGACTTCAGGATTTCAGCCTGCTCGCCAAACAGCAATTGCGAAACCATCTCGCTGCGGTGATCGGGCTCGGCACGCAGCGGCAGGACTGTTTCGGTGCAAACAATGCGGTTCATGAAAGGGGAACGTCCAAGATATTGCCTGTGCCGGAGCTTTTGTCAACGAAAAGGAAAAGGGCCTTCTGGTTTAACGCCTGTGGTCCGAATACTGAAAAGCCCCCGCTACAGCAAGCACCTGTTCTCCGAAAAAGCGGTTGCGGGTCACCGAGCGCATGGAATAGCCTGCTCCGGGAAGGTAATTCAGCTCTTCTTCCTGAGTGGCCAGCCAGCCCGATGAGGCATTTTGGATGTGAATCTTCTGCAGGGTGCCGTTCAGGTAATGCAGCTCTATAAGGCGAGTACGAAGTGAGGCATCGTCTGCGGCAAATGTTACGATCATGGTGTCGTTGTTGCTTATGGTATCGCAGCGGTAGCGGGCTGCCACCGACGGGCTACTGATATCGGATTGATAAAAAACAGCCAGTTCCTTTTTCCAGTCCACCCAGCGAAGGACATGCTGACTGCGCTGCTCGTTGATCATCGTCGTTCGGGCAACAGTTACGGAATCGCGGTATAAGCCCTGGACCTCAGCATCGAGGAGAGCGGTCAGATCAGGTCCCCGCACGTCAGGTACATGGTCGGGGGACGAGCAGGCTGCAGCCAGGAAAGCCCCTATGCCGAATGCGAGCCGGGCTGCAAGACTTCTAAACGTATAGAAAAAAACATTCATGTTTTCAACAGGATTTCCCCATCCATTTCAGGAGGCTGGGGCAATTGCATCAGGCTCAGCACGGTGGGCGCCAGATCGGCCAGTTTACCCGGACGCAGCCGCGCTGAGGCCGGACCGTTTAGCAGAAAGAGCGGCACAGGGTTAAGCGTATGGGCTGTGTTGGGCGTGCCGTCTTCATTGATCATGTAATCGGCATTGCCGTGATCAGCCGTAAGCAGAATGCGGTAGCCCATTCCGGTCAGTACATCCATCAGGCGGGCCACGCAGCGGTCCACTGCTTCCACCGCCTGGATGACGGCCTGCATATTGCCGGTATGACCTACCATATCGGCGTTGGCAAAATTGAGGCAGATGAAATGGGGATTGTGGTTGTCCAGATAGCTCAGTAACGAATCGGTAACTTCCGGAGCGCTCATCTCGGGTTTGAGGTCGTAGGTAGCCACCCGAGGTGAAGGAACCAGTATGCGGTCTTCGCCGGCAAACGGTTCTTCGCGGCCACCATTGAAGAAGTAAGTAACATGAGGATATTTTTCTGTTTCGGCAATACGAAGTTGCCTTCCGTCCTGCTCACTGATGACCTGCCCCAGGGTGTTCGTGAGGTCCTGTCCCGAAAGAAGAAAAGACACATTGACGAAGGTAGGATCGTACTGGGTCATGGTTACGAAGCGCAGAGGCAGGCGCTGCATGTTCCACTCGGGCAAATCGTGCTGCGTCAGCACACGGGTAATCTGACGACAGCGGTCGGTACGAAAGTTGAAACACAACACCGCATCGCCCGGCTGCAAAGTGGCCAGCGGCTTATCCTGCCCATCAACGATTACAACGGGTTCAATGAACTCGTCGGTCACGTCGCGGGCGTAAGACTGTTGAATGGCGGTTACCGGATCCCGGGCTTTTTCGCCCAGGCCATGTACGAGCAGGTCATAGGCCAGGCGCGTGCGCTGCCAGCGGTTATCGCGGTCCATGGCGTAGTAACGGCCAACTACTGAGGCCACAACGGCAGATGTACCGGCAATGGCCTCCTGCACCTGTTTCAGAAAAGCAACGCCGCTGCGGGGGTCGGTGTCGCGGCCATCAGTAAAAGCATGAATGAACACCGGGCTTACACCGGCACGATGCGCAAAACGTACAATGGCCAACAGGTGGGACAGGTGGGAATGCACCCCGCCGTCACTTACCAGGCCCATCAGGTGCAGCGGTTTTTTTTCGTTCATGCAGTAGGCGAACAAATCCTGAAGCACCAGGTTACGCTCCAGCGATCCGTCGCGGATGGCGCGGTTGATGCGCACCAGTTCCTGATACACAACCCGACCTGCACCAATGTTCAGGTGACCCACTTCCGAATTGCCCATCTGCCCTTCCGGCAAGCCCACGGCTTCGCCGCAGGTGATCAGTTCCGTATGGGGATAACGGCTGTACAGGCTTTTGATGAAAGGAACTTGAGCTTGATAGATGGCATCGCTGGCAGGATGACGTCCATGGCCCCAGCCATCCAGGATAATCAACGCAACGTGCTGCACGCGCAGCAAAATTAGCGGTACCCCGCAGCCCATGCAGGAAAACCTGTGCTGTCCGTTTCTTATTACTTTTGAAGGACAAGCTACTTGTTTTTGAGGTTGGCAATATTTTTGATTGAGGAAAGGAAATGAATTGGCTGATGAAAAAAGATGCTCCTCTTTACCAGGGTTCCCTGAAGCATCTTTTTTGGGTTACGTTGATTTTATTCGGCCTGGGAACTTCCGTAGCAGCGCAAAACAGTCCTGTGGATGCAGTTGCGGCATCCATTCGCATGGGCAATTCGCGTGACCTGGCTCGTTATTTTGACGATCAGGTGCAAATCGGCATTCTGTCGCGTCAGGCCACTTACAGCAAGACGCAGGGAGAAATGGTTTTGCGCGATTTTTTTACCAAGAACAAAGTAAAGAGCTTTGACCTCGTGCACCGGGGCAGCACCGCCAACCGGGGCGCTGATTTTGCCATTGGAAATCTGGTTACCGCCACGCAAACCTTTCGCGTCTATTTTCTTATGAAGCAGCAGGGAGGGCAGTATCTGCTTCAGGAAATCAATTTTGAAAAACCCTGATGCTTGAACTGGCAATGGTTTATTGAGCTGGCGCTTGAGGAAGATGTAGGCGCTGGCGATTTCACCTCTGTTTCCTGTCTTGATGCCCAGGCGCGCGGTAAAGCGGTTATCCGGGTAAAACAGCCCTGCGTGCTGGCTGGTGTGGAACTTGCCGCTGCCGTTTTTCGCTTTGTGGACCCCGATGCCGAACTGCAGTTTTTTGCTCGAGACGGCGACCGGCTGGAAGCCGGCACCGAAATCATCATGCTGTCGGCACGGGCGCAGGCATTGCTGTCTGCTGAACGCCTGGCCCTCAATTGCCTGCAACGCATGAGTGGAGTGGCCACGCTTACCCGTCAGTATGTGGATGCAGTGGCGGGCTTTCCGGCGCGCATTCTGGATACCCGTAAGACCACGCCGCTGTTCAGGGCTGCTGAGAAGTGGGCCGTTCGCATAGGCGGCGGCCACAATCACCGGTTTGGTCTTTACGACATGATCTTGATCAAAGACAACCACATTGATTTTTGCGGCGGAGTGGAGCGAGCCATCCATCGGGCGCAGGAGTATCTGCAACGTACGGGAAATAATCTGCCCATTGAAGTGGAAGCGCGCTCGCTGGAGGAAGTAAAGCGAATTCTTCACTGCGGGGGCATTCAACGCATCCTTTTGGACAACTTGGACTTGAAGCAATTGGCTGATGCTGTGCTCCTTATTGGCGGACGTCATGAAACCGAGGCCTCCGGAGGCATTACGTTGGCCAATGTGCGTGCCGTTGCCGCTACCGGTGTGGATTTTATTTCGGTGGGTGCCCTGACGCATTCCTATCAAAGCATTGACATCAGTATGAAGGCTGTGGTGTCGTGAGGCCGGCTGTTGAAAATTTGTTGCGACAAGCCTTATGGCTTCCGTACTTTTGAAAAGCTCAGCGCCAGGTAGCTGATCAGCCTACATGAGTAAGAGCCGGAATTCCCGAGTGCTGGTGTACAGCACTACAGATGGTTTCAGCGCAAATTCCGCTGACCGGCAGCAGCGAAAGTTGTGGCTGCGCATGGAGCGCAGGGGGCGTGGTGGCAAAACGGCCACCATCATCGGCGGGTTTACCGTTTCTGACCAACAAGTGGAGCTGTTGGCCCGCCGGCTGAAAAGCTCCTGTGGCATCGGCGGTAATGTAGTTGACGGTGAAATTGTGCTGCAGGGGGATGTACGCCAGAAAGCTTCCGCGCTGCTGCGCCAATGGGGATATCCTGTAGGCTGAACAATCAGGCGTTGGGCATTCTGCAATCGCCAGATATCCATGGAGTTCTGTCACCTGCATTGCCACACCCAATATTCCCTGCTGGACGGGGCTGCAGACATTAATGCATTAGCCCAGAAAGCAGTTGCCGATGGACAAAAGGCTCTGGCCATTACCGACCACGGCAACATGTTCGGCGTCTTTGAGTTTGTCAAGACCGTCCAGAAGCACGGGCTCAAACCCATTGTAGGCTGTGAGTTTTATCTCACATTTGACCACAGCCGAAAGGAGATCCTGACCAACTTCGGTATGGATGAAGACGGCACCACGCGGGGCAAAAAAGCTTTTCACCAGCTGCTGTTGGCCAAGAACGAAACCGGCTACCGTAATCTGCTGCGGCTTTGCTCGCTGGGCTATACAGAGGGCTTCTACTTTTACCCGCGCATTGACTTTGAACAAATCAAGCAACATGCTGAAGGCCTGATTGCCACCACATGCTGTTTAGGCGGCATTGTGCCTCAACATATTCTTTATCGCAGTGAGCAGGAGGCGGAAGCCATATTCCTTCAGTGGCTGGAGGTTTTCGGTGACGACTACTACATTGAACTGCAGCGCCATGGCCTCAGCGAGCAGGACCGCGTGAATACCGTTTTGCTTCGCTGGTCGCAGCGCTACGGGGTACGCGTCATCGCCACCAACGATGTGCACTACGTGAACCGCCAGGATGCGCAAGCGCAGGATATTCTGTTGTGTCTTCAAACCAACAAGCAGGTTACCGACCAGCAGCGGATGCGGTTTAGCAACGATGAATTCTTCCTGAAGACCACGGCAGAAATGCAACAGCTTTTTGCTGATTTGCCCCAGGCATTGGACTCCACCGGCGAGCTGGCTTCCAAGGTGGAAAACCTGGAGCTGAAGCGAAAAATCCTGCTTCCCGTTTTTCCGCTTCCCAAGCCGTTCAGTTCGGTTCAGCAGTATCTGGAACATCTGGCCCGCAAGGGACTGCGGGAGCGTTACGAAAGCCCTTCCCCCGAGGCCGAAGAGCGTTTGAATTACGAACTGAGCATCATTGAAAAAACCGGTTTTGCCGGATATTTTCTTATCGTTCAGGACTTCATCCAAGCAGCCCGGGAGCTGGGCGTTTGGGTGGGCCCGGGTCGCGGTTCGGCCGCCGGTTCCCTTGTAGCCTACTGCATCGGCATTACCCATGTGGATCCGCTGAAATACAATCTGCTTTTCGAGCGCTTCCTCAATCCCGACCGCATCACCATGCCCGACATGGATATTGATTTTGATGATGCCGGTCGCGAAAAAGTCATTGACTATGTGGTGAAGCGCTATGGCCGCAATCAGGTGGCGCAGATTGTCACTTTCGGTACCATAGGCCCCAAAACTGCCGTGCGCGATGTAGGCCGGGCGTTAGGATTGTCTGCCAGTGAAATGAATGCCCTTGCCCGGCTCATACCTGAGGCACCCAATATGTCGTTTGTTCGGGCTTATTCGGAATCGCCCGATCTGGTGCGGTTGAAAAATTCCGGTGATGAACGCATACGAAAGGTGCTGCGCATAGCCGAAACACTGGAAGGTTGTGTCCGACATCAGGGCATTCATGCAGCAGGAATCATCATAGCTCCGGATGACATCAGCAACATAGTTCCTGTATTGCTTAACAAGGATAACGGCCTGCTCGTTACCCAATACGAAGGCAAGCTTATTGAAGAGGCCGGCTTGCTCAAAATGGATTTTCTGGGACTAAAAACCCTGACCATTCTCAAGGAAGCCGTTGAGGCTATTGCCCGTCGGCACGGCATTCATCTGGATCTGGCTGCGTTGCCGCTGGATGATGAAGCCACCTACCGGCTGTTTCAGAGCGGAGAAACCATAGGCATTTTTCAGTTTGAATCGGAAGGCATGCGCAAATACCTGCGGGAGCTGCGGCCTACCAACCTGGAAGACCTGATTGCCATGAATGCACTGTACCGGCCCGGCCCGATGAATTACATTCCCGATTTCATTCAGCGCAAGCACGGTAAACAGCAGGTAAACTACCTGCATCCGCTGGTGGAACCCATCCTCAAGCCTACCTACGGCATCATGGTGTATCAGGAACAGATCATGCAGGTGGCACAGGTGATTGCCGGCTTTACCCTGGGGCAGGCTGATTTGTTGCGCCGCGCCATGGGCAAGAAAAACAAGGAAGAGATGCAGCAGCAGCGGCAAACCTTTCTGGATGGCGCTGCCGCCCGCAACATAGACCGCGCCACGGCAGAACAACTTTTTCTGATGATGGAAAAGTTTGCCGAATACGGCTTCAACCGGTCGCATGCCGCCGGCTATGCCCTGCTGGCCTATCAGACTGCTTACCTGAAAGCTCATTATCCGGCAGAGTTTATGGCAGCCACTTTGTCCAGTTACATGGATTCAGCCGATAACACGGCCTTTTATCTTGCCGAGGTGCAACGACTGGGGCTTACTGTGCTGGGCCCCGACATCAACCACAGCGGTGTACGTTTTGAAGCCGGCGACAACCGAACCATCCGCTTTGCGCTGGCTGCTATCAAAGGATTGGGCGAAGGGGCGGTTCAGGCCATTGTGAAGGAGCGGGAGGCCGGCGGTCCATATACCAGCGTTTTCAACCTGACGGCCCGCCTGCCTTCGCGCTATCTGAACCGAAAAGGCCTGGAATCCTTAGCTGCTGCCGGAGCTTTCGACAGCTTGGGCACCCACCGGGCTTCCTATTTTGCCACTTACCGAAATGAAACGACCACAGCGCTGGACCGGGCCATTCGCTACGGCAACGAAGTTCAGCGTCGCAACGAGGAGCACACTTTGTTTGGACCGGCCCAGGGGATTCATCCCGAGCCTCCGCTTCCCGAAGCAGAGCCTTGGAGCGAGCTGGAAAAGCTTCGCCGCGAAAAGGAGGCCACGGGCGTTTACCTCAGCGGGTATCCGTTGAACGGTTTTCATGTGGAGATCGCCAGCTTTTGCAACTGCACGATTGGTCAACTGGCCGATCGGGTCAACGGCGAACTGCGTTTTGCAGCTATTGTTACATCGGTAGCTCATCGAACCACGCGCAACGGTAGCGACCTGGTGCGATTTACTCTGGAAGACCAAACAGGCAACATAGAGCTTTCTTTGTTTGGAGAAGAATGCCTGCAATACCGGCATTTACTGGAAGAAGGCCGACTGCTTTATGTTAAGGGCCGCCATGAGGCCCGGAGGAATGACCCGCTGCATATCGAGTTCCGAGTCAAGTCACTGATGTTGCTTTCCGAGGTGCGCTCCCGGCTTGCACGAAAAGTGCACCTTTCCTTTTCTCTCTCTGACCTTAAGGAAATGCACCTGAACAAACTCAAACAATGCTTGACCACCTACAGCGGCGCTCTTCCCGTTTTTGTCCAGTTGGTGGATGAGCATAACAAACCCAGCCTCAAGCTGCGAACCACCCGAGGAGGCTTAAACCTGAGTGATGAATGCCTGTACGATCTGACATCGCTTGATGGAATAGAGGTTCGGTTGTCCTGAACGGAAATGTCTGGCCATGCCCCGATCCAAAAAAATCAGCCATTCGCTTTCTACAGCTGGTCTGCCGCCACAGGTTCAAGCCGGCGAGATGCTGCGACAGGCGCTGTTGACGCAACTATGGCGCCACGAAAGACTGACTGAAACCGAGTTACGCCGCCTCATCAGCCCAACCCTGCCTGATCTCGGTGATAAAACTTTTGATCGGCTGTTTGCCGAAATAGTGGAACGCCTCATGGCTGCAAAGGCCATAGAACAGGTCACCAAGGGTCGCCGCAAGTATCTTAGAATCGCGTACCGGCTTGATGGCTGAGGGGCTTCATGTACCTTTGCCGCTCACTTCCTTACAACTAAGCAAAACATGGCCTTAGAACTTACTGACAGCAACTTTCAGTCGTTGGTGCTGGAATCCGACAAGCCGGTATTGGTGGATTTCTGGGCGGAATGGTGTGGACCCTGCCGCCTTATCGGACCGATCGTGGAAGAGTTGGCTCAGGAATACGAGGGGAAAGCCGTGGTCGGCAAACTGAACGTGGATGAAAATCCTGAGGTTTCCGTACAGTACGGCATTATGAGTATTCCCACTTTGCTTTTTTTCAAAAACGGAAAGGTGGTAGATAAGCAGGTAGGCGTTGTGCCCAAAGCAGTGCTGGAAAATAAACTGAAGCAGCACCTGCAATAAGCCTGCAGGTGCACGAGTTCCAGCTCTGCGGCAGTTCAAGACAGCAGTCATGCAGGTTCTACCCGACCGGTACGTTTCGCTGATTAACAATCTGGAGCTGCTGGCCCGGCAGGTAGTGGAAGGCTTTCTGATTGGGCTCCATAAAAGTCCGTTTCACGGCTTTTCGGTAGAATTCTCCGAACATCGGTTGTACAATCCCGGCGAAAGCACCCGCCACATTGACTGGAGGGTATTTGCCCGAACCGACAGGCTATACACCAAGAAGTACGAGGAAGAAACCAATCTGCGTTGTCAGCTTGTATTGGATTGCTCTTCTTCGATGTATTTTCCGGAGGATGACCAAAAGTCCGTAAGGAAAATAGATTTTTCCGTGATGTCGGCAGCGGCCATCATGTATCTGCTGCGTCGACAGCGGGATGCTTTTTCGCTGGCTACTTTTTCCGATCAGCTCAGCTACACTTCTGAAACCCGTTCCGGACTGGTGCATTATCGGCAGCTATTAGCCCGTTTGGCGCAATTGCGTAACAAGCCCTCAGGTCGCATGCAGTCGGCTGCGGCAGCAGCTTTACATGAGCTGGCGGACAAAATCCACCGGCGCTCTTTGGTGGTGATTTTTACGGACTTCTTGGAAAACATGGATCCAAGGGGAATAGATGCGCTATTTTCTGCCTTACAGCATCTCCGCCATAACAAACACGAAGTCATTGTGTTTTTTGTGGCGGATTACCCAAGGGAGGTATGGTTGGAATACGACAATCGGCCTTATCGGTTTGTTGACCTGGAAAGCGGCGAGCAGGTGAAGGTGCAGCCGCGGCAGGTGCAGGCAGTTTACCAAAGCAGCATGCAGGAGCTGCTAAACGCATTGCGTCTGCGATGTGCCCAATATCGGGTCGATTTGGTTGAGGCCGACATCAGCAGGGGTTTTGAACAGGTACTGTTGCCCTTCCTGGTCAAGCGGCAAAAAGCCAACTGATCCCTAACGATTTTTCTGAGAAAAACAGAAATTTCAATAATCTGAACAGGTTGGGAAAGATGGTAAAACGGGTCAAGACTCTTGACCTTTTTTTCCGTATATTTGAACAAATCTTTTTGCCATGGTGCCCCGCCTATTGCTTGCTTTACTTTTTGTGCTTTGCTTCCACTATGTGTGGTCACAGAATGTGGGAATCGGAGTAAGCTCACCGGCACAGAAACTTCATGTAGGTTTAAACACGAGTACCTTGCGACTGGAGGGCTTGAGCAGTGCCTTGGGCGGAACGCACATTGTAGCTCCTTCTGTATCTACCGACATGATTGTATTCGTTAACAGCAATGGCGACTTCAAAGCCATGCCTAACGGGGTTGCCGGTCAGGTTCTTTCCATAAGCGCTGCCGGCGTTCCCACGTGGACTACAGCCGCCACCACAGACTGGACCTTGCTGGGCAATGCCGGCACCAACCCGGCCACCAACTTCATTGGCACAACGGATAATGTGGATTGGGTCGTACGCACCAACAATACCGAACGCATGCGGGTGGCTGCCGGCGGCTTTGTGGGCATTAATACAGCGCCTTCCTCATCTGCGCAACTCTTTGTAAGCTCAGGCCTGACGGCGGGATATTCCTTACAGAGTAACAACACGACGACTTCGGGCACTGCCATTCTGGGCCAGATTACCGGTGCCGCAGGGTCGGGGACCGCTATTGGCATTAATGGCATAACCAACCAGGCCAATGGTTTTGGCGTGCGCGGCGAAAACAATCAGGCGGCCGGACGGGCCATCCTGGGGATCAATTCAGCGGCATCAGGTACCACGGCCAATGGGGCCGGAGTGTTCGGTCAGATTGCTCAGGGAGCAAGCAGCACGTCTGCAGGAGGGATGGGTGTTGTTGGCGTGAATACCAGCAGTACAGGTTATGGCATTCATGCCCTGGGCAATAACATCGGAACTTTCACCTTTCTTACAACCGGAGCGGGCAGCTTGTCCAGCGGCAGCACGCGGGGAGGCATTGGGGTGGCCAATGTGGCTGCAACAACAGGCAGCAGCACGTTTGGATTACAAGGATTGATCACGCTTGCCCCGACCGGAACAGGCTACTCTGCTGCCGTTCGCGGCGATGTCACCGCCACTTCCGGTGCGGCCGATGGGGTTTCCGGGGTTTCGGCTTCTTCATCGGGATCAGGGGTTTATGGGGCGGCAACTTCCATTGCCGCAGGACTTTCTTACGGCGTATTTGGCTATCATACCAGTGGTAGCGGAAATGCAGTCGTTGGCGTTGGTGATGGATTGGTTACCTATTACACCCTGACTGCCGGTTCAGGCGGTGCATTTTCCAGCGATAATGTCGGTGCTGCCGGCTATGCAACCAACGCCGCTGCAATTGGTTTGCAGGGAGTTAACGTAGTGGCAGCAAGCACAAGCACAGGCATTGGTGTGTTGGGTCAAACCTCCCAGTCACAGGGTTATGGGGTTTATGGCGTACAAACCAACGCTATAAGTTCGGCAGCCCATTTTGGTCCTGCCGTTCTGGGCAGCAATTCTGCGGCTACCGGCGCTGGCTATGGTGACGGCGTAGGAGGGCTTACCAATCAACAGCACGGTTTTGGTGTTTATGGCTTCAACGGCAACAACACCAGTGGCACAGCTGGCGGCACGGGCGTGTTTGGCGCCGGTAATAACCAGCTCGGGTTTTATTTAGCTGGAGGTAGCGGTGGAGCGTTTACCGGTCGCCGTTTTGGCGTTTATGGGCGCTCCGGCGCTGACTCTCTTACCGCTGATAATGCCGGAGGTTATTTCTATTCCAATTTAAATGCTTTTGCCTATGTTGGGGCCCGGATAGGCGGGACGAACTACAAGATTACCGGCACGGGTAGTGTGGCTACGTGGGTTCGCGACCTGAACAACGAATGGAGAATCATGCATGCTCCCGAAGCACCGGAACCGCTGCTTACCGATTACGGAACGGGTCAGTTGGTTAATGGCTTTGCCCACGTAGCGCTGGATCCCATCTTTAGCAAAAACATACAGGTAGATGCCAATAATCCGTTGCGGGTATTTATTCAACTGGAAGGAGACTGCAAAGGGGTTTATGTGACCAACAAGACAGCCACCGGTTTCGATGTAGTGGAATTGCAGGGGGGAACGTCGAACGTTTCTTTCAGCTGGCAGGTAGTGGCCAGCCGTGCCGATGAATACAACCCCGATGGCACGTTGGCTTCCAAATTTGCCGGAAAGCGTTTCGACAAGGCGCCCCAACTTCCCGAAAGTGCATCATCCAAGCATCCGGATCAGTTTGAGCAGATGCCCGTGTTGCCCGAAAACAAGTTGCACAAGGCAGAATTGCGACTCAAGATTCGCTCGGCGCATGAACAAAACATCGCCACAGGAAAAGTGGAATAAGAGGAAAACTGATCATTAAAAAGCCGGCATTTGCCGGCTTTTTTTGTTCAATGAACCAAAGGAATCAGTCGGAGTGTTTGCCTTTAGCGAAAATGGACAACAGCACCAATACCAAACCGGCAGCAACCAAAATGGTAGATAGCGTAATGCGCCTGAAACCGTAGATGACTTCTTCGTTCCACTGATCAGGAGGCTGGCTTCCTCCGCTCATCAATGCATACCCCAGAGCCATAACAGCAATTCCAGCCAGCAGAAAAGCATAATTACGACGGCCAAAAAGCATCTTGGTTCCACTTGAGTTTTCAGATACAACTGCGCCGCTTCGCCCTTTTTTTGCTGAGGTACTCATTAGTTGTAGAGAGGGGCAAAAGTAGCGCTCGGTGGTGGTTTTAGCGGCTCTTCAGGTATTTAAATACCTGGGCCGTCCGGTCTTCAGCTACTACGGAAACCGCATATACGCCATACGGCACCGTCAGTTGACCCAGATAATCGTGAACTGCACCTCGCTGGGTACGTCCGGCGTGAAGCATACGTCCCGAAAGGTCAAACAGCTGAACAACTACCATTTGGCCGGGGTCAGAAAAATTGCAGGAACTGGTTTGTAACACTTCTTTTTTTCCGTTGAAATCAACCTGGCTGAGGCGATAATAGTTCAATCCGCTGAAGGGCATCTGATCGGCAATGAAATAGATGGTTTCCGTCAGGCTGGTGCCTTTTCCGGGAATGGTGGTAAGCACATCATAATTTTCGCCGTCAGCAGAGCGCTCCACGATGAAATACTTGTTATTGAATTCGGCGGCTGTATGCCATTCCAGAACGATCTGATTGCCCTCGTGGCTGCAACTGAAACTGGTCAGATCCACTGGCAAAACGGTGCAATCCAACGATGCACCGTTAGTCAGATCCCAAAACAGCGTAAAGCCATCGCCCCCGTTTGTCCACTTGTTGATGCATAGGTAGTAAGTCTGACCGGCGGTAACGTTGAGTGTGCTTACCCAACCGTTGCCCGTAACTATTTCGCTGACATCCGTAGCACCGTTACCCATGCCGGTATTGCCGGAGTTGGCCGCATAGCTGCAGCGGATGGGGGAGCCGAGTGCATTGCAGTTAGTTCCCGGGCCGAACAACACAAAATCGTAATCGTCGCTGTTGGTAATCGGGTCAATGGTCAGTCCCAGGGTTCCGCTGGATTGAATGGTGATCCTGTACCAGTTGGTGTAGTTTTCGGCGAGCATGCAACCGGCGCCCCCGTCGGAAATGAGGCCGGGGCCGGAACTGGCATCGTCAATACTGGCGTTACTGCATACCGGAATGGCATTCACGCAATCGTAATTAGCTGTTCCCGTAGGACCGTTAGGACAGGGCACACAAGTGAAGGTGGCTGCAAAGCCGCTGTTATTCCCCGAATTGTTAGAATTAAAACGTAACGACAAGCAGCCGCTTTGATCGTAAGAAGTGTAAGGGCCTACGCCACTGCCTACGCAGTTCGCGTAGCTGCTGCATGAGCCGTTCAAGTTGCCGCTTAGCGTCGGGCCATTTTGCGTTGGCGTGCTGGACACGTTCAGCCAGTCGGGACTGACGATGTTCATGCTGTAAAAATCCATGCGAAGGCACATGCCCGGAGTGCTGGGGCAGAAGTTACGGTATATCTGATTGATGTTGTGGCTGTAATTTCCCGACAGCCCACCGTTGTCAGCTATGGTTCCGCCACAGGTATTGACCATGTTGCCCCCGCAATACGTGTTGTCCAGCCCAACGGTGTACATGGTCCAGGTAGCCGTAGCGCCTAAAGGCGTGGGGCAGGGCTCGCAGGTGAGCACTCCTGACCAGCCCAGGTTTGTACCGGTGCTGTTGGAAGTAAACTGAAACGTCAACGAACCCGACGACGACAACAGCCGCACATTGGGAATGGAAGCGCCGCTGTAGCTGCCCATCAGCGGCGCTGACGTGCTCGTTCCGTCATAAACGTTGAGTACATCGCCGCTGGCAATGTTAAATGTGTAAAAAATGAATTTTAAGCATTGTCCTGCAATGCCGGAGGTAAAGGTCTGTGTGAAACTTTCATTGTTTCCGTAATTGCTACTGGGACCGCCGCTGTCGTAAAAAAGAGCATCGCACGTAATGGTAGTGCCGTTGCTGATGTTGTATGCCGGCGGCGGCGATACGCAACTGATGTTTGCCACCCATCCCGTCTTGTTGTTGTTCGCGTTGGTTTGAAAACGGAAAGTCAGTGAGCTGGTGCTGCTGATGACGGTGCCGGGAGAGGTTAGACCGGAAAACGTACCGATTACCGGACTGGACGTATTCGGTCCATCGTAAATCGTCAATACATCGTTGTTCTGCTGGGTAAGAAAGGAAGTAAATACAAATTGCAGGGATTGGCCGGTAGAACTGGTAAACGTCACTGTGGCGCCTCCTGTTGACGGGCTGTAGTTAGCCCCCGCACCGCCGCTGTCGTAAAAAGTTCCGCCACAGGTTGTGTGGCTGGTGGTACCCGATGTGGGCATATTGTACGTCTGTGCGCTTGCAGCAACTGACAGCAGCATCAGAACGAACCAGGTTAACGGAGATCGCATGGCAGGATGTTTTTGCCGAACAGTTTGAGGTTTGATGAGATTGTTATCCTGACAGCCTTTGGTTCTACAGTAATTGCTCAAAGTTAAGAGTTCTGGGACATAGAATTACTTGGTTATGGTCAAACTTTAGTAAAATACCAATTTTTAGGTAGCTGAAGGGGAAAACTCTTTGAAACCCTCAGCTTAATACAGTTCATCTACCCGCATCCGCAGGTACTTTCGTACGGCCAGCCAGGTGCTGACCAGTGAAAACAGCATACCAAGGATCAGCAAACTACCGGAAACGATGATCAGCGTGGTCCAGGGAACCACATCGGCCATTTCCGGCAATCGGGCTAAGACCAGGCGAAAAAGCGTCAGCAACAGGCCAATGGCCAGGGCCGTGGCCAACAGGCCGTTCAAAAGGCCGCGCCGCAGAAAAGGGGTCATAATAAAGCGGGAAGTAGCTCCAACCAGTTGCATGCTCCGGATGAGCATCCGGCTGGCATAAACTGCCAGGCGGATGGTAGAGTCGATGATGCTGAACGAAACCACCAGCAGCAGCAGGGCAATTCCCAAAAGAACCAGCGCCACGTTATTCAGGTGGCGGTGCAGCAAGGTGATGATGGGTCTTTCGTAATAGAATTCTGAAATTTTTTTGTTTTCCTGAAGCATTGCCTCCAGCCGGGCCAGGCTATCCGGATGCGTATAGGCAGCATGAAGCTTGAGAATGACGGAAGAAAAAAGCGGATTGTAGTCTAGCAGATCGGAGAAATCTTCACCGGTTTGTTCGGTAAACCGTCGGGCAGCTTCTTCTTTGGAAACGTACGTCGCCTCCTTTACCCAGGGCTTCCTTTGTAAGGAATCGCAGAGCTGCTGCGCTTCTTTGGCCGAAACATTGTCTTTCAGAATTAAGGTAAACTCCAGTTGTTCCCTCAGCTTGCGAGCCAATTCATGCCCGGCAAAAAACACAATACCCAGTAATCCAAAAGTAAACAGCACGAGCATGGTGCTGATTACCACGTAAACATAGGAAGGCTGAAAACGACGGCGGCGCCCGTAATTCTGCATGGTTGAACGCGTGAAGTTATAGGCAACGTCTCTTGCCGTAGGGTTTGCCCGCTCTGGTTTTCAACAGCAGACCGCAACCGTCGCCGGGCATGCGTTGGCGGCGCACCATTGAAGGGCACTGAATTAGCTTTGTCGCTCTGCCATGAAGGTCCGGGAAATAGAACAATACGTACGGAAGTTTTGGGAGGAACACCAGGTGTATCGGGTTCAAAACCACGATGCGAAACCCAAATGCTACGTTTTGGACATGTTTCCCTATCCTTCCGGAGCAGGCTTACATGTGGGGCATCCGCTGGGGTACATCGCCTCTGACATTTTTGCTCGCTTCAGGCGACTGCAGGGTTACAACGTGTTGCATCCCATGGGTTACGATTCGTTTGGCCTTCCGGCCGAGCAGTATGCCATTCAAACCGGGCAACATCCGGCCATCACGACCCGGAATAACATAGCCACCTTTCGCCGGCAGCTGGATCAGTTGGGATTTTCTTACGACTGGTCGCGCGAAATCCGCACCAGCGACCCTTCTTTTTATCGCTGGACCCAATGGTTTTTTATCCGTCTGTTTGAAAGCTGGTACAACCGGAAAACGAATCGTGCAGAACCGATTTCCGAATTAATCCGACAGTTTGAGCTAAACGGTAACCAGCAGGTGGATGCCTGGTGCGGCAAGGTGCCGTTGTTCACAGCTGCCGATTGGAAGAGGTATTCCGAAAAACAGAAAAGCGACATACTACTTCAGTACCGTCTGGCCTATCTGGATGAAGCCTGGGTCAACTGGTGTCCGGCGTTGGGAACAGTGCTGGCCAACGATGAAGTGAAGGACGGACGCAGCGAACGGGGCGGCCATCCGGTGGAGCGGCGCCGCATGAAACAATGGATGCTGCGCATCACCGCTTATGCCGACCGCCTGTTGGAAGGGTTGAAGGACGTGCAATGGCCGGAGTCGGTCTGTGAGGCGCAACGGAACTGGATTGGCCGAAGTCGCGGCTGTACCCTTCGCTTTCCCCTGGCTAACCCGGCGGCAGCGTCCGACATGCAGCTCCGGGAAATAGAAGTGTTTACTACAAGGCCTGACACCGTGTTCGGGGCCACCTTCCTTGTGGTAGCCCCGGAATACCCTGCCCTGCAATCGCTGACGCCACCTGACTTTGCTGATGCAGTGCAACAGTATGTTGCTTACGCTGCCGGCCGTTCCGAGCGCGACCGCATGGCCGATGTGCATTCCGTTACCGGTCAGTTTACCGGTGCCTATGTCCGGCATCCCTTCACCCATGCTCTGCTGCCGGTCTATGTTTCAGAATATGTTCTGGCCGGCTACGGCACAGGTGCTCTGATGGGTGTTCCTGGCCACGATCAGCGCGACCATCGCTTTGCCCGGGCATTTCATTTACCCATCGTCAGCATCATTGAGGGGCGCGACGTTCAGGAGGCCGCTTATGAAGAAAGGGAAGGCACCCTTACCCAAAGCGATTTTCTTAACGGCTTGTCGGTGTCGGAAGCGATTGAAGCCGCAATTGCTGAAGCGGAACGCCGGGGTCTCGGTGAGGAACGCATTCAATACCGCCTGCGCGATGCCGTCTTTGGCCGTCAGCGTTACTGGGGCGAGCCTATACCCATCTATTACGACGGGCAGGGCATTCCGCATGCCTTGGCCGACGACGACCTTCCCCTGATTTTGCCCGACATAGACGCCTACCTGCCTACGGCTGAAGGTGAACCTCCACTGGCCCGGGCCACCGACTGGAAGTATAAAGGAAAATATGAATACGAAAAGACCACCATGCCCGGATGGGCTGGCAGCAGCTGGTATTATCTGCGCTTTGCTGATCCGCACAACGATCAGGCTTTTGCCTCGCCAGAAGCCATATGCTATTGGGGAGCTATTGACCTGTACATCGGCGGCGATGAACATGCCACCGGCCACCTGATCTACTTCCGGTTCTGGACCCATTTTCTCCACGATCTGGGCCTGCTGCCTTTTCGCGAACCGGCCCTGCGGCTGGTGAATCAGGGAAAAATTCAGGGACGTTCCTGTCTGATTTACCGACTGGATGACGGACGCCTCCTTTCCGCCCGAAGGCGTTCAGAACCCGAATTTCAAAACCTGCATACGGTGCAGCTTCATGTGCCGGTTTCTCTTTGCGACGGCGATGTGGTGGATGTGGCAGGCCTGCGTCAATGGCGCCCGGAATGGGCCGAGGCAACTTTTCTTACCGAACCGGACGGCACCTTTCGCTGTACGCATCTGGTGGAGAAAATGTCCAAGTCCAAGTTCAATGTGGTGAATCCCGATGATATTGTCGCTCAATACGGCGCCGACTGTTTCAGGCTGTATGAAATGTTTCTCGGTCCGCTGGAACAGGATAAGCCATGGGATACCAAGGGAATTGATGGCTGTTACCGCTTTCTGCGCAAGCTATGGCGTTTGGTTGCTGGCGATGACGATCGGCCGAACCTTTCGGATGAGATCCCTTCCGATGCCGAATTGCGCATCGTTCATCGCCTCATCCGTAAGGTAACACACGACATTGAACAGCTTTCGCTCAACACCGCCGTCAGCGCCTTCATGATAGCGGTCAATGAGCTTACAGAGCTACGCTGTAATAAGCGTTCTGTATTGGAACCGCTGCTCATCTGTCTGTCTCCGTTTGCTCCTCATGTCTGTGAATACCTGTGGCAACATACTGGACATCACCAGTCCATCGTATTGGAACAATGGCCGGCCTGGGACGACCGTTATCTGAAGGAAGAAACCTTTGATTATCCGGTGGCCATTAATGGCCGTACCCGTTTTAAGGTGACGCTGGCATTAGACCTTCCCGAAGAGCGCATAGCCGAAGAGGTTCTTGCAGAAGAAGGGTTGCGTCGTTATCTGGAAGGCCGAACGCCCAAAAAAGTCATCGTCGTTAAAGGTCGGATGATTAATGTGGTGGTCTGAACGGAAAATAGTTGCTGACGGGTTGGCTATTGTTTACAGCATGGAATCTCGCACTAAAGTGTCGGCCCTTAATTCAGCATCTTGCTCAATGCGGCTTCCAGCGCACTGCCGCGCGGATTAACGGCCACCACGCGGCCCTCACGGTCCAGCAGGTAACTGGCCGGAATGCTTCTGATGTTGTACTCCTGACAAATGGGTGACTGCCAGCCCTTCAACTGACTGACGTGATATGGCCAGGTCAGCTTGTCCTTTTCAATGGCGGTGATCCAACGGTTGCGGTCCATATCCAGCGACACACTGAACACGGTAAATCCTTTTGCCTTATATTGCTCGTAGGCACGGACGATATTGGGGTTTTCCATCCGGCACGGACCGCACCATGAGGCCCAGAAGTCCAGCAGAACGACTTTGCCGCGTAACGATGACAGCTTGAGCATGTTGCCGTTGACATCAGCCATTTCTATATCGGGAACCACGTCTCCTACTTTAAATTTGGGCGCATAGGGATCGCCCTGCTGGGCAGTGCGCTGGTCGGCCATCATGGTCAGGAACGACTGCTCCAGCGGTGAAGGTTGAGGGTTGGTTTTAAGTTTCTGTTCCAGCTGCTCAAAGGTTGCCCGCTCGCGGTCTGGGTCCAGGTTACTTACGGCAAACAGCGCTACAACAGGATGACTTACTGTGTCCACATGTTGTTTAATAAATTGCCGCAGGGAGCTGTCGGCCCGGGTTACGTTGTGTTCCAAAGTCGCCATATCGCCGCTGTTGGATGCGGCCGAGCTTTGATAAACACGGATGGCCTCGTTGAGTGCATCCGACAGTTTTTTTTGTTCAGCGATAAGCCGGCGCAGTTGTTCGGATGGCGCCGACCCCGACAGGCGGAACGTAAAGGACCGTAGCGAGGCGGTGTCGCCTTCAATGGTAATGGAAAAAGGTTTCTCATCCAGTGCCAGCAGAAGGGCTGCCTGCTGATTAAATTTTATCTGATACAATCCTTTGTGGCGGATCTGGGGTCGGAAGGAAAAGGACCCCCCCGCATCAATCTGAGCGGTATCTATCGCATAGCGGCCGGTGAAGGTAAGTTCTTCCAGATAGGCATAGCCGCCGTTAAGGCCGCGAATGGTTCCTTTTATGGAATGGCCGCTTTTGTTTTGGCTATTCGAACAGGAGGTGCCGATGGCCAGCAACAATACGGACAACAGGGTGCGTTTCATAGCCGGCAAAGATAGGGGGTGCAGGCCACCTGCTGAGTTTAATGAAACTGAAACCGGCTTAAAGCCAGCCGCAGGGACAGGGTGGGCCGGTCCTGACGTACCAGCGATATCACGTCGCCGGTGCCGAAACCCAGTTGCCAGATTTCCCTTGGGGTAAAGGTGAAAACAATGCCTGCCGGAATATTCAGCACTTCGCGGCCATCCAGCTTCAGGCCTGCTGAAAGCTTTACGGCCGGCACCACCCGCATGTCCAACGTAGCGCTTAAACGCGGCTCCGACCAATAAGCCACTGCATCGTTAACCGGAACCACTACGTTCAGTCCCAGCCGCACATCGGATGACATATACCAACCCGCACCCAACCTCAACATGGTAGGCAGGGTGGTTTCGTAGTTTGCTTCCGGCAGATAGCGAAACAATCCTTTTGCATTGAAAATGGTTTCCAGGTCAGAAAAAACCGTGGCATAATTCAGCCCCAAATAATTGATCAGGGAATCGGTAAGGGTTTGTGTGACGGTAACCAGATTGCCGGTGTAGGACATGCGGCCGATATCGGTTACGGCGCCCGACAGCAGCAGCGATCGCCCCAGCCGAAGAGTCAGGCCCACATCAAAACCCATTCCCTTGCCTACAGGAGCAAAGCGGCCGCCCAATTGCACGTCGGGATCGGTAAGATTGCCGTAATTGATATCAAACAAACTGGAAAAAGCGGCGAAACCGGTAACGGTATCGTCCTGAATCTGCACGTCGGCCAGCGCATTGCTTTGCACAAACTTCACCGCTCCTCCGGCATAAAGGGAAATTGCTCCTCCGGCAAACAGTTGTCGCCCGGCGCTGATCGTATAGTCGCGCAGCCAGTTGTACTGAATCTGCGAACCGTTAAACAATTCGTAAAAGTTATACGAAGTGTCTGCTATGCCTATGAGATCGTTGGTTACACCCACAAAAACAGAGTCAATGTATGCTGACTCCAATCCATTGAACAAGAGGTCGGCAAACGGTTCGCTGAGCACGGCATTTCCTGTAAAACGTTCCTGCCAGGTAAAAGAAACCCCAAGAAAACGGGGAAACTGAACGCAGATACCCAGTGGCAAAATGGAAGTGGACATCACATGGCCGTTGGTGGCAAACTGCTGGGCCAGGCTGCGTCGCTCATCGGCCGACAGTGTTTCACCGCGAAACAATGAAGGAAGCAGATCGCTTTTTGGCAGAGCATCGGAATAGAACATGCCGGATGCTTCCAACAACCCCAAAGTGACGATAGGTACTTCGTGATCCATCGGATACAGCCCCAGGTTGGCCGGGTTAATGCCGGCGCTTTGGTAGTCACGGGCCAGTGCAATGCTGGTCTCCACCGGCATGGGGTTGAAGCTGATCAGCCCCTGATCCACCTGAGCTACAGCTGTAGCCGGCAACAGGCCAAGCCCGATACCGATCAGTTGTTGACGAATCGTTTTCACGCTCAAAAGATAGGAGAAATCGTTTTGCAATACCTTCCAATCAGACCCGACAGCACGTGCATATGCCGGCCTGGTGAGGGCAAATGCTTTAGTTTTGCAGCTATGCGTCGGTTGACTGCATGGGCTGCATTGCTGACTCTGGCACTGTTCACAGCCTGCGAAGACGAACGGCCCGTTATTCCTCCCACGAACGATGATCCGGATCTGGTAAACAAATATGCCGGTACGTACGAAGGCTTGTTTCAGATTAAGAAAAACGGGGTGGATGAAGAGGGTGTTTTTAAATGGGACAGTTCCTATGCCTATACCGTAACCGTATTGGATGCCGGCAATGATCTGGTGACCATAGTAAAAGGACCCTTATCATTAAACGACATTTGGGTTGACAGCCTGGGCTATTTCACCGCAGCGTCCGGTTCCTACAAGCTGGAAGGTCGTTTCGTTTCCGACAGCCTGTACATTAACCACAAATCCTTAAGCGGCTCGCATACGCCACCTTATTGGTTTGTCATTACCGACATTTCGTTCAGTGGCCGAAAGCTTTATTGAGCGGCCCGTTGGCTGATCAGTTGGACGAAGCTCTGCAGGGCCTGTGGAATGCCTTCAGCCTTTGATCCTCCTGCAGCAGCAAATGAAGCATTGCCGCCCCCTCCTCCGCCAATGGTCTTGCTCAGCTCTTTAATCAGTTCTGCGGCACTCAGCTGATGCAGCCGGATCAGGTCTTCACCTACCGCAATGGCCAGATGCGCTTTGCCGCCGATGCGGGCAGCCAGCGCCACAACCAGTTCCGGTCGGTCTTTTTTCAGAGACAAACCCAATTTCTTCAATGCATCAGGACCTGACACGGCCACTTCCCTGGCCAAAAAACGGATTGGGCCGGCATATTGCAGGTCGGCCAGCAGGGCGTCGCGCTGGCGCAGCAGTTCTTGTTCTTCGGCATGTTCCAGCTTTTTGCGCAGCACAGCATTTTCCTCCAGAAGACCGGAAACGGCCTGTTCAATGTCTTTGCCTAACAACTGACGCAAACGTTCCTGAATGCGAAAAGCCTGTTCCATGAGGCGAACAGCGGCACGGCCGCTGACGGCTTCGATGCGGCGGACGCCAGCTGCTATCGCGGATTCTGAGGTAATGAGAAACCAGCTTAGGTGATTCGTGTTGGGCACGTGGGTTCCGCCGCATAGCTCGCGGGAGAACGAGCGGTCAAACGTTACCACCCGGACCCGTTCACCATACTTCTCTCCAAACAATGCTATTGCTCCGGAGGCTAAGGCATCCTGAAGGGGCATGAATTCCACTTCACGCATCAGACCAGCACGGATTTTTTCATTGACCAACGATTCCACGGCATGCAGTTCCTCGTTGGTGAGTTTGGCATAGTGGGCAAAGTCAAAACGCAGGTAGTCGGGAGCCACCAGCGAACCTTTTTGCTGCACGTGCGGGCCCAGCACCTGACGCAGGGCAGCATGAAGCAGGTGGGTGGCTGTGTGATGACACATGATATCGGCCCGACGCTGGGCATCAACTACGGCATGAACCGGCACATCGGGATCATCGGGAAGTTCCTCGGTTAAGTGAACGATGACGTCGTTCTCCTTTTTGGTATCTATCACCCGAATGGCCTGCTCGCCGAAGTACAAAACACCGGTATCGCCCACCTGACCGCCGCCTTCAGCATAAAAAGGTGTTTGCTGAAGCACCAATTGATAGAGCTGTCGGTTTTTCAGTTGTTGTGACCGGTAACGGACCAGCAGGGTGGTTTCTTCGGTTTGGTCGTAACCAACAAAAAGCGAATGCGTTCCTTCATGGACAGGAGTCCAGTCGCCGCTGATAACTGCCGTGGCTTTACGGCTTCGTGCTTTTTGCAATTCCATTTCGCGCCTGAAGCCTTCTTCATCGACGGTCCAGTTTCGCTCTGCAGCCAGCAGCCGGGTCAGGTCCAGCGGAAAGCCGTAGGTGTCGTAGAGTTCAAAAGCCACTTCGCCGCTGAGCACCTGATGACCATTGACGGCCTGGGGTTCAATCTGACTGAGGCGGCGCAGGCCGGCATCCAGCGTGCGCAGAAAAGAAGCTTCCTCTTCTTCTATAACCCTGCTGACGAAGTCCTGCTGATGATGCAAAACAGGAAATACCTGTTCAAACGATCTGGCCACGTGAGGTACAAGCAGGTGAAGCAACGGCTGACGCTGATCCAGAAAGCTGTAGTAGTAGCGCACGGCACGGCGCAGAATACGTCGGATCACATAACCGGCTCCGGTGTTGGAAGGTAGTTGCCCGTCAGCTATGGCAAAAGCAATGGCACGGATGTGATCGGCCAGCACCCGCATGGCCACGTCGGAACGATTATCGGCGCCGTAGCTTTTTCCGGTCACTGATTCCACCACGGCGATCAGCGGGCGAAACACATCGGTGTCGTAATTGGAGTTTTTTCCTTGCAGCACACGCGTCAGTCGTTCAAAACCCATTCCCGTGTCCACATGCTTGGCTGGCAACAACTGCAGGGAACCGCCGGCCAAACGATTGTATTGGATAAAAACCAGGTTCCAGATTTCGATCACCTGGGGATGGCCGGTATTAACCAGCGAAGCGCCGTCGGTGCGGCGCCTGTCTTCTTCGCTGCGTAGATCCACATGAATTTCCGAGCAGGGGCCGCATGGACCGGTATCGCCCATTTCCCAGAAGTTGTCTTTTTTATTTCCCCACAGAATGCGTTGCGGGGCAATCCATTTGCTCCACAGGCTTCGGGCTTCTTCGTCGGGTGGGAGCTGTTCGGATGGTTCCCCCTCAAAGACCGTAACGTAAAGCCGTTCTTTGTCTAGGCCATACACTTCGGTAAGCAACTGCCAGGCCCACGCTATAGCTTCTTTTTTAAAGTATCCGGCGCCTATACCATCGGCAGCCTCAGGGTCGCCGAAGCTCCAGTTGCCCAGCATTTCAAAAAAAGTGTGGTGATAAGTGTCCAGGCCTACTTCTTCCAGATCGTTGTGCTTGCCCGAGACGCGCAGGCAACGTTGCGTGTTGGCTACACGCCGGCAGGCAGGCTGACGATAGCCCAGAAAATAATCCTTGAACTGATTCATTCCGGCATTGGTGAACAGGAGCGTGGGATCGTTGCGCACCACCAACGGGGCAGAAGGCACCAACTCATGACCTTGCCGGTGGAAAAAATCCAGAAAGGCTTGTCGGATTTCGTTGGCCGTTGTCACTAGCTTGCTTTGCTGTTGGTTGTCGGTTATTTTTGCGCCGCCGGAAAGGGTCAGCCGGCAATTTTCGGGCGGCCAAATTTAACCAAAGCCTTTCAGCAGCAGGATTCTGTATGAAAAAGATCCGGTATTACTACAACACGCAGACGCTACGGTACGAGAAATACGAGACGCCGTGGCAAATCAAGGTGCTGCGTTTTGTGGGCTTTCTGTCGGCCGCGCTGGTCTTTGCGTTTATCATTATGGCATTAGCCTACACCTATCTGGATTCGCCGAAAGAAAAAGCGCTGAAGCGGGAAATTGCCATGCTCCGTTTGCAGTATCGCGAACTCAACAGCCAGATCAGTCAGCTTCAGGCAGTAGCCCATGATCTGCAGCAGCGCGACGATCAGATTTACCGCGTCATCTTTGAAGCCGAGCCCATATCGGCCAGCGTTAGACAGGCCGGCAGCGGCGGTGTGAACCGGTACCGCGACTTGCTCAATTACGATAATGGAGAGCTGGTAGTCGCTACAGCACAGAAGCTGGATCAGTTGCGAAAGCAACTGTACATACAGTCCAAGTCGTACGACGAGATTGCCGCGCTCATGGAACAGCGTGAAGAAGTGCTGGCATCCATTCCGGCTATTCAACCCATATCCAATAAAAACCTCAAGCACATTGCTTCGGGATTTGGTATGCGCATCGATCCGATTTACAAGATTCCCAAGATGCACGAAGGCATAGACTTTACCGCTCCGGTAGGCACGCCGGTTTATGCCACGGGCGATGCGGTGGTGCATGAAGTGGAATACAGCCGCAGTGGTTACGGGAATCATGTCATACTTAGCCATAAAATCGGTTACAAGACGTTGTATGCCCATTTAAGCCGAATTGTGGTGCGGCGCGGGCAGCAGGTGAAAAGAGGAGACTTGCTGGGGTATGTAGGCTCCAGTGGCAAATCCACGGCACCCCATCTGCATTACGAAGTATGGAAGAACAACGTGAAGCTGGATCCGATTAATTTCTTCTTCAATGATCTGACGCCCGAGCAATACGAAGAATTGCTCAAGCTGGCCAATCAGTCGAATCAGTCGTTTGACTAAAGCAAGAGCCTTCGGTGCTTCATGCACCAGCAACACAACTTTGCTTTTGTTCCGGCATAAAAAACAGAAAGGCCCCGACCTCGTCGGGGCCTTTCTGGCCTTGCAAAGAGAACTGCTTATTTCTTTTTCTTAGCAGACTTCTTCGCGCCTTTCTTGGCGGATTTCTTTGCAGCTTTCTTTTTCGTAGCCATAGTTAGAGATTTTGTTGAACCAAAGAACGAATGATTTAACGCAGAACTAAAATTTTCGCAAACTCAATTATACACACAAAAATGTGGATAGCAAAATGCTATTCGCGGATCAGAAGCTCATGCGAAGCGTCTGATCATTTGTCGTCGCAGCAAGAAGGTTGGCATCAACGAACTTTCCGGTAGTTGAGCGAGAGCTGATCGTCGTGCAAAGGTTGTAATGTCAAAACACTGTCGTTCACAGCGAGAATACGCATGGTGTGAACGGTAGCTGTTGTGGCATCGGTAACGATCAGCAGTTGTTGCGCATCATCCAGCAACCAGGTGCCGGCAAGCAGGGCATCGGGCGCGAAGCCCTGATGAACGGTGAAATCGGAATGCAGCTTCAGGAGAAAGGTAGCTGCAACAGGCGAACTGTTCTGCTGCCCAACAACCTGTGGCTGCAGCATCCACGTTCCAATCAATTGATGAGGGGTTGCTTTTTTCTGTGCTGCAGCCGCCAGGGAAAACAGAATAACAACAGCAACACCCAGGCAAAGGCCAAAGATTCTGCTGCACCGCATGCCGATGTGTTGCCGAGGCACTTAAAGCGTTCCCCGCAGCATCTGCTCGCGTTCAATGGCTTCAAACAGCGCTTTGAAATTTCCTTTTCCGAAGGATCGGGCTCCCTTGCGTTGAATGATTTCGTAAAACAGCGTAGGGCGATCGGCGACCGGCTTGGTGAAAATCTGCAACAGATAGCCTTCATCGTCGCGGTCAACGAGAATACCCAGGTCGCGCAATGCGGTAAGTTCCTCATCGATGTGCCCGACCCGGTCCAGCAGGTGATCGTAATAGGTGGAGGGAACAGAAAGGAAATCCACGCCCCGGCTGCGCAACTGGCTTACGGTTTCAATGATGTTGTCGGTAGCACAGGCGATGTGTTGCACTCCGGGACCGATGTAAAAGTCCAGATACTCTTCCACCTGCGATTTTTTCTTGCCTTCTGCCGGTTCGTTAATCGGGAATTTGATCCGGCCGTTGCCGTTGCTCATCACCTTACTCATCAGGGCAGAGTATTCGGTGCTGATGTCTTTATCATCAAACGAGAGAATGTTTTTAAAGCCCATGACCTGTTCGTAAAAGCGCACCCAGATGTTCATCTCATTCCATCCCACATTACCTACCATATGGTCCACGTACTTCAATCCGGTAGGAACGGTAGGCATCAGGGAGCGGAAGGGACGGTAGCCGGGCAAAAACACGCCCGCGTAGTTTTTTCGCTCTACAAACAGATGAACGGTGTCGCCGTAGATGTGTATGCCGGATCGCACCACGTGGCCGTGGTCATCGGCTTCGGTGGTAGGTTTGAGGAATGGGCGTGCACCTCGACGCACGGTTTCTTCGAAAGCAGAGGTAGCATCATCTACCTCCAGAGCGATGACGCGCACACCGTCACCGTGTTTTTTATGATGCTCGGCAATTTCGCCGTGGGGCTGCAGGGGGGCTGTGAGCACCAGCCGGATCTTGTTTTGCTGCAGCACATACGAGGCGGCATCGCGCCGTCCGGTTTCCAATCCGGCATATGCTACAGGTTCAAAGCCGAAAGCTGTCTGATAAAAATGGGCAGCCTGTTTGGCATTGCCGACATAAAACTCCACGTAGTCGGTGCCGATCAGCGGAAGGAAATCGGTTTGTGGTTGCGAGGTGTTGGGAGCAACTGCCGTTGTCATGAGTTCAGCGTTTAATCGGGATTACAAATGATAAAATTACAAAGGCAGGCGGGTAGCGCCTATGACTTTAGTCAATCCGCATTTCGGGAATTTCACCTTCCACGATGAGGGTGCCTGCTGTTTTGGCGCGGATTTCTTCGATGCTGACACCCGGTGCGCGTTCGCGCAGCGAAAAACCCTGTTCGGTGATGTCCAGCACGGCCAGATCGGTTACCACCCGGCGCACGCAGCGGACGCCGGTAAGGGGCAGCGTACATTTCGGGAGCAGCTTGGATTCCCCTCGCGGATTGGTATGCATCATGGCTACTATGATGTTTTTGGCTGAGGCCACCAGGTCCATGGCGCCGCCCATGCCCTTCACCATTTTGCCCGGTATTTTCCAGTTTGCAATATCACCGGTCTGGGAAACTTCCATGGCACCCAACACCGTTAAATCGATTCGTCCTGCGCGGATCATACCAAAACTTTCTGCCGAATCAAAAAAAGCGGCGCCCGGAATCACAGTAACGGTTTCCTTTCCTGCATTGATCAGATCAGGGTCCACTTCCTGCTCGGTGGGGTACGGGCCCATGCCCAGAATCCCGTTTTCCGACTGAAAGATTATGGTCATGCCTTTGGGCACGTAATTGGCCACCAGCGTGGGAATGCCAATGCCCAGATTGACGTAGTAGCCGTCGCGCAGCTCCTGAGCTATGCGTTTGGCAATACCGAATTTATCCAGTGCCACGGTACAGGTTATTGGGTGAGCCGAACGGTACGGCGCTCAATACGTTTTTCGTAGTGAGCACCCTGAAAAATGCGTTTGACGTATATGGAAGCCACATCTACCTCATCAGGATCCAGTTCACCGGGCTGAACCAAAACTTCCACTTCAGCGATGGTGAAGTCAGCAGCTTTGGCCATGGGCACGGAAAAATTTCGGGTGGTCTTACGAAAAACCAGATTGCCCATCGTGTCGCCCTTCCAGGCTTTTACGATAGCATAGGGTGCATGCAGCGCATATTCCATCAGATATTGCTTATTGCCGAATTGGCGGATCTCTTTTCCTTCGGCCACTTCGGTGCCAAAGCCTGCCGGAGTATAAAATGCCGGAATGCCCATGGCGGCCATCTGAATGCGGGTGGCCAATGTGCCTTGCGGGATGAGCTCCACCTCCAATTCACCGCTTAGCATCTGCCGTTCAAACTCGGCATTTTCCCCTACATAGCTGGAAATCATCTTGCGGATCTGGCGACGTTGCAGCAGCAGCCCCAGACCAAAATCATCCACTCCGCAGTTGTTGGATATGGCCGTTATGCCTGTAATGCCTTTGCGCACCAGGGCAGCGATGCAGTTTTCCGGTATGCCGCACAGGCCAAAGCCACCAAACATGATGGTGGCATGGTCCGGAATGTCGTGAACGGCCGCATCGGCATTTACGACGGTCTTGTCAATCATGCCGGCAAAAGTTTGGGCAAAAGTAGCAAAGGAGTCAGCTTGACACGGTCAGGGCCGACGCGGCGGACTAACGGGTGCCGGCTGATAGTTGCCGCTGTTGCGTATTTCCGCCTCCATGTCCGTCAGGCGCTTGATCACCTCATCGTATATGGCAGCCAATTGCTCCGGATGCGCCAGGTAATGATTATAGGATGCAACGAATTGTTCATAGCTCACCTGATGGCGTTGCAACAAGGCAGCGTAGCGCTCGGCCATAAGCGCATTGAGCTGATCCAGGTTGTAGCCTGTACCCGCTCCGGCTTCCGCCAGTTGGATTTCGGTAAGCAGGTCCACCATGCGGCTCTTGCTCAGCAAACCGGTTGGGGTTACGTTTGTTTTGCGGTTGCAGGAAAACAATAAAACGACGGCAAACAACACGAAGAACCGCTGCATCATACAGCAAAACTACTGGTCACCGGTGGATGTCAGCCGATACCTTCAAATACGGAACTTCTGCGATGCACATGGTGTGACCCTTGTTGCAGTAACCAAAGGAAGGACGACCGGCGATGTGCTTGCTTTGTACGAAGCGGGGCAACGCATCTTCGCAGAAAACCGCGTGCAGCAGTTGGTTGAGCGCCTCAGCGCTTTTCCTCATGCGGCGGATTGGCATCTGATCGGGCATCTGCAATCCAATAAGGTACGCTTGTTGCCCAGACAACTGAAGCTCATTCACTCGGTGGACCGGGAGAAGCTTTTTCCGCAACTGAATGAATGGGCCCGACAACGGCAGCAACCCGTCGAGGTGTTGCTCCAGATCCGCATTGCCCGGGAGGCCACCAAGTACGGCATGAGCGAAGAACAAGCACGGCAGCTTCTGTTATCGCCGGCACTCCATGTCTATCCTTTCTGTGCAGTGGTTGGCCTGATGGGAATGGCCACCCTCACTGACGACAGCGGGCAGGTGCGTCGCGAATTCCGGCGCTTGCGGCAACTCTATGAAGAGCTTCGGCGTTATGCGCCACAGATAAACATTCTCTCTATGGGAATGAGCAGCGATTACCTGATTGCCGTAGAGGAAGGCAGCACCATGGTGCGTATCGGCAGTGCCTTGTTTGCCGGCTAAACTGCAACGGGCTGAAAGGTTTCCGAAGCCAGCAAAAGGACCTGGGTTAATCGTTCCCTATCCACACCGGTGGCCACGCCCATTTCATGAAAATATGCTACCATATTTTCCATGGGCATGTTGCCTACCAAATGATCAGCGGCCATGGGGCAGCCGCCCAAACCGCGTAATGCACCGTCGAAGCGGCGACAGCCACAAGCCCAGGCCACATCCATTTTCTCCCTCCAGCTTTGCGGCGTAGTATGAAGGTGCAACCCCAACGTTATGCCGCCGGCATGGGGCATCACGGCGGTCAGCACCTGCCGGATCAACGGTGCATCGGCAATGCCTGTGGTGTCGGCCAGCGAAACCCAGCGCACTTCCAGAGCAACCAGTTTTTCCAGCCATTGCAAAATGATTTCGGGATGCCAAGGGTCACCATACGGATTACCAAAAGCCATACTCAGGTAAACGACCAGGCGCTTGCCGTTTTTCTGACACAGACTCTGAATGTCCTCCACACGACCCAGCGATTCCTGAATGGAAGCATGGGCGTTTCGTTGCTGAAAGGTTTCCGACAGGGAAAAAGGAAATCCGATGTAGCTGATGGATTCGTAGGCGACGGCCTGCTGGGCACCGCGGCTGTTAGCCACGATGACGAGCAGGGCGCTTTTATCCGGCGACCAGTTCAGCGCCCGGATCACCTCTGCCGTATCGGCCATTTGGGGTATGGCTTTCGGGGAAACAAAGCTGCCGCAGTCCAGTGTGTCGAATCCTACCTCCAATAAGGCATTGAGGTAACGGATTTTTTTTTCGGTGGGAATAAAATAATCCAGCCCCTGCATGGCATCTCGGGGACATTCAATCAGCTTAACGGATGCAGCAGAAACCGGAGTTTGTTCCATATCCAAACAAAACTAATCGGAAATCGGCGCCTACAGCAAGGGCGTTGATCTCCACATTCCGGACTTCATCACCATGCAATGCGTTTGTCCGATGGTTGCAAGCTTTCAATAATCCACTGTTTCCTGCTCTATGGTCAATGTCAGCCTTGGCCGCTCCGAAGAATTGACCCTGCCGATGATGCGGGCTTCTATGCGAAACGCCGCTGCAAGGGCTATCAGTTTTTCGGCAATAGGTTCGGTGCAATACACTTCCAAACGGTGCCCCATGTTGTACACGGCATACAGTTCTTTCCATGAGGACCGGCTTTCCCGACGGATCAGCTCAAACACCGGAGGCAGGGGAAACAGGTTGTCTTTCACCACGTGCAGCTGATCGATGAAGTGCAATACCTTGGTTTGGCCTCCACCGGTGCAATGAATAATGCCGCTGACGGAATCAATATAGTTTTCGTGTATTTCCCGGAGCAAAGGCACATAGGTCCGGGTCGGTGAGAGCAACAAAGCGGCAACCGTATGGTTGGCATAGGTATCGGACAGCAGATGCGAGCCGCAGTAAATCAGCCTGGGGTCTGTAGCCGGGTCAACGGTTTCGGGATAGCGTTGTCCATAAAGCGGCTGCAGCACATCGTGGCGGGCGCTGGTAAGTCCATTGCAACCGATCCCGCTGTTGTAAGCACGCTCGTAGGTAGTCTGGCCAAACGATGCAAAACCTACGATCAGGTCGCCGGCCCGAATCTCGTTTTTTACTATTCGATTGCGAGGCAGGCGGCAGGTTAGTGTGCCGTCAACGGTAAGGGTGCGCACCGCATCGCCTACATCGGCGGTTTCGCCGCCCATGTAGTGCAGGTGTACGCCAAAGGGTTCCAGATCGGCGGCAGCCTCCAGGGTGCCCTCCACCAAAGCGTTGAGCACCGCTCCCGGCACCAGATGGCGGTTGCGGTTGATCAGGGAACAGAAGGCCAGATGCTGCGGCGCTCCGGTGCAGAACACGTCGTCGGTGTTCATGACGACTACATCCCGGGCAATGCCTTTCCAAACAGACAGGTCACCGGTTTCTTTCCACCACAAATAAGCGAGCACGGCTTTGGTACCGGCGCCATCGCCATGCACCAGCATGGCCCAGTCATCGTTGCCGGTGAGTACATCGGGATACAGGCGACAAAAGGCTCGGTGAAAAAGCGGCTGAGGAAGCCGGCCAACGGCGGCATGCACTTCCTCTTTGGATGCGCTCACGCCCCGTTGCGAGTAGAGGGGATCATCTGCGGGGGTCACGGGGCTAAGGGCTACAGAAAAGGGAAACTCCTTCCCAAATACAAAGCGGCATCTCCCAGTTGTTCTTCGATACGGAGCAACTGGTTGTATTTGGCCACCCGGTCGGAGCGTGAAAGAGATCCGGTTTTGATTTGACCGCAATTCAGTGCAACAGCCAGGTCGGCAATGGTGGTGTCTTCGGTTTCGCCGCTGCGGTGGCTGATGATGCTGGTGTAGCCGTTGCGATGGGCCAGATCCACGGCGCCGATCGTTTCGGTGAGGGTTCCGATCTGATTCACTTTGATGAGAATGGCATTGGCCACCTTGCGGTTGATGCCCTTTTGCAGGCGCTTCGTGTTGGTAACGAACAAATCGTCACCGACCAATTGTATTTTTTCTCCAAGGGTCTGGGTGAGCAGGGCCCAGCCTTCCCAGTCGTCTTCGGCCAGCCCGTCTTCCAGTGAGAGGAGGGGATATTTTTTCGCCCATTCCTCCCAGTAAGCGACCATTTCTTCTGACGACAGGCGACGGCCATCAGACTTATGGAATTCGTAGCATTTCTTTTTACTGTTGTACAATTCATTGCAGGCGGCGTCCAGGGCAATCCAGATGTCTTTACCCGGCTTATATCCTGCGGTCTCAATTGCCTCCAAAACAGTTTCCACTGCTTCTTCATTGGAAGACAGGTTCGGCGCAAATCCGCCTTCATCCCCTACGTTGGTGGAATGACCGTTTTTCTTGAGCACCTGCTTTAAAGCGTGAAAAACTTCCGTGCCCATTTGCAATGCTTCGCTGAAGCGATTGGCACGGCAGGGCATGATCATGAATTCCTGAAAGTCAATCCGGTTATCGGCATGAGCGCCTCCGTTCAGGATGTTCATCAACGGAACGGGCAGGGTACGTGCATTTACCCCGCCCAGGTACCGGTAGAGGGGCAACTGCAATTCGTTAGCAGCGGCACGGGCAGCAGCCAGGGAAACGGCCAATATGGCATTAGCTCCCAGGCGGGCTTTGTTATCGGTGCCGTCGGCTTCTATCATCATCTGATCGATCCGAATCTGATCGGTTATCTCTATGCCTTTCAGGACTTCATTAAGGGTTTTGTTCACGTTCTTTACTGCCTGAAGAACTCCTTTTCCGAGATAGGCTTTCGGATCGTTATCCCTTAACTCAACGGCTTCATAGGTGCCGGTGGAGGCTCCCGAAGGCACGGCGGCCCTTCCCACAATTTCGTTTTCCGTAATCACTTCTGCTTCAACGGTGGGATTTCCGCGGGAATCCAGTATTTGTCGGGCATGAACACGGGCAATACTGCTCATTACATCAGGGTTGGCGGCCAAAGATAGAAACGGCCGAAGTGTTTGTTTTTCGCAGCGAGGATTTAGACTGATCTTTGTAATTTTCACAAGGAAATCGGTTTTCTTTACGAAAATTTTGCGCATGAAAAATTTTTACAGGCTGTTTGTAGCTCTGTTTTTATTGCTGCCGGTCCGAAAGGCCGGAGCTACTCATGCCGCCGGAATGGACCTTTCCTATACCTGTATTGGCAACCAGACCTATCAGTTTGTCGCAACTTTTTACAGGGATTGTGCCGGAATTTCTGCTCCCACCCAGTTGCCGTTAGACCTGACGGCCGTAGGGTGTAATTATGTGGTTACGCATTACATGTCCCTGGTGTTTACCACTCAGGGCTCGGATACCATCTCCCACCTGGCAGGATTGTGTCCTTCCTATAACAGCACCTGCGTGGGCGGACCCTATCAGGGCTATGAACAGTACATCTATGCCATTGTGGTTACCCTTCCCATTATCTGTTCGGAATGGATTGCAGCCACCCACCT
>JANWXQ010000045.1 GCA_025057275.1 Chitinophagales bacterium
AACCGCAGCGCTCACAACACAAGCCTGCGTTGGAAAATTCCTGGCGAATTTGCTGTCACCGGAAAATGCCAACTTCAAACTCTTGGAGGCCGTGCCGGTTTCCAACACCCGTATCCTGGTCGGCTTTAACAAGCCACTCGACTATAGCCGGGGCGCTCTGAATTTAAGTAACTATTCGATTCCGGGACTTAACTTGGTCGCCGTCGAAAAAGGGCCTGAAACCAACCAAGTCTATTTGCGGCTCAATCCGGACGATCCGGTGCGCATGCAGTACCAGCCCTATACCTTGACGGTGGCCAATATCCAGAACATCTTTTGGGATGATTTATTGCCGGGACCCGAAAACCGCAGCAAGCAATTCATGGGTGCCCGTTGGGTCAAAGCGGTGGCAAAGTGTGTGGCCCCGTCTGGTATTAAGCCTGAATGCATTGCGACCGGCTTCAATACCAATGTCGCGGTGCAAGTTTCGGGAGACTATGCTGTGGCAACCCACTACCGCTGGCGGCTGTGGAACAAAACCGATGGGGTATGGCAATTGCCAGGCGGGGGGGCCTGGACTGCCGAGACACCTATTTCCACGACGTTTAACCTCGATGGCGGAACTCTGCCCAGCAAGGAGTATAGGCTCGAGGTCATCGTCCGGGACGCCGATGGGGCATGGCAGCCTATTTCCGATGTCTCCAGCTATGAATTCAAGGTCGATAATACCTCACTGAACAACATTGGGCTGGCCAACACACCTGGCAACATCACGAGTAGCCCTGTCACAGCAATCAGCGTAGTTTACCGTAACTGCGTTTCCCTGCCGAACTATCCCAATGGTTTTCCTGCTCCTTGCTACTCGCCGTCGTCGCCAATGGTCGATGAAGTTCCCGTCAGCTATCAATACCGCATTGGTTACAAGGCTGGCAGTGACCCCACACACTGTACAGGGGGTGGGTATAGTTTTTACGACCTGAGACCGGGCGAATCGGATCCCGATGCGCGCAAGTGGAGTGCGGTGCGCTCAACGAACCTGCCTATTGTTGAAAATCTGAACAGTCTCAATGGCAGTGGTTGCTATTTGATTCAGGTGGTCGCTGCGGATAATGTCGGCAATTTCCAGTGCAACACCAACGAATCCGACGGCACCGCTGGCGCCTGCAGCAACCCCGCAGGTCCGGGCAGTGGCAGTATCAATGACTTCTTTGCCACCAAAACTTGGCAAGAAACCCGCTTCTTACTCGATACCACACCACCAACGGCGAATTTTATCACCAGCACATTGCCGCCGTCAACCACCTCAGCAACGAGCTTTGCCATTGCTGTGGATCCGACAGGACTGCATCGCTACCGCTATCGGGTCATTGGTACTGGTTTTTCCGGTGTCTGGTCTGCAGATAAGATTCCTGGGCTTACAGGAGAGCTTATTTCAGGCGCAGGTCTAACCAGCGGAAATTACACAATCGAAATCAT
>JANWXQ010000093.1 GCA_025057275.1 Chitinophagales bacterium
ACGAACGGCAGTGCTGGTTTTTTTGCTGCTTTTTTTCTACCTCGCAACAGCCTGGCAACAGTGGCATTACGGTGGTCTGTCCGGCCGTGCAATGGTTCAATCCTACCCGCTGTGGGCTTTTCCGTTCGGGGTTTTAATGGAAACCATGATGCGACGGAAATGGTCGGCATGGCTGCTGGCCTTGCTGTTACTGTTGTTCATATATCAGAACCTCTGGTGGACCTATTTTGCTCACCGGCCGGGTATCTTGGTCTCGGGGGCGAGCAAAACTTATTACTGGAAAACACTAGGCCGTTGGCATACCGATGAGGAAGACCTGAAATGGTTGGACAACAAGCATGTGTTCCGCGGTACCCCGACCGATTCAGTCCTGATTTATTATAACGATTTTTCTAACGACACATCAAAAAACTGCCTGCGGGTCGGTGATCAGGTATTTATCCGCGTTAACCGGCAGATGCCAAAAACTGCCGCTTATGCCGTGCCTCGGCCCCAAGCCGTCCATGAATGGATCCGGGCCAGGGCTGATTTCAGCGCCGCAAGTAAAGAATGGGACGTCTGGAAGCAAAGCCAATTCATCGTGCAATTTGTATACAATAGCGATACGGTCCAGACAAACTTTATCCGTGTTGACCGTTTCCTCAATGAGGGGCAGTGGCGAACGCTTCATTTGGATGCTCGGGTTCCGGATAAACCTTGGAACCGTTTGCTTGTGCTGATCCGGAACTTTGGAAGCGATAAGGAAGTGCAGATAGACAATCTGGAGGTCATCATGTTTTCACCGTAAAAAAGCGAGAGGCTGCCTGAGGCAGCCTCTCGCATGGTTTCAATTGGTCTCAACCACCTATTCCGGATGTTCGGAACTTCCCACCGTAAAACGGCTTTTTGACAGGTTTACCGGTAGACCTAGATTAAAGGATCAGACGCCTCAAGTTATTGAAAGGAAACGGGTTTCTGACTCCCTCCTCCAACGGGTTCGGATCAGACGGTCGCCGGTTATGCCGGAATGCCTTCTGGTGGATGACTTCATCTTCATACACCAGTGCTGACCCGAGCAACTGCTGCCCTGCGTACCGAAAATCGGTGCCCAACCCTACCGGAACATAGCTGCTTTCTGAAGCCTGCAACAGGTCATTCAAAAACCCCATGGCCAGCTCCGCAAAATCCGGCACGGTTGAATCTTGCTTGGCAGCGCCTATGGCATCAATGGCCAGACTGCGGATCAGCCTGCTGTGTATCAGCCTGTAAGCGTCCGGTAAGGAAAGGTACTCGATGCCGGCTATTTTCCCGTTCAGAAAACTGATCATGCCTCGCTGGCCGTCTGCTGCCGGAAGGGCTTTAACAAAATTCATGAGGGTAGTCTTTCGGCTTTCATAGATGCTGTTCATGGCTCCGGTGGGCGATTTAACACTGAATCTTGCACTCATTTCGCTGATGTCATTCCAAATTTTGAACTGTTCGGCCCGGAACTCATGATGATGCGCTAGCGATGCCATTACGCTTTCC
>JANWXQ010000085.1 GCA_025057275.1 Chitinophagales bacterium
CCGTTTTCTAAAGCATAGATCTCATAAGGTTTTTCTGCATTGGAATAACGCACGACCATCCGGCCCTGTTGTACGTGGTAGTCGGTGATCGTGTAGCGGCCTTCCAGCAAGCGGGTCATGGGGCCTCCGCTAGTGGGCATAGCGCTCAACCACAGGTTTTGGTCATCTTCAGCAAGGAAGTACAACTGTTTGCCGTCGGCAGAAAAGGAGGCATGCAGGATGTTGCGGTCGTAAGCGCGAGTCAGCACGGCGTGGCTGCTGCCATCGGCGCGGGCAATGGCCAGGTGCTGGGTGCCGTAGTAAATGTATTTGGGCGGTCCTCCGTGGGAATAGGCAATCCATTGCCCGTCGGGGCTCCAGGCCGGATAGCTGCCGAAGGCCGGTTCGTTGTCGGCACCGTCATTCGTGGTAACCTGCACAGGCTTAGCGCCCGGCCGCGCTTCCACCGCCCAGATGTCAAAGTTGTTATCGGCATCCCAATCGGGGCGGGCACGCTTGCTCACAAAAGCGATGCGACGGCCATCGGGGCTCCAGGAGGGAAGATGTTCCTCAAAGTCATCATCCAGCACCTTAACGGCTGTGCTGCTGTCTACATGCAGCAGATACAGTTTGTGCCGCTCAGTGGTCAGGTAGCCGCTGTAATCTTCCTTGAAATACAGTCGGTTGATGACAATGGGTTTGGGCGTTTCGGTGCCTTCGATATATGGAACCGAATCTTCTTCGTACACAATGAGGGCCAGCCGCCTGCCATCGGGGCTCCAGGCATAGTCGGTTATGCTGCCGCGCAGGTTGGTGAGGCGGCGCGCTTCGCCACCCAGGCGGTTGAGCAGCCACAGCTGGCTTCGGGCCGTATCGTCTTCCGTGAGTTTTCGGGAAGAAAGAAAAGCCAGATAGCGGCCGTCGGGACTCCAGCGGGGCTGGCTTTCATCTTCTTCCGGAGTGAAGGTAAGCTGAACGGAAGTGGTGCCATCGTAGCTTACCATCCATACATCGGTTTGGTAAAAATCCTTTTCAACATTTGTTGAGGTTACGGTGTACGCTACCCAGTTGCCTTCAGGCGAAAGCTGCGGGTCGCTTACGGTTACCAGACTGTCCAGGCTTTCAATGGTAATGGGCAGCACCTGAGCCTGCACGGCACTGCTGCCTGCAGCAACCAGGAAGAAAAAAGCCACCGACAACAGGCGCATCAGTAGCCGGGGTTTTGGATCAGGTTGGGGTTGATAGTGATTTCGCGTTGCGGTATGGGGTACACCATCATCGGATCGTTCCAAGGAAATGAACCCACGGACTGCCGTAGGCGCTTGATGTCGTGAACGCGGAATCCTTCATGAGCCAGTTCCAGCCGCCGCTCCAGCAATACATCATCGAGCGTTACGGAGGTAGCAGCTGGCAGACCTGCTCGCTGTCGCGTTTTGTTGTAATCATCCAACGGACTGGCACCCACGCTGGTACCCAGGCGCAGGTTGCATTCGGCACGGATCAGATACATCTCAGCCAGACGGATAATGTTGATGTCGCCAAACTGGTTGTTGAACTTGCCGGTGCGCCAGCGGTTGGCCGTTTTGAAGTAAAGGGCCTTACGGGCATCGGCCGGATCATACAGGTCCAGAAAGGACTGTCGGATTTCAATATCCCCGCGGCCCCCGTAGGCCAGCGTGGAAAAATAGGTATTCATATCGTTGATGCCGTCGGTGGCAGTTACGACGATGCCAAAAACACATTCTTTGGTCAACGCATCGGTAGCAAAAACTTCTGCATAAGCAGGCAACAGGCTGTATTTCCCCGAGCTGATAACCCTGTCGGCGGCGTCGCGGGCGCCCTCATAATTTTCCATCTGAAGGTAGATACGGGCCAGTACGGCAGCGGCCGTGTACCGGGTAGCAAACACATCGTTGGTAACCGGCAGCAAGGTCTCGGCCTCCGACACATCGCTAATGGCCTGCGCATAACATTCTTCGACGCTATTGCGTGCCGGAAAAGCGTTATCGGTAGATGAGGCTGAAGGAGTCAGAACAATGGGCACAGCGGGTTGGGTGTTGCTGGTGCCGGCCACATATTGCTGGCCGAAGAAGCGGGTAAGCTCAAACAGCACCCAGCCGCGCAACAACAACGCTTCACCGCGCACGCGGTTGCGGTCGGCTTCCTTAACTGCATCCAGATGGGCCAGCACGTTGTTGCAGATATTGATCAGGTCATAGCCCTGCACCCACAGGCCTTCCACATCTACGTTGGTCACCAGAATCTGGTGGTTGTAGATTTCCCGCGGAGCTTCGTAGGTACCCAGCCAGACGATTTCATCCAGACCACCGAACAACTCGGCATTACGCATCAGCTCGCCGCCACACAACGACGAAGCCGAAAACGAATTGTACGCCCCGATGAGCAGCTGCTTGACCCCTTCATCGGTTTCCAGAGCCACCTCCGAAGAGATGGCATCAGTAGGATTCAGATCCAGCACATCGGAACAGGCCGACAGCAGCAGGACAGGAAAAAGAGCGATGAACAGTTTTTTCATGGTATTTTTTACAATTTCATGTTAACGCCAAAGACAATGGTTCGGGGCTGCGGTGCGCTGTAAAAATCAAAGCTGAAAAAGTAGTTGCTCACTCCGCCGTCAGCCGACACTTCGGGGTCCCATCCTTCGTAGCGGGTGAAGGTGAGCAGGTTGTAGGCGGAGACGTACAGTTTCAGACCGGAGAGCCTTGCCTTGGAGCACCAGCTATCGGGCAGGTCGTAGCCCAGGGAAAAATTTTTCAGCCGCAGGTAGGAGCCATCGGACAAATAGCGACTGCTGCGGGCCTGGTTGCCGTTGTCAAAGTACAAACGGGGCTCGGGCACGTCGGTGATGTCGCCGGGCTGTTTCCAGTAGTTCAGCCCTTCGGTAATCTGGTTATCGTAGGTGGCTGCACCGCCGTTCATCCAGTGGTCACCAGACAAATGAATCAGATGGCCGAAAGCGCCCTGGAAGTTCAGGGTTAAGGAAAAGGGGCCATAGCCGAAGGAATTGTTGAACCCGCCGATTACTTTGGGGTTGGGGTCGCCCAGGATGACCCAATTAGCCGCATTGTAGTCGTTGGTGGTTTCCCGGCTGCCTTCTTCTGCGTTGATGTACCAAAGAGCATCGCCGTTGGCGGGATCTACGCCGGCATATTCCGGGCCATAGTAGATGCCCATGGGATGACCTACCAACATGACATTAAGCCCATCGCTGCCGCTGTAGTCAATAATTTCTTGCCCGGGAGCAATTTCTTCCACTTTGTTCCAGTTGCGGGCTACATTAAGTCCGGTATTCCAGGTGAACTTGCCGGTCAGCAGGTCGGCGAAAACAGCGGCCTCAATGCCGCGGTTGGTAACGCGGCCGATGTTCTGGGTTTGAGAGGTAAATCCCGTTGTTGCTGACACCGGCACGGCCAGCAGCAGATCGCGCGTGTCTTTGAAATAGTAGTCCAGCTGTCCATTGATGCGGTCGCCCAGCAGACCGAAGTCCAGGCCGATGTCGTACTGAGCGGTTTGTTCCCAACTCAGGTCAGGATTGGGAAGGGTATAAGGAGAAAGGCCGGGCTTGTCAGCATAGGTGCTGACGGCGAACAAGCCGGCATACTGGAACGTGCTGATCTCCGCATTGCCGGTGATACCGTAGCTGCCCCGCAGTTTCAGAAAGCTGAACATGTGGTTGTTTTTCCAGAAGGACTCGCGGCTCAGCACCCAGCCGGCAGCAGCCGAAGGGAAGAATCCAAACCGGCGGTTTTCACCGAACTTGGAGGAGCCATCCAGCCGGCCGGTGAGGGTAAACAGATATTTTCCTCCGTAAACATAATTGGCACGGCCCAGGTAAGAAAGAAAACGATATTCATCGCTGGCACCGACGTAATAAACAATTTGAGAGGCACTGCTCAGGTTGTTCAGGTTGTCGTTGGGAAATCCTGTTCCGTCGGCTTCGGAGTATTGCAGCTTGTATCGCTGGTATTCATTGGCTGCCATAAGCGACAGGCTGTGTTCGTTCCAGGTTTTGGTATAGTCCAAAAGCAGCTTGACATCATAGTTCTCCAAAGTGGAATTATAGACATAACCGTAGCCACCTACGGGTTTGCCCAGGTCCGATTTCTTTCCGTAGTAGGCATTGGTGTTCAGGTTGCTGATGTCGGCAGCGGCTTCACCCCGCAATTTGAGACCGGGCAGGAAAAAGTATTCGGCATACAATCCGCCAATGGTACGCCAGGTAACGTTGAGGTTAAACGAATTGTAGGCATCTACCAGCGGACTCTGATAGGTGGCATTCGGATAGTTGGTCAGCTCACCGGTGGAATCGTACAAAGGGGTGATTGGCGCCTGAGCCACGATTTGCATCGGCGTGGTGAACTGATAATCGTTGGGTACCGTGTTGTTGGCGTTTCGAATCAAATGCAGCGAAAGACCGGCATTGATGTTTTTGCCCGGGTACAAATCCAGGTTGGTGTTGAGGTTGTAGCGCTTGGCGTTGTTTTCCAGCAAAATGCCGTTCTGAAAAGCATAACCACCGCTGAGGTAATAAGTGATGCGTTCGCTTCCGCCGCTGATGTCCAGGTCGGCCGAGGAAAACGGTGCCTTCTGAAAAGCGAGTGACTGCCAGTCGGTGCTTACCGGATTGTTCAAAAAATCGGTGCCATTGGCAAACTGCGTCAGGTCGCTGATAACACGCTGGGTGTATTTGTCAATCGCTTCCTGTTCGTCATCAAAATTGCCCAGTCCCACACGGTAAGCATACTTGCCACCTCTTACGGCAGCATCCAGAAAATAGTCCACGTACTGACGGCCATTCAGAAATTCTCGCAGGCGTGTAGGCTTGCTCCAGCCCTGCTGAAAGTCAAAGGTCACCTGAGGGGTTCCTGCTTTGCCGCGTTTCGTCGTGATGATCACCACGCCGTTGGCTCCGCGCGCGCCGTAAATTGCCGATGCGCTGGCATCCTTGAGAATTTCCACAGACTCAATATCGTTGAAATCAATATCGGCCAGGGGATTCAAGGTGATATCCACCCCGTCATTGATGTAGTTGGTATTAATGGGAATTCCGTCCAGAATAAACAGAGGCTGATTGCTGGCATCCATGGAAGTGGCACCACGAATGCGCACGCGGATGTCGCCGCCCACCTTACCGTTGTTGGCTTCAATGAACACGCCGGCCGCTTTGCCCTGCAGGCCCTGCTCCACGCTGACTACGGGAAGTCGTTCCAGCATTTCCCCCTGCACGCTGGTGATGCTTCCGGCAAGCTGGCTACGGATCTGGGTGCCATAGCCGACAACCACCACTTCATCCATTAGCTTTTTTTCTATTTCCAGTTGAACGCGCACCTGGGTTTCAGTGGTTACGCTGACTTCGCGGGTTTGAAAGCCGACGTAGGAAAAAGTGAGTGTGGCACCCGAGGCCGGAATGGAAAGTTCAAACCGCCCGTCGGCATCGGTGGCTGTGGCTGAGGGGGTTCCCTTTACCACTACCGTAACGCCGGCCAACGGCTCATCTTGTTCATCCACGACAGTGCCGCGCAGCATTCGGTTTTGCCCGAACAGCGAAACCGAACACAGCAGGCACAAAAAAATAAACCATTTTTTCATGTATCAGGGCTTAAGATTCCGAAATATACACACTAAATGCTCAAGCAGCCAAAGGAGGCGCTGGCCGCAGGCAAAACCCCTCATGGCTTCTGCAACCGCAACAGATGCTGCAGCATCTGGTCGGAACAGGTTAAATGGCCTTTGCGATGCAGGCGCTCCAGCAGCAATGCCCATGACAGGCTGGTCGCAAAAGCCTGTCGAAACAACGGCAGGGCGGCTTCCACGGAGTCGTTGTTGACCAAAGCAACCGCTGTCCAAAACAGCATTTCGGTTTTTTCCGGTGCCAGTTGATGGGCCTGGCTGTAGGCGCTGAGCGCTTCAGCCATGTTTCCGTGCTCCAGCGCCACATCGCCACGGTTCATGTATTCATAGGCACGTTGCAGGATGAGCAGGCGCCGCAACTCGGCCAGTGGATCAGGGTGGTCGTCAACGCGCAAATCCACCAGCCGGTCTTTCCACAGCGCGCCGGAAGGTTTACCGGCTACCACCAGCAAGGCAGCGCTTTGTTGTCCCCGCAGATCGCCTCCGGCATCCTGGGCCGCTTGCAGCGCTGCCAGCATGCGCTCGGCAAGCGGACCTTTTGCCGCCTTGAAGGCAGCAGCCATGTTCGGCCAAACGGAATCGTTAACCATCAGATTGGCCTGCACGCAGAAGTCGGCTTCGCAATAATGCCCGGCAGCATCAATGCACTTGCTGCCCGTCCAGGCCATGGCCGCACCGGAGGCATCCACGATGGCTACCTGACGCACGTCGCGACCGGCATCCTGGCGCAACAGCATCTCCAACGCCTCCTTCGCAGAATGCCCTTTAGCCAGCAGGGCCAGTCCCTGCTGGCCATAAGCCGGATTGACAAACGACTGGGTCGCTATGGCGCCTACACCGGCTTCAGCCCAGCAGACCAGCGGTCCGACAGAAAACCAATGGGATTGAACAGCTACCCCCAGCTCACCGGTAGACGGGTCGTGGGCAACGATGGAGTAGGTATGCACCGGTCGCTGTGCAAGGGCCATGCCGCTGCACAACAGCAGAACGGCTAACGGTTTCATTCGTTTTTTTCCTGAAAGGTAAGAAGCCGGGCAGCGCCTCACAGGTGAATTGGGCGGCCGGCCGTAGCCATGAGGCAGGCTTCCTTCAGCGCTTCCGAATAAGTAGGATGGGCATGACAGCAACGGGCCACATCTTCAGCGCTGGCGCGGTATTCCATTGCCACAACGGCTTCGCCGATAAGATCGGCAGCGCGGGCATTAACGATATGCACCCCCAGCAATTCATCGGTTTTTTCATCCGCTAATACTTTGACAAACCCTGCCGTGTCGGCGGCAGCGCGGGCGCGGCCGCTGGCGCGGAACGGAAACAGTCCTTTTCGGTATGCTCTTCCGTTCTGCTTCAGCTCCTGCTCGGTATAGCCTACGGAAGCCACTTCGGGATGGGTATACACCACTCCGGGAATGAGCTTGTAGTTGATATGGGGTTTCTGACCTGCCAGCAGCTCAGCAACAAAAATGCCTTCCTCTTCAGCCTTATGAGCCAGCATGGCTCCGCCAATGACATCACCGATGGCGTAAATGTGTGAAACAGCGGTTTGAAGTTGGTGATTGACGGGAATAAACCCTTTTTCGTTCACCTTCAGACCTGCCTGGTCCAGTTGCAGCCCATCGGTGTAGGGGCGTCTGCCCACGGCTACCAGACAATAATCGGCTTCCGCAGTCCTGCTTGCGCCGCTGTTGTCTTTCAGTTCAACACGAACGCCCGCTTCTGTGGCCGTGGCGCTTATAGCCGCATGTTGCAACAGCAGGGTGATTCCCTGTTCGGTGAGCGCTTTCCGGAGTTCGGAGGCCACCTCGCTGTCCATGCCGGGAACCAGGGCAGCAGCATATTCGGCGATGGTAACGGCGCTGCCCAGTCGCGCATAGACGCTGGCCAACTCACAGCCAACAATACCGCCGCCGATGACCAGCAAAGAGCGAGGCACCTCTGTCAGCGACAAGGCTTCGGTGGAGGTGATGATGCGTTTTTTGTCGGGCACGATGCCGGGCAGGCTGGCCGGCTTGCTGCCCGTGGCAATGATGATGCGGTCGGCGCGCAGCAGCGTTTCTGCTCCATCGCTGCGGATGGCGACTTCCTGAGGGGAACGAAATGAGGCATGACCGTGATAGACATCTATTTTGTTTTTTTTCATAAGAAAATTCAGTCCCCTCACGTTTTCCTCCACCACAGTCTGTTTGCGCTGCATCATGACGGGAAAATCCAGGCGTACATCTTCAGCAGTAAAGCCGTGAACGGCTGCCGCCGTGCGGGTTTCGTAGTAACGGAGGCTGCTGTCCAGCAGTGCCTTGGAAGGGATGCACCCCACATTCGAACAGGTGCCCCCCAGCGCAGGGTAGCGCTCGGCAAGGGCCGTTTTGAAGCC
>JANWXQ010000082.1 GCA_025057275.1 Chitinophagales bacterium
GCCTGTACATGAGTTATGCGCTGGACCGATGCACCTATCGCTTCAGTCCGCAACAGCAGAATGCCATGATTAATTATTTGAATGCCAAGCGTTCCTACCTGAAAAACCAGCCCAAACCGGACATGGGACCGATTAGCGGTATAGTTACCTTGCAGCATCCGGTGGAAGGGGACGATCAGGTGCCCAATGATTTTGTGGAATTTCGCTGGTCAGAAGTGCCCGGCGCCACATTTTACCATCTGCAGGCCACGCATTTCGGAAATTTCTATGTGCCGGATATGTTGAATGTTTTGGTGGAAGGCACATCGTTCACTACCTGGCTGAAACCAAATAAGAATTTCTATTGGAGGGTCAAGCCCCTGAACAAAGGCTATTTCTGTGCGCCGTATTCCGCCACCGGCACATTCCGCACGGTGCAGGGCACAGGCATGCAGCAGGCTGCATCCACCGGCATTTCGGTGTTTCCGACCCTGGTTAGCAGCGGACAACAAGTTTATGTAAGCGGAGTCAGCGGAGCCGGCAACGATCGTTCTTTCCGCTGGGAAATTTTTGCCGCTGAAGGCAAATGGATGGCCTCAGGAGCCTTGGAAGCCGGAACAGGGCAGACCGGTAGCTTCAGCTTGCCTGCCTTGCCTTCCGGATGTTATCTGCTTCGGCTGAGCAATAACGAACAGCACGCCACCCTTAAGCTGATTGTTCGCTGACCGGGTTAGCGACGTTCCAGAATCATGTTGGTAATGCGGCTAATGCAGCTCAGCTGATGTTCGTCGTTATAGATTTTTATTTCCCAAATGTGTGTGCTTCGACCCAAATGGATCGGTCGGGTGATGCCGGTGACCGTGCCCTGGCGCACGGCACGCAGGTGATTGGCATTGATTTCCAGACCCACTACCGTAAACTGCTCCCAGTCCACACACAGGACGGAGGCCGCGCTGCCCAACGATTCGGCCAGAACCACATTGGCACCTCCATGCAACAGGCCGGCCGGCTGCTTGGTGAACCAGTCCACCGGCATAACAGCTTTCAGGTAGTCGGGGCCTATTTCCGTGAAAACAATGCCCAGATGACGCTGTAAGGTGTTGTCGTGCCATTGATTTAGCCATTCCAGCGTAAACGGCCGATACCAGACGGTATGTTCGGTTGATGTATCTGGCGTTGACATATTTTAAGAAAGGTTAAATGAGTGGAGTTATTCAGCAGCATTCAATGCTTGGGTCAGATCCTCGGCCAAATCGTTTGCGTCTTCCAATCCGACCGACATACGCACCAGGCCATCGGTGATGCCGGCCGCACGGCGAAGATCGGGATCGACGCCGGCATGGCTCATGGAAGCGGGATGCTGCACCAGCGTGTCGGTGGTGCCCAGCGACACAGCCATGCGGCACAGGCGAAGCCGCTGCAGAAACTTTCGTGCTGCTGACCAGCCGCCGCGCAACTCAAAGCTGATCATGGCACCAAAGTCCTTCATCTGCCGCCGGACCAGAGGATGATCGGGATGATCGGGCAATCCGGGATAATACACCCTTTGCACTGCGGGATGCCGGTGCAATAGTGTGGCCACCTGCAAAGCGTTTCGGCAATGCCGTTCCATGCGCACGGCCAGTGTTTTGAGCCCGTTAAGCAACAGCCAGGCTTCAAATGCATTGCTGTTGTTGCCCAGCAGCTTGGCAAGCATAAAAACACGTTTTTCCAATTCTTCGTTTGGGTGAAAGATCAGAGCGCCGGTCACGGCATTACCATGACCGTTCAGAAACTTGGTCGCACTGTACACCACTGCATTTGCTCCGCAGGCCAGCGGTTGCTGCAACAGGGGCGTGGCAAAGGTATTGTCCACCGCCATAGGCACGCCACACGATCGGGCTAAAGCCGCAAGCGATGCCAGATCGTAACATTCCAGCGTAGGGTTGGAAGGGGTTTCCACGTACAGCAAAGCGGCATTTTGCTGCAACTCCCGCTCCACTTGAGCCAGATCTTTGAGGTGAAGCATAACTACGTCTATGCCTAAAGGCCTGAGCACCTGCAGCAACAGTTCGTGGCTTCCTCCATACAGGTTGTGCTGGGTTACAATTTTCCGACCGGGCCCAACGAATGCAAGCATCAGCGTGCTGATGGCTGCCATGCCGGAACCGAATAAACGGGCCTTCAACCTCAGCGGTTGGCCCTGATCATCGCACAGGCCGCAGGCTTCCAGCGTCGCCAGTTTTTCTTCCGCAGCAACTACGGTAGGGTTTGACCAGCGCGAATACACATAACCGCTGCGTTCACCGGTAAACAACTGACGCAGATGTTCCGGATCCTCATAAGCATAGGTGGTGGTTGCCGCTATGGGAGTAATGTGCGCATGCAACCATTCCGGATCTGCATGGGGTTCGTGTACGCAAAGACTG
>JANWXQ010000101.1 GCA_025057275.1 Chitinophagales bacterium
GGTTTGGCTTGAGGAAACCGCTCGACGACCGCCTGAGCCAGCACATGGGCAAACGAATGCCGCAGCTTGTAAAGCACCGGATCGTAATCCTTGGGAATGTAACGTTCACTGGCCGCTTTCAATTCTGCTTCCGTTGCCATAAGGGTCCACCTGAGTAAACCGTTGCTGCTAACCTACGACAGCCCCAGCAGGGCTTATCTTCATAATCCGCATGCCGGAAGACGGCCTGCCTGCAGGCAGTTCATACACAGTTTATAGCATCACCCCAGGCAGATGATATGCCGTTGTTGGCCATTGTCCTGGTGCATTACTCATTACTGTTAACGTCGTTTCCGGTATCGTTTTTGCACACATCCGGACTATCGTCCTCTCCCCTGGGCAATAAGCAATCCGCATCCAGTTTGGTACCTTTCCCGCCAAACGGCCGCGTTTCCACAAGTTTGCATGGCAGGCACGATGAACATGACCACCATCCGGGCCCCTCCAGCCGATTGCTGAAAGTCTAGGCAAATGACCCAGACGTATGAACAGCGTCAAGGCGTTCCTGTTAGTACCTGACCAAGCACTCCACTGCCAGGCTGCCAGGTCACAAAACGCCTACCGCTACACGCGAATGCTTTTCCCTGCTGCTCCGTTTGGCTAGCTGTGCCTGATGCCCAACGGCCGTGACTTGGACACAATCGTTAAGGCAACGGGCAGTGCGGAACGGACGTTCGTGAAGTAGTTACGCTCAAACCAGCATAATGTTGAATGACAAGTAGATATATTTGATTTATTGGCCAAAGTTAATGCTGTCTTAGATAGTACCGGCTTGCGCAACAGCTTACTAAGGCGACAGGAAATTGCGTCGTTCTAGAAAAAACAGCTTAAAGGAGTGCTTCCATGATTCGACACAGCCAAAATCCCGGGTCTAAAGCTTTCACTCTGATTGAGTTGCTTGTAGTGATAGCGATCATAGCGATCTTGATCGGTTTGTTACTACCAGCAGTGCAGAAGGTCCGCGAG
>JANWXQ010000040.1 GCA_025057275.1 Chitinophagales bacterium
CAATAGCCAAGTATTAGTCCCACCCTGCAGCAAATACGGGCTGAAGGGTTTGAATAGCTTTTTTTATGCTTCAGCTATCGGAGTTTGGCGTTCTTTTCGGGGAAGGTAGAACAGTGTAGAGCAATTTTCAGGCCTCAGGATGTTTCGGGCCTGTTGCAAAACCTGTTCGGCAGTAACAGCACGGTAGCGCTCCAGCTCTTCATTGACCAGGTTGGCATTGCCAAGCAATTCAGCCACAGCGAGGTTCAGGGCGCGGTTCAGCAATTCCGTGTCGGAAAGGGCAGTCTGCGTTTCCAGCCGGTTCTTTACTTTCTCCAGTTCAGCGTCGCCGACGGGATGTTGCAGCAGGCGATCCACTTCAGCCAAAATGGCGGCTTCAGCCTGTTCGGGAGCGATGTCATGGGCAGGTTTCCCCTCAATAACCAGCAAGCCGGGATCCAGGCTACCGGTGTGGTAGCAGTGGATTTCGGAAAAAAGCTTTTGTTTCATGACCAGTTGCTGATACAGACGGCCTGATTTTCCCGCGCCGAGAAGATCGGTAATCAGGTCGGCAGCATAGAAATCGGGATGGGTTCGTGCCGGGAAATGCCAGGCTTTGTACAGGGCTGCTACAGGCACACTGGCCGTAACGGTGAGCGTGCGGGGCTGTTGTTGGGGCGGTTCGGTAGGAAGGGAGCGATCGGGAAGGTTGCCGGGCGGGATAGCGGCAAAGTAGGTTTCGGCCAGGCGGATGACGTTATCGGGCTGCACGTTACCGGCCACTACCATAATGGCGTTGTTGGGCCGGTAATAGGTATAGAAAAAATTTTTAACTTCTTGCAGGGAAACACTGGCGATGTGGTCGGGTATCAGGCCTATGGTAGGCCAGCGGTAGGGATGGGTGGTGTAAGCCAATGCGCGCAGCTTATGCCAGACGTCGCCATAGGGTTGGTTGAGGTAATGTTCCTTGAACTCTTCAATGACCACTTTTTTCTGCACCTCCAGTGATTTTTCGCTAAAAGCCAGTTCGTTCATGCGATCGCTCTCCAGCCAAAATGCAGTTTCCAGATTAGCGGCTGGCAGGGTTTCGTAGTAGTTGGTCAGGTCGCAGGAAGTGAAAGCGTTGTTCTCGCCACCGGCGCGCTGCAGCGGTGCATCGAATACGGGTATGTTTTTGGAACCGCCGAACATGAGGTGTTCAAAAAGGTGAGCGAAGCCGGTTTTTTCAGGGGATTCGTGTTTGGATCCCACATGGTACAGTATACTCACCGCAGCCAATGCCGTCGTGCGGTCGGGATGAATAATCAGTCGGAGGCCGTTTGGCAGCTGGGTGCGGTGAAAAGCAATCATGGCTGGCCAAAATTAGGTCAGGGCTCAAAGCGGATGTAACGGCAGGGCAGCAGGCGGGTTTTGTACTTTTGGAACATGAGGCAATGGTTTAAGCCCACAGCGCCGCCTTTGCAGTCCATAGAACGTATTGACCTGCTCCAGGCCCATTGGCAGCGTCTGGGTAACGGCGTCGGGATTTGTCGTATTTCCTGTGATAATCAGCCAATTACAAAGATGGAATGGCTTTTTCGCGCCGGTCGTTATCAGGAGCCGAAGCGGGCTGTAGCCTCAGCGGCAGCCGGTATGTTATTGGATGGAACGCCGGGGCGAAGCCAGCAGGAAATTGCCGACTATGTAGAATATTACGGGGCTACCCTGCAGGCCGATGCTTTTGCCGACTACGCCAGCCTTACGTTATATGCCTTACCGAGGTACGTAAAAGAACTGGTGCCGCTGATGACGGAACTGATTACCGAGGCGGTTTATCCCGAAGCAGAGTTAAGCCTGTTTTGCCGCAACCGCAAGCAGCGGCTGTTTGTAGAGCTGCAGCGGGTGGAATTTCTGGCGCAGCGGGCTTTTCAGCAGCGGCTGTACGGTGAGGGCCATCCGTTGGGTTATGCTGCGGATGAAGCAGACTACGATGGCCTCAGCAGCGAGGATTTGCAGGCTTTTCGCGCCCGGCATTATGGCTGCGGGCCGTTTTTTGTTTTGCTCTCGGGCGCCGTGGATGATGCGCACGTGCAGTTGCTGGAGCAGACTGTAGGCGCATTGCCCGGGGTAGGTGAAGAGGAAGGCCATGGTTTCACTGCCCATACCCAGACGGGTCCGTTCCGGATTGCCAAAGACGATGCCTTACAAGCGGCCTTGCGCATAGGTAAGCGCATGGTCAATCGTTTGCATCCCGATTTCAGCAAGCTGCTGGTAGTGAATACGCTTCTGGGAGGATTTTTCGGCAGCCGGCTGATGCAGAATTTAAGGGAGGAACATGGGTTCTGTTACGGCGTGCACAGCAGCCTGGTATCGTTCCGGCACGATGCTCACCTGATTATCAGCACGGAAGTGGGGCGGGAAGTAGCTACGGCGGCCGTTGAGGAAATTTATCGCGAAATCCATCGTTTACGCAAGGAACCTGTGGAAGCAGAGGAATTGATGTTGGTGAAGAATTACCTGATGGGTGCCATGTTGGCCGACACGGATGGTGCTTTGAACACCGCCGATGTATACCGTGGGCTGATTCTTTACGGACAGAGCGAACGGGACTTTGCCGAGCGCATCAGACAATTGCTTGCAGTGACTGCGGAAGAAGTACAGCGGCTGGCACAGGACTATCTGGACCCGGAGCAAATGGTGGAAGTGGCCGCCGGCATCTAAAGCACGATGAAGCGGTTCTTGTTGCTGGTGACGGTACTGCAGGCAGGGGGCATTCTGCCGCTGCGCGGTCAGGTGATTGAGTCGCCGTATCTGAATTGTGTAGCCGTCAACAACAGCGGGGATGTGGTGCTGGAGTGGACGCTGCCAACGGTAACCTGCGGGCCATTCATCGCACGACATATTTACCGGGCCACCAATGCGGCAGGGCCGTACAATCTGGTGGCTTCCGTTACCAATCCTGCAGTAACATCGTATGTCGATCCGGTAGGCAACGGAAGTAGCCAGGTGTATTATTATTATATGGAAAATTCATATAACTGTCCGGGGTATAGTGTGGAGCAGTCGGATACGTTGGACAACCTGCAGCCGCTGACGCCGGAGATCACCGTAGCCACGGTAAACAATGGCTTTGCGGAACTGCACTGGCAGGTTAGTCCGTCGCCGGAAACCTATGGTTATATTATTTATAAGTTGGTGACGGCGTTTAATCCGTACGATACGGTTTACGGAAAATACGTCACCAGTTATGTAGATCTCAATTCCCAGCCCGGAACGGATACAATGAGTTATTCGGTGGCAGCCATTGACAGTTGCTTTAATGCCAGTTTGTTTAATGTGAATCCGCACCGGACGATTTTTCTGAAGGCCGATTTCGACCGATGCCAGCAAAAAGTGTTGCTGGAATGGACTCCTTACGTTAACTGGACGAACGGGGTATTGCAGTACCGGATTTACGTCTCGGTTAATGGTGGCCCCATGCAGTTGGCGCGCATCGTTGGGGGGGACACAACGGCTGTTGTTTTAAAAGGTTATGACGACGGCGACCAATTGTGTTTTACGGTAACCGCTCAGGAAAAAATCACAGGCGTCGAGTCGGTATCCAATGAGCGTTGTGTGGTGTTTAATGTGGTGCAGCCGGCCCATGATTTTTTCATCCGAAATGTTCAGGTGAGCGGTGCCGGCGTTATTGAGGTTTCGTATTCGCTGGATCCGCTGGCTGACCTGACGCAGATCAAGGTGGAGCGCAGTGTAGATCGGATAACCTACAGTGCAGTTCAGACGATTTCCCCACCCAATGACCTGAGTGGGGTGCTTGTGTTCAGTGACCAGAACAATCCGTTGACCGACCGGCAGGCGTATTATTACCGTCTGATTGCCACAGACAGTTGCGGAGGGCGCGACACTTCATCGGTGGGGCGCAGCCTGTTGCTGTTGGGCTATGCATTCACCGACCTGACCTTTTATCTGCAGTGGAATGCTTCGGAGCTGGATTATGCTCAGCCGTTGCAATACGAACTGTTTCGTAACGACGGTCAGGGTTTTGTTTCGGCAGGCCTGTTCCCACCCGATGAGCGCACGTATTACGAAGCTCAATCGGGAAACATTCAGCCCTGCTATTACGTGGAAGCCATTGACAGCGTGATGTTGCCCAACGGTGTCCAGGAAGTGGTGCGGCGCCGTTCCAATGTCGTCTGTCTGGATCAGCCCTCACAGATTTATGTGCCTAATGCATTTGCTCCCGGAGGGGTTAATGCAACGTTTAAGCCTTTGATCAATGCCGATGCAATCACCAGTTACCGGATGCAGATTTTCAACCGGTGGGGAGAAATCATTTTTACCAGCAGTGATCCGGATCAGGGATGGGACGGGCGCTATCGGGGATCGCTAATGCAGCAGGGAGCCTATGCGTATGTGATTGAACTGACGGATGGCAACGGCAAGCGGGTGGAAGCCAAGGGAACGGTGTTGCTGCTGCGCTAGCGTTTAATGAATTTGTCCGGGCGTTGAACCCGTCGAGGTCGGGTAATCAGCAGTGAGCAAGGATCGGCCATAGCCATCCATGCTATTGACTTACAAGCGGTTTTTGAAGACAGCACAAGTTGCCTGATCCGGTTCAGACCCGAGAAAGAATCCAAGAGACAAGACTGCTAGACTGTACCAGCGAGGGTATTCAATCGGGCAGTTCATTATTTCGCTTTCCTTGCTTTCACGAAATACCGGCGTGCGGTTTAGGGAAGGTAGCAGGATGTCTTTTATGTTTTTCAAGAAAATCAAAAAAGCAAAGACAGGAAACAGTGAAAAAAATTATTATTTATTATTTTCTTAATGCGCTTATTTCAAAAGCTGGAAGACTCATGGTCTTAAATCAAGGCGGCTATGGAGCGTCGGAATGTTCATGAAGCATTTGCCACAGCCGGTCTTTAAGCTTATTCAGATTG
>JANWXQ010000081.1 GCA_025057275.1 Chitinophagales bacterium
AGGTAGTATACGTCCGTGTGCCAGCGAGGGTGAATGAGTAAGGAAAAATCAAAAACGGTAGGCACAGCCACCGGGCTGTGTGGCCGGGGCAACAGCAAATGCGCCAGCACACGCGCCAGCTTGCGGGATCCGGGAAAAGGAAAACGGAAAAACAGCGCTTCAGCCATCCGATGTGCCAGACGATATCGCCGATCAAGCCTCACCTGCAGAAGTCTCGGTGAAATGGGCAAAGCTAACTATCATTGTCAGGTAATGGCTGCGAGTCGGAACGTACTGCTGGTCACCTGCTGGTACCCTACGGCGCAACGACCGACCTTAGGCATTTTCATTCAGGAAATGGCGCGTGCCATTCATCAGGCAGGAAACCGGTTAATGGTGTGCGCATTGGTCACCGAAAGCGGATCGTGGTGGCCGAAGCAGCACGTGCGACTATTTCTCGATCCGGCCGGCTTTCCCGTTCACCTGATAACCGTTTCGTGGCGCTTCCATAAGGCATTGCATCAACTGCTTCCGGTTTTGAACCGGATGTTCAGGAAATATGTGCGTCGCAGCATTCTTCCCGTGTTTCGACCAGACGTCATTCATGCCCATGTCATTTATCCTGCCGGCATTCTGGGTTCAGGCCTGGCGCAGGAAGTTCGCGTTCCCTTTGTTTTGAGCGAGCACTGGAGCCGGGCCGCAACATGTATTAAAAACGGACGCTGGAGCCCAGCTGCCCGCCGGGCGCTGGACGCTGCAGCGGGCCTGACGGTCGTTTCGCAGTTTCTGAAAAATGAACTGGTTTCCGTGTGGCCGGCTGCCGCAAATGCTCAGGTGGTGCCTAACGTTACGGATACCGCCATCTTCTCTTTTTCCCCAAAAAAGAAAAATGACGATGCGATTCGCCTATTGGCAGCTGCAAGCTGGGCCTATCCCAAACTGCCCCATCTGCTCATTGGGGCGGTTCGCCTGTGGCAGCAACGGGTTGGCCGTCCTTTGTTGCTGACCCTGGTCGGCGAAGGGCCTGCTCTAAAACCGTTGAAGCAAGTAGTGCAGGAACACCGGCTTCCGGTTCGGTTTTTGGGTTATGTGGACAAACCCACCCTGGCAGCCCTGATGCACCAACACGATTTTTTCGTTCATGCTTCCGCTTACGAAACGTTTGGCCAAGTGGTGGCAGAAGCGCTGTGCAGCGGCACTCCGGTGATTGCCTCTGATTTGCCCCCACTTCGGGAACTGGTGGACGAGTCCTGCGGGGTGCTGACACCCAACACCACAGAAGCCTGGCTGGAAGCATTGCAAAAGGCTGCTGAATCTGTTTTTCGAATGGAGGATTGGGCAGCCCGTTGGGCCGTCCGGCTGAGCCCTACTGCTGTAGGGGCCCGCTTCACCGAGGTTTACCAACAGGCGACGGACTGTTGGCCATACGATGCAGCAGATCAGCCATCTGGCCGGCCAGCGCCCTTCGCGTAAAAGCGTGCACCTGAACCGGATGGACATCCAGATCGCGGCTGCAAAAGCGTTTCCAATAGGCAAGCAGGGTTTCCTTTATTTTCTTTCGGTCAGTAAAATCGCAGACCACTCCGGCTTTGCTTTCGTCCAGAAGACGGGCCACGTCACCATCGGCAGGCCCTACGGCCAAAATGGGCCGCTTGCTGGCCAGGTATTCAAAAACTTTTCCGGTAAGAATACCGCGGGCATTCGGCGTATTGTTAAGCAAGAGCAGCAGCACGGCGGCTCGTTGTTGCTCCCGAACCACCTCCTGATGCGACACATAGTTGCGATGCTCCAGATACGGCAGCAAGCCATGAGCTTTTAACGCTTCGGTAATTGAATGGTCTATGATTCCAAACAGACGCAGACGCAGTTTCCGTTGCAACTCCGGCTGATCAACAATCGCTTCAGCAATGGCCTGCCACAATGCCGGATGATTGCGATCGGCATTGATCGAACCGGTATGAACCAGAGAAAAACAGGAATCGGGAGCGACCGTTTCGCTGAAATCGTTTTCGTCAAATCCATTGGTTACCACTTCTGTGTGGGTGGCACCAAGTTGCCTCAGCTCTGCAGCCAGCGTCCAGCTTACTGCCGTTACGGTGTCGGCATGGGTAAGCACCTGATGTTCCCAATGCCGGTGACGGCGCAGCGCCCACGGGGTCAACGGAAGGTCCTTGAAGTAATCAATGTGGGTCCAGGGGTCGCGAAAATCAGCAAGCCACGGTAAACCAGTTTGCTTCTTCAGGTGTAAT
>JANWXQ010000026.1 GCA_025057275.1 Chitinophagales bacterium
CAGATGCCCAGTACGGGCAGGCGGCCAAGCCAGTACGGCAGGTCCAGGCGTGGGCTGTTGCCGTCGTGTACGGAAGCCGGACTTCCTGACAAAATCAGTCCTTTACACGTGGCGTCGGGTTCAGGAAGGGAATGAAAGGGAAAAATTTCGCAGTACACATTCAGTTCGCGAATCCTGCGGGCGATGAGTTGGGTGTATTGCGAGCCGAAGTCGGCAATGAGGATGCGTTCCACGGAACGAAAATACTATGGGCTGTTGCAATGCTGTGGTTGAATAGCTTAACCGAGGCATGATGGACGTTTGCAGCAATGCCATACACGCTGATAGGCGTCAGGATGATTTATGGTCTGGGCTTGCGGGCCAAAAGCTCCTATTTTCCTATAATTGATATTATGTAAACTAAAGTTTCAAGCGAAACCAAGCTTTCTTTATCTTGCTTACGGCCCTGTTACTTTTTGAGCTGCTCCAGGATTGCCTTCATCTGGTTGCTTTTTTCCATGTTGCCCAGTCTGGCATATAACTCCTTTAAAGCCAGAACGGCATCCGGATCCTGTGGATTGAGCTCAAATGCTTTCTCCAGATAAGGCTGAGCAGCGCGGAAATTGTTATCGCGCAGTTTTTTCAACGCATCGTATTGCTTTTGCTGGTTGAGGTCCAGCTTATTCATTTCGTTATTCAGGTCAACGGCACGGTTGTAATACATAGCGCCTATCCGGTAATTGGCATCAAAGTTGACCGGATCTTTTTCCAGGGCCTTCTTGAAGGAATTGGCTGCCTGAGCGGTGTCTTTCAGGCGCTCGTACATGATGCCCATTTGCACGTAAAGCGGCACAAAGTCAGGATCTTTTTTAATGGCCTCCTGCAGCCGGCTGATGGCGGCCTGGGGATTGCCTGCAAACAGGTATACGTTAAGCTGATCGATCATCAGGTTTTTATCATTGGGAAACATCGCAACGGCCTGGTCTAAAATGGCCATGGCACTGGCTGTGTCCTTTTGCTGCAGCTTGATTTCGGCCAGTGAGCTGTAGAGTTCGGGACGCTGAATGTTGCGGCTGCGCAACTGCTCCAGCAGCTTTTCGGCTTCTCCTAACTGCTGAAGTTTCAGTGCTGCCCGGGCAGCATACAGGGTGGCAAACGTATCTACCAGTTGCTGGTCGAAGAGTTTGTTGACGGCTTCATAGGTTTGAGCCGATGTCAGGAACCGCTGATAAGCCTGCTGATAGTTTTTGTTGTTGAAATAATTGACCGCTTCGTTGTAAGAGGTTATGGCATGTTCCAGAAGCTGCTGCTGGATTTCGGCTCGCCATTGGTTTTTGGGATCCAGCTCCATGGCCTTCTGATACGACCGGATGGTTTCATCCAGTGCTTGCGGGTTGGCTGAGCGAAATGCCGCATCGCTGGCGTAAAGCTGGCCGTAAATGGCTGCGCGGTAGTACCAGGTTTTGGCCTGAGCGCCTGTTTTAGGGTCTTTAATGGCTTCATCAATGGCGACACGGGCCAGGTCAAATTCGCCGTTGCGCATGTAGTTGTACGCTGACTGTACTTTGGCAGACTGCGCAACTGCCTGCGCGCCAATCAGCAGGCTGAAGGCAAAAAGGATTAAGCGGAGCATGAGCACTAATTAATTTTTGCTGAAGATGTCGCCCTGCTGGGCGTTGCTTTCGTTTTGCGGCTTTTCGTCTTCTTCGTTTTCAATGCGGGCAATTGCGGCAATGTCGTCATCGCTGTCCAGCTTGATCAGACGTACGCCCTGAGTATTTCGGCCCGTGATGCGGATATCGGCTACAGGCATGCGAATGGCCACCCCCGAGGTCTTGATGATCATCAGGTCGTCCGTATCCAGAACATCTTTTACGGCAACGAGCATGCCGGTTTTTGGCGTGATGTTGATGGTCTTCACTCCTTTTGCGCCGCGGTTGGTGATTCGGTATTCATCCAGCGGCGTGCGTTTGCCGAAGCCCTTTTCGCTGACCACCAGTATGGTGCGGTTTTTATCGGCACGATTCACGCAAACCATTCCAATAACTTCATCGGTTCGTTCATCCACATCTATGCCGCGCACGCCGGCCGCCGTGCGACCCATCGGCCGCACCTTATCCTCATGAAACCGGATGGCTTTTCCCGATCGGACGGCCATGAGCACATCGCATTTGCCGTTGGTAAGCTTCACATCCAGTAATTGATCGCCCTCTTTTATGCTGAGCGCGATGATCCCACTGGATCGCGGGCGGCTGAATTCTTCCAGCGTGGTTTTTTTGATGATGCCTTTTTTGGTACAGAAGATGAGGTAGTTGCTGGATATGTATTGCGGATCATCCAGTTTTTTGATGTTGATGATAGCCCGGATGCTGTCATCAGCCGGCAGGTTAATCAGGTTGCGGATGGCCCGGCCCTTGTTGGTTTTGCCGCCTTCCGGAATTTCGTACACTTTCAGCCAGTAGCAGCGTCCTTTTTCGGTGAAAAAGAGCATGTAGTTGTGGTTGGAAGCCACAAAAAGATGCTCGATAAAATCCTCATCGCGGGCTACGCTGGCAATGGCGCCGCGACCGCCGCGATTCTGCCGACGGTAGCTGGCAATGGCGGTGCGTTTCACATAGCCCAGGCGGCTGACGGTAATGACCATTTCCTCATCGGGAATCAGATCTTCCGCCTGCAATTCTTCGGCAACGGGCACAATTTCCGTACGCCGCTTGTCGCCGTATTTTTTCTTGATTTCAAGAATTTCATCTTTAAGAATATCAAAGCGGAGCTTTTCATCACGCAAAACATCCTGATAGTATTCAATCAGGCGGCGGACTTCCTTGTATTCGTCGCGAATTTTCTCGCGTTCCAGGCCGGTAAGGCGCTGCAGGCGCATGTCGAGGATGGCTTTGGCCTGCACATCGCTGAGCGAGAAGCGGCTCATCAGGCCTTCATGGGCTTCTTCCGGCGAGCGGGAGGCGCGGATCAGGGCGATGACTTCATCCAGATGATCCAGCGCCACGAGCAACCCTTCCAGGATGTGGGCGCGCTTTTCGGCTTCCCTTAGTTCGTAATTGGTTTTGCGAATCAGCACCTGATGGCGGAAGTCCACGAAGACCTCTATCATCTGACGCAGGCTCAACAGACGGGGTCTGCCTGCAACCAGCGCGATGTTGTTGATGCTATACGACGTTTCCAGCTGGGTATGCTTAAAGAGCTGATTGAGCACCACGTTGGAAATGGCATCCTTTTTCAGATCAATGACGAGTCGGATGCCATCGCGGTCGCTTTCATCACGGGCTTCGGCAATACCGTCAATAATTTTTTCGGCACCCAGCTCCACAATCTGCCGGTGAATGGCCGCTTTGTTTACCTGATATGGTATTTCGGAAATGATGATGCGTTCGCGACCGTTCTTGAGTTGTTCAATTTCGGCACGGGCACGCACCACCACCTTTCCCCTTCCTGTAAGCATGCCCTGCCGCACCGATTCATATCCGTAAATGATGCCGCCGGTGGGAAAATCCGGAGCGGGGATGATTTTAACCAGCTCCTCATCGGTGATGTTGCGGTTCTCGATGTATGCGGCAATGCCTTCGCACACTTCACTCAGATTATGAGGCAGGATGTTGGTTGCCATGCCAACGGCAATACCGGACGCTCCGTTTACCAGCAGGTTGGGAATCCGGCTGGGCAGTACGGTAGGTTCCTGAAGGGTGTCGTCGAAATTGAGCTGGAAGTCGACGGTTTCCTTTTCGATGTCGGCCAGTAATTCGTCGCTGATGCGTTCCAGGCGGGCTTCGGTATACCGCATGGCCGCCGGGGGGTCGTCGTCAACAGAACCGTAGTTGCCCTGGCCGTCAACCAGCGGATAACGCAACGACCAGGGCTGGGCCATGCGCACCATGGCTTCGTAAACGGCGCTGTCGCCATGCGGGTGGTATTTGCCCAGCACCTCCCCTACGATTCGTGCGGATTTCTTATAGGGCTTGTTGTACTGAAGCCCCAGTTCGTTCATACCGAAAAGTATGCGCCTTTGCACGGGTTTTAGACCGTCGCGGGCGTCAGGAATGGCGCGGGAAACAATGACCGACATAGAGTAATCTATGTAGGCCGTCTTCATTTCCTCTTCAATGTTGACCGGGATAATTTTTTGACCGTTAGACACGCGTTCAGGGATTTCGGGATTGTCTGTCCGGCCTGGGCCGGAAGTACGACGGCAAAGGTACTTCAGGAGCCTGCCATTTGTAGGGAGATTTTGCACAGGAGCCAACGCATGCCTGTTAACAGTGCCACAAGCTGAAAACGCTGGTTTGTTTTCTGTTCCGGGTTGCCTGGCCATAGCGCTGGCCATTCAAACCAACCTGACGGGGCGTGCGCCTGAATCATTATCGCCAAAAGCTGTGGATAAGGCCATGGCGCAGCAAATTCCGCGGTCAAACCGCTATGGCTTGACCCATTAGCTGGTGCCTCGGGTTTTCCATGAGTCCTGTCACAACAACATGAAGCTGTCTAAAAATGTTGTTTGAAAACGTGGGGTGATTTGTTAGCTTAGCCGCATAAATTGGTTTCACACCTAAACGTTCAACACATGAAACGATTTTTTTACACATTTATGCTTATGCTTCCGGCATTAGCCGGATGGGCACAGCGTCAGTGCGGCACAATGGAATACATGAACTGGCTGATGCAGCAGGATCCCACTATCAAACTTCGCAGGGAAGCCATCGAAGAATTCACCCGCAAATGGATTTCGGAAAATCCAGGAGGCACGCGGACGGTGTACACCATACCGGTTGTATTTCACATTGTGTACAACACCTCGGCGCAGAACCTCAGCGATGCGCAGATTCTGGCGCAGCTGGATCAGCTCAATGCCGATTTCCGGCGCACCAACTCCGATGCCGGCAACACGCCTTCCGTTTGGCAGTCCACAGCAGCCGATTGCGAAATCCAGTTTTGCATGGCACAGCGTGACCCTAACGGTAATGCCACCAACGGCATTGTCCGCAGGTCCACGACGGTAACTTCTTTTTCCAGCAACAACAACATCAAGTTTAACAGCACGGGCGGTTCCGATGCCTGGCCGGCATCCAGCTACCTGAACATATGGGTGGGTAACCTGAGTGGCGGCCTGCTGGGCTATGCCCAGTTTCCGGGAGGCAATGCATCAACGGATGGTGTGGTGGTGCATTTCACGTCCGTTGGCAGCATAGCCAGTCCGGGCAGTGGTTCGCCGTTTCACCTGGGGCGCACGCTGACCCATGAAGTAGGACATTGGTTGAACCTGTACCATATCTGGGGCGATGACGGCTCAGCCTGCTCGGGAAGCGACCAGGTTTCCGACACGCCCAATCAGGCAGGAGCTACCAGCGGATGTCCCAGCTTTCCGAAAACCGACGCCTGCACCGGTGCTCCTAATGGCGTGATGTTTATGAATTACATGGATTACACCAACGATGCCTGCATGAATATGTTTACTGCCGGTCAGAAAAGCCGGATGCAGGCTGTATTGGCCAGCGGAGGTGCAAGGTCATCGCTGTCCTCTTCGTTGGGATGTACGCCGCCTTCCACCACGTGCGCAACACCGTCAGGTCTTGCTGCTTCGTCCATTACCAGCTCTTCTGCCACCCTTTCCTGGAACTCTGTCAGCGGCGCGAACAGCTACAATGTGCAATACAAAACTTCCAGCAGCTCCACGTGGACTACGGTTTCTTCTTCATCCACATCCGTTTCGCTGACCGGCCTGTCAGCCAGCACCACATACAACGCGCAAGTGCAGGCCGTTTGCTCAGGGGGTACTTCTGCCTATTCTTCACAGATTTCCTTTACGACTTCCTCGTCCGGCGGCGGCCCCACCTACTGCGCCTCCAACGGCAACAGTCAGCAATACGAATTCATTGACTACGTGGCCATAGGCAGCATTGCGCGCACCAGCGGCGCAGAGGCCGGAGGCTATTTCAACGGGACCTCGCTATCCACCAATGTAACACAGGGCGCCAACCATACGATCACCGTGAGCGCCGGCTTTACAGGCAGCGTTTATGCCGAGCAATGGGCGGTTTACGTGGATTGGAATAAAGACGGCGATTTTGCAGATGCCGGAGAGACGGCTACGACCTTCAGCAGTTCGGGAAGCGGAAATGTGTCTGCAACAATCAGTGTTCCATCCACCGCTGCAACGGGCAGTACCCGCATGCGGGTGAGCATGCGTTATGGCTCTACGCCTCCCTCCTGCGGATCTTTTGATTACGGAGAGGTGGAAGATTACTCGCTAAATGTTCAATCCGGAGGCTCTTCCTGCACCGATGTGGGCGAACCGGGCAACAACAGCAGCTCTACTCCCATGGCTGTAACGGTTGGTTCTACCCTGTCGGCACAGATCAGCAGCAGCACAGACAAAGACTGGTACTCGTTCAGCAACAGCAGCTCCGCCAAGCACATCAAGATTACCCTGACCAATCTGCCGGCCGATTACGACATCAAGCTGTACAACCCCAGTGGTACGAACGTAAAGACCTCTGAAAACAGCGGCACCACCAGTGAAACAATTATTTACAATAACGGTCCTGTAGGCACCTATAAAATTCAGGTGTACGGCTGGAACGGTGCATTCAGCACCACCCAGTGCTACAACATGCTGGTACTGACCAGCTCCACCACCTTCCGTTTTGCAGAAGATGGGGAAAGCGTTGAGGAACTCGTCAGTGAACCTACGCTAACGGCATTCCCTAACCCGGTTTCCGATCAGCTTACGTTGCAGTACACCGCTTCTGAAAAAGAAGCCGTTCAGGTGCATCTCTACAACCTCATGGGAGCGCTTCTATACGAAGGCGTCACACTGGCCTCGCCCGGAACCAATATCTACCATGTTCCGGTACAGCACCTAACGCCCGGACTCTACGTAGCCGAGGTAGTAATCAATAAAAATGTAATGCATACGACCTTCCTGGTGGGAAGGTAATGACCTGTTGAACTTAAGGAATGGCTGAGGGGCTGCCTGCGCAGCTCCTCAGTTTTTGTACTGCTGCACGTAATTGCGCCAACGGTCAATCAGTTGCTGCATATCGTCCGGTAATGGAGCCTCAAAGACCATTTGCTTCTGGCTGGTGGGATGAATGAAGGATAACTGTGCGGCATGCAGCGCCTGGCGGGGACACAGAGTGAAACAATGCTCCACAAACTGTCGGTATCGCGGGAACAGGGTGCCTTTCAGGATGCGGTTGCCGCCATATGTGGCGTCGTTGAATAAGGGATGGCCGATGTGCTTCATGTGGACCCGGATCTGATGGGTGCGGCCGGTTTCCAGTTGGCACTCCAGCAGGGAAACATAGTAAAACCGTTCCAGGACCCGGTAATGGGTTATGGCCGGCTTGCCTATGCTGAGATCTTCATCAAAAACATCCATCACCTTGCGGTTGCGTTGGCTGCGCCCTATGCGGCTGGTGATGGTTCCTGCGTCTTTACGAAAATCACCCCAGACCAATGCCCGGTAGGTTCTGCGCACCGTGTGCCGGGCAAACTGACGAGCCAGATGCTGCATGGCCTGTTCGTGGCGGGCCACAACCAGAAGGCCGCTGGTGTCTTTATCCAGGCGATGCACCAAGCCGGGACGCAGTTCGTTGCCGGGCATAGCAGGAAGCTGCTGAAAGTGATACAACAGGGCATTCACCAGCGTGCCCGATCGGTTGCCGGCGCCGGGATGCACCACCATGGCTGCCGGCTTGTTGATCACAACGACGGCATCGTCTTCATATACAATGTCCAGAGGAATGTTTTCCGGCTCAAGCGGCAGGTGATCGCTTTCACGCGGATACCGTATGATCAGTTCATCGCCCGGCCTGACCCGGTAGTTGGCTTTCACCACCTTGTTGTTGACCAGCACATAACCTGACGCTATACCCTGCTGTATCTTGTTACGGGAAAGCCCTTCCAGGCGACTGTGCAGATAGCGATCCAACCGAATCGGCTGCTGGCGGGGATCTACGGAAAAACGGTACCGTTCCGCAGCTGGCTTTTCGTTGGCGGCATCGTCATCACTCATCGGATCATGACCCCCCGCTGGTTGAGCAAGGGAATGAGCGTAAAGTTATCAGGCACCAGACTGTTGGTGACGAATACGTATTTCTTGTCGTACAGCGCCCCCTGATGCCAGAAGCTGATCCAGAACTCGTTGTTTAACGGGCAAACATTTCGGCGCAGTAACTCGATACCCACCACCTGCATGCCTTCTATGCGTCGGATGTATTGCCGGAGTGTTGTGGTGGAAACACTTTTTCCGTTTACGGTTCCGTACCCTTTGCTGGTGATCAGCACGCTGTCGATGGCATCGGGCTTGAGGTTGATCAGATACACCCGCCAGTCGCCTTCGTCGGCATCCTGGGCGTTATCGGGAACGATGGCCACGGCAACATCCTCAACCCGCAGAAAGGTGATGTCCTTGAGCATAACGGATGGATGATTCGCCCGTTGCGGGCAACACTTCGGCGTGAAACAGCCGGCCGAACCAGCGAAGCCATTTTTCTTTCACTTCATCGACAGGCACTGGATGACCCAGTTCCTTCTCCAGAGAAGTAACGCCTTTGTTGGTAATGCCGCAGGGTACGATCAATCGAAAATACTCCAGGTCGGTGTTGATGTTAAAGGCCAGACCGTGCATGGTAACCCAACGACTGCAGCGCACGCCGATAGCGCAGATTTTGCGCGCCCGTGACGGCGATTCGGCATGAAGCCACACGCCCGTTTCGCCTTTGGAACGGCCGGCGGTGATGCCGTATTCGCTTAGGGTGCAGATAACGGATTCTTCCAACAGGCGCAGATAGCGGCCGATATCAGTAAAGAACAGGTCCAGGTCCAGAATGGGATAGCAAACCAACTGACCGGGACCGTGGTAAGTAATGTCGCCGCCGCGGTTGATGCGGTAATAGCCAATACCCCGCTGCTGCAGGGCCTGCTGACTGATCAGCAAATGACGTTCGCTGCCGTTTCGCCCCAGGGTAAAAACATGCGGGTGCTGGCAGGTAATCAGGTAATGATGCGATACCGCTTCACCGGTGTTGCGGCGCTGCAGCTTATTGCCAATTACTTCGCTGAACAACGATTCCTGAAAATCCCACACGCTTTGATAGTCCTGCAATCCGATGTCGAACCACCAGACGGATTGTCGTGGCCAGGAAACCACCTCATCGGAAGGCAGTGTGTCGCGCGGCACGTCGGCAAAATAACCTCTGCAAATTACGGGAATACGTGCAAAGCCGGTTTCCGTTTTCTCATCAGTTGCGCAACGCCCTGAGCTGGGCAATGTCTACTGTGCGCATTCTGCGGTAGATCAAAGTGATGATGGCCAGCCCCACAGCCACTTCGGCGGCGGCAACGGCCATAACAAAAAAGACAAAGATCTGTCCGGCAGGATCGTTGTGATAAGCGGAGAAGGCCACCAGCAGCAAGTTCACGCTGTTGAGCATCAGTTCCACACTCATGAAAATCACAATGGCATTGCGGCGGAACAACACGCCAAACACGCCGATGCAAAACAGCGTGCAACTCAACAGGATAAAATGGCTGATGGGAATTTCCTGAAAGATGGGAGCCATGTCGTTTTAGCTGTTCTGGGTGAGGGTTTCTTCTTCAGCAGGCGGTGCATCCTTGCGGCCCAGCACTACCGCTCCGATGATGGCCACCAGAAACAACACGGAAGCCACTTCAAACGGAAGGATGTAATCGGTATAAAGAATTTTTCCCAAAGTCCGGGCCGTGCCGATGTCGGCTGGTGCAGCTTCCGGTGTACCTTGCCGTTGCAGGAGAAGATTTGCTGTAGAAGCCAGCACGAGCAACAACAGGGCTGCGGCGCCGCCCACAGCCCAGGCATACCAGCGCGGATGTCGTGGTTCCGCTGCCTGGTTCAGGTTCATCAGCATGATGACATATAGAAATAAGACCATGATGGCTCCTGCATACACAATGATGTTAACCACACCCACGAACGAAGCATCCAAAATCAGCAGATACATAGCTGAAATACCAAAAAAAACCAGCACCAGAAACAATACGCTGTGTACCGGATTTCGGGCCAGAATCACCAACAGGGCTAACGCCACTGTGGCCGCGGCAAGTGCATAAAAAACGACGGCAAGCATATCGTTTGGCTCAACAATCAGGTGGTCAGAGGCGGAACTATTTCTTCCCGTTTAAAACCTTCCAGCAGCCGGTCTTTTCCGTAAATGAAATCGTTCCGGTCAAAACCAGCCGGCGCAAAGGTGGGTTCCAGAAAGATGGCCTCCTTGGGGCAGGCATCTTCACAAAAGCCGCAGAAAATGCAACGCAGCATGTTGATTTCATACTTGATCGCATACTTTTCCTCGCGGTACAGGTGTTCTTCGCCCGGTCGCCGCTCGGCTGCTTCCATGGTGATCGCTTCTGCCGGACAGGCCAAAGCGCACAAGCCGCAGGCCGTGCAGCGCTCGGCACCGTTTTCATCGCGCTTCAATACATGAAGACCGCGGTAACTTACCGGAACCGGCCGCTTCTGTTCCGGATACTGTATGGTCGCTTTTTTGCGGAACAGGTGCCTGATGGTAATCGTTAACCCCCGGATCACTGCCGGCAGATACAGCTTTTCTGCCCAGCTTAGCCGGGGACGATCCAACACCTTGGCCCGTGCAGTCATCAGGTACATGCTTGGTGAGGCCATGTCAGGGTTTATTTACGTAACCACAACAGCAACGCTGCCGTGAGAAAAATGTTGAGTAACGATAAGGGTAACAATCCTTTCCAGCCCAGCTTCATCAGTTGGTCGTACCGAAAGCGGGGAACCGTCCAGCGCACCCACATAAAGAAAAAGATGAATAAGACAATTTTCAGGAAATATACGGCGAAACCGATCAGCGCTCCCCAAACCGGACCTACGGCAGCGTTCACGCTTTCCATGCCCGGATAGTTGTAGCCGCCGAAATACAGCGCAGCCATCACGGCCGAGGAAATGAACATGTTGATGTATTCGGCAAACAGGTAAAAGCCCAGTTTCATGCTGCTGTATTCGGTATGAAAACCGCCGATGAGTTCGGTTTCGCATTCCGGAAGGTCAAAAGGCGTACGGTTGGTTTCGGCAAAGGCCGTAACCAGAAAAATGAGAAAGCCTAGTGGCTGATACCAGATGTTCCAGTTAAAACCCTGTTGCTGCATGACGATATCGCGCATGCTGAGCGATCCGGTCATCATCACCAGGGCAATGATGGCCAGACCCATACTCAACTCGTAGCTGATCACCTGCGATGAAGCGCGCAGGGCGCCCATAAGCGAAAACTTGTTGTTGGAAGCCCAGCCACCGATCATGATGCCGTAAACGCCGATAGAGACCACGGCAAAAACGTACAAAATGCCGAAGTCGGGGTCGGCCAGCTGGAGGTAATAGGTCTGCCCGCCGATCTGCACGTCGGGGCCCCAGGGAATCACCACACCGGCCATCAGGGCACAGATCATGGCAATACCCGGGCCCAGCACAAACAGGAAGCGGTTGGACATAACCGGAATCAGCTCTTCCTTCATGATCATCTTGATGCCATCGGCCAGCGGTTGCAGAATACCGCCCGGACCGGCGCGGTTGGGTCCCAGACGATCCTGAAGGAAAGCCGCCACCTTTCGCTCGGCAAACGTGGAATAAAGGGCCACCAGCATGGTCAGGGCAAAAATGACCAGCATCAAAATGACGGTAGGCAGCAGCGGATTCATGATTCTGGCGGCAGGTAAAACAAATCAGGTAACGCCTTCGAATTCATTCCAGCGACGGTTATCCAGTTTGGAATACAATTGATCCGGCAGTTCCTTGGTTTGCGCATTGTATTTGTTGGCGTTGATCACGCTCCACGGCTGAAACGAGCGAGGTCCTTCCACCACCCAATCGTTCAGGTCGTAGTGCTCCCAGCGACATGCGTTGCAGATGAAGTCATGCACTTCACCGTATGCATCTTTTCGAGCCGTTACCCGGTAGATTTCCTTGCCACGGAGCCACAACACGACTTTGCCGCTGCATTTGCTGCAGGCTCGGTGAGCATCCATGGGATTGAGGAACCAGACGCGGTTGCGGAAGCGAAAGTGCTTGTCGGTCAGCGCGCCTACCGGGCAGACGTCAATCATGTTGCCCGAGAAGTCGTTGTCGATGGCTTTCTGGATGTAGGTGGAAATTTCACTGACCTCACCACGCCACAAAATGCCATGAACGCGTTCGTTGGTTAGCTGATCAGCCACCAGCGTGCAGCGGTAACACAGAATGCAACGGGTCATGTGCAGCTGGATGTGCGGGCCGATGTCTATCGGATCAAATGTGCGGCGCGGAAATTCGCTTCGCGTTTTTTCCAGACCGTGCTCGTAGGCAAAGTTTTGTAAATCGCATTCGCCGGCCTGGTCGCAGATCGGGCAGTCCAGGGGATGATTAACCAGCAGCAGCTCCACCACGCCTTTGCGGGCTTCGATCACTTCCGGCGACGTGATGTTGCGCACCACCATGCCATCCTGGGCGGGCGTGCAGCACGAAGCAACCAGCTTGGGCATGGGCCGCGGATCGCGGGCCGAAGCCTGCTCTACTTTGACCAGGCAGGCCCGGCATTTGCCGCCGCTGCCCGGTAACGAGCTGTAGTAACACATGGCCGGCGGCACAATCTTGCCACCGATTTTCCGGGCAGCATTCAGAATGGTGGTGCCTTCTTCCACCTGCGTCTCAATATCGTCAATGGTGATGCGGATCATACCGGTTCAGCTAATGCATTAACGGGGACAGCAGCCTGGCGGCGACGGAACAGGCAGCGTTCCGGATGATGGACATGCTCTTCAAATTCATGACGGAAATGGCGGATGGCCGAAGCTACCGGCCAGGCAGCAGCATCACCCAACGGGCAAATGGTATTGCCTTCGATTTTTTTCTGCACGTCCCAGAGCAGGTCGATGTCGGCCAATGTGCCGTGACCTTCTTCCAGTTTATGCAATATGCGTTCCAGCCAGCCGGTGCCTTCGCGGCAAGGGCTGCACTGCCCGCAGCTTTCGTGGTGATAAAAGCGGGCAAAATTGAATGTGTTGCGCACGATGCATTGCGCCTCGTCGTACACGATGAAGCCTCCGGATCCCAGCATGGAACCGCTTTCAAAGCCGCCCTCTGCCAGCGATTCGTAACTAAGCAGCCTGGGCTGTCCTGATGCGGTTTTCAAAGCAAGAGATGCGGGAAGAATGGGAACTGATGAGCCTCCGGGAACAACCGCTTTCAGACCGTAAGCACCTTCCATGCCGCCACACCATTCATCGGAATACAAAAATTCTTCCAGCGAAAGCCCCAGTTCAATTTCATACACTCCCGGCTTTCGGATGTTGCCGCAGGCGGAAATGAGCTTGGTGCCCGTGCTTTTTCCTATTCCGATGGATGCATAGGCATCGCCCCCGTTGAGTACAATCCAAGGCGTGGCTGCAAGGGTTTCCACGTTGTTCACTACCGTGGGCATGCCGTAAAGTCCCACGACGGCAGGAAAGGGCGGCTTGATGCGGGGCAGGCCCCGTTTGCCCTCCAGCGATTCCAGCAAAGCGGTTTCCTCACCACAGATATAGGCGCCAGCACCGGGGTGCACTATAATGTCCAGATCGAAGCCGGTGCCCAGAATGTTTTTCCCCAGCCAACCTGCGGCGCATGCCTCTTCAATGGCCCGCTCCAGAATCTTGATGATCCACCTGAACTCTCCCCGAACATAGATAAATGCACAATGCGATTCCAACGCATAGCTGCTGACGATGATCCCTTCCAGCAACAGATGGGGAAGCTTCTCCATCAGATAGCGATCCTTAAAGGTGCCGGGCTCGCTTTCATCGGCATTGCAAACCAGATAACGTGGCCGGCCTGATTTCTTATCCAGAAACGACCACTTCAGCCCTGTGGGGAAGCCGGCTCCTCCCCTTCCCCGAAGCCCGCTCTTCTTGACTTCTTCCACCACCTCGGCAGGCGACATGGATTTCAGCGCTTTTTCCACCGCCGCATATCCTCCATGCCGGCGATAAACGTCCAGCCGATCGATGGATTCTACATGGGCATGCTCCAGCAGCAACCGCTTTCCCATGGCAACCTTCAGGTGTTTGCGTTTTGACGCAGATGCTCCAGAAGAGCCTCTACCTTTTCTTCCGTATTCAGAAACTCGTAATAACGTTCCCCGCACTGCAACATGGGCGCATAACCGCAGGCGGCGAGGCATTCCACCCGCCTGATGGAAAACAACCCATCCGGTGTGATTTCTCCTTCGTCCACACCCAGTTTGCTTTTCAATGTCTGCAGCAACCATTCGGCGCCTTTGATCTCGCAGGGGCCGGTGTGGCAAACTTCCAGAACATAGCGGCCAACCGGCTTCAGATGAAACATGGTGTAAAACGTGGCCACCTCGTACACTTCAATCGGACTCAGATCCAGCATTTCCGCTACATAGTCCATGGCTTCTACCGACAGGAATCCGCCGTTTTGCTCCTGAGCCAGATGCAGGATGGGAATCAATGCCGATTTTTTCTGTCCTTCAGGATAACGCCTGATGATCTGCTGAGCCTGTTCCAGTGCCTGAGCGCTGAAGGTTACGGGTTTGCCACTGCGAACGGCCAGCATGCTGCCCTTTGAATTACGGTGCGGCGAAAATAAGAAAAGAACCTCCAGCAGCCGTGAAGGCTATAGCGATGTTTAAGTAAACGGTATAACAAGAAGACAGTTTCAGAACAAGACCACAGGCGGGATTTTCCATCATCAGGCATCCAGTTCGCCGGCAATGACGTTCAGGCTACTTAAGGTGATGATGGCATCGGATACCAGTTGTCCTTTTACCATTTCCGGAAAAGCCTGGTAATAAATGAAACAGGGTCGCCGAAAGTGCAGGCGATACGGTGTGCGTCCGCCGTCACTGATCAGGAAAAAGCCGAGCTCACCATTGGCGCCTTCGACGGCCTGATAAATTTCCCCTTTGGGCACCGGAATTTCCCCCATCACAATCTTGAACTGATATATGAGGGCTTCCATTCCGGTATACACCTCTTGCTTAGGCGGCAGGTAGTAATGAGGGCTGTCGGCATGGAAAGAGGTTTTGTCGGGCAACTGATCCACCTTTTGCACTGCCTGACGGATGATGGATAGCGACTGCCACATTTCCTCATTGCGCACGATGAAGCGGTCGTAGGTATCGCCATGCCGGCCTACGGGGATCTGAAAGTCGAAATCTTCATACGAGCTGTACGGGTTGAACACCCGCACATCGTAGTCCACACCGCAGGCGCGCAGATTGGGTCCGGTAAAACCGTAGTTCAAAGCCCGTTCTGCACTGATGGCCCCCACTCCTACAGTGCGGTCCAGGAAGATGCGGTTTCGGGTGAAGAGCTGTTCAAATTCCCTGAGCACGCGCGGAAACTCGCGAAGGAACTCGTCCAGCTTACGCCAGGCAATATCATTGAAATCGCGCTCCAGTCCGCCGATGCGTCCGATGTTGGTGGTTAGTCGCGATCCACAGATTTCCTCCCAGATTTCATAAATTTTTTCACGGTACTGAAATACATAAAGGTAGCCGGAGTAAGCGCCGGTGTCCACCCCCAGTATGGAATTGCAAATGATGTGATCGGCAATGCGCGCCAGTTCCATGATGATAACCCGGAGATAATCCACCCGTTTGGGCAGGGAAATACCCATCAGCTTTTCGCAGGTAATGTGCCAGCCCATGTTGTTGATGGGTGCACTGCAATAATTCAGCCGGTCGGTCAGCGGGGTGATCTGATAGTACGGACGGTGTTCAGCGATTTTTTCAAAAGCCCGGTGGATGTAACCGATGGTGGCCTCTCCGCTGATGATGCGCTCGCCATCCACCTCTACGATGTTCTGAAACACGCCATGCGTGGCCGGATGGGTGGGCCCGATGTTGAGTGTAATGGTCTCTTTTTCCAGAGAACCTTCTTCCAGCCTGATGTGCTGACTACCGGTGAGCATGGGGATTACAGGTCTGCGCGGATGAGGGCCGGATCGCGGCCAAAGAGTTCGTCGTTTTTGTCTTTTCGGGTGTTGTCTTCCAGCGGATACTCCTTGCGCATAGGAAAAATCGTCATTTCATCCACGTTGAGGATACGTTTCAGGTTGGGATGCCCTTCAAATACGATGCCGTAGAAGTCATAGGTTTCCCGTTCCATCCAGTTGGCTGCTGCCCACAGCGGCGTTGCCGAGGGGCAGCGGGGCGGGTCGCCGGACAGAGGGGTGCGCAGCCGCAACCTCAGGTTGTTGTGCAGGCTGTGCAGGTGATAGACCACTTCAAACTTTTTCTCCCGATCCGGCCAGTGCACGCCGCATAAATCGGTGAGAAACTGAAACTGCATGGCTTCTTCTTCCTTCAGCAGCCTCAAAGCAGCAGGCAATACACTGACATCAATGGTAACACTCATCATGCCGTACTGCAACTGCACGTCGCTGACCTTGTCTCCAAAGGCCTCAGTCAGTCGCCGCAGCACCTGTTCGTTGGTCAGCATCGGATGGCGGATCGGGGCAGTGAGTTCACTCAGGAAGCTTCGACGGTTTGAATGCCGTAGCGCTGCAACAATTCCCTGTACTGGGGCGAGTACCGGCGGCGCAGGGATTCATTCTGCACCAGCTCCTGAATTTTCAGAATGCCGTCAATAATTTGTTCAGGGCGCGGCGGACAACCGGGTACGTACACATCAACGGGAATGATCTGATCGATACCCTGCAGCACGGAGTAAGTATCAAATATGCCGCCGCTGCTGGCGCAGGCGCCTACGGCAATAACCCACTTGGGCTCAGCCATTTGCTCATATACCTGTTTAAGAATGGGACCCATCTTTTTGGCGATGGTCCCCATTACCATCAGCAGGTCAGCCTGTCGGGGGCTGAAACTCAGTCGCTCGCTGCCGAACCGAGCCAGGTCGTAATGGGAGGCCATGGTGGCCATGAATTCGATTCCGCAGCAGGAAGTGGCAAAGGGCAAAGGCCAGATGGAATTTTTCCTTGCAAGACCTACTACCTTATCCAGCGTAGTGGCAAAAAAACCCTCACCTTGATGGCCGGGAGGCGGATCCACCACCTGAATCTTTCGGGGACTTTGCTCACTCGTTTCCATGCTGACTGGCTTTTCTTCTTTGTCCACCATACCCGTTGGGCATGCCCTGCGGGTAAAGGTACGATGCAACCGCTACTCCCACTGCAGGGCCTGCCGGCGATGAATGTACCAAAAGCCGATGAGCAGCAACAAAAGAAACAGCCCCATGCTGATCAATCCCATGCTGCCCAGCTCATAAAAATTAATGGCCCAGGGGTAAAGAAAAACAATTTCCACGTCGAAAAGGACAAACAGAATGGCCGTTAAAAAGTAGTGAATGGCAAAAGGCTGGCGCGCATCACCCACAGATTTGACTCCGCTTTCAAATGGCTTCAGCTTTTTCCGCGTGACGATACGTGGGCCGAGCAGATGGGTGGCAAACAGGGTAACGGCCACAAACAGCACGGCCAGCACCAATTGAAGCAGGATGGGAACGTAACCCGAAAACGATTCCATAGAAACGATGGCGACAAAGATGCAGCGAACCCAACGAAAGGGCAACCGGCAGCATGCAACAGTTTCGTTAACACGCGGTTCATTTGCGCCCGTAAAAATTTCGTTTGATCTTGCGCATCACCTGCTGATTCGTCTTTGGCGGGCAGGCAAAACCCATGGCGGTGTCCGACACATCCTCACTCACCAATCGTTTGCTGCGGTTTATCGAACGGGTCGGTAACCGGCTGCCTCATCCGGCAACGCTGTTTGCCCTTCTTGCCCTGTTGACGTTGCTGCTTTCCTGGGTGGTCAGCCTGATGGGCGTTTCGGTGGAACATCCGGGAACCGGCGAATCCATCCGGCCGGTCAACCTGTTGAACCGCGATGGCCTGCACCGCATCATCACCATGCTGGTGAAAAACTTCACCGACTTTGCCCCGCTGGGCACCGTGCTGGTGGCCTTGCTGGGGATTGGAATTGCCGAAGGCAGCGGACTCATTGGCACAGCACTGCGTGTGCTGGTGCTGAAAGCGCCGCGCCGCCTGCTCACTTTTGTTGTGGTTTTTGCCGGAGTTATTTCCAATACGGCTTCCGAAGTCGGCTATGTGCTGCTGGTGCCGTTGGGTGCCATGATTTTTCTTGCAGTAGGCCGTCATCCGATAGCGGGCCTGGCAGCATCGTTTGCCGGCGTTTCCGGCGGCTACAGTGCCAACCTGCTCTTAGGCACCATTGACCCGCTGCTGGCCGGTATTTCCGAGGAAGCGGCCCGCATCGTCAATCCTTCCTACTCGGTCAATGCCGCGTGTAACTACTACTTCATGTTTGTTTCCACCTTCGTCATAGCTGCAGCCGGCACCTGGGTTACCGAACGCATGGTGGAACCCCGCCTGGGGCGCTACGAAGGCAGCGAGCAGGCCGTGGAGCTAAACCCGCTAACGCCGGCAGAGCGCCGTGGCCTGCGTTGGGCTTTACTGGCCGCCCTTCTAATGACGGCATTGATCCTTTGGGGGCTGCTGCCTGCAAATGGCTTTCTGCGTGATCCTGCAACCGGTAGCGTGCTCAAGTCACCGTTTATGAAAGGCATCGTAGCCTTTATCTTTTTAACTGCAGCCGTCTGCGGCGTCGCTTATGGTATCGGCGCCGGCGTTTATCGCAACGATGGCGACGTCATTAAAGGAATGGCCAGGGCCATGGAAACCCTGGGATCCTACATCGTGCTGGTCTTTTTTGCCGCACAGTTTGTCGCTTATTTCAATTGGACCAACATCGGGCTGATCACTGCCGTGAAAGGGGCAGCCTGGCTTAAGGCCTCCGGACTGGGCCCCGTACCGCTTATGCTTTGCTTTATTTTGGTATCAGCCACGATCAACCTGTTTATGGGAAGCGCATCAGCCAAATGGGCCATTATGGCGCCTGTTTTCATCCCCATGTTCATGCTGCTGGGCTTTTCACCGGAAATGGTGCAGGCGGCCTACCGCATCGGCGATAGCTGCACCAACATCATCTCCCCGATGATGTCCTACTTTGCCCTGATTATTGCTTTTGTGCAACGCTACGATAAGCAGGCCGGGCTGGGAACCCTCATCGCCACCATGTTGCCGTATTCCGTGATCTTTCTGCTGGGTTGGTCGCTGCTTTTTGCGCTGTGGTTGCTGTTAGGCCTTCCCCTCGGTCCGGGAGCACCACTGTTTCTGAATCCCTGATCCGGATTTCGTTGGGGATGGTTTCAGCACAATAAATGCCGTAGTCAGGATTTAAGGCAAAAATGCTTAAGGATTGCAGTAAGGTCTGATTGGTTGCTCGGCAGGGAAAGTGCATGCAGCCATTTGCTTGTTGACTGTTGTTGCCACATATCCATACCACCATCTGGATTGTTCTTGTATATTCTGCATCCGAAAACCCTGATTCCCTTCAGCGGTCCGATCAACTTGAAACCTGCTTTGTAGGGCTTAAGATGGTCTCAAGGTCTTAATCGTTGAACAGAGTCGATAGTTCAAATTTTCTTTTTATTAAAAGCAAAGAAAAATTTTTTACAACCAAACCGCAGCGGTCCGCTTTGCGTACATTTCCATGACAAAACCCCATGAACAGATTTCTGATCCTACTTGGCCTGTTGCTGGCTGTGCTGGGCGTTGCAGTGTTGTTGCTGGCCAATTCCATTCGTCCGTTAGGGAATCCGTCGCAGCCATATGTGCGTTTTTGCCGTATTGCTGCCGAGGGCATCAATGATTCGTCTGCCAGGGCCATTCAGTTATCGCTGAATCAGGTAGAAGGCGTCCGGGCTGTTCAGGCCAACCCGGCTTCAGGCCTCATAGCGGTTGCATTTGAACCTGAAGCGGTGCCTGTGGAACGGCTTCTTGCCCACCTCAAGGAGCAAAAGATTCAGGTGCAGCTGCTGGAAGACGTGGAAGGCAAATGCCCTGTCCCTCACCACTGGCTGCTACGGTTTCGTTCCTGGATACCTTTTTAACCTTGTCACCAATCTAAACCCGATAAACCAACATGAACCTGAAAACCCGAGTACTTCTTCCGTTGCTGATGGCAACCGTTTTTCTGGGCGCCTGCAAAAAAGACGATCCTGAGCCGGAGCCCACGCTTTACGAACGGCTGGGCGGAATCAACGCCATTACCGCCGTCGTTGATCAATTTCTTGTCAACGTGATCAGCAATCCGGTGATCAACAGCCGCTTCAGCAATGCCAATGCCGAGGCTCTTCGCCTCCATCTGATTGACCAGATCTGTGAAGCGACCGGAGGCCCCTGCATTTACAAAGGCCTTTCCATGAAAGATGCCCACAGCACAGCCACCAATCCCGGTGCCGATGTGGCCAACATTACCGTAGAGGAATTTAATTCCCTGGTGGGCAACCTGGTCGATGCCATGAATGCGCTCAGCGTGCCTGCCGACTTGCAGAACGAACTGCTGGGTTTACTGGCACCCATGCAAAGCGATATTGTAGGAAACCCTTAGCACTTCTTTCCGGGTTGGTTATGGCAGCAACGCCCTGCAGCTGATGCGGGGCGTTGTTGTTTTTTTGAAAAAAAATCCCGATGCCCAGGCATCGGGATTGACCTCCTAACTATGGCTACTTGAGTTTCGGAGGTAGGTCTATGGCTGCTGACTCTTTCGGTAATCGGCCAGAAACCGTTCCAGGCCGATATCCGTCAACGGATGTTTGAGTAATCCAAGTATGCTTTCCAGCGGGCAGGTGCAAACGTCGGCACCGGCTTCGGCACAACGTACGATGTGCAGCGGATTGCGGATGGATGCCGCCAGCACTTCGGTGCGAAAGTCGTAGTTGCGGTAGATGTGAACGATTTGCTCGATGAGCTGAACCCCGTCCCAGTTGGAATCATCCAGCCGGCCGATAAACGGCGAAACATAGTTGGCTCCGGCCTTTGCGGCTACGATAGCCTGTCCGGCACTGAAGACCAGGGTGCAATTCGTCTTGATGTTGTTGTCGCTGCACCACTTCAGGGCTTTTACGCCTTCTGCAATCATGGGTATTTTGACAATGATCGCCGGATGCATGGCCGACAGGCGTTTGGCTTCGTTGATCATGCCCTCGTAATCCGTGCTGATCACTTCGGCACTGACGTTTTTCCCAACCAGTTCACAAATGGCGATGTAGTGGTTTCTGATATTTTCTTCCCCTTTAATGCCTTCCTTGGCCATAAGTGAGGGGTTGGTGGTTACCCCATCCAGGATGCCCAGCTCCATGGCCTTACGGATCTGATCCAGATTGGCAGTGTCTATGAAGAACTTCATGGCAAAAAAAGTAGGGCAAGTGGCTTTTATCGCACCGCTACAACCGCCTACCCTTGCTGCCTTCCGACCCTGGGGGTGTTCAGCAGGAGCTGGTCGTAAAAGGCTTGCCCTGCCGCAAATGTATGGGCAGGGGGGCTTCGGCCGGAAAGCTTGTCCAAAAAAATAGTTTTGAACACCCGGAATGCGGATTGTACCCCGCCGAAAGGCTGCTCCCAAACTTCCGGATGGTTATACTGCAATAAGCTGAAAAACAGTAATTTCTGGCCTGATACCTACTCTTCCGCTGTAACCTACAAAACCAATGCCGCGGTTCACGTAAAGGTACTTTCCCTGCTCCTCGTATAGCCCGGCCCAGCGGGGATACAGCCATTGCGCCGGACTCCATTTCAGACCGGGAAGCTCTACCCCGAACTGAAAGCCATGGGTATGCCCGCTAAAGGTGGCCGCTACCGGCAGCGGAAACGATAACACCTGGGCATCCCAGTGTGAGGGATCATGCGATAGGAGCAGCCGGACGTTGACATCCTCAGTGCCCGTTAATGCCTGTTCCAGATTTCCGTACTGGCGAAAGCGCTTATGTGCACTCCAGTTGTCCACCCCGGCAATAGCCAGCTTATGCCCCTGCCGTTCCAGCAGGTAATGCCTGTTGTTAAGCAAATGCCAGCCCAGCTCTTCGTAGAACTGCTTAAGGAGCTCGGCATCGGCCTGGCGTTCGGCCTCGCTGCCCCAGTCGTAATAGTCGCCGAAATCGTGATTGCCCCGTATGGCAAATATGCCCAACGGAGCTCGCAGGCGGCGTAGTGTGGGCAGATAGGGCAGCAACTCATCGCTGCGGTTGTTGACCATATCGCCGGTGAAAAAAATGGCATCAGGTTTTTGCTCGTGAATCCGTTCCACCACTTCCTCCACCGGATGACGGCTCATGAAGCTGCCAACGTGCAGATCGCTGATCTGCACAATGTTCATTCCTTCAAAAACCCGGGGCAAACCCTTGATGCGCAAGGGCTGCCGTACAATCCGGTAATGGTAGGCCGTGCGTGCCATGCCGTAAACGAACTGCAACGAAAGCAGCCCACCGGCAATCAGAGCCGTCTGCGATAAAAAACGTTTCCGCGATAACGACACCGGATTCCCTGCCTGCTTCTGCATGTGGCTGAACAGCCACCGGATGATGCGGTAGCTGTCTTCCAACAGAAGAAAGAGACCGATGACCATTCGGGGCACATAATGAACAATCAGCCAGCTCATCATCAGGCTTCGCTGTATAATGCCAATGCGCTCCCATCCATAGAAATAAAACACAGCAGGTATGGACGCGCTAAGCAGCGCCAGCAGCCAATAAACAATCGCAACGATTTTTCGCTGCCCGAAACGGCCATGAGCCCGAACGGCCTGAAATGCGTACAGATCAACAAACAGGAAAAAAGCAGTAATCAGCAGCAGGGAGGTCATGGCCTGGCGGCAAAGATGAACCATCACGGTTTACCGCCAACTTTGCTTCAGATTAAATGATGAAAACCTTTACCGCTGCAGGGATGCTGTGCCTTGCTGCCGTTACCCTTTGGGCGCAGTCCACCGCGGTTGTCCCCACTCCCGATCAACTGCTGCGCGGCAGCAACAGCCCTCAGCGATCCTGTTACGATGTCTATTCTTATTTTCTGAATCTGTTCATAGATGTGGAACGCCGCGCACTCATCGGAAGCAATACCATTACCTATGATGCCCTTAGCGATTTTGATACGCTTCAGCTCGACCTGTTTTCCAACCTGACCCTGGACAGCATTATTGCCGCCGGTCAGCGCCTAACGTATCGCAGGTTGCATAACTCGGTGTTCGTTGCATTTCCCCGCACCGTTCGGGCAGGCCTTCGCGACAGCCTGACGGTTTTCTACCGCGGCTCACCCCTTGCTGCCCGGAAACCTCCGTGGCAGGGAGGGTTTGTCTGGAAAAAAGACGCACAGGGCCGCCCCTGGGTGGGCGTAGCCTGCCAGGGACTGGGCGCTTCTGTCTGGTTTCCCTGCAAAGACCAGCTTGCCGATGAGCCCACAAAAGTCTGGCTGCGATGTACCGCCGATGCCTCACTGACCTGCGTAAGCAACGGTCGCCTGTTGCATCGTAAAACGTCGGGTCAACTCACTTCCTGGCTTTGGCATGTTTCCTATCCGATCAACATCTACAACATCACATTGAACCTGGCCCATTATGCCCACTTCAGCGACCGGATGATTTTCCACCCCGACACCCTGACACTGGATTATTACGTTCTGGATTACAACCTGGTGGTGGCCCAATCGCATCTGCAGCAATCGCGCACGCTGCTCACCTGCTTCAGCGAGCGCTTCGGTCCCTATCCCTTTCTGCGCGATGGTTTTAAGCTGGTGGAAACGCCCTATTGGGGAATGGAACATCAAAGCGCCATCAGCTACGGCAACGATTTCATCAACAACAAATGGGGGTTTGATTTCATTCTGGTTCACGAAACGGCGCACGAATGGTGGGGTAACCATTTCTCCGCTTCCGATTATGCCGACCTCTGGCTGCATGAAGGATTCGGCACCTATGCCGAAACGGTTTATCTGGAATGTTGCTGCGGCGACAGCCTAGCCCGCGAATACCTCAGTGAACAAATGTTGCAGATTCGTAATCAGGCACCGCTGGTAGGGCCCAGGGGTGTCAATCACCACTTTTCCGATAACGACATTTACTACAAGGGGGCCTGGGTTATTCATACGTTTCGCAATGCCCTGAACAACGACTCGCTGTTCTTTGCTTTGCTCAAGGGCCTGCAACAAACCTTTGGCCAACGGACCCTGCTTACAGAGGATTTTATCTCTTACATCAACGCGCACACCGGAGCTGACTGGACACCCTTTTTCCGTCAGTACCTATTCGCATCGCAGCCTCCTACGCTGGTGTACCGGATCCACAAAAAGGGGAAAGGAACGCGCCTCAGCCTGCGGTGGGAAGGTGTGGAAGCTGGCTTTTCGCTTCCGGTGGCGGTTGCCGATTCCTATCGCCTCACGCAGGGTGTGGTCCGGCGCACCTATCGCCGCCTACCGGTTACCACGGAATGGTCCACCTGGCTTTTGCCCGATATCAAACCTGCAGCTTTTAGAATTGAACGGACAGGATATTTTTTTATAGAAAAAAGAGAAAAATGATCAGGGCGAGAAGTAATGCTCGTAAACCGTCCAATCGTAAGGGGTAAATTCCAGCCGGTAATGACGGTGCATGTCCGGAGCAAACCCATGATGCCTGAGGATCAGTTTTTTGACGCCGTCGTAACCACCAAAATCCCCGTTGAACCAGTTGAAAATGGATGAGGCATAAATGATGCATTCCGATGTATCCACACGGGTTTCCGTATCCAGAAAAAAAGCTTCGGCCACGCGCAACTCTTCGTCCAGCTCTTCAGCGGAGTAGTTGCGAATAGGCGGGCAACTGGTAGCTCCGCAGTTCAACGCAAAATGAATCCGGTAATCCAGCGGCACACGCAGCCGACGTTGCCAACGGTCGGGAAACGGGTCGGTAATGTAGCCCCCGCTCCACCAGATTTTGGAATGGCGCAGCATACCGTGCTCTATGTCGTTAAGCGATAGCTTCAGGCCGGCAACGGTAATGGCCGGTTGCTGAAAAAAATCCCGACGCACCTCATCCCGGGTCAGGTCGGGTTTTTTTTCTTCCAGAAGGATCTGCACAAAGGCATTGTAGCAGTTCAGCCAGAAGGCACGCCGCGCGGCTTCATCGCTCAGCTCCGATGCCAGCGTATTTGCGTCGTAGGCGGCAAGCTGCTGCACCAGCGGCTGCACATCTCCTCCTTCCCTGACGGTTACCAGCAAGGCAATGGATAAGGCAAGGGCCTTCATGCGGCAACGGGTTCAAACGCATGGAGCGTGGCCACCACATGGGCTACCATGTCGTCGGTGATGTCCAGGTGGGTTACCATACGGATCTGATGCCGGCCGGTGGCCACACATAATATATTTTGAGATGCTAAATAATTTACCAGCACAGCAGCAGGCAACTCCTGGGTAAGATCAAAAAGAATGATGTTGGTCTCTACCGGCCACACCTGCCGCACCCAGCGTTGTCGGCTGAGCGCTTCGCCGATCCGGCGGGCCCGTTCGTGATCTTCCTTCAGGCGCTGAACATGATGATCCAACGCATACAGGCCTGCTGCAGCCAGCACGCCCGACTGTCGCATGGTTCCTCCGAACAACTTTCGGTACCGTTTGGCCTTTTTGATGAATTCAGCACTACCCGTGAGCACGGTACCGGCCGGACAGCCCAGTCCTTTAGACAGGCAAATGGAAATGGAATCAAACAGAGGCCCCAGGGCGGCTGGCGGTACGTTCAGTTCAACCAAAGCATTAAAAATCCGGGCGCCGTCCAGATGCATTCGAAGGCCTTCTGCCCGGGCTGCTTCGCTGACGGCCTGCATCTGTTCCAGCGTATAATAGCTGCCGCCGCCCCGGTTGCAGGTGTTTTCAATTACCACCAGCCGGGTGACGGGAAAATGATCGTTGCGCGGATTGACCTGGGCCCTGATGAGTTCCGGACTGAGCCGGCCGCGGTTGCCGGCCACTGGGCGTATCGAACAACCGGAATGAAAAGCCATGCCACCGGATTCCAGCAGGTAAGTATGGCTGCTGGCTTCCACCACCACCTCATCGCCGGGCTGTGTATGGGTTTTGATGGCTACCTGATTGCTCATGGTGCCGGTGGGAAAAAACAGGCCGGCTTCCATGCCAAACAGCCGGGCTGTTTTTTCCTGCAGCGCATTGACGGTGGGATCATCACCAAACACATCGTCGCCCAGTTCTGCCGACATCATGGCCTGAAGCATGGCAGGGGTAGGCCGCGTTACCGTATCGCTGCGCAGGTCAGTCATCATGGCGAATTGTTCAGGGGTAAAATTCCTAATATCCAATCAACTTGAGCAAAAATTCCTCAGCAAAAGCGGGTCGCAGGGCCAGCGTAAACACGACCCCGAAAACGGCACCGGTGAAGTGGGCGCTGTGGTTGATGTGATCTCCTCCCCGGTAGCTCATGATGTGTGAATAGGCCAGATAGGCAACGCCCCAAACAATGGCGGGCATGGGAAGAATGCCCATCAGGTAAATCATGTTTCGCGGATCAATCAGTACAAAGGCAAACGTTACGGCCGACACCGCCCCTGAGGCGCCCAGACTGGCATACCAACTGTGCTGACGGTAGCGAAAATAGGTTGGCAGGTCACTGACCACCATACCGGCTGCATACAGCAGAACAAAAAGCCAGGTGCCCCAATCGGGAAAGTAGATCTGATAGTATTTCAACACCACCGTGCCGAACGAATAGAACACCAGCATGTTGATAAGCAGGTGGGGCCAGTTGGCGTGAACCAGGCCTGAGGTGATGAAGCGCCACCATTCCCCCTGATGAGCTACGGCATAAGGCCGCAGGGCCATGCGCTCCAGCAGTTCCGGCCGTTGAAAGGCCGAATAGGAAACCAGCACGGTAAGCAAAATCAGGAGCAGAACTACCGACATGTGCGCCCTGCCAAAGTACGCATGGCAGGGCGGAATTGCATGGTCGCTGCGGAAAGCAACCGCCAATAAGAATTATGCCAAAAAATTAGCGAGAAATCGCTATTGCAACAGCCTGAAAGCATATATTCTTTTGAGCTTACTATGATTCCTCTGCCTTCCAACACACACCTACGCCGGCGAGCGATTTTGCTCCGGTGGTTGTCGGTGTTTTGGCTTTCCAGGGGCATAGCTGTGCTATACACATCAGGGATATGCCAGCGGAACCTGCCGATAGCTGAGCAGAATTTTCATGGGGTGAGGCATGGGCACTTTCCTCCTCTCAACGTGTTCAGCAGGTTCGGTTCCGCCGGCCCTGATGCATGACCCTGAAGCGCGGATAAGGGTAATTCCGAATGTTCGCTATGGATGTGGGCGCCTCATTGTATGAGGCGTCATATTTTTTAACGTCTATTCTTTCGGGCAAACAGGTAATTAAAAAATAGCGAGAAATCGCTATTGACAACGGGAATTTTTATATATTATTTTGTCTCCACTATGTTGCAGCACTATACCAGATTCCTGAAGGATACTGCAAAAGTGTCCCCCTCTTGTATGTACGGAAGACGGTTCCCCTGCAACATAGCTATGCTATATGCTTCAGGGTTAAGCCGGTTGCAGAAGTTTGTGACAGAGCGCTTGCATCATGGGGTAAGGCGTGGGCATATTATTATAATACCCAGTTGCGTCCGGCATACGCTTCTGCACCGGCCCTTGAAGAATCAATGACCTGGCGGAACATTTAAACAGCATCTGACAGGATCCAACCCCACCTGAACAGGGAAGTGGGGAGCTCCTTTTGGATATTTTTCGGATCGAACCGCAAAGACAAAGCACGGCTATGGCTATTATTGTAATGCATCGAACCAGCCAGGGCCTATCCCACCCGCGTTTTTCGTTGCATAAATTTTTTAACTGCCAATCTCAGCGCTATCCGCCCCTGTCCCCTCAATGCCCCAAGTGATACGGATGCCGGTTCAGAATGGTAAAGGCCCGGTACAATTGCTCGGCCAGAACCACGCGGGCCAGGTGATGCGGCAGGGTCATTGGCGAGAGCGACAGCTTCCAGTGCGCTTTTTTCATGAGTTCCGGCTCCAGGCCATTGGCACCACCGATCAAAAACACCAGATGCCGGCCTTCCTGCAGTCGTTTCTCCAGCCAGCTGGAAAGACCTTCCGAAGTCATTGCCAGTCCGGTTGCATCCAGCGCCACCAGGGTCACCGGAGGCTTCTGCCAGGCGGCTGGTTCATCCCGGCGACCTTTTTCCTGTAAAAAAGTTTCTACCCGGATGTAGTTCTGCAGCCGTTGCTCGTACCGACGGTACAAAGCCTCGGCCTCCGCATCCTTGCCGGCATGAAACAACACCATCCGCAGCCCCATGAGCAGCCTGCTTTTACTTCAGCGAGCCTGCCTGCTTTTGCTTTTGTGTCATTCTGCAGGTTTGATGAACTGGGTCGGGTATTGCCGAAGGCAGAGCCATTCAGCACTACTAATGATTTGAAAAACTAAAGCTCCGGTATGCAACAAAGCGTCATAGAAGCTCGTCACCCCCGCTTTTGGTAATACTGTGTAAATGGCTTTTCTTCTGTGCGTCCGAAGTTCCATTATGCTATAAGTCATTACCACAATCACACTCCTCAATTAAATTTGGTTCATAATAATTTATAAAATCCCGAACACTTGAAAGTGTTTCAGCATAGTCAAAGTCAAGCGAAACAGTAAATAAACTCTTATAGTGGTTGGGGCTTGTTTGGTCGTAAGATTTTGTGTGCATTATTTCATCTCGGAATTCTCTCAACTTCTCAATATGTGCATACTTATGACTTTGTTCTTTGTGAAATGATTTACCTTCGAAAATAAGCGGTAATACATTTTTAATTTTTTCTTCAAATTGCAAATGGCGTTGAATTTGAAATTTGTCATAAACTTCTGTTTTCTTGTCAAGCACTCTTGAGTAAGTGAAGTGCTTAGGAATTAAGTTGTTTATGAACGCTTCAATTGCATTAAACAAAAAAGTCGCACAGACACTTGCATACATGTAAAAGGCGTAGAAGTTATTTAGTATCTTGTATGCGTCTGGCTTCTTTTGATTGAGTTCGTCAAAAAGGGTCTGTTGGGCTTTAGCGATGTTTTTAATATACAATCTGCCGACTTCAAAATAGATTACAATTGGGTTTGGTTCAGGAATGAAATAGGTGTTTCCGTTTTTGTTGTATTGAAATGCTTGAATTAATTCGTTCCCGTCTGTCTGTATTATAGCATAATGGCCCTCAAAGTTTGTTCGTTTGAGTTCTGCAATTGCCTGTTCATTAACAGGAATAGAACTGATTACATCAATCACATCGTCACCAACCTTTAGGGCTCTTAGAAATTTCTTCTTTATATGTCTCACTTGAAATGTCTATTTTAATTCGTCTGATGCAAGTTTGCTCTGACGTCATGGAATAGCCGCTAACGATCCGGTTGCTGCATCATTTCCCCTCCGGGCCAAACCGCAAACCCTACTGCCCCAATACAGCTCACTGTTTCAGATAGTGGTACGCATAACCGGCAGCCACGCCGCCGGCCAGAGGCACTACAATAAACAGCCACAGCTGCGCCAACGCCCAGTCGCCTACAAACACGGCCTGACTGATACTGCGTGCCGGATTCAGCGAAGTATTGGTTACGGGTATGCTGATCAGATGGGCCGAAGTCAGCGCCAGGCCAATGGCTATGCCGGCAAAGCCCTGAGGAGCCCGTTCATCGGTCACTCCCAGAATGATGAAGACGAACAAAAAGGTCAGCACCAGTTCGGTGATGATGGCGGCCGTCATGCTGTAGCCCCCGGGCGAATGCTCGCCATACCCGTTGGCAGCAAAATTGCCGATGGAACCGCCGCGGTCCGTTACCAGGAGGTACAATACCGTGGCTGCTACCAGTGCACCCAGCACCTGCGAGACAAAGTAGGAGCCGATGGACCCGGCAGGCAGTCGGCCGCCGGCCCAGGCCCCCAGCGTAACAGCAGGGTTGAAGTGTGCGCCGGAAATGTGGGCCACGGCGTAAATCATGGCCATGACGGCCAGCCCCACTGACAGCGACACCCCCAGCAATCCGATGCCCAGATCCTCGAAACGGCCGGCAATCAACCCGCTGCCGCAACCGGCCATCACCAGCCAGAATGTGCCAATGAATTCAGCCAGATTTTTTTTCATAAGAATCAAATCAATGGTTGATCAGGCTGAAGCTTTGCGTCGGACCAACGATGAAGAAAGGTAGCCGGCGGCAAACACCAGAATGAGCAATATGACCATCGGCATTTTCAGACCAAACATCAGGAACTTTACCTCTACCGTATCCCAATTCTGAATGATTACAATGGCCAACAAGACCAACAGGATTATGGATAGTACCTGACTGATTGTGATGTTTTTCATGAGCTTAAAATTTTTCTGAAATATAGTAGTCCTGTTATTTAGCTGAAGGTTACCGTTTTTATCAGAAACAATGCATACAAACAAAGGAACAGCAGGCCTTCCCAGGCCGATACCTTCTTATCCTGCGTAAGCAGATAAAACAGCAATGCCGAAGCGCCCATCAGCGGCAGGGGAAAACGAATGATGTCGTCCGAAACGTGCAGTGATCCGAACAGGGAGGCAATCGGCACAATCATGGTTGAGTTGAAAATGCAGGAACCCAGCACGTTGCCGACAGCCATTTCGGCATGGCCCTGCCGCAGGGCTGTCAGGTTAACCGCCAGCTCCGGAAGGGTGGTACCCAGCGCCAGCAATGTAAGCGCCACCAAGGTGGCCGGCACGCCCAGTCCCAGGGCAATTTCCTGAAGGGCGTCAATGGCAAACTCTGCGCTGAAGTAAATGCCCACGCAGGCCAGCACCAGAATACCAAAAGCCATGGAGGGAAAGCGGTTTTCCGCCTGACCTGCAGCCTGCTGATGGCCGTTGCCGCGCACAATGTACAGGCTGTACACCAGGAAAATGACCAGTCCGATAAAGGCCTCCACAAACGTGATGGCGCCATCGTAAGCCAGTATGGAAAAAAACAGGATGCTGCCCATCATAAAATGCAGGTCAATGTACAGGTAACTGCTGCCCAGATAAATGGTGGCACCTGCAGCGGCCGCCACCACTCCGGTGATGAGCAACAGGTTGGAAATGTTGGCGCCCACAATGTTGGCCGCCACAATTTCGCTGACCCCGCGATTGACGCTGAGCACAGCCGCTACCAGTTCGGGCAACGACGTGCCCATGCCCACAATAAAAATTCCGGTTACGAGTGAAGGAAGGCCCAACCATTGCCCCAGCCGTTTGGCGCCTTCCATAAAATAGTTGGCCGAATAGAGCAGCACCACCAGCGCGGCGGCAAACACCGCAAAGTCAAAAAGCATGTCCATAACGGCAACGGTTCGTGGCGGTAATATAGCATACCGGGCGCAGGGAATGCAACGCCCCCTCCCTTGGGCGGCTGCTTATCTTTGCCCCGCTCATGACCTGGTGGCACATCCTGCTCATTCTGCTTTTCGGCTGGTTGCTGGTGATGCTGGAGGTTTTTCTTATTCCTGGCATTACGTTACTGGCCGTACTCGGCGCATTGACCATGGTGGCCGGCGTGGTTTTGGCCTATACCCATTTCGGCGTGGTATGGGGAACGGTGGCCCTGTTGGGCACGGCAGTATTCACCTTGTTGTCCATCGTCTATGGATTTCGCAGCGGCCTGCTGGGCTGGCTGACGCTGAAAAGCAAGGTGGAAGGCCGCATGAATGTCATCGACGAAACGCGCATCCGCGTGGGTGACCGCGGCCAGGCCTTGTCCAAAATTGCTCCCGCCGGAAAAGGATTGTTCGGAAACGATACCTACGAAGTACATTCGCTGGGTGAATGGATTGATGAAGGCGCAGAACTGGAAGTCATCCGGATTGCGCTGGGAAAAATTTATGTAAAACCAATAAATAAAACCGATAACTGATGGATCTGATTGTCCTTGCCATTTTTATTCTGATCATCCTCGGAGCCATTTTCCTGTTTCTGTACTTTGTGCCCCTGGGCCTTTGGGTAACGGCTCTGGTGGCCGGCGCTCCGGTCAGCATCGGGCAGTTGATTGCCATGCGCATCCGCAAGGTGCCTCCCGGTCTGGTGGTCAACGGATTGATCAATGCCACCAAGGCCGGCCTTAAGGTGACGGCCAATGACATCGAAACCCACTTTTTGGCCGGTGGCAATGTGAATCAGGTGATCCGCGCCATGATTTCGGCCGATAAGGCCAACATTCCGCTGGACTGGAAAATGGCTACGGCCATCAATCTGGCCGGCCGCGATGTGTTCGAAGCCGTGCAGATGTCGGTTAACCCCAAGGTGATTGACACGCCCCCGGTTACCGCTGTTGCCAAAAACGGCATTCAGCTCATCACGCGCGCCCGCGTCACCGTGCGCACCAACATCAACAAGCTGGTGGGTGGCGCCGGCGAGGAAACCGTGCTGGCCCGCGTCGGCGAAGGCATTGTCTCCAGCATTGGTTCAGCGAACGACCACAAAACCGTTTTGGAAAATCCCGATTCCATTTCCAAGGTGGTTTTGGCCAAAGGCCTGGATGCCGGCACAGCCTTTGAAATTCTTTCCATTGACATTGCCGACATTGACGTGGGCAAAAACATCGGCGCCTACCTGCAGATGGATCAGGCCAATGCCGACAAAAACATTGCGCAGGCCCGTGCCGAAGAACGCCGCGCCATGGCCGTGGCCGTAGAGCAGGAAATGAAGGCCAAGGCCGAAGAAATGCGCGCCAAACTCATCGAAGCCGAAGCGCAGGTGCCCATCGCCATTGCCGAAGCCTTCCGCAGCGGCAACCTGGGCATTATGGACTATTACCGCATGCGCAACCTCCAGGCCGACACCCACATGCGCGAATCGCTGGGTAAAGGCCCGCAGGAACCGCCACAGTTGTGAGCGCAACGGTGGATTTTTTTGACTCGACCCGCACTACTTTTTTACCGAGATTTTACCTTACTTTGCAAGGTCGCCTTTGCCCTAAAAATTTCCCTGATGTTCAGAATCAGCATGCTGGCTATTCTTAGCCTGATGGGCTCAATCGGTATGGTGCAGGCCCAGGCTACATACTATGAAATGGTTCCCGGCACGATAAACCTGACCTGCCCGCCGCCAACTGGAGTTACTTACTACGTCATTGACCCGGATATTTCCATTGCACCCCCAGGCCCGGGTGGCGATGCCCTATGCCCGCCCAACAGCAACAGCGCATTGAATTATCAGAACAGCGTGGACATGATAACTACGGTCACCAATGCTCAGGGGTACTGCTTTCAGCTCAGCTTTCCGCTCAGTGCAATGGGTTATTGCCCGAATGATACCTTGTGGATCCACAATGGCCCCAGCACGGCCTCTCCGCTCTTGACCAGTCTGGTGTGGGGCGCCAATGCCGGTTTTTGCACAAATAGCAACAGCAATCCTGCCGGCGCGCCCGCTACTACCACCGGCACCAGCGTTACGTTTCGGGTAAAAAGCGACGGCGTCGACTCGCGCCGCGGGCATAACATTCAGTTAAGCTGCGTTACCTGCCCTTCGGCTCCGGCCAATAACGAATGCGCCAACGCCATTCAGCTTTCCCCTGCAGCAAACTGCGTTTATACCTCAGGAACTACCTTTCTGGCCACACAAAGTTTACCGGGCTGCACCGGAACGGCCAACGACGATGTGTGGTACCGCTTTACCGCCAATAACAGCTCGCAGACCATTACGGTAGCGCCTACCACTTCCACCATGGACCCCGTGATTCAGTTGTACAGCGGCACCTGCACTGCCCTCACCTCCCTGTATTGCCAGAATGCCGGCGGGGTAAATGTTACCGAAACGCTGAATGCCACCGGCCTTACGGTCGGCGCTACCTACTACATCAGGGTATATGACTTTGGCAACAACCCCAACACCAACAATTACAGTTTCAACATCTGTGTGGTAGGGGCGTCAATCACTGATTGTGCAGGATCGGCACAAGTATGCGGCACCAGCAGCTTCTCGATGACCAACAGCGGCGTAGGACAACAGGAATTCAATGCCGCAACATGGGGCTGCCTGGTCAGCGGCGAACACAGCTCTGCATGGTATTGGTTCTCCATGGCTACGGGAGGCACCTTTGAGTTCAATGCGGCCAGCGTAGGCGGGGTGTTTCAGGATGCCGACTTTGCCATCTGGACACCCACGAATTGCCTCAACCGCTGTGGCAGCATCACGGCCGCTCCCACCCGTTGCTCCTATGCCACAGCCGCGGCCAG
>JANWXQ010000037.1 GCA_025057275.1 Chitinophagales bacterium
CATGGGCGCTCCGCCTACGGTCAGCTATCTGTGGAATGTAGGTGTGGCAGCTGCTAATTTGACGGTGCTCAGCAGCGGAACTTACACGGTAACGGTTACTGATCCGGCCAATGGTTGCAAATCCAGCGCCAGCATGGCAGCGACCATTTTCCCGAAGCCTGATCTGAGCATGATTCCGATCGGTTGCGCTTCCGGCTGTATCAATCCGGTACCCGACACGATTCATGGTCCTCCCGGACTGGCCCTCTACCAGTGGACCGTGAATGGCGTAACCGTCAGCACGCTTCAGGATCTGCTGTTGACCACCTCAATCCTGCCGGCTTACAACGTGCCTTACGTTATCGGCTTGATTGGAGTAACCACCGATGGTTGTATGGATTCCACGTTCTTTGAATACACGCCGCTGGACTGCGACCCGAATTGCGGTTGTTTGGGCTGGCAGGGTGACATCACCGTTCAGGTAGGTTCGGTTACCCATACTCTTGCTGCCTGCGGTGGCACCCTGAATGGATTCACCGGCGATCTGATCACCTTCAACGGAACCTATGGCTGCGGACCCAACCAGTCGTTCTGCAATGCCAGCTTTACGTGGAAGGTGTTTGATGCGGGAATGAATCTGGTAGCCAGCGGCACAGGGTTGCCGTTGTCGTTTACGCCTTCAGTGGCCGGCACATACAGCCTGTATGTGTACCCGACCTGCGGCACCAGCTCAGCCTGCGCTGCCTGCGTCATCACGTTCAACATCAGCGATCCGCCTAGTGGTTGCCAGTGTGGTACGTGGGGAACGTTTACTATCGTTTCCAGCTACAAGACCACAACGAACCATCCGTGCGGCGGTCCGAAAGTCTGGTCTGAACCCGGCTATCCGATCACCGTTACCGGCGCCCATAATTGCGTGGGTTCCTGCTCAGCGACCTACTCCTGGAAAGTTAAGCTGAGTGGTTCAACCGTAGCCTCGGGCAGTGGTATTCCCATCGTGTTCACGCCGACGACTACCGGCACCTACACGCTGACGATTACGCCTACCTGCGGTTCTACCAAGTGCGACAAGTGTAAGATCACCTTCAAGGTGGTTTACTGGAACCGCGAAGGCGAACCGCAGCAACCTGCCCTGCAGGATCTCATGCTCCGCCTGCAGCCCAACCCGGCCAGCGACCGCGTTCAGGTTACCCTGACCTCACCGCGCGCCGATAAGGGCTACCTGGTGGTGGTTAACGACCTGGG
>JANWXQ010000041.1 GCA_025057275.1 Chitinophagales bacterium
GTGCGGCAGGCCATTGCAGAATGCCAGTCGGCGGGCATCGTGCCCGTCATGATCACCGGTGATCATCCGGAAACGGCTGCGGCCATTGCCAGGGATCTGGGCATTCTGCAGCCCGGACATCACATGGTAACCGGTCGTGAACTCGCTCTGATGCCGCCGGAATTGTTGGATGAGCAGGTGGAAAACATCCGTACCTATGCACGGGTTTCGCCGGAGCAGAAACTGCATATCGTTCGGTCGCTGCAGCGCCGCAAACAATTGGTGGCCATGACCGGCGATGGGGTAAATGATGCCCCTGCGTTACGCGCAGCAAATATTGGGGTGGCTATGGGTATTGCCGGCAGCGATGTGAGCAAGGAAGCCGCTCATCTGGTGTTGCTGGACGACAATTTTGCTACCATCGTTCACGCCGTACGCGAGGGGCGGCGTATTTACGATAATATCAGAAAATTTGTTAAATACATTATGACATGTAACGGGGCAGAAATCTGGCTTTTGTTTCTGGCTCCGCTCATCGGGTTGCCCATTCCGCTGCTGCCGATTCACATTTTGTGGATTAACCTGGTTACTGACGGACTGCCCGGCCTTGCCTTGGCAACAGAAAAAGCCGAGCGGGGCATCATGCAGCGTCCGCCGCGTCGCCCGGATGAAACTTTGTTTGCCGGCGGGGTAGGGTATCACATTGTCTGGGTGGGTCTGCTGATGGCTGCGGTGTCGCTGGTGGCGCAGGCCGTGGCCGTTCATCTGGATATGCCTAACTGGCAGACCGTGGTATTTTCCGTGCTTACTTTCAGTCAGCTCGGCCATGTGATGGCGATTCGCAGTGAAAGGGAGTTCTTATTCCGTCAGGGTATTGGCAGTAATCCGGGTCTGTTGCTTACCGTGTTGTTAACCTTCGGAATTCATTTGATTGTCGTTTACTGGCCTCCTGCCAATACCGTTTTTCATACCCAACCATTGACGATAACAGAACTGCTCTGCTGTCTGGTCGGTGCGGCCATCATTTTTCATGCCGTGGAGCTGGAAAAGTATGTTCGCAACCACTGGATGAATCGCAGCGGGCGGAAAGGAAACAAAAACTAAAGGCTTTTCGGTTCCTGCTACCTTTGTTCGTTGCCGTTGGTTGTTTTGAGCACCCAGCGGCCGATAGCAACGGTTATGACTTCAGAAGCGACAGCGACGCACATTGCTGCTCAGAAAGCAGCAGAAGATTTTCGCCGGGTAAAAAAAGTCACCACCCATACGCTGCAGGAAATGAAGCAGGCGCGGGTAAAGATTGCCATGCTTACCGCTTATGATTTTTCGCTGGCCCGCATACTGGATGATGCCGGTGTGGATGTCATTCTGGTGGGCGATTCGGCTTCCAACGTCATGGCCGGTCATGAAACCACGCTGCCCATCACGTTGGACCAGATGGTCTATCATGCCGCTTCCGTGGTGCGGGCAGTGCGCCGTGCGCTGGTGGTGGTGGATCTGCCTTTTGGTTCGTATCAGGGTAACAGCAAAGAGGCGTTGAATTCGGCCATTCGCATCATGAAGGAAGCTGGTGCCCATGCCGTCAAGCTGGAGGGTGGCAGGGAAGTGAAGGAATCGGTAGAGCGCATCGTAGCGGCCGGCGTGCCTGTTATGGGACATCTGGGCTTAACCCCGCAAAGCATTTACAAGTTCGGCACCTATGTGGTGCGGGCAACCGATCCTGCGGAGGCCAATCGCCTGCGCGAAGATGCCCTTCTGCTGGAGCAATCGGGTTGCTTTGCCCTGGTGTTGGAGAAGATTCCTGCTGCCCTCGGCGCCGAAGTAAGCAGCTTACTGAAAATTCCCACCATTGGCATCGGAGCCGGCGCTGCCTGTGACGGTCAGGTGCTGGTGTTGCATGACATGCTGGGCATCAACCAGGAGTTCAAACCCCGCTTTCTGCGTCGTTACCTGAACCTGTACGATTCGATCAAAGATGCCGTTCATCGCTACTGCGATGATGTGAAGCAGGGTAGCTTTCCAGCCCCCCATGAACAATATTGATTTTCGTTATGCATTTTCGGCTGGTTTCTCTGCGCTTGCTGATTTGTCAGGCATCTGTTGCATTGGGCTTGCATCATGCAGTTGCAGCCGACAACAGCCGAAGCGACAGCGTAGACATTCTGCACACCAGCATTTTTCTGGATGTTACCGATTATGCGGGCAAGACCCTGAAAGGCCATTGCACCCTTAGGTTTCAGGCCAAAGTGCCGTTGCAGCAACTGGACCTGGATCTCTTGCGCCTGAAGGTGGATTCCGTTAAACAGCAGGGCGTATTGCTGTCTTTTAACTACGCCGATTCGCTCACGCTGCACATCAGTCTGCTGGCGCCGTTAAACGTTGGCGACACGGCTTCGGTAACGGTGTATTACGGAGGCAAACCCAAACAGGACAGCGGAGGCTGGGGTGGTTGGTACTGGAGCGGCGACCTGGCCTTTAACATTGGCGTAGCCCTAAATGAAGTACCCCACACCTTTGGCCGAAGCTGGTTTCCCTGCTTTGACAATTTTGTGGAGCGCAGCACCTATTCGCTTGCGGTGCGTACGGCCGGTAACAAAATGGCCCTGTGCGGAGGTACGCTGCAAAAGGTGGAAACCGCACCCGACGGCACCACCACCTGGCATTATCAGCTGGATGAGGCCATTCCCTCCTACCTGATCAGCGTGGCCGTACACCAGTTTGCTCCCGTTTACGATACCTATGTGAGTGTTACGGGCGACACCATTCCCATTGTGCTGGGCGCCGTAGCAACCGACACTACCAAACTGAAGAATTCCTTCAAAAACCTGAAGGCCACCCTGCAGGCATATGAGCAGCTGTGGGGTCCCTACCGCTGGCCGCGGGTAGGCTACGTGCTGACAACCGTGGGCGCCATGGAACATGTCACCAACATTGCCTATCCGGCTTTTCTGGTGAACGGGCAAACCACCTACGAACACATCATGGCGCATGAATTGTCGCACCACTGGTTCGGCAACCTGACCACCTGCCGCACCGATGCCGACATGTGGCTGAACGAAGGGTGGGCCGTATTCAATGAATGGATATTTTTTGAACAGCTATACGGCCGCCAGCGATACGATTCGGAGATGAAAAACACGCTGGAGCGTTGCGTGCGCTATTTGCATACGCCGCTCAGCGACGGTGCAGCATTTGCCCTGAACCAGGTGCCGCCGTCGCATACCTATGGCGAGACCGTCTATCTGAAGGGGGCCCTGGTGGCCCACACCTTGCGCGGCTACCTGGGCGATTCATTATTTTTTTCCTGCATGCGTCAGTTTATGGACAGTTATGCCTTTCTGGACGTCAGCAGTGAAGACCTGGAGGCCTTTCTGACGACCTGTTCCGGCAAGGATTTGTCATCGTTTTTTGCCAACTGGGTTTATGCGCCGGGTTGGACGGCCTTTTGGGTTGATTCGGTTTCCGTTCAGCCCGTATCGCCGCCGGGTTATGAGGTGGTGGTGTTTGTCAAGCAACGCACCCGACTGGCCCCGGCGCGCTACCATCAGGTGCCGCTGACTTTGACCTTTTATTTAGCAGATGGCTCGCAGCAACGCCAAACCGTCCTGGCACAGGGAGAATGCATGCAGTTTCCCTTCTTCTTCACCGCTGCTCCGAAACTGGTCACCCTGGACGAAGACGACTGGATTGCCGATGCCGTGACGGCAGAGCAAAAGCTGATCGGCAATGCCGGCGTGCACAATTTGGTATTAGCTAAAATGAACGTCACCGTAACCAACTGGACTGACACAGCGTTGCTACGTGTGGAGCATGTGTATGCTGCACCCGATCCGTTTCGCCATCCGCCCAAGGGATTGTATCTGTCGCGCGAGCGTTTCTGGCGGGTGGACGGCCTGTGGGACAGCAACTTTCAGGCTTCAGCCACCATTTCCTACCAGGGTGCAGCCATGAACAATGGCTACCTGGATGTGGACCTGATTTCTCAACCCGAAGACAGTCTGGTGGTCGTGTACCGCACTTCAGCTGCTGCCGACTGGCAGATAGAACCCAACGTAACCCAAAACACGCTTGGCTCGCTCACCGACAAGCGGGGCAATTTTATTATCCACCAGTTGCGCCGGGGGCAGTATGCATTGGCCATACGCCATGCTGCCCGTGCCGATAGTGTAACGGCGTTATCCGATTCCTGTCAGCTGGTGACTGCACCTTCGCTTTCCGATGCTCGTTCCGTTTTGCTTTTCCCCAATCCAGCAAATGACCATTTCAGGTTGGTTGTCCCCCACAACGGATGGTTGGACATTACAGATGCTTTGGGGCGAATTGTATTCCGGCAACCGGTTGCTGCAGGAACGACCTATATCTCTTGTGCCGGATGGCCTGCGGCATTGTATGCGGGGCGGCTTCGTCTGGAGTCGGGGCAGCAGCTTATTTTGCGCCTCGTGGTAAACTAATTCTTCTACATGAGAATAATTGCAGTAATCGGAGCCGGCACTATGGGGAATGGCATTGCCCATGTGTTTGCGCTCAAAGGCTATGAAGTGCGGTTGATTGACATCCACCGCGAACAACTGGATCGGGCCTTAGCAACAATTTCCAGAAATCTGGATCGTCAGGTTGAAAAAAAACTGATAACGGCAAAAGAAAAAGAAGCGGCATTGTCCCGCATTCAAACGGCAACCGAATTAACCGATGGAGTCCGAAATGCCGACGTGGTCATAGAAGCAGCAACCGAAAACCTGGAGGTCAAGCTGCAGTTGTTCCGGCAGCTGGATCAGGCAGCACCTGCTTCCTGCCTGCTGGCCACCAATACGTCGTCCATTTCCATAACACAGATTGCGGCCGTTACTCAACGTCCGGACCGGGTTATCGGCATGCATTTTATGAATCCGGTGCCGGTTATGAAACTGGTGGAAGTGATCAGAGGCTATGCCACATCCGAAACCACCACAAAAACGATTATGGAGCTTTCGCGTCAGCTGGATAAAGTGCCTGTGGAAGTCAATGATTATCCCGGCTTTGTAGCCAACCGGATTCTGATGCCTATGATCAATGAAGCCATTTATGCCTTGTATGAAGGCGTTGCCGGTGTGGAAGAAATCGACACGGTGATGAAGCTGGGCACGGCGCATCCCATGGGTCCGCTGGAGCTGGCTGATTTCATCGGGCTCGACGTCTGCTTGGCCATTCTGCGGGTCATGCACGAAGGTTTTGGAAACCCCAAGTATGCGCCCTGCCCGCTGCTGGTGAACATGGTTACTGCCGGACATCTGGGCAAGAAAAGCGGTCAGGGATTTTACAATTACGAAACATTGGCAAAAGGTCTCTTTGTTGCCGATCGGTTCAGAAAATAGTTTTGTTCGCTGTGCGGGAATAGCTCAGGGGTAGAGCATCAGTTTCCCAAACTGAGGGTCGCGGGTTCGATTCCCGTTTCCCGCTCCCTGTAACTGATGAACAGGAATCATTGTCCTGTGGAGGTGTTCCGGGTAAGGCATAATTTAGCCAACAGTACAACTTAGTTTCTGCATGCGAAAGGTGTTTCCGCTCTTGCTGTTTTTACTGGCCGGTTCGGCTCAAGGCGCTATCGTAACCGGTATCAAAACCGAATACCGTCACGGTCAGGTGTTCGTTACCTGGAAAGTCATTCCGAACTATGAACATAAGTTCTACTACGTGTACCGGTACGAAAAGCCCATCACCTCCCAAAACATTGACAGCGCCGAATACCTGGGCCGCAGCGACAAGGAATTCTCTTTTAATTACTTCCTCAATCTGGGTATAACCGGATCCAATACCAACAAAATTTATTACTGTGTCATCAATAACGATCCCTGGGTGGTTTTGGACGCCACCGACGGGCTGTATGTGAACACCTGCAATAAAGACAAGTCGTATTACTATGCTGTGACCTGCGACAGTACGGTACAGGGAGGTCCCAAGGAAAACAAGCGTATCGTCGCAGGAGTCAATGCCACGACCATGCCGGTAGCCGAAAAGGTAGCCCAAATACGAGCCTATCTGCAGGTTTCCGGCATACCGCTGCTCAGCAACCCCAGCCTCACCTACGACGGCTATGCCTTGTTTCAGGGCAAGGTAAAAACTCCCTTCGTGCCGTACATGGGCAATGAGGGTTGCCTGATTCATAACTGGGGTTTGATCAGGGACACCGACAACGGACCAACGCCTAATGCAGCCACGTTTTTCTTTTACGGAGGCGGTGGCAATGCCTACGACAATGCCAACGGCACCAACGTGGCCAACATGTGGAAAGTTTCTATGGAAGATGTGCTGCCCAACTTCAACTGGGATCCGCTGGCCGGAGAAAACACCAAATGGCTGGGCTACAACGAAAACCTGAACATTTACGCCCTGAACCAGACCAGCCCGCCGCCCACGGCCGGGGTGGACCGCATGTACACCGTCTGGCGCGTGAAATGGACTTACGATTGGCTGGTCCGGACTTTTCCCAACGACATTGACAGCACGCGCATAGCTGCCATCGGCAGTTCCAATGGCTGCACCGGTGCCATGGTGCTGGGTTATTTGTATCCGGGTAAGGTTTCCGCTGTGGATGTTACCAATGCCAAAATCAACCCGAAATACCTGACCGATGATAACCCCACCTGCAAGTGGAACATCAACGGAACTTCGCGCAACCGGGCAGAAATTTTTCTGGGTACCCTGCAGACCAACCTGATGAGCGATGTGCCTCGCCAGGTGGGCACCGGTAACTATCCGCTTTACGATTTTTCAAATATCAATACGCTGGTAGCTGACCAAAAGTATGCGGCTCTTCCGCCAGTGTACATGACTTCCGGAAAAGCCGACAACGTCACCTGTTGGGAAGAAAAAATTGAGTTTTACAATACCATCAACAAAAACCGGGTCGGGGGAGCCTACTTCTGGGATTTGCGTTCGCATAAGGGCGGCATCAAGTACATCAAAGACCGTCCCCTGGAACTGATGCTGCGCTTCCGCACCAATCAGTCGTTCCCGGCCTTTTCCCGCTGTTCCCACAACAACAATCCGGGCGATACGGACAATCCCCAATCGCCTTTTTACGACGGCGATACGTTGGGTGCCATCAACGGCATTATGGACTGGGTGGATTCCACCATAGCCGAAACCGATACCAGTTGGCAAACCAAGATTTTTACCACCAAGTTTGAACTTAACGACGGCACATTCTTTCCGCCAACGCTGCCCGATTACGTTACGGTGGACATTACCCCGCGCCGGCTGCAGCAATTCAAAAACATTGCAGCAGGCACGCAGCTCTGTATGGAAAACTGGCAGAACGGCGTGCTGATTCAGTCACGAACCGTGAAATGGAATCCGTCGCCCGACGGGCAGGGCATGATGACCTTCCGAAAAGCCCGGATCAGCCCGGAAGGCAATCTGATCAAAATTTATGTCTGCGACCCCAAACGGGCAGCGTTACCGGGCCCGGCGCTTGTGCCTCAGCCCCAGCTGAGTCTGTATCCCAATCCGGCCACCGACTTTACCGTAGCGGAGATTTCCCTGCAGCAGGCCGCTCGGGTTCTGGTTACCGTTGCGGACCTGAGCGGAAAAGTGCTGCTTAGCGAATATCACCATCTGGAGGCCGGGGAGGAGCAGCAGGTAACCATTCCTGTTGCCCGACTGCCGCAGGGCCTGTATCTGGTGACCCTTTCTGACGGCCATCAGACGTTGACCTGCCGGTTGGCAAAACAATAGCGGCTATTTGCCTGTTAGACGAAATACGGTATTTTTGTTATCGCTTTTAAACATGAAACGTCTCTTTACCCTGATGATCTTGGCAGGATGGTGGGGAACCAGCATGGCTCAGGTGCTGTCGCTGAATCCTTCCAGTTTTAATCTGCAGGTAGATGTTTCCTCTTATGCTGATGCTCATGCAGTTATGTGGAATAATTCTAATGTGGACCGCACGATTACCTGGGTGCGTGTCGTCCATCAACAGCCAAATGGCTGGTATTCCATGGTTTGCGACGATAACAACTGCTATTCTCCTTCCACCAGCACCATGAATGTGGCTTTGGCTGCCGGAGCTCAGGGCATCCTGAAGCTAAGCATTTTCCCCAACGATGTTGCCGGTTATGGGGAATACACCGTTTATGCTTACGATGCCAACGACAGTGCCAACGTAAATGCGTCCATGTATATTCAGGTGAATGCCTTGCAGGTAGGCGTTCCGCCGGTGCGCAATGAAGTGATCGCCATTTTCCCTAACCCCGTGCGCGATATGCTTTACATTAACCTGCTCAACAAGAGCGTTACGTCCATAGAATTGTACAGCATTATCGGGCAGAAACTGCGCACCCTACAGGTGCAGCCCGGTCATCCCACCATAGCCGTGCCGGTGGCCGAGCTGAAAAAAGGCATGTATTTCCTCAGAGTGTACAGCAACCAGCGGGAATTGGTCACCCGCATGTTCAGCAAAGAATAGAATCGATCAGAACAAGGCAAACGGCCGCTTCAAGCGGCTGTTTTTTATTGCTGTTGTTCGCGAAGCTCTTTGATGCGTTTCTCCAGCTCAAATTCATCGCCTTCCACATAGCCGGCATGCTGGTAGACAATTTTTCCTCCGGGGCCGGCCATAACGGTAAACGGCACATTTTGAAAGCCCAGCTGCCGCTTCAACTCTCCGTTAGGATCCAGCAACACGCGGTATGGCCAGCGCGAGCCCTGAACGGTAGGTTTCACCTTGCTGACGTTTCGGGCATCATCTACCGAAACGGCTATTAATTCCATCTGATACTTTTCCTGCCATTCGCCATACACTTTGGCGATGTTGGTCAGCTCTTTTTTACACGGAACGCACCACGTGGCCCAGAAATTCAAAACCACAATTTTGCCGTCGCTGGCCAGTTGGCTGACGTTTACTGCATTGCCCTGCAGATCTTTCAGGGTAACCGGTGGAAGCATCTTATCCTGAGCCATCAGGGAAGGAACCCATACAGACGAAAGCATCCATAAAAACAATAATTTCTGCCTGATCCATGGTAAGCTTACCTGCATGAATGAGAGCATAGGTAATGGTTTGATGAGAAATCAAAGGTAAAGCCAAAATCCTGCCAGAAATCGCCGGAGGCCGCGGCTATATTTGCCTGATGGACTGTCGCCGGCTTTACGCATACGAACTTCTGTTGTGGCTGTTATGTCTTTCTTCAAGCGCCGTAGCCCAGTCGTCGTTGTCGGGGGACTTGCAAACGGATCTGAAGGTGTTTATGCGCGACAGTGCCATTGGGGCCATAAACACGCCGCAATACGATTATCTGTTATCGGGACTGGATGGCTGGCTTACGGTCAACTACGTCACCACTGGTTTTGATGCCCGCCTGCGGCTGGATGTGTTCAACAATTCCAATCTGCAGGATCCCAATCAGGCCTTTACGGGTGCCGGCATCGGCTATTTTCATTTGTCCAAACAGATAGAAAAGCTGCAGGTTACCGGCGGCTATTTCTACGAGCAGTTCGGTGGTGGTATGATTTATCGTGCCTACGAAGACCGGGGGCTCGGCCTGGATTACGCCACCTTTGGTCTTAATCTGAAGTATAAGCTTACCGAAAACTGGCAGGTTAAGGGCATTGCCGGACAGCAGAAAAACCGGTTCAGCCGCTATGCGCCTGTGATCAAAGGACTGAACACTGAGGCAACCCTTTCGCTGGGGTCATCGGCGCAGGTGGTTCCCGGAGCAGCCTTTCTGAACCGGACGCTCGACAAAGCTACCATGGATATAGTGGCCGGCCTAATCAACAGCTACGAACCGGAAGACCGCTTCGTACCCCGATACAACGTATATGCTTTTTCCGGATATTACACTTTGTACGCCGGTCCGGTAACCTGGTATGTTGAAGGGGCAGCCAAAACGCCTGAAGCCATTTTGGGCGCGGAGGGCATTCTGGTCAACAAACCGGGCAGCATAGGCTATACCTCGCTGAACTACGTACGCGAGGGACTGGGGCTTACCCTGCAGTTCAAGAGAACCGAAAACTTTGAGCTGCGCATTTCGCCGCTGGAAACCTTGCTCAATGGCGTGCTCAATTTTCTTCCCCCTATGGCACGCCAGAATTCGCTTCGTCTGCCGGCGCGTTACAGCCCAGCCACACAGTTTCTGGGCGAACAGGCCTTTCAGGCCGATCTTACCTATTCGCCCGCAGAACCCTGGGTTATAGATGTCAATTTTTCTCATATCAACGATCTGGACGGCAACAAGCTCTGGCGCGAAGTGTATGCCCAGGCTGATGTCACGGCTTCTGAAACCGACCATTTGTTGTTCGGAGGTCAATACATCTTTTACAATCAGCAGGTTTATCTGTCCGAACCGTTACCCGACCAGACAGCCCTTACCGCTTTTGTGGAATATACCCGGCGGTTGTCGCAGATGCATTCCCTGCGTACGGAAGTACAATACATGCACACCGAACAGGATTTTGGCTCCTTCCTGTTTGTACTGGCCGAATACAACATGGCTCCCCGCTGGTCTTTCAGTATTTCAGACATGTATAACATTCAACCCAATCCCGAAAAAACGACCACCAGAGAGCACTACTACAACTTTTTTGTTTCCTACACCCAGGGACCTACCCGTTTTGCTTTGGCCTTTGCCCGTCAGGTGGCTGGCATTAACTGTTCGGGGGGCGTTTGCCGCTATGAACCGGCTTTCAACGGGGTGAAATGCTCCATCACCACTTCGTTTTAACCTAATTTCGGGCTGCATGCGCTACGCCGTTGTTTTCCTGGTTGCGCTGTTAACGGCCTGCAGCGAAATCGGCCCGTACATTCAGCTGGACGATAATGCCACGCCAGCCGATACGGTAGCGGTTGATACCACGCAAAGCCGCGTGGTTCTTCTGGAAATTTTTACCGGAGCCAGCTGCCCCAACTGTCCCAAAGGCCGGCAGATTGCCGATAACCTTATGGGCACCTATGCAGGCCGGCTTCAGGTGGTGGAAATCCACCAGGGCCCTTTGGCGCATCCTGCTCAGCAGGGAGATCCTGACCTGCGCACCACGGATGGCGACGAACTGGCTGCCTACCTGGGGCCTCCTCCGTACTGGCCCGTTGGCGCTGTGGACCGCCGCGCTTACCAAACCAGTCCCGGTGTGTGGCAAACGTTGGTCGATCGGAATCTGTGGTCTTCACTGGTGGCTGCTGCCGTGGACAGCCCATTGAAGGTAGCCCTGGGTGCCCAAGCATCGTTTGATGAGGCATCCAGAAAACTGAAAGTCGATGTGGGCGTGCGCTTTCTGCGTTCCGTAGAGGAAGCGCTGCATTTGACCGTAATGCTGGTAGAAGACAGCATTGTGGCAGCCCAGTTAGATGGCGTAACCCTCATTACCGACTACGTGCATCACGATGTGTTGCGCGACATATTAACCCCCTTTTCGGGCACGCCGGTTACCGGAAACCGACAGGCCGGAACCTCCTGGTACTGGTCTGTGGCAGATTACGTGCTGCCACCCGACTGGAATGCCCGTCATTGCCGGGTCGTGGTATTGGTGGCTCGCTCCGGCGGCAGTTACGAAGTTTTACAATCGCACCAGATCAAGCTGCTGCCATGAGCCGTCTGTTTTTTGTTTTGATTCTTGTTTTGCTCATTACGGTGCACTGGCAGTGCGAACAGGTGGACTCGCAACAGCGGGTAGATTTTTACATTGATTTAACCGACCCGCAGTATCAGGATTTATACCTTACGGGCGGCTACATCTATGTCAACAGCATCATGGTGTTCAAGGGTTTGGATCAGAACTACTATGCCTTATCGCAATACTGCACCAATGATGTATGCATGGTGCAGTATCAGGTGGCGTTTAACGAGGTGGTTTGCACCTGCGATCAGTCGCATTTTGATGTATACGGCAATCCGACCTTTGGTCCGGCGGTTTATCCACTGTACCGCTATGCCACCAGTCTGTACGGCTCCATGCTGCGCATCTACACGCCCTGAAGTTTTCCGACTGAACGTTTAATGGTTTTTTTCATGATATGTTTTAAACGACGTCTCTGTGCTTCCTTGGTGATATGTGCTGCCGCTCAGCTCTTTATTGGCCAGGGCGTGCCGGCAGTTGTTGCCCAGGACACCACCCGGCTGCTGGCTGGACCCATGCTGGGTTATGTAGAGCACCGCGAAGCCCTCATCTGGCTGCTAGTTACTGACAAGGTAAAGGAAGTCAGCATCCGCTATTACCCGAAAGACCAGGCCCAGCAGGCCCAACAGGTTCGCCAAACGGTTACTGCCGATGGACCGTACCGGCCGGTAAAAGTGGTGTTGCCGTTTCTCCGAATGGGAACTACCTATGTCTATGAAGTGTTGCTGGACGGACAGCGACAGGTTTTTCCCTATCCCCTCCAATTTCAGACCAAAGCCATCTGGGAATTTCGCACCGACCCTCCGGCATTTTCTTTCTTGGCCGGATCGTGCATGTACATTAACGAACAGGAGTCTGACCGGCCCGGCAAACCCTATGGCCGCGACGTACGCATTCTGGACAGTATGGCCCGTGAACAGGCTCAACTAATGCTCTGGCTGGGGGATAACATTTACCTGCGGGAAGGCGACTGGACGTCGCGAAGCGGATTTATCTATCGCTACATGCACACCCGCAAAACACGCGCCCTTCAGGCGCTGCTGGCCGCCCAGCCCAACCTCTATGTATGGGATGATCACGACTTCGGCCCCAACGATGCCAACAGCTCTTTTGTACTGAAAGAAACTGCTCTGGATGTGTTCCGCGAGTTCACCGGCAATCCCACCTATGGCGAATCGTCCAATCCCGGAACCTACACGCGATACGTTTTTTCCGATTGCGAATTTTTCCTGCTGGATGGCCGCTCCTATCGTTCGGCGGAAGACCTGGACTCGCTGGCTGCGGACAAGTACTATCTGGGCCCCCAGCAAATGCAATGGCTGAAAAACGGTTTAATGTATTCCAAAGCCAGTTTCAAATTCATTGTTAGCGGCACGCAGGTACTGGATCCGTATAACCGCTTTGAAAGCGTAAGGCATTACAAGCGAGAATTTGATGAGTTAATGGATTTTATTGTCCGCCACCGCATTAAAGGCGTAATTTTTCTCACGGGCGACCGGCATTATTCCGACATCATACGCTGGACGCCTGCCGGAGGTTATCCGTTGTATGACATTACCAGTTCAGCCCTGACCTCAGGAAGTGCGCAAAGCGCCAAAAGCCGACCCGACAGTGAGCATCCCTACCGCGTCGTGCCCGAAGGGGTAATTGATCAGAATTATATTAAAGTGACCGTGACCGGAGTGCGAAAAGACCGCGTGGCAACGGTTCAATGCAAAACGGTAGATGGGCGTTTGGCCTGGCAGTACGTGATCCGGCAAACCGAGCTGGACTGGAAATAGCCGCCGGCTATAGCTGATGCCCGGTTGGTGTCCGATGGGCACCAACCAGATAAAATGCTGCTGTGGTAAAAAAGTTTCGCAACCAGGGTATTCGGCTCAGCCAGCTAAACTGTTCGCGGGGCTGCAGACCGAATTTGTAAGCATAGATCGGATTGATCAGATAAAGCCGCCGCGCCATGCAATGCAGATCGGCATCCTGCACACAGCGTTCAAACCGTTCCAAACTGATGCCGGTGGCTTTCACTTCCATGAGATTTTCGATGGTAGCTGCCGATTCACCGGCCATGCGAAGAACCAAACGATAGAGTCCGCTTGGCAACAAATGAATGTAAGGCAAGTGCGACAGCAGGCGGCTGCGGCAGATCTGCTGATGGCCACCAAAAGGCATTTGCCATGGTGGAAATCCGAAATACAACAGACCCCCGGGAGCGAGGAATGTGGCCAGCCGCTTTAAGGCTATGCGCTGATCCGGTAGGTGTTCAATCACATCCTTGAGCACCACAAAATCAAACCGCCCGGCAAGTGGTCTGGTTAGCGATTCGTCGTACAGGTTGGCGGTAAGAATTTCTGCCTGCCCGGCAGCCTCGTACGGTTGCAGAAACCGGCGGGCCAGAGCGGAACGGTCAGAGCTAAGTTCCACTCCGGTGCCCCTCAGGCCTCGCTCCAGAAAGGCCTGCAACACGCCACCTTCGCCGCAGCCCACTTCCAGCACCTGCTGACCGGCCTTCACAGGCTTTACAGTTTCCATAAAAGGGAGCACATAGTGTTTTGCATGTTCATACTGCATACGGAAGTAGGCTTCCTTATCCTGATGGAAGGAAAACATGCCGGCAAATTAGGCATGCAATCAGCTCATCCGGGCATGAGCTTTCAGCCAGCGATCCGGAAGTTCTTCGCGAACGGCGGCCTGATAGTCGCGATACGAACAGGCAACCAGTTCGAATTTTCTGGAATTACGCCGGGAGGTACCTACGGGCACTTCCATCCACCATCGGTCGGTATGGCGGCTTTTCCAGAACGTCAGCTCATAGCCGTGGTTGGTGAACTGCACAGTGTATTTGAGATAGTTGGCGTCGCCGGCCTTGGGAAAATCGGTGCGCCGGGTGGCCAGTCCCTCCAGAAAGTACCAGATGATCTGCGCGGCCAACCGCAGGCTTTGTTCGTTGCGGTCATAAACCAGATTGCAACCATACAAGCCAAAGGACCGCACCTCGTTGCTTTGACCGGCGTAATAAGCCAACTGGCAGGCTTCTTCGCCAAACAAACCATTAGGCGATGCCAGATAATTGGCCGGGGAATCTCCTACCCGAACGGCAGCCATATCCATGCTGACCAGAGTGGCGCTGCGCAAAACAGGCTCCATTTCGCTGATGTCGGCACGCAACCGCCCCAGCCGGTAATGTTCGTAATGCAGGCGATCCAGCACAGCCAGCGACTCCGGCGTGGTCAGATGCGTCTGGTAACCCAGCACCGAAAGGGAAGAGAGCACGGTCGGCTCGGTGACCATGATGCGGCCTACAAAATTCTCATCGTTGATGGGGTCTTCTCCGTCAAAGAAGTCAATGCTGCTGTCCACCAGGCAGGCTTGCACAGGTTGATTCAGGCATTGATGCGCCAGGTACTGGGCAAACGTCAGGTCATGGCTTCCGCCGATAAGGATGGGAATAATGCGGCGGCGCAGCAGTTCTTCGCAAACCTGACGCACGGCGATGTAGGTATCTTTTAATGTGGCTCCAGGCTGAATGTTGCCCAGGTCGGCCAGTCGCACGGAGGGGTCTAACCGCATCAGCTGAAAGAGCTGCTGGCGGATGTCGTCAGGAGCAGCGGCGCTGCCGGCATTGCGCTTGGAGGCGCGGTCTTCTTTTATGCCAATCAAAGCCGCATCCATCGGATCGGCGAGATTAGCGGCCTGAGCGGGAGCAATCAGATAAGCGCCCAGCTGCGATTCGCTGTAAGAGGCTTCATACAGGCTGTCATCGGGTTGCTGGAGAAATTCTTCAAGCATAATGCGGGATGCGATGAAGTAAATGTAGCAGCACCCCTGCAGCCATTGGGCCATGCCGGCATTCAATTTTCCGCAGCAATATGTGTATTGTCGTTCGTTGCCGGCAGGCGGTTCAACCGCTGCAGGTGCAGCTACTTTTGCGCCAAAGCCCCGGCATGGACCTGGACCAGACTTTTCTGGATAACTCCCTTCGCGATTACCTGTTGGTTGGGGGTATCCTGTTGATAACGCTGCTCGTGAACCGCTACTTATCGGGCAGCATCAACCGCGCGATTTATGTCGTCTTCCGTCGACTTTCTGACGAAAACCGGTTTAAGGAGTTTCAGCAATATGTCCTGCGCTCAATGGAGGTGCTGCTGCTGTTGTTGGTGTTTGTGTTTTCCGTAGAGCGCTTGCATTTTCCCCAGGCCTGGAACATCACTCTTTTCGGGACCGATATGTTTCACATTGCCCACATGCTGAAATGGGTGGTGGTCCTTACTGCCTTGCTGCAGGTGGTGCTCAACATCATTCGGTTTGTCGGCTCGGTGATGATGGAGCGGGCCCGACAACACGGGCTGAAAAGTCAGGAGCAGCTGATTCCCTTTTTCCGGGACCTGACCCGTGTGGTCATGTTCGTTTTGTATTTCCTCGTGTTACTGGGAGTGGTCTTCAAGCTCAACATCACCTCGGTTTTGGCCGGCCTGGGCATTGGCGGGTTGGCTGTGGCCTTTGCCGCACAGGAAAGCATCAAGGACTTGTTCGGGTCGGTGACTATTTTTTTCGACCAGCCTTTCAGCGTAGGCGACATCGTGAATGTAAACGGCGTGGAGGGCACCGTGGAGGCCATCGGTTTCCGCAGCACCCGCATTCGCACCTATGACCAAACCTATGTGACGGTGCCCAATAAGCGCATGATAGAAACCAACGTGGACAACCTCAGTCTGCGGACGCGTCGCCGCGTGCGGACCCTGTTGCGGATCAGTTACGGTACGTCTCCGGAAAAGCTGACCGCTCTGGTTTCCGGATTGCGCAATTACTTTGAACGACACGAACACTTTGGTTTATCTCCTTCATTTGTGACGGTGGATGACCTTTCCGACAACGGAATCGTCATTCTGGTCATCTATTTCATTCCGGTGCTTGAGCCTGACGTGCATCCCTATCTGAAGGAAGAGGTTAACCTGAAGATTCTGGAGCTTGCTGAATCCCTGCAGGTGCGGTTCGCCGAGCGCAACCTGCCATTGTCCTGAACGAATTGGTTATTGTTAAAGGTCGCCCTCCATGGGGCGCATGACGATTTCTTCGATCACCGTTTGCGGACCGAGGATGTAAGCATTCCAGATGGCCTGAGCCAGATCCTGCGGTTTCATGAACCGGTGATGGGGGTGCAGGGAACCTTCCCACGAGCTGGTCCAGGTAGCCCCGGCAATAACGGCCGTCACCTTGATGTTAAACGGCGCAAGCTCCAAACGCAGGTTGCGCGTCAATCCCAGAAGGGCAAACTTGGTAACGCCGTAAGAGCCCCCGTTGGGATAGGCCTGAATACTTGCCGTGGAGCAAATGTTAAAAATATGGCCGCGCCGCTGCCGGATCATGCCTTTGCAGAACAGGCGGCTGAGGTAGTAGGCACTGTAGAGGTTTATCTTCATCAATTGCTCCAGCGTGCTTTCTTTTTCTTTATGAATTTGTCCGGCAACAAAAACTCCGGCATTGTTGATGAGTACATCGACGGCTTTCATGTGCCGCAACACCTCGGCAGCAAATTTTTTCGCCTGCTTTTTGTCGCCCACATCACAGGCCATGGTCATCAGCTCGCAGTCGGGGTGGCGTTCCTTCAGGTCTTTTTCCAGGCTTTTGAGGTCGGCTGCGGTACGTGCGCAAACGGCCAGGTGGCTGCCTTCGGAAGCAAACTTTTCCGTCAGCGCCCGGCCAATGCCACGGGTCGCTCCTGTAATGACCACATTCATGGGCCAGCTTTGCAGCTAAGATAACCGTTCCCCCACTTGTCCTGCGGGTTTTCAGGCCGTGCAACGCTCATGGTTATCTTTGGTGCGATGATTTCGTTCCGCTTTTTTTACCACTTCGGGCGTTACCTGACGTTGTTGCGGAAGTGCTTCATTCATTTGGGTAAACGGTCGGTGTATTGGAACGAAACCATGCGACAGTGCGTGGATGTAGGCGTTGGTTCGCTGGTGATTGTTATCATTTTCTCTTTGTTTCTGGGAGCCGTTTTAACCGTTCAGACGGCCTATCAGTTCACCACTCCGCTGTTGTCGCGGTCCATCATCGGATCCATTGTAACCAACACAGCCATCATTGAAATGGCTCCTTCTGTCACCTGCCTGATTCTGGCCGGAAAGATTGGTTCCAGCATTGCTTCCGAACTGGGCACCATGCGCATTACCGAACAGATTGATGCGCTGGAAATGATGGGTGTCAACTCGGCTGCCTTTCTGGTGCTGCCCAAAATCATTGCCGGCACCGTTATGGTTCCGTTGCTGGTGATGATTGGCGGCTTCCTCCAGATCTGGATGGGCCTGATGGTCGGTGTCTGGACCGAGGTGCTCAGCGCTGAAGAATTCATGCAGGGCTCCATTCAGTACTTCATTCCCTTTACAGTCACCTTTGCGCTGATAAAAGCGACCACCTTCGGCTTCATTATCGCCTCCGTGGCCTCTTATCTGGGCTATTACACCTCCGGCGGCGCTTTGGAAGTCGGACGTTCTGCCACTCAGGCCGTAGTGGCCAGCTGCATGCTCATTTTGCTGTGGGATTACCTGCTGGCGCAGATGTTGCTCTAAGGCATGATTGAAGTCCGCAGCCTGTACAAATCGTTCGGCGACAAAGTCGTGCTCTCCGACGTCTTTGCCCGTTTTGAACCGGCCCGCACCAGCCTGATCATCGGTGCCAGCGGCTCGGGCAAAACCGTGCTCATGAAATGTATGGTGGGCCTGATTGAGCCCGACAAAGGCCAGGTGATTTACGACGGAGCTTCCGACCTGATAGCACTTCCCGAAACCGAACGCCGACGCATCCGCCAGCAAATCGGTATGCTGTTTCAGGGTTCCGCCTTGTTTGATTCCATGAACGTGGAGGAAAACGTGATGTTTCCGCTGACCATGTTCACCAAAATGACGTATAAGGAAAAATTGCATCGCGTGAACGAATGCCTGGAACGCGTCAATCTCAGCCACACCAACCGCTTGATGCCCAGCGAGCTGAGTGGCGGAATGAAAAAACGCGTAGGCATTGCCCGCGCCATAGTCATGAATCCGCGTTATTTGTTTTGCGATGAGCCCAACAGCGGCCTGGACCCCCAGACAGCGATTCGCATAGATGAACTGATCCGCGAAATCACTTTGGAATACCGCATCACCACCATCATTAACACCCATGATCTGAACAGCGTCATCGGCATAGGCGACTACATCGTCTTTTTGTTTCAGGGAAAAAAGGAATGGGAAGGCGATAGGTATTCGGTGTTGCGCTCCGACAATCAGGCGCTCAACGATTTTGTGTTCGCCTCGCGGTATTTTAAGGAGATCCGCGATCAGCTGGTCGGCTGAGGGCCGGCCGACTAACAGGCCAGCAGTTATCTTTGACGCACCGGCGCCCCGTTGCGGCTCCGGTCAACCGCAAACAGTTATGAGCATATTGGTGAACAGCAGCTCCCGCGTTTTGGTTCAAGGCTTTACCGGTCAGGAAGGCACCTTCCATGCTTCCCAAATGCTGGAATACGGAACGCAGGTAGTGGGGGGCATTACTCCGGGCAAGGGCGGGCAGATGCATTTGGAACGCCCTGTGTTTAATACCGTGGAAGAAGGCGTCCGACACACCGGTGCCGATGTTTCCATCATCTTCGTTCCACCGGCATTTGCGGCCGATGCCATTTTGGAAGCCGCCGACGCGGGAATTCAACTGATCGTTTGCATCACCGAGGGCATCCCCGTTCAGGACATGTTGCGCGCCCGCGCTTTCGTGCGTCAGAAAGGCAGCCGTCTTATCGGCCCCAATTGCCCGGGCATCATCACTCCCGGCGAGGCTAAGGTGGGCATTATGCCAGGCTTTGTGTTCAAAAAAGGAAGCATTGGCATCGTGTCCAAATCGGGAACGCTTACCTACGAAGCGGCCGATCAGGTGGTGCAGGCGGGTCTGGGCATCAGCACGGCCATTGGCGTGGGCGGCGATCCCATCATCGGAACGTCTATTCGCGAAGCGGTAGAGTTGTTCATGAACGACCCGGAAACCACCGGCATTGTGCTTATTGGCGAAATCGGCGGCAGTATGGAAGCAGAGGCCGCCCGCTGGATTCAGTCCGACGGCAACCGCAAACCCGTAGTCGGCTTCATTGCCGGCCGAACGGCGCCACCTGGCCGGCGCATGGGCCATGCCGGAGCCATCGTGGGCGGCCGCGACGACACGGCTGAAGCCAAAATGCACATCATGAAACAGTGTGGTCTCATCGTAGCCGAAAGTCCTGCCCAGATTGGCGACCTGATGGCCAGCGCCCTTCGTGTTCCGGCAATCTGATTGGTTCGTTCGCTGATGCCCGGGACATTCCAAAACAGGCAGACCCATTTGCACCTGGAGAAAAAACGCAATACGTACCCAATAAGAAATTAAACAAATCCATGAAACTTCTGGAAGGAAAAACAGCACTCATAACCGGCGCTTCACGAGGCATCGGCCAGGCCATTGCCCTTCGCTTTGCCGAGCAGGGGGCTCACATTGCCTTCACCTATCTGTCGTCGGCAGAAAAAGCCATGGCTCTGGAAAATCAACTGCATGCGCAGGGGGTGCGGGCCATAGGCTATCGCTCCGATGCCGCTTCGTTTACCGAGGCGGAAAAACTGGTGAATAACGTGCTGATGGAATTTCAGCATGTAGATATTGTGGTCAACAATGCCGGCATCACCCGCGACAACCTTATCCTGCGCATGAGCGAGCAGCAGTGGGATGAAGTCCTGAACACTAACCTGAAATCGGCTTTCAACATTTGCAAGCAGGTTATCCGGCCGATGATGAAAAGCCGGGGTGGTTCCATCATCAACATCAGCAGCATCGTGGGCCTGACCGGAAATGCCGGGCAAACCAATTATGCTGCCTCTAAAGCCGGTCTGATTGGTTTTACCAAATCGTTGGCCAAGGAATTGGGTTCGCGAAACATTCGCTGCAATGTGGTTGCCCCCGGATTCATAGAAACAGATATGACGCATGGCCTGACCGAAGAGGTAAAAGCGCAATACATCAAAAACATACCTCTGGGCCGCTACGGCAGCCCCGATGAAGTGGCCCGCGTTTGCCTGTTTCTCGCCAGTGACCTGTCGGCTTATGTTACCGGTCAGGTGCTGTCTGTTTGTGGCGGACTCAATAGCTGAGCGTTGCCGTCGTTGGAGTTGTAGGTTTGCACGCAACGCATTCCATCCCCGATCGTGTCGCTGACGTTTACCTGGCCGTGGTGGTATCTGGTGTTGCTGGTGGTGGTGGCCAGCCTGCTTGCGTTTTGGTTGTATTACCGCGACGCGCATTTTGCCGGTCTGGGCCGGTCATTCCGCCCGTTGTGGTGGCTGCTGGCGGCCCTGCGCTGGCTTACCGTCGCTTTGGTGCTGTTTCTGCTCTCATCCCCGTTGCTGCGCTCTACGCTGACCCGGTTGGAAAAACCGGTGGTCGTTTTCCTTCAGGATGAGAGCCAGTCGGTAGCGTTTCCCACCTCTGCCGATTCCGCAGCGTATGTCGCTGCCTTGGGGCGATTGCTCAGCAGGCTGGAAAGCAGTTATACCGTGCGTACGTTTGGTTTTGGTGCGGCCCTTACCGAACCGGCAACCTTTTCGTTTCGTCAGCCGGCCACCAACCTGTCGGCAGCCTTGCAGGAAATTGCCGACCGGTTCAGCGGGCAACACCTGGGTGCTGTGATTCTGGCCAGCGACGGCATCTTCAACCAGGGGAGCAATCCGGTTTATGTGGCTGAAAAGCTGCCTGTGCCCGTTTACACCATTGCATTGGGTGATACCAGCATGCGTCGCGATGCTGCCGTACTGGATGTGCAGACCAACCGGATTGCTTATCTGGGCAATTTTTTTCCGGTACGTGTGGACCTCAGTGCTCAGGACTGCTTGGGCGAATCCACCGTTCTGTCGCTTTACGAAGTGAGTGAAGGCGGGCAGCAACTGGTGGCCTCGCAATCTGTGGAATTCAGCAGCAACAGCGTTCATCTGACCCGGCAGTTTATTCTCAAGGCATCGGTTGCCGGCACCAGGCATTATCGCCTCGTGCTGCAGGCGGTGAAGGGTGAACTGACGGAAGTTAACAACGTGCGCGAATTTTTTGTTGAGGTTCAGGAAAAGAAACAACGCATCCTGGTGCTTGCCCCCGGTCCTCATCCCGATATCGGCGCCATACGCCAGGCTCTGGAAAGCACCGGCAATTACCAGGTTGAGGTGCTGCTGGACCTGGCCCGGCAACCCGATTGGAATCAGTATCTGCTGGTCGTGCTGTACCAGTTGCCCGCCATAGGCGAACCGGCTTCGGAGGCGCTGCAAGCCCTTCGTCGCATGAACAAGCCGCTGCTGTTTGTGCTGGGCGCGCAAACCTCGGTTTCGCTATTCAATCAGGCCCAGTCGCTGCTGACGATATCCGGAAACAACCAATCGATTACGGAAGCTTTACCGCTGCTGCAGCCATCGTTCAGCTTGTTTACCGTTCCGGAAGCGTGGCGCGAGCAGTTTACCGCCTTTCCTCCCTTGCTTACTCCTTTCGGCGATTACCGACCGGCTGCCGGTACCTCGCTGCTTTTGAAGCAGAAAATCGGAACAGTGGCAACCGAATATCCGTTGTTGCTGTTTCGGGAAGACCTCAATGGCCGCAGCGCCATCATTTGCGGTGAAGGGCTGTGGCGTTGGCGTTTGTGGGAATACCGGCAGCATCAGCATCATGCCGTGGTGGACGGATTGCTTTCTTCCGTGGTGCAGTATCTGTTGGCTCAGAGGGAGCGGGAGCCGTTTCGGGTCTGGCTGCAGCAAGGGCGTAGTCAGCAACGCACCGCTTTGGTCAGTGAAAGCGAGCCCCTGCAGTTCATGGCCGAACTGGTTAACGATGCCGGAGAGTACATCAACGACCCCGATGTTTTGATTACCCTGGTGAATCAGGAAGGAAAAGAATATCCTATGACATTTAACCGCGACGGCAATGCTTATTCCCTTCAGGCTGGTTTTTTTCCACAGGGTAGCTACTCCTGGACAGCGCGCACCGAATGGAACAACCGCACATACACGGCTTCAGGCCGGTTCCTCATTGCCCAGGTGAAACAGGAGTTTTCCAACCTGCGGGCCGACCATCAGCTACTGTATCAGATCAGTAGCAGTACAGGCGGACAGTTGATTTACCCCCGGCAGGTGGAACAACTGGCCGACACGCTGCAACGGTCAACCGCGCTGCGCCCCCTGCTGTTTTCCACGACACGCACCCAGCCGCTGATTAACGTGCGGTGGCTTCTGGCCCTGTTGCTCCTGTTGCTTGCCGCAGAATGGGTGCTACGCAAATACTATGGTACCTATTGACCTGAGGCCTTGTCGTCGCTTCAGGTTTTTGGCTTGCCCCCGAAAACATAGCGCACGCGGAACGATAACAGATTATGGTACATGCCCCGGTTAACAAAATTGCTGGATCCGTAATAGCCCATCGGAACGATGGAATAGGCGAAGCGAACGTTCAGCTGAAACTGGGGCGTAACCAGATAATTACCTTCGGCAGTTACCATAAAGTTTTGTCGCTTCAGGCAGATGTATTCGGGCTGAATGATTCCGATGTCGGGTCGCGACGAACAAATGCTGGCATCCGGCTGTTCAATTTGGTTGGCAAATCGCTGTTGGTTAATCAGGCGTGCAAAGGCAAAACCTGCTCCGAAGTTTATTGCTTCTTTTTCCTGGAAATGCAACAGCACGGGCACAACGGCATAATCGTAACGGGTCAGAAATTCCAGGGGAAGTCCCTGCCGAACCCGGCTCTTGGCTCCCTGCTGGCTGTACAGAATTTCGGTGGAAACAAAAAATCTGGGGGATATGGGAATCTGACCATAAAATCCTGCGTTCAATCCCACCTTGGTATAGCCGGCATAGTCGTCGCCATCTACCTGAGAGGCATTGATGCCAAGCACCACTCCGCCGCGAATTCCCAATCGCAGTGCATCGCTGGCCTGTGCCCGACAGGGATGTTGTAACCCCAACAGGGATATCGCCATCCCTGTGCATATCGCCAAAGCAATGGCTTTCATGACCGCTATATCTTTAGCCCCAAACCTAAGCATGCGCCGTTAATAAGTCTGTAAACCGCCTCCTGCCTTCTATGTTCCGCTACACGCCAAGCACCCTTCACAAACTGGAACAACTGTTCCGGGAAATGCATTACGAAATCCGTTACGAAAAGGGCAGTTTTCGCTCGGGATACTGCCTTATTCACGATAAGAAGGTCATCGTCATCAACCGGTTTCTGGAAACCGAGGCGCGCATCAATGCCCTGCTGGAAATCCTCGCATCTGTTGAAGTTAACTCTGAAGGCCTGTCCGAAACCTCCCTGTCGTTACTCCGTCAGATCCGGCCCATAACCGCCACGGCGTGAAAATTACTTTTTTGGGAACAGGCACCTCGCAGGGCATTCCCGTCATTGCCTGTTCCTGCCCGGTCTGTTGTTCGGTGGATCCGCGCGACAACCGGCTGCGGTCCTCTTTGCTGGTGACCGCCGATTCGGTTCAGTTCTGCATTGATTCCGGACCTGATTTCCGCCAGCAGATGTTGCGCTCGCGGGTAACGCATCTGGATGCGCTGCTGTTTACTCATGCGCATAAGGATCACACCGCCGGCCTGGATGATGTGCGCGCCTTCAACTACTTCAGCGGCCAGCCCATGCCCGTGTATGCCACCGCTGCCGTGCAGGAGGCTATACGCCGCGAGTTCAGCTATGCCTTTGACCCCGGCAATACGTATCCGGGTTTGCCCCGCATTCATTTTCATTTGATAGAAAATGAACCTTTTTTCATTGGAAAAGAAAAAATCATTCCCATCAAGGTGTATCACGCCGGCATGCCTGTGCTGGGTTTCCGAATGGGAGACGTAACCTATATCACCGATGCCAATTACATCCCGACCGCTGAAATGCGAAAAATTCAGGGCAGCCGCATCTTTATCGTCAACGCCCTGCGCCATCATCCGCACGTGTCTCATTTTTCCCTGAACGAAGCCCTTGAAATAGCGCGTGCCGTTCAGGCCGAACAAACCTTTCTCACTCACATCAGCCATCAGATGGGATTGCATGCGGAAGTGGAAGCCAGCCTGCCTACGGGCATCCGTCTGGCTTACGACATGTTAACCCTGGAACTGCATTGAGGTCTTGTTGATTCCTTTGCATCTCAAGTCTTGAGGATTTTTTTCTGTCTGGAAAAAAAATTATTTTTATACTCGCAAAGAGGAAAACTATGGTGTAACCAAAAACTGTATGATGAAGTACTTATTTCTTATCGCATTGGTTCTTCAGGGTGCATTGTTGTGGGCGCAGGATGTACTCTTCCTTAGTGGGGGAGGCACTGATCCCAATCTTACCATTCAAAGCGGCGTCTCGGTTTATGTAGAAGGTGGATATGTGGCTCAGAGTGGCGCTGCAGGCATGGAGTTGGATGGCAATCTGATCATCGGCACACCGGCCGGCTTTACGGCCAACTGGACCGACAACATGGCTACCTCCTCTGTGCTGTCCACCAGCACCGGAACGGTGTATTTTGAAAGCAACATTCAGCAAAACATCACCGGGCCCAACACCCGGTTTTACAACGTGGTGTTTAACAACAGCAGCCCCAACACGCAGGGCATTCGCATGTTGTCTAATCTGGTAGTCCTCAACCAGGCCACTTTTCAGGACGGTCTGGTTTACGCTAATTCCAACGCATTGCACATCAACACCACGGCTCCGGGTGCTGTTACTTTTCTCGCTCCGAACAATGCCCAATACAGCAACAGTTGGCTTGCCGCTCTGTACCCCAACGGCCGCTTGGACCGCGAAATGACCAACAGCGGCAGTGTGTTTGATTTTCCTGTAGGAAGCACCAGCGCTGCCCAGCTGCTTCAGGTAACCCCCACCAACATTACAGGGATCTCCCGATTTGCTGCTTCCTGGGAAAATGGAGTCATTGGAATCAGCCCGCTGTCTTTATCGGAATGCGGAACGCCTTACCTGCAGGTGCACAATGCAGGGGAGTGGCATTTGCGTCCTGCCAACGGCGGGTCGCTGGGATCAGGCAGCTTTACCGGAGGTAATATGACTCTTCGGGGATGGAACCTCAGTACTTTTCCGGGATTAATCGATAATCAGTTTGCCCTCTTGTGGCGTGCCGAGGGCAACAATTCCGCTTCCGGATGGCAGGTGCCCAATCCGGCGTGCTCCTCACTTGCCCCGGCAGGCAGTTCCGGCCGCACCGTAGCCGGCAATAACGTTTTGCGCAACGGCCTGCAGTCCTTTAGCGATGCCACCAGTCAGTTGGGTATCGGCACTACGGTCTTTGTGCTGCCTGTGGAGTTGCTCAAGTTTGATGGTTATCCCGAAGGTTCGCACAATGTATTGTTCTGGGTAACAGCCTCCGAATTAAATGCCGACTATTATCAGGTGGAACGAAGCACCAACAACAAGGACTTTGCTGCCATTGGCAGGGTAAAAGCGCAGGGTTTCAGCAGCGACGAAAACCACTACGATCTGCTGGATACCTATCCGCTCCCAGGGCCCAATTACTACCGGCTCAAGCAGGTGGACAATGACGGCCGGTACCGCTATTCCAACATCATTCTGATTGACCGCAGCGAAGACAGTCACTTTGCAGCACAGGTTTATCCCAACCCTTCAGTTGACTTCCTGACTTTGCAGCTGCAGGTTTCGGAACCTCAGGATTATCTGGTTTCCGTAACCGACGCACTGGGTCGTCAGGTGCGCGCCTATCGGATGGATGCGGCGACGGGAGCTCAGAGCCTGAAGATGGACCTGCGCGATCTGCCGGCTGCTCCCTACCTGCTTTCGGTACTTAGCCCGAACGGTGAACTCCGCTTTGTAACTACCGTAATTAAACTGTATTAGTAATCACCGGAGGAAGCAACACCGTTTGCCTGACTGTGGATAGCTTCGGCTGTGGCTGAATAAGAATAAGGTACTTTTGTTCTCCATCTGGAGGTTGCTGCCTCACCCATGTTTCGGGAAAAATTTCGGGCATTTGCCCTGCTCAGTTTAGCCGGCGATCTGACAATTCTCTTGTTGTCGTTTCTTTCGGCTTACCTGATCATTTGGGGCCATTTCCGCCCAAACTTTGATATCTTTTTTCTTAAAGTATCAGCGGCTCTTGTCGGCTGCTGGGTGATTGTTGTGCTCGTTCTGCGGGTTTATGCCACGGATGTTATGGAACAATTCGAACGAGCCCTGTCGCGCCATATCCAGGCCATCATCCTCCATGCCCTGCTGATAGCGCTGACCACCCTTTTGATTCGCGATTTTGCCGTTAACCGCATTCTGTTCATTCTTGGGTATGCCCTGTTTGCTGCTTTTGACATTCTGTTCCGCATCGGCATGCTCTTTATCATCAAGCGGGAGCGGGAATCCGGTCGCAACACCTACAAGGTTATTGTGTTGGGTGCCAATACCATGGGCAAAAAGATTTTTGAAATTCTTACGGACTATCGCGGCTATGGCTATCAGCCGGTGGGCATTTTTGACGATCAGCCTTCCGAAAACGGCATAACGGTGAAAGGCACGTTGGAAGAAGCCAAGCAGTTTGCTTTGAAGGAAGGGGTGGATCAGATTTTCTGTGCCTTACCCTTACGGGAAAAAGAAAAAATTACCTCGTTGCTGCGCTTTGCCGAAAGCAACCTGATCCGCTTCAAGCTGGTGCCTGACTTCAGCGCTTTTCATAACCGCAACATCCGGGTGGATTTTTATGGTTTCTATCCCGTAATCTCCCTACAGCAGGAACCGCTGGCCAATATCTTCAACCGCATACTCAAACGCGCTTTTGATGTAATCTTCTCCCTTTTGGTGATTGCATTGGTGTTGTGGTGGCTCGTTCCGTTGGTGGCTTTGCTGATCAAACTGGATTCCAAAGGCCCGGTGTTTTATATTCAAAACCGCTCGGGGCGCAATTACGAAACGTTCCGCTGCTTCAAGTTCCGCACCATGAAGGTCACCGAAGCCGATAGCGAGTACCGTCAGGCTACTAAGGAAGATCCCCGTGTTACCCGTGTGGGACGCTTTTTGCGGAAATACAACATTGATGAACTGCCCCAGTTCTTCAATGTCTTGCTTGGCGATATGAGCGTAGTGGGCCCCCGGCCGCATCCCATAAAGCTCAACGAAATGTACCGTACCATGATGGAACGGTATATGACCCGCCATCTGGCCAAGCCCGGCATTACCGGCCTGGCTCAGGTCCGCGGTTTCCGGGGCGAAACCGCCAACGTCGAAGACATGCAGAAGCGCGTGGAAGCCGATGTGTTTTACATTGAAAACTGGAACTTTTTTATGGATATAAAAATCATCCTGCTTACCGTGCTCAACATGCTGCGTGGGGAAAAGAATGCATATTAACAGCGATGAATAAACGCCCGGGGTTTGCCGTCATCGGCATGGGATACATGGGCAGGCGCCATGCCCAGATCATTTCCGCAATGGATGAAACCCAATTGGTGGCCGTGGCCGATACGGATCCTTCCCTGCAACCCGAACTGACGAAAACCTTTGGCGTTCCTTTTTATGCATCAGCCGGTGAGTTGTTGGAAGCGCATCCAGAAGCTGAGGTGATTTGCATTGCCACGCCCAACGGCTCACATGCGGCGCTGGCCCTTCAGGCGCTGGATGCCGGCAGGCATGTGGTGATTGAAAAGCCCATGGCCCTGACTAAAGCCGACTGCGAGCAGGTCATTCACCGCTCGCTGCAAGTGGGACGTCATGTATTCTGCGTCATGCAAAACCGGTATTCCCCGCCGGCCCGCTGGCTCAAACAGCTCATGGATGAAAACCGGCTCGGCCGCATTTTTCTGGTTCAGATCAATTGCTTCTGGAACCGCGATGACCGTTATTACCGGCCCGGACGGCGTTCGCCAAAAGATTGGAAAGGTACTCGCCTCCAGGACGGCGGTCCCCTTTTTACTCAGTTTAGTCATTTTGTGGATATGATGTTTTGGCTCTTCGGCGACATCGAACACATTCGGGGCCGCTTTGAAAATTTTGCCCACAGGCATTCCACCGAATTTGCAGACGATACCGGCCTGGTTACTTTCCGCTTTCGCCGGGGCGGCATGGGCTGCTTTTCCTACTCCACCGCTGTTTGGGATCGAAACCTGGAAAGCAGCATCACCATCATTGGGGAAAAAGGCAGCCTCCGCGTAGGGGGGCAATACATGGAGCGTGTGGAATACTGCCACATCCGGGATTACGTCATGCCGGAACTGCCTCCGGCAAATCCGCCCAATGATTACGGCGACTATAAAGGCTCAGCAGCCAATCATCAGTATGTATTTCGCAACGTCGTGGAAACGCTCCGCGGTCAGTCCACCATGACCACCAATGCGCTGGAAGGCATGAAGGTGGTGGAAATCATTGAACGCATTTACCGGCAGTTATCCGTTGGTGTAGCGGTAAGCGCCGCAACCGAATGATGCCCTTAGAAAACCCGGTTCCAGACCTGTGGCCTGACGGTACGAGTGATGCACCGTTTCGCAGAACGCTTCATACATCCCGCGCTCAATCAGGCTAAGCATACTTCCCCCAAAGCCTGCTCCGGAAATACGTGTGGCCAAACAACCGGGCGCTGCCTGCATTAGCGAGGCCAGCCGTTCCAGTTCCGGGGTAGATACTTCAAAGCAATCGCGGAGGGAAGCATGCGATGCCCGCATGAGCCGGGCCAACTCGTGGCCTTTCCCGTAACGCAGGCATTCCGCTGCGGCTGCCACGCGCCATTGCTCTGTTACCACATGCCGCGCCCTGCGATAGACCACATCATCGCCTATCCAATGCCTTACCCGGCGCAAATCCTGCGGCGATACATCGGCTAAATGTTGCGCAGGCAAAAGGCGCTCCAGCACCTGAAGCGCCCACCGGCACTCATCAAAGCGTTGGCGAAATGGCGCTTCAATAAGATGCCTGCGGGTGCCGGAATCTACCACCACAAATTCATGATCCGGCAGGTGCACCGGAATGTGCTCCTGATGCAGCAGGCTGCAGTCCAGCAGCAAGGCATGCCCCTTTCGGCAACAGGCTACGGCAAACGGATCCAGATAACCGCAGGGTACACCCACAAATTCGTTTTCCGATTTCTTGCACAACAATGCCGTTTCCGTACAGGTCAGACGTACGTCCAGGAAATGAGCTGCAGCCAAAGCGCAACCTACGGTTACTGATGCCGAGGAGGATAAACCGGCACCGACGGGCAAGGTGCTGTGCAACAGGAGATTCATTCCCTGCAAGCGTTCTGCCCGGTTGCTAACGGCCAGCACCGCTCCGGCAGCATAGCGCCACCAGCCTGCTTCGGCCGGCGGCGGCAGACGCAGGTCCAGTTGCCGGGTTTCATTTAAATAAGTGGAATAAATAACAAGTTGTTCGTCCGGGCGAAGTCCGGCCGCAATCCACGTGCCGGCTTCCAGTGCTCCGGGCAGCACCTGGCCGCCGTTATAATCCAGATGTTCACCAATCACATTGAAGCGGCCGGGAGAAAAAAACAATTCCGGCTCGTCCTGCGACACAAACACTTTACGGTAGCGATCCACGAGATGCTGTCGCATGGCGGTAAGATAACACACCGGCCGGCGGCAGGCAGTAACGCGTCTGTGCTTGAAATAACCGGCGCATCCTCCATCTTTGGCCGCTCATAGCAACGAAAGCGTTGATGAAAATCGTTACCGTCCTGGGCGCGAGGCCGCAGTTTATCAAGGCAGCAGCCGTAAGCCGGATGCTGGCGCGACATCCCGATATAAACGAAATACTCATCCACACCGGCCAGCATTTTGACGATAACATGTCAAAGGTGTTTTTTGATGAACTGGAAATACCCCGGCCGCACCGGAACCTGGGGATCCATTCCTTACCTCATGGAAGCATGACGGGCCGCATGCTGGAGCAACTGGAACAGGTACTCAGCGAAGAACGCCCCGATGCTGTGCTGGTTTACGGTGACACCAATTCGACGTTGGCTGCCGCCCTGGCCGCCCGCAAGTTGCATCTTCGCCTCGCTCATGTGGAAGCGGGTATGCGCAGCTTCAACATGAATACACCGGAAGAAATCAACCGAATTGTAACCGACCGGTTGTCGGATCTGTTGTTTTGTTCGACCAAGACTGCCGTCCGCAACCTGCACCGGGAAGGGTTTAAGCATTTTGACTGCAGGATTGTCCAAAGCGGCGATGTGATGTACGATGCGGCCCTGTACTACGGCAAGCGATTGCAGGATGAGCCGGTAGCCTTGCCCGGAACGTTACCTCCTGCCTTTGTGCTGTGCACCTTGCACCGAGAGGAAAACGTAGATGATGCCGATCGGCTGCAGCGTATTCTGGAAGGACTTTCCGACATTCACCAGCATCTGCCGGTGTTGCTTCCGCTGCATCCCCGAACGCGCAAGCGTATGGAAGCAGCTGGTGGCCAGTGGCCATTCATCCTGTGGGAGCCGGTCAGCTATCTGCAGATGCTGCAGTTGCTGCAGCGCTGCGCTTTAGTGATTACCGACAGCGGTGGCCTGCAAAAGGAGGCGTTCTTTTTTGGCAAATACTGCATCACCCTTCGCGAAGAAACCGAATGGGTGGAATTGGAGGAATTAGGGGTGAACTATGTCGTGGGCAGCGATCGCAAGCGGATTCGCAAAGCTTTTGAAAAGCTGGCCGGAAAAACGATGAAAACAAAAGCCCGGCCCTATGGCAAGGGAAATGCATCGGAAAAAATCGTCAAGTCGTTGCTGAAGCATTTATAAATTCTTACAGGTTAGCGGTCCGGTAAGGCCTGAATCCGGTTTTCTACCATCCGCAGAATATGGTAAGGCCGCATGGAGCGCCAGTTCACTTCGTTGAACGCCTGTCCGCACAACACGAAATGATGAATTCCCGCCTGCCGCATTTCGGTCAAAACATGCTCCCGGAAATTGATCAGGGCAATCCAGCCTCCGTCTTCCTTGATGTCTTCGTACCATTCTTCGTAATAGCAATCATCGGATTCATGAAAGTTTAATACATTTTCTCCGATCAGTACAAACTTGCAAATGCCGTTTCGGATAAGCACATCCAATACCTCGCGTTTCAGAAACATGATATCGTTGTGAATGGCATCGTTCCATTCGCCCAGCAATTCCATAACGCAGATACGGTGTACGTAATCGGTAAACAGAATTTTCAGATACAAAGTGGGCGAGCCGAAATAATCCCATTGCGGATGAATGAGGTAATTGTATATGGCATGAGTGAAGGTGAATTCGTCATACGTCCGCTGGTAAAACGGCGAGCGCTCGTCGTCTTCGCTGGTGTAGGCGTCGCGCCAGTTGTAGAACGGCTCAATATTGTGCATGACAGCCCAACGGAAGTGATGGGAAATTATGGAATTTTCAGCGAGGGCGTGACGGAATTTTTCGGTGAGCTTCCAGCACTTTTCGGACGCTACCGTACTCCTCAAGAATGTGGCGGGCTCGGCGGTAATCCCAGGCCATCAGCTGCATGAGCAACCTGGTGCCCCGGTCAATGAGCTTTTCATTGGCCAGTTGCATGTCCACCATCTTGTTGTCGAGCACATGTCCCATGCGGATCATGACGGTGGTACTGAGCATGTTAAGCACCAGTTTCTGTGCTGTGCCGCATTTCATGCGCGTGCTTCCCGTTAGAAATTCGGGGCCGGTCATGACTTCCACGGGATAGTCGCTGGCGGCGGCCAGGGGCGTACCGGGGTTGCAGGTAATGCAACCGGTACTGATCTGATGCTCTCTACAACGTTGCAATGCGCCCACCACGTAAGGAGTTCGGCCTGAGGCGCTCAGGCCGATGACAATGTCGGTTACCCCTACCCGATGCGCCTGAAGATCTGCCCAACCCTGTTCGGCATTGTCTTCGGCAAATTCCCGGGCCTTACGTATCGCGGCATCGCCTCCTGCAATCAGCGCTATCGCAGGGTTAGGATCCACGCCAAAGGTGGGGGGCCATTCGGAAGCGTCAACGATACCCAGCCGGCCACTGGTGCCTGCGCCCAGATAAAAGACCCGCCCACCTGCCTGCAAGGTACGTAGCATGGCTTCGGCTAATCGCTCAATCTGAGGTAGGGCATCAGATACAGCAGCCGGCACTTGCTGATCCATCTGATTGATCAGACGCAGCAGGTCGCCCGTGGCCATCTGCTCCAGATGGCGGAAAGGTGAGGATTGTTCGGTCAGACGATCCGTTTGGCTCACCCTGCTAAAGTACACGCTGCCGCAATGATACTGGAAGCTTGTTGTTTCTTTGTCCTGCCGCTTACATGATGAACAAACGCCTTGTTGTCTGGCTACCCCTTTTGCTCTCCTTGGCCCTGGCGCTGGGTATTCAGTTCGGTTTGCTGATCAGCGGCAGCCGCCCTTCCCTGTTTTCTTCCGGCCCTCCATCCATAGTGGATGAAGTAATCGGCTACATCAACGACCGCTATGTGGATACGGTAAATGTGCAACAAATGGAGCAGCAGTCCGTCGCTCTGGTGCTGCATCGGCTGGATCCGTTTTCCACCTTCATTCCTGCCCAGGAACTGACGCGGGTTCAGGAAGAAATGGAAGGAATGTTTGAGGGAATTGGCATTGAGTTTTTTTTGGTTCACGATACGGTCATGGTCATTAGCGTCATTGGCGGTGGACCGGCCGAGCGGGCGGGTCTTCAGGCAGGTGACCAAATCATCACCATCAATGACAGCCTGTTCAGCGGGACGGGCATCACCGACTGGGATGTGGTGCGCAGGCTCAGGGGACGCAAAGGCACCCGGGTGAAGCTGGGTATCCGGCGTCCCGGACTCGATGAACTCATGCAGGTCACTATTGAGCGCGGAAAGATTCCTATGAACAGCATCGATGCTGCTTACCTGATGGATGCCCAGACCGGATTTATCCGCATCAGCCGTTTCAGTGAGAACACCCACCGCGAATTCGTTAAGGCCCTGGAACAATTGCAGCAGGAGGGGATGAAGCAACTTATCCTGGATTTGCGGCAAAACGGAGGTGGCCTGCTGCTGCAGGCAACGGAACTGGCCGATGAATTTCTGGATGAACGCAAGCTGATTGTTTATACTCAGGGCCGCAACCATCCGCGTACCGATTATCGCTGCAGGCAACAGGGTTTGTTCGAACAAGGTAAACTGGTGGTGCTGGTGGATGAGGGTTCGGCATCGGCCAGTGAAATTGTTGCCGGCGCCATTCAGGATTGGGATCGCGGCCTGCTCGTCGGTCGGCGCACGTTCGGCAAAGGATTGGTGCAGGAGCAGTTGCGGCTCAGTGACGGATCGGCGTTGCGCCTGACGATTGCCCGATACTATACCCCTTCCGGTCGCAGCATTCAAAAACCGTATCGTCCGGTTCAGCCCGGCGACACGACTGCGCAGCTGACCGACAGTGTGGATGCTGCAGCCCCGAGCTTTCACACCGCCAACGGACGTATCGTGTATGGCGGCGGAGGTATTCTTCCGGACGTCATCGTAGAACACGACACCAGCCAGCGCAACAACCGTTTTCTGAACCAGGTGCTGGCTGCTGGACTGATTCCGCAGTTTGCCTATTCGTATTTTCAGAAAAACAAATCTTCACTGGAAACCTATCGGTCACCGGAAGATTTTCGCAAAAGGTTTGAGGTGAGTTCCTCGCAATACGATGAGTTCGTTGCGTATGCCAAAGGAAAAATACCTCAGGCTGATGTTGAACAAATTCGCAAGGCCCGCGAAGACATCACCCATCGGATCAAGGCTTTTATTGCCCGTGAGCTGTTTTCCTCCTCGGCTTATTTTGCCGTGCTCAACGACCGGGATGCCACCGTTCAGCAGGCATGGACGCTCATCAACGATGATTCTTCGTTCTCAGCAGCCAATTTGCGGCGCTGAGTTAATCCGAGCTGTTAGGATAAGGGACAAAAACAGTAAGCCGGTGGCTTACATTTTTTTGATCATGGTATCTACGGTGGCCTTTACCGTATCCATCATTTTTCCGGCTTCATGCTTCATGCTGTCCAGCATCGACATTCCTTCCTCTACCATCTGATCTAAAGCAGTAGTGTCGGCGGCGTTTTCCTTGTGGCTGCCGGATTTGCAAGAAGCAAACGATAAAGCGGCAATGCATGCCAAGCCAAGAATTACTTTTTTCATTAGCGTTGCGGTTAAGAGCGTGCAAATATAATGGCGTTATTTAACAATTTGTTACAAAAATTATTTTTTCACAAACTGCAATTTTAGTGGAACTCCCTGGAAATCAAAATATTCTCTGAGCCGATGTTCCAGCCAGCTTCTGTAGTGGCTTTGCACATCATCGGGTTTGTTGGTAACAAACTGAAAAACCGGGGGGTTGCTGCGTTTCTGCTCAACCCGGTAAAACAACAGGGGCCGCCCGCGAACAGCAGGATGCGGATGGAGCTGCACGGCAGCCATCATTTTTTCATTGAGTAAGCCGGCATCCACCTGTTTGTTGCGATTTGTATAAACCTTCAGGACGGCATCCAGCAGTTTATGCAACCGTTGCTTTTCCAGAACCGATAGAAACACCACAGGCACGTCGGTAAAGGGAGCCAAGCGCCTGCGGATTTCTGCTTCGGCATCTTTAAGGGTGTGGGTGTGCCGCGGCACCAGATCCCACTTGTTAGCGGCAATGACTACACCTTTTCGTTTGCGTTCGATGAGGGAAAGAATGTGCAGATCCTGTTTTTGAACAGAGTATCGTGCATCGATCATCAAAATGCAAACATCAGCCTGATCGATGGCTTTAATGGCACGAATAACGGAATAAAATTCCAGGTCTTCGTGTACCTTACTTTTTTTTCGAAGCCCTGCTGTGTCTAACAGAATGAATTCACGATTGAACTTTTTGTAATGACACCGCAAAACGTCTCGGGTAGTGCCGGCTACTTCGGTAACCACAGCCCGTTCTTCCCCCAGAAGCACATTCAGCAAGGAGGATTTGCCCACATTGGGTTGGCCGACTATAGCAACACAGGGCAGGGCGGTCAGGGGTGCAGAACCTTTTGCAGGTATACGTTCCGTGATGGCGTCCAGAAGGTCGCCGGTGCCTGATCCGCTGGCGGCAGAAACGAAATGGGTTGCCGCAAATCCGAGACGATAAAATTCCACGCCTTCTCTTAACCGCGCGCTGTTATCTGTTTTGTTTACTACCAGTATTACCTTTTGGGCCTGCATACGTAACAGGGCTGCCAATTCTTCCACATCAGCGGTAATTCCGGTGGTAACATCCACTACAAAAAGAATCAGGGCAGCTTCTTCCATGGCTATTTGTACCTGTTGGCGCACAGCCCGTTCCATGACGGCATCAGAACGCGGTACAAAACCGCCGGTGTCAATCAGTGTAAAAGTTTTGCCATTCCATTCCACTTCTCCGTAAATCCGATCTCGCGTTACGCCGGCCACATCGTCCACAATAGCTTCGCGACGGCCAATCAGGCGGTTGAACAAGCTGGATTTGCCCACATTGGGCATCCCCACAATGGCCACGGTATAACTCATGCGCTGAAGCCCAGTTTTTTCAGTAAGGCCGGCTTTTTGCGCCACTGCCCGACCACCTTGACGGTTAGCAGCAAGACCACCGGCTTGCCCAATTGCTTTTCCAGCAAGGTCCGGGCGGAAATACCGAGCTGTCGGATGGCCGCGCCGCCCCGACCCAGCAGAATGGCTTTTTGTGATTCGCGTTCCACCCAGATGTCAGCCGAAATGCGCAGCCGTCCGGGTTCTTCCCGCCATTCGTTGACGATGACTTCCGTGCTATAAGGAATTTCCTGATGATACTGATGAAAAATGACCTCACGAATGAGTTCTGAAGCAAGAAACCGTTCGGTGCGGTCGGTGAGTTGGCCATCGGGAAAGTAGGGGGGATGCTCGGGCAATACACGCACCAGTTCGCTGACCAGACGATCCAGATTCAGCCCCTGCAATGCTGAAACGTCCAGCACCGTAGCCATCGGCCAGTGCAGGCGGGCAGCTTCGCTAAGCGAGGCAACCTGCCGCGCATCCGCTGCATCGGTTTTGTTAATGGCTACCACCACGGGCAACGTGGTGGTACCCACGGCATCGGCAAGTACCTGAAGCTGTTCTGCCGGCTGGGTGGCATCGGGCAAAATCAGAACGGCGTCGGCATCGCGCAGGGCATGTTGCACAGCGGTCATCAGATGCTCGTGCAATAAGTAAGCAGGGGTGAGTAGTCCGGGAGTGTCCACCAGAATGAGTTGATAGTCGGGAGAAGAAAGAATCCCCGCTATGCGGTGACGGGTGGTTTGGGGACGGGGAGAGGTAATGGAAACTTTTTCTCCTATCAGCGCATTAAGCAGTGTAGACTTGCCTGCATTTGGCAGGCCGATCAAAACCACATAACCGGAACGGAACGCTGACATGGCTGAAAACAAAAAATCCTTCAGCGAACTGAAGGATTTTGTTACCTGGTTGCGGAGGCAGGACTCGAACCTGCGACCTTTGGGTTATGAGCCCAACGAGCTGCCGCTGCTCCACTCCGCGGTGTGCTGCAAAATTAAACATGATCGCAAATAAGCCAACTCAGGGTTGCTCACGCAGCAATTCCCGGGCAATGACGAGCTTCTGAATTTCCGAAGTGCCTTCACCAATGGTGCAAAGCTTGGCGTCGCGGTAAAATTTCTCCACCGGAAATTCTTTGGTGTATCCGTAGCCGCCAAATACCTGTACGGCATCGGTGGCAATACGCACTGCCGCTTCTGAGGCATAGTATTTGGCCATAGCTGAATAGGCTGTAACCTTTTCTCCCCGATTTTTCAGATCAGCAGCGCGCTGGGCCAGCAGTTCAGCAGCCTGCAACTGCAGGTACATATCGGCCAGCTTAAAGGCAATGCCCTGAAAGGAGGCTATGGGCTGGTCGAACTGATGGCGCTGCTGGGCGTAACTGCGTGCAGCTTCAAAGGCGCCGCGACCGATTCCTATAGCCAACGCGGCAATGGAAATGCGGCCGCCATCCAAAACAGCCATGGCCTGCCGGAACCCTGCGCCAACCGGGCCTATCACTTGTTGAGGTCCCACGCGCACCTGATCGCAAATGACTTCAGTGGTTTCCGAAGCGCGCATGCCCAGTTTGTTTTCCTTTTTTCCCGCCAGGAGTCCTGGTGTGCCCCGCTCTACGATGAAAGCGGTGGCGTTGTCGCGGGTGCGCGGCGGGCCGGTACGTGCAATGATCACCAAAACATCTGCAGAATTTCCATGAGTAATCCAGCACTTGGTGCCATTCAGAATCCATTCGTTTCCGTCGGCCACGGCCGTAAAGGCCATATTGCCCGCATCGCTTCCCGTGTTGGGTTCGGTAAGCGCCCAGGCGCCCAGCCACTGACCGGAGGCCAATGCAGGCAGATAGCGCTGCTTTTGTTCTTCGCTGCCGAAGTACAGAATGTGACCGGTGCACAGGCTGTTATGCGCCGCTACCGAAAGCGCAATGGCTCCACACACCCGGGCCAGCTCGCTGATAACCACAATGTATTCCTGATAGCCCAGTCCGGCTCCTCCATAGTGTTCGGGAACGAGCACACCCATGAAACCCTGCTCACCCAGCCGGTGAAACAACTCCCGCGGAACAGTTTGCGATTCATCCCATTGCATGACATGCGGTCGGATGTATCGCTCAGCAAAGTCGCGTGTGGCTGCAGCGATGTGCTGCATGGCTTCCGTCGGGGCAAAGCTGATGCCTTCGGTGTGGACGTCCTGAATCATGTCACACGGATTTTCGCAACGCCTTTAGCGTTGGATAACCACTTTTTGCATGCCGGATTGCGCCGGACCCCGCCAGCGGATCAGGTAGGCGCCGGCAGCCACGGAACTCACAGGAATTTTCATTTGCTGGGTTCCCGGATTTATGGATTTTTTCCATAATACCGTTCCGCACAGATCGGTTAGCTCTAACTCGCATTCCGTTGCTACGGAAGCAAAAAGGTTGAGGTATTGCGATGCTGGATTGGGCCAGATGCGTACAACATCACTGTTTGCTTCGCCCAGACCTACGTCCATTTCTGCTTCTTCCCAGATGTACAGGTCATCAACCGCAGCTTCCACAATGCTTCCGCCATCCAGATTGGCGCCCAGGATCACGCTGTCTTCAGCAACAAACTTGAGCTGTACCTGAGCGGTGGGCTGCACGTAATCGGAAACCAGGAAGGCAAAGTTTCTCCAGGCCCGCTGCGGATGATTGTTCCATTCCACCACCTTCCATGTGCTTCCGTTGTTGGTGATAAACACCTTCCAATGATCGTTTCGCGGGTTGGCGCTGGCTTCGTTGGTGTACCAACGGTAATATGAAATGGCGGGGTTCACGTAGGCAGTTAGGTCAAAGACCGGCGAATAGAGCGTGGTGGCTCCGTTGTCCACGTCCTGCGCGTTAAACGGATCACTAGGGCTTACGTTGTTGGCAGTAACGGCACATACGTTGGTGTTGATGCCCACGGTGGTGTGATCGGTGCCGGTTTGCACGAGCGAAGCGGCATTCCCCGGAATCTGATAGGTAGCTTCCGGCTCGTTGATGATCCATTTTCCTGTGGTTGCTTTATCGGTCGGATCGCCGATTTGCCAGGCTCCGGCATAGTTATCAAAATCTTCGGCATGCACCTGCTTGAAGCCGTAAAGCAGGAAATACGGAATGTTTTCGTCCATGGGGTCGTCCAACACGCCGGGCGGATCCAGGTAAGCCTGCAGGCCGAACAGATCGTCAACGGTAAAATAGTATTCCAACAAGGTGCCTTTGGGCTGCGCCGGCAATTGCGCCTCGTACTTATTACCGGTAACCTTACTCATCGTTACCGTGCTGTACACCGAAGCGCCCTTGGGCCGGTAATGACACTTCACACTGCCTATGTACGTGGTGAAGTCCACAACAACGTTGGCGGAAATAACAATGGGCTGTCCGCTCAACAGGGCCATGGGTTCGGTGTGGGTCAGCTTGACATCACCCAAAAGAGTAATGCCGTGCAGGGCAAAGGCATGCAGGATGGCATCGTCGTTAGGTGTTCCGTCGTTGATATTGCCGTTGTCGTCATCGGCCGTAAGTGCATCCAACAGGATTTCACGGAACAGTTTTCCTTCCTGGCCATTGAGGCCATTGGCAAAACCGTTGTATGATTCCGTAAACAAAGCCGTCATCAGCGGCATGCTTCCCGTGTTGTACCGGACCCACCACCAGCTACCGGCAATGATTTCCCCGTCGGCATGAACTTCGCCAACAATATCGTGGGGATACACTTTAATGGAATTCTGATATTCCCGAATACCACTGTTGGTGCTCTTGTAAAATCCCCGTCCGATTTCCGGCACGTCGGTTAAGGTCATAGCCCACACATCGGCATAACCTTCATCCATGGCACCATTCTGAAAATTGTATCCATAGGCAGCATAGTAGTTGTCGTTGATGGCATGACCGTATTCGTGATACACCACATCGCCCACCAGGGCCATGGCATTGCATGTGGAGCTCTGGGCATAAAAATTTATGCTGTTGCCGTCGTAAAAAGCATTGCAGCTTCCGCTGACATCCACCACGGTGATCATATCGTCGTCCAACAGCGTGAAGGTCGGCCAGTAGCTTTTCATGTGATCGTGAATCTTGGTGGTATGGTAATAGCCGCTGCTTTCGCGTAGCGTGATCGCATTACCCAGCGTAAGATTGTTAACGCCCGGATTCAGCGTTACCGTGTAGGAAGAAACCGTTGTGGAATTTCCTTCATAAACCTTTGAATACAACCCCTGAATGTAGATGGTGGCCGTCGTGGCAGATGTGATGCCGGGAATGGTGACGTTTCCCTGATCATCGGTGTAGTAATCCATGCCGTTAACCCGGATGCGCAGGTAAGCCAAGTTGTGGGTTTCGGTAGGAACCGTCGGGTTGATGGATACGGTGGCTTTCATGTTTACCTGCGCTTCAAAATTTCTGACGCGGTTGGCCCGGTATAGCACGTGTCCCGTATGCGCGTCCACGTAGCTGAGGTAGCGATAGACTTGCAATCCGTTCCGCCCGCTCACTTCACATTCGTAAACCAGATGATAGGAGTACGGTTGCTCCGAAAGGCCCTGGAGGGGAAGAATTTTTAACTCATCGTTTACGTTGATGTTGTGCACGGTTCCGGGCAAATCAGCGGAAGCAGCAGCGGCCACTGCAGCTGCCGACAGAGATGGCACTGTGTTGACTGACAGATCCGGAAAATATTCAGCTCCAAAGAGCACGACGCGGTAATCGGGAGTCAGCCTGACGGTAACACGGCTGGTGAGCACCTCCAACCCCTGGTGCTCTTGGTAAAAATCCACGTAATGGTATTTGCTGGACACCACACTGCGAAGAACCAGCTGATCGGGCTGAACACCGAAGGCGGTAAGGTAACTGCTGATAAAGGTTCGGGAACGGGCAACGGCATCACCCGGTCCGGGTGTAGCAATGCCGGCTCCGTAAGCACGGTGGGGCAGGCCCGTGCTTTCATCAAAAAGCACTTTCCATGCAGGATGCTGCTGCACAAACTGCTGCCAGGCTGGCTGAAGCCGCAACTGCTGCTGCCGTGCAGCATTCAAAACGTGTTGGGAAGGTGAGCTGACAGGAATTTCAAACGGATCGCGTCCTTCATGGGAAACGGCAATATGGGCGCTTGTGCACAAGATGAGCAGCAGGAACAATTTTTTCATGGAAAGGGTATGAAAAACAGACCCCGCAAAGTACGCATTTTCCCTCAAGTACTCGAAGCGGTATTGTGGATTTTATGATAATGACTTCTGTTGCCAGCCTCAAGAAAACAACCATGCTGTTCGGGTTGCACTTCAGGCAACAGGCGAGGTCTGGATTCTAACTTTGCCAAAAAACAATGTCGCTGTTGGCTGAATTGCGTTGGCGCGGCATGCTGGCCGACGTGTCGGCAGGCACGGAAGAGCATTTGACCCAATGTCGCACCGGTTATATTGGCTTTGACCCTACGGCGGCTTCCTTGCACGTGGGTAATCTGGTGCAAATCATGATGCTGGTTCATTTTCAGCGAGCCGGTCACAGGCCGATTGCCCTTATCGGAGGGGCCACGGCCCTGATCGGCGACCCCTCCGGTAAATCCGAAGAACGTCCTTTGCTGGATCGTCAGGCAGTGATAGACAATCAGCAGGCCATAGCGGCCCAGCTGGCCCGTTTTCTGGATTTTTCTTCCGGCCGGGATGGCGCCCTGTTGCTGAACAACCACGATTGGCTGAGCTCTGTTAGGCTGCTGGACTTTTTGCGCGATATCGGCAAGCACGTAAGCATCAACTACATGATGGCCAAGGATGCCGTGCGCAATCGCCTGGAAGCAGGATTATCATTTACGGAATTTTCCTATCAGTTGCTTCAAGCTTATGATTTTCATTATTTGTCTGAACATTATCAATGCACGGTTCAGATGGGCGGAGCCGATCAATGGGGCAACATCACCGCCGGCATTGAACTGGCCCGCCGGCTTTCCGGCCGTCAGTTGTTTGCCCTGACCTCGCCCCTGCTCATCAGGTCCGACGGAAAAAAATTCGGCAAATCAGAAGAAGGAAACATCTGGCTGGACCGCAGACTGACTTCTCCATACCGCTTTTACCAGTTCTGGATCAACCTGTCTGATGAAGAGGCGCAGAAATGCCTGCGCACGTTTACCCTGCTTTCCCAGGCCGAAGTGGAAGCGCTGGAACAACAGCACCGGCAGCGGCCGGAACAGCGGATTCTCCAGCAGGTTCTGGCCCGCGACCTGACCACTCGCGTTCACTCCGCTGACGATGCCAGCCGTGCGGCCCGAACTGCTGCGCTTTTGTTTGGAAATGGTACCGGCGAAGACCTTTTGCAATTGGATGAGGCAGACTTTGACATGATTCGCGACACATTGCCTCACGGCAGCATCAACCGCAGCTCGCTGGAAAACGGATTGGACATCATCCGGCTGGTTACCGAAGAAACCGGTTTCCTCCCCTCGCGCAGCGAAGCCCGGCGCCTGCTGCAAAGTCAGGGGTTAAGCCTCAACAAAAAGCCAGTTGCCGAAGGCCAGATCGTACGTGCCGAACATCTGTTGCACAACCGGTATTTGTTGCTGCAAAGAGGAAAAAAGAATTATTTCCTGGTTATTGCAGATTAATTTTTCATAACATAAAAATGGCATATAAAAGCGCCGATGGTGCGGAGTCGTTTTTTGATGCATGGCTGTCCGCGCTCCGGCTGCGCTTGCAACAACCTTTACCGGGCCTTCCGGCTCATGCCCGCATGGCTCCTGAGGGCCGTCTCAACGAAAAATACCATCAGGCGATTCGGGAACTAAAGGGACAGAAGAGTGCAGTGCTCGTATTGCTGTATCCCAGGAAGGGTCAGATTTTTACTGTGCTGATCCGTCGGGCTGCGGGCATTGGTCCGCACAGCGGACAGGTGGGATTTCCCGGAGGAAAAGCAGAGCCTGAAGATGCGGATGCAATTGCCACGGCCTTGCGCGAAGCAAATGAGGAGCTCGGCCTGAACACCGCACTGCTGCAGGTACTCGGCACATTGACGCCGGTGTACATACCCGTAAGCAGGCAAACGGTATTTCCTGTGCTGGCTGCTGCCGGTGCGACTCCGGTACTGAATCCGCGGCCGCTGGAAGTACAAGGTGTTTTGCGGGTTAATTGCAGTCAGTTGCACGATCCGAAAAGGCATAAGAAGGGTACCTTCTTAACGGCCGGCGGTGAGCGTATTGTGGCTCCTTATTTTTTGCTGAACCGGAATAAAGTCTGGGGAGCCACAGCCTTGGTGCTGAGTGAGCTCGCAGAGCTGCTCAGGCGCCCATCTTCCTGAAATTCGGCCCGGGCATTGCTGCATTTTTTCTTATCTTCGACAGAGTATTTGTATAACGGTTACTTCCTGATTGCATATGATGGAGGGTTGGAAAAAATCGCTCCGGGATTATTTGATCTTTTCCCGCTCTGAGCGAAACGGTATTTTGATTTTGTGCGCTCTTATTCTGGCAGTGGCTTTTCTGCCCCGTTGGATAGACTTCAACCGGCATTCGGGAACAAAAGAATGGCAGGAACTGGTTATGGCTTTGGAATCGGATACAGTTCAACTGGCGGAACGCCCCATCCGCAGATTTGCGCAAGACAATGCCAAATCAAACGGGACGTGGAACAGCGAGGGCAGCCTTCCGGCCAACCGGCCCAAGACGGTGCAACGGTTTGCTTTTGACCCCAATACGGCCGATTTGGAAGAATTGCTGCAGCTTGGCTTAAACAAAAAGGTGGCAGCTACCCTGATCCGTTACCGGCAAGCCGGTGGCCGATTCAGGCAGAAAAGTGACCTGCGGCGGATATATGGAATCACCAACGAAGATTATGCCGCTTTAGAGCCCTACATCCGTATTGGGTCCGAAACCCCAGAGGAGCCTGCATCCGACTCCTCTGTCAGGCAAACCTCACCTAACCCCGCTCATCCTGTGCTGAGCACGGTGGTGGAACTTAATGCTGCTGATTCTGCCCTGCTTGTCGACCTGCCGGGCATCGGGCCGGTGCTGGCGCGGCGCATCATCAACTGGCGCAGCCGGCTTGGCGGCTTTTATGCTGTGGAACAACTGCTGGAAGTCAGGGGCTTAACGAAAGAAACCCTGGAACAAGTTCGCCCCTGGGTAACCGTGGACTCGCAGGCAATTCAGCCTCTGAATGTTAACCTGGCTTCGGAAGAACAGCTGAAAAGCCACCCGTATTTCCGCAGAATTGCTACTCTGTTGGTCAGCTACAGGCAACATCACGGTCCCTACCGATCTTTTGGCGATTTGGAGCAAATGGAAGGCATTCTGCCAGAAGAACTGGCCCGAATCAGGCCCTACCTCATTTTTTAGCCGGAAGCCAGGGGCCCAGCGATGGCAAAAAAATTTGAAAGCGCTTGTAAATGTGCGGAAACGACGTACTTTTGCGTTCCTTTTTCGCTGCAGCGCCACCCCAAACCAGTATTGCCGTGCAATTAACCAAAAAGAGAAAACAGGCCAATGCTAAGCTTACGCCCAATAAGGCGTACACGCTTAAGGAAGCCAGCAGCCTGGTGCGCGAGGTGAACACCGCCCGGTTTGATGCTTCAGTGGATGTGCATATTCGGCTGGGCATTGATCCACGTAAGGCCGACCAGGCCGTGCGCGGTGTGGTAACCCTACCGCACGGAACCGGCAAAACCAAAAGAGTGCTTGTGCTTTGCGGTCCGGATAAAGAAGAAGAAGCCAAAGCGGCCGGCGCCGACCACGTCGGCTTGCAGGAGTTCGTGGAAAAAATTGAAAAAGGCTGGCTGGACGTGGATGTCATCATTGCCACACCCAGCGTCATGCCCAAGATCGCCAAGCTGGGTAAGATTCTGGGCCCCCGCAACCTGATGCCCAATCCCAAATCCGGAACCGTTACGGATGCCGTAGCCGAAGCTGTGCGCGAAGTCAAAGGGGGTAAAATTGCCTTTAAGGCCGACAAGCAGGGCATCATTCATGCTTCGGTAGGGCGTGTATCCTTTGCTCCGCAGAAAATCTACGAAAACGCCCATGAGCTGATTCAAACAGTGATCCGTTTAAAACCTTCTACGGCCAAGGGCACCTACCTGCGCAGTGTATCCCTGGCGAGCACCATGAGCCCGGGGATTCCCATTGACACCAAATCCTTGCAGAATTAAGTCATGCAGCGGGAAGACAAGCAGAAAATCATTGACTCGCTCACCGAACAATTCCGGTCAGCGACCTATTTCTACCTTGCCGACACGTCCAGTCTTTCGGTATCGGATATCAATCAGCTTCGTCGCCTTTGTCATCAGCACGGCGTTCAGATGCGGGTGGCAAAAAACACACTCATCCGCAAGTCGCTGGAGGCCACAGGCAAGTCGTACGATGGTCTTTACCAGGTGCTTCAGGGACCCACGTCCATTATGTTTTGCGAAACCGCCTCGCTGCCGGCTAAAGTCATCAGGGAATTTCGGAAAAGCCATGATAAGCCGGTATTGAAGGCTGCCTACATCGAGGAAGCCATCTACATCGGCGATGCCGTCGTGGAAGAACTGGCGGCCCTGAAAACCAAACAGGAACTCCTGGGTGAATTGATAGGCCTGCTGCAGTCGCCGGTTCACCGGGTTATCCAGGCCCTTCGTTCGGGAGGCGACAAGCTGGCCGGTGTGCTCAAAACGCTGGAAGAACGTAAATCTTCATAACCATTTCTGTTAAAACCTGAAAAACGCAAATAACATGGCAGACCTTAAAGCATTTGCAGATCAGTTGGTGAATCTGACCGTTAAAGAGGTGAACGAATTGGCGCGTATCCTCAAGGATGACTATGGTATTGAGCCGGCTGCTGCTGCTCCCGTAGTGGTCAGCGGCGGTGCTGCTGCCGGCGGAGCAGCCCCTGCTGCTGAACAAAAAACCTCCTTTGATGTTATACTCAAAAGCGGCGGTGCCCAAAAGTTGCAGGTGGTTAAAGTCGTCAAAGACCTCACCGGCCTGGGGCTGAAGGAAGCCAAAGACCTGGTAGATGGTGCTCCCAAGCCCATCAAGGAGGGCATCAGCAAGGACGAAGCCGAATCCATCAAAGCCAAACTAACGGAAGTCGGAGCCGAGGTTGAGATTAAATAATGCTGCCTCAGCCCCCTACTGCGGATCTCTTTGGCGGCAAGGAGATCCGTTTGCCTTTTTAGTTTACCCTTAAAACCTTTCAGTGGTGAAAACCAGAGAACGCATCAGCTTTAGTAAAACCCGAATTAAGCTGGATTACCCCGACCTGCTGGCTGTGCAACTGCAGTCGTTTAAGGATTTCTTTCAGTTAGAAACCACTCCCGACAAGCGGGCTTACGAGGGCCTGTACCGCGTTTTTCAGGAAAACTTTCCCATCAGTGATGCCCGCGGCATTTTCACGCTGGAGTTTCTGGATTATTACATCGATCCGCCACGTTACACCATTGAGGAATGCATTGAACGCGGGCTGACCTTCAGTGTACCTCTCAAAGCTAAGCTTCGCCTGTCGTGCAATGATCCTGAACACGTGGACTTCCAGACCATCGTGCAGGACGTGTTTCTGGGCAACATTCCCTACATGACGCCAAAGGGCACATTCATCGTCAACGGGGCTGAGCGCGTGGTTGTTTCCCAGTTGCACCGGTCGCCGGGCGTCTTTTTTGGCCAGTCCATCCATCCCAACGGTTCACGTATCTACTCGGCCCGGGTAATACCCTTTAAGGGAGCATGGATGGAATTTGCTACCGACATCAACAACGTGATGTATGCCTACATTGACCGGAAAAAGAAGTTTCCTGTTACCACGTTGTTGCGCGCAATTGGCTGGGAAACCGACAAGCAAATTCTGGAATTGTTTGGCCTTAGCGAAGAAGTGAGTGCCCGCCGTGACGTGCTCAAGAAGCACATCGGTCGCAAACTCGCTGCCCGCGTGCTGCGCAGTTGGACGGAAGATTTCGTGGACGATGATACCGGCGAAGTGGTCACCATCACGCGCAACGAGGTGGTGCTGGAACGCGACACCGTTCTGGATGAACAAAACATAGAAGACATTCTGGCCACGCAGGTTGATACCATCGTCTTGCAGCGCGAAGGGCAGGAACTGGATTACAGCATCATCTACAACACACTGCAGAAAGACACCTCCAACAACGAACTGGAAGCCGTTCAGTACATCTATCGCCAGCTACGCGGCGCCGATGCTCCTGACGACGAAACCGCCCGCGGCATCATCGACAAACTGTTCTTTTCCGATAAACGGTACGACCTCGGCGAGGTGGGTCGCTACAAGATCAACCAGAAACTCGGCACCCGCGTGGAAATCACCACCAAAGTGCTGACCAAGGAAGATATCGTCGCCATTATCAGATACCTGGTGCAACTCATCAACGAGAAAGCAGAGGTGGATGACATTGACCACTTGTCCAACCGCAGGGTACGAACGGTGGGAGAACAGCTGTCTGCCCAGTTTGGGGTTGGTTTGGCCCGTATGGCCCGCACCATCCGGGAGCGCATGAATGTGCGCGACAACGAAGTGTTTACGCCGGTGGATCTGATCAATGCCCGAACGCTTTCATCGGTGATCAATTCGTTCTTTGGTACCTCGCAACTCAGCCAGTTCCTGGATCAAACCAACCCATTGGCGGAGATCACGCACAAGCGGCGTATTTCTGCGCTGGGTCCGGGAGGCCTCACCCGCGAGCGGGCCGGTTTTGAAGTGCGCGACGTGCACTATTCCCACTACGGCCGGCTCTGCACGATCGAAACACCGGAAGGTCCCAACATTGGACTCATTTCCACGCTGTGCGTCCATGCCAAAATCAACGACATGGGCTTTATTGAAACCCCTTACCTCAAGGTGCAGGAGGGCAAGGTGGATTTGCGCGGTAAGCCTACCTACCTTACTGCCGATGAAGAGGATACCTCCATCATCGCTCAGGCCAACGTGCCCATCAGCCCGAAAGGCGACTTTGAAACCAACAGGGTGAAAAGCCGCCAGCACGGGGACTTTCCCATCGTAGAGCCGAAGCAGGTGGATTTTATTGATGTGGCCCCCAATCAGATTGTAGGGGTCAGCGCTTCGCTGATTCCCTTCCTGGAACATGACGATGCCAATCGTGCCCTGATGGGTTCCAACATGCAGCGCCAGGCAGTGCCACTGCTTCGCCCGCAGGCGCCAGTGGTAGGTACGGGACTGGAGCATAAGGTGGCTGTTGACTCGCGCCTGCTGTTGAATGCAGAAGGAAACGGCGTTGTGGAATATGTGGACGCTGATGAAATCATCATCAACTACGAACAATCGGAAGAAGAAGACCTGGTCAGCTTTGAGGGGTCGCGACGTGTCTACAAGCTCACCAAATTCAAAAAGACCAATCAAAACTCCTGCATCAACCTGAAGCCCATCATCAAAAAGGGCGATCGGGTTAAAGCCGGCCAGATCCTTTGCGAAGGTTATGCTACCGAAAGCGGCGAACTGGCTCTCGGCCAAAACCTGAAAGTGGCCTTCATGCCCTGGAAAGGATACAACTTTGAAGATGCCATCGTTATCAGCGAACGATTGGTGCGCGACGATGTGTTTACTTCCATTCATATTGAAGAATACGAGCTGGAGGTTCGCGATACCAAGCTGGGTGAAGAAGAGCTGACCGCCGATATTCCCAATGTCAGCGAAGAAGCCACCCGTCAGCTGGACGACAACGGCATCATCCGCATCGGCGCTCATGTTGTGGAAGGCGACATTCTGATTGGAAAAATCACACCTCGGGGTGAAACGGATCCTACGCCGGAAGAAAAGCTGCTCCGCGCCATTTTCGGCGACAAGGCCGGCGATGTGAAAGACGCTTCCCTGAAAGCGCCGCCCTCAACCGAAGGAGTCGTTATCGATAAGAAACTGTTCAGCCGGGCCCGAAAAGATAAAAACTCCAAGGCGCGTGAAAAGGTCGCCCTGGAAAAGCTGGAAAAGGAACATGCCAAAAATCTGTCTGCGCTGAAAGATGTGCTTCTGGAAAAGCTCATGAAGCTGCTGCGCGACAAACAGAGCAACGGCGTGCAGAACGTTTACAAAGAAACAGTAATACCCAAAGGCACCCGCTTCACAAACAAAGTGCTCGCCGACCTGAATTACCAGGAAGTGGACCCAACCAACTGGACCAAAGACGAACACACCAACGAGCTGATCAAGAAGCTGTTGCACAACTACAACATCAAGCACAACGAGGAAGTAGGAAGATATAAGAGGGAAAAGTTTAATATATCGATCGGCGACGAGCTTCCGTCCGGTGTGCTTAAGCTGGCCAAGGTGTACATTGCCAAAAAGCGAAAGCTCAAGGTAGGCGATAAACTGGCAGGCCGCCACGGTAACAAGGGCATTGTAGCCCGCATCGTACGTGAGGAAGATATGCCCTTCCTCTCTGACGGCACGCCGGTGGATATTGTGCTCAACCCGTTGGGTGTTCCCAGCCGAATGAATCTGGGTCAGATTTATGAAACGGTGTTGGGGTGGGCCGGCGAGAAGCTGGGCGTGCGGTTCAGCACCCCCATTTTTGACGGGGCCACCATTGACGAAATCCAGGAATGGCTTGACAAGGCCAATCTGCCCAAGTTGGGAATAACTTATTTGTACGACGGGGAAACCGGAGAACGGTTCCACCAGCCGGCTACCGTTGGGGTTATCTACATGATGAAGCTGCATCATATGGTGGATGATAAAATGCATGCCCGCAGCATCGGTCCGTACTCGCTGATTACCCAGCAGCCGTTGGGGGGCAAGGCTCAGTTCGGTGGCCAGCGCTTTGGCGAAATGGAAGTATGGGCACTGGAGGCCTACGGCGCTTCGAATATTTTGCAGGAATTGCTCACCGTCAAATCCGACGACATCACCGGAAGGTCCAAGACCTATGAAATGATCGTTAAGGGTGAAAACCTGCCCAAGCCCGGCATTCCCGAATCGTTCAATGTGTTGGTTCACGAACTTCGGGGCCTCTGCCTGGATGTGGTGTTTGAGTGAGCTGCATGTTGGCAGCGCCCCTCCTGATTGACCAGCCAAGGGAAAGCTGTCTGAACTGCCGGTCATTCAGAAAATTGGAATTCAGGCACCTCTCAGTTTGAAGTTATTTTTATTTTCATAGGTTCCTGGTCCTGAGCATTCAAATAAGCTCATGTCGGCAAGCAGCTGAAGCTGCTGCTTAAACTTTTGCGAACGGCTCTGGCTGTGGCCTGTTTTTGCCTGATATTTTGCCTTGTGCTTATGGGGCAAGGATTTGATTTTTTATGCAAATTGTTTTTAGACCTGAAAAGGTCATGCTTCACGGGTGCGGTAGAAGGCATTAAGCAAACGCAGTATGTTTCACAGGTGGGTCAAGTCAGGATGAAATGAAGCGAGGCATTCCGTTGTGCATCCCCATGTTAGTTACGGATTAATGTAACAACTGTAACAAACTATGAAAATAATCAGCATAACTTTGTTTATACTAAAAATGCAAGGTTATGAACCTGAAAAAGAACATGGGGTCAGCTGACCGCCTTATCCGCGTTCTGGTGGCAATAGTTATCGGTGTTCTGTACTACCAGAACATCATTTCCGGAACTGTTGGTCTGCTGCTGTTGCTTGTTGCCGCCGTGTTTGTGCTAACGAGCGTTGTGGGCTTTTGCCCGCTTTATTGGCCATTTCGGATTAATACCGGAAAGAGCAAGGATTAACTTCCGAAGTCTGGCACCCAGTAATCGCCATGTTGCTGGGAGGGTATTGCTCAGCGGGCAGCATCTGATCCTTTAGCGGATAGGGGGCGTAACATTTGTTGCCATCAGCCGGAAATATCGTCATGATTTTGCGCTGCGGCACGCGCTTTGTTGCCTTTCAGGTAAATCAGGAAAAGCATTATGAAAATTGTAAACGTGGATAAATCCAAAGCCCGAAAACTGGCCGCCGAACTCAACGGGCTGCTGGCCGATTATATGGTGTTTTACCAGAACGTGCGAGGCCTGCACTGGAACATAAAAGGCAAAAAGTTTTTTGAGCTGCATGCGCAGTTTGAAACGTTATACAACTACCTGATCACCAAAGCCGATGAGGTTGCCGAGCGGGTGCTAACCCTGCAGGAAGTTCCACTACATACTTTTGAGGATTATCTATCGGCTTCCAGTATAAAAAGCCGAAAGAATCTTACGGGAGGAGAAGAGGCTGTGCGGGCGGTTTTGGAAGATCTGCTCGCTCTCTTGCAGCGGCAGCGCGAGTTGTTACTTTTAGCTAACGAAACAGGTGATGAAGGTACAGCAGCTATTCTATCCGAATATGTAAAAGAACAGGAAAAAATGGCCTGGATGTATGAAGCATTTCTTAACGACTAAGCTGGGGCAGAAGCTCCGTTTTGGCTGGACTCCGGTACGCATTCTGTACGTGTTCATCGGCATCATCGTTGCCGCTCTGGCTTTCAAAGAGCAGCAATGGGTGGGCATGGTTTTGGGCGTTGGATTTGCCTTAATGGGAGCGTTGGGATGGGGCTGTGCCGCAGCATCCTGTTCTGTGCCGGAAAGGAATCAGCCTTTGGATCAGGCAGGCAGCGAATCCGTTGTATTTGAAGAAGTCAAAGAATCATAATAACATGTCAGAAACCTTTTCAGAAATCATTCGCAGCGATAAGCTAACGCTTGTGGATTTTTATGCCGAGTGGTGTGGCCCTTGCAAAATGATGAAACCGGTGCTGGAGGAACTGAAAAAGCGGATTGGCGACCGGGCACGCATTCTAAAAGTGGATGTGGACCAAAGCCCGCTGGTGGCCTCTGCTTATCACATTCAGGGTGTGCCCACGCTGATGTTATTCCGCAACGGTCAGGTGTTGTGGCGGCAGGCTGGCGTAGTGCCGGTGGCGCGGCTGGAAGAACTCATCAGTCGCTTTGCCACAACAGATCAGGCGACATCCACCGGCACAACCGGTTAAAAGGCTCTCGTTAAAAATGGCTATTTTGGGAGCAGGTCATTTTCATGCCTGCACCCTCCTTCTGTCGGGCCCTGGCTTTCCTGACGTCGCTGTTTTTTAAGGCGATTCCTCTGGCTCATGCGCAGTTGATCAGCGGGGTGGTTAACGACTATGCGGCTGTCCTGTCCATCAGCGGCAGCCAGATAACCGTTAACCTGCCTACTTTGTTTAATCCCGGCGATTATGTGCTGCTTATTCAAATGCAGGGCGCAGACATCAATACAACCAACAATGCTTCTTTTGGTGACATTACTGCTTACAATCAGGCAGGCAACTTTGAATTCGGTAAGGTGGCTTCTGTTAGCGGTTCCATAGTGGAGCTGACGCAGCCGCTGATCCACAGCTACCAAACCGGTAGTTCGGTTCAGTTGATCCGCGTTCCGGCTTATTGCCGGGCAACCGTCGTGGATACGCTTACCTGCAAACCCTGGGATGGTAGTACAGGAGGAGTACTTGCAGTCATCTGTTACGGTGCATTGGAGCTGCAGTCGGTTGTCAACGTGTCCGGTAAGGGATTTCGCAGTGGCCCTACCTGCGTGGGTGGCTGGGGATGCGGAAACACCAATTATTACCTGAACAACGTTACCTGCAACGGCGGCAAAAAGGGAGAAGGTATTTACCTGATCACCAGCAATGCCTACACGGGCGGGAGGGGAAAAATTGCCAACGGCGGCGGAGGTGGAAATCCGGGTAATTGCGGGGGAGGCGGTGGCGCCAACTACGGGGCAGGTGGTTTGGGCGGTTACGAATACAACCTGTGTTTTAACACCATTCAGGGCATAGGTGGACAGGCCTTAGATTATACATTAGGTAAAATTTTTATGGGTGGTGCCGGAGGCACCGGTTTTAACGACAACATGCAGACCCAGTTTGCCGGGGGCAATGGCGGGGGAATCGTGATGTTGATTTGTGATTCCCTGATAGGAAACGGCTATGGCATTTATGCCCGGGGAAACAGCGTCAATGGGGTAACCAACGACGAATCAGCTGGAGGGGGCGGAGCCGGTGGAGTAGTTTGTCTGGATGCAGCTGAAGTAATCGGTTCAGTAACGGTTAGCGTACAAGGAGGAAAGGGTGGCGACACCTACAACAACATTTTTGTCGGGCAATGCCACGGTCCGGGCGGAGGCGGTGGCGGCGGCGTCATTTGGCTAAGTAGTTCCTCCATGCCTACAGGCATAACGGCTGAGCTAAATGGTGGCGCGCCCGGACTGGTGCTTAATCCATTGAGCACATGCTACAATACAAGCTGGGGAGCTACAGCCGGCAGCGACGGCAATGTCCTTTTCGACTTTCCGGGCTTTCCGTTTAGTCCGGCCCATGTGGTCTCTTTGATTGCCGACACCATGCTGTGCCCCGGACAGCAATTGCTGCTTTCTGCCGGAAGCTCGTTCCTAAGTTTCGAGTGGAATGACGGAACCACGGACTCGGTTCTCCTGGCCAGCGCTCCCGGTACCTATTACGTAACTGTGACCGATAGCGCTGGTTGTTTGTCTTCCGATACGGTTACCCTCTCAGCTTTTCCTCCTGTTACTGTTGCTTTATTGCCCGACTCGATCATTTGCCCGGGCGATTCGCTGTTGCTGATTGCCGGCGGAAGTGAAAACACCTATCTCTGGAGCAATGGGGCCACCGACAGCAGTTTATGGGTTTCTTTGCCGGGCTGGTATGGGGTGGAGGTAACCGACACGCTGGGATGTACTGTAAACGATTCTGCGCTGATTGTGCAGCATCCAATAACTCCCTTAAATCTGGGTGATGATTTCGCTATCTGTCAGAGCGATTCGGCAGTCGTTTATGCAGGAAACTATGCCAGCTATTTGTGGAGCAATTTCTCCACCGATTCAGCCATAACCGTAAAGACAGTGGGTCTTTATTGGGTGATGGTTACGGACAGCAATGGCTGTGTTCAGTCGGATAGCATTAACCTGTTAATGTTATACCCGCTTCCGCCTGACAGTCTGATGGCCGACACCGTCGTTTGTCCCGGCGCGGGCAAAGTGCTTCAGGCCCCTGCGGGTTATGCAGCGTATTTGTGGAATACCGGCACCACCGACAACAAACTGTTCGTGAATCAGGCAGGCAGCTATTGGCTGGAAGTGACCGACGAAAACGGATGCCGCAACCGCGATACATTTTTTATTGATCAGGAATGCCCGACAGAGGTCTGGTTCCCCAATGCCTTCACCCCTAACGGCGATGGAGTGAACGATGAATATCGCGCCATTGGCTACAACATAAATCGGTTCAGCATGACCATTTACAACCGGTGGGGCGAGGTGATTTTTGTGGCCGATGATCTGAATGATGCATGGAATGGCTGGTGCAACGGAGTCCCCTGTGAAATCGGGGTTTATGTATTTCATGCCGAATACAGCGGCGAGCTGCACGGCACGGTAACCAGCGGCAGGCGAAAAGGCAATATCACGCTGCTTCGCTGATTTCCGTCAGAACCAGAAAGCGAAAGTCAAAGGGATCCAGATGCTGCAGGAGCAGCTCGAAAAATGCCGGACCCATCCTGCTGTAGAACGTGATAAAGTTTTCGTGCCGCTCCTGCCAGTTGCCGGCCGGAAACAGTTTTTCCTTAATCGTATGAATGAGCTGAACGGCGGCCTCATCCTTACGCTTGGCAGCGCGCCTCAGGCGCTCCTCCAGTTGTTCCAGCTGTTTGATGGTTCGGATCCGGTCAGCTTCCAGGGCACCGCGCAGTGAGGCGTCCACTTCGAGCACCTTTTCCATCGTCTGGTCAAAGACGGTATGGATCAGAGCCAGTTCGTTGCTGAGCGAAATCTGATGGCCCAGCTGATCATCCAAATATTTTTTTATAATATCATCTGTGGGTGCAAAAAGATCACTTTCGGAAAGACGGGCTTTTCTCATGCGCTCCGCATTCACCGGATCGATCCATAACAGGGCGTTGCGGGGCAAAATGACCGGGGGCTGACGGTTCGTGGCAGCAAACACAGCCGACAACTGCAGCCAGTAGGTTACCTCGGCCGGGCCGCCAAAAATGGCAGCGTCGGGCAGAACTGTTTCCTGGTACAGGGGCCGCAAAACCACATTGGGGGAAAAATGCTCCGGATGATGCTGCAGTTCCCCGAGCATCTGCTCCCGGCTAATGGGCGTACTGTTCTCTCCAATACGGTAATGATTTCCTTCGCGCAGGATGCGCTCCCGCGACGATTCCTGCAGGTAAAACAGATTGATTTCCCTGGGGGTGATTTGAAGCGGATAATGAATGGAAAACTTTTCGTTGGATTGCGACAACGATTGATAGGCAAATTGTTCCGTCAATTCCTTTTCCATCAGCGGTGCAAAGCGACGCTTCAACCATACATCGTCTCCGTCTACCACCACCAGTCCAAAACGGCCTAGCAAATGATAGAGCAGGCGCCGGGTGGCTGCGGCTATCGTTTTCTCACGCAGGTAGGCATCATCCAGTTCCTGCGATAGTTGGGTGGCGTACGGACTATTGCCCAGAAGGTTCTTGATTTCCTGGATCCATGGTCGCAACGAAGAGGTGGACATCCGTCCGAAAGCGCCCTCCTGCGCCGTATTCCATGTCAGGGTGCGGCCGAAAAGATGAATGTGATTCAGCTCGTTTTTATCATGATCTTCCGACCCCATCCAGAACACGGGCACATAATAAAAGCCATCGGACCGCTGATTGAGGATGCGGGCGGCAAGAACAGCCGACAGGGCCTTGTAGATCACAAACAACGGACCTAGGAACAAAGCCGGTTGGTGAGCGGTGGTAACGGTTACGACCGAGGACTCCCGCAGGCGTTCTATGTTACGGTGCACTTCCGGAAGGCGGAGCTCCGAAAACAGGCGCTGGTGTTGCTGCAACAAGGCATTCACCAAAGCAGGGCGGTCGTATTCCTCCCTGCTGCGCAGGTGAGCCATCTGGTTGACGGAATCCAGCGTTGGAGGAAGCGTGTAAAAGTTTTTAATGTAACCTGTTCCGCTTATGTAATCCCTAACCGCCTTGTTGCCGTAACCGATGGCGGCATAGTCCAGATACGTCTGCTTCAGCATGCTGGCAGGTTAATCAGTCCAAACCACTGCTGCCGCTTGTTGCAGCAGGTTTTGAAAGGGAGCTGCTGCAGATCTTGAATCAAACGGTTGATTTTTTATGAATGGCGGAAAAGAGGCGGTTCCACCGGATCTTGTCCAGGAAACTGCCGTTTTTATTCCAGCTCATCCAGATAAACCATGCTTTTCCGACGATGTGATCTTCAGGAACAAAACCCCAATAACGGGAGTCCAGTGAATTGTGTCGGTTGTCGCCCATCATCCAGTAATAGTTCATGCGAAACGTATACTGATTGGTTTCCTTTCCGTCAATGATGATTTTGCCTGTCTTGCGGTCAAAGTCCAAGGTATGCCCCTCGTAGCGGGTAATGATCCGCTCATAAAGGGCAAGGTTGTTCAGGTTGAGGGTGACGGTTTGACCGGCTTTGGGAATAACCAGTGGACCGCAGTTGTCCAGGTTATAGGGAAAATTCTGGGGATCGTAGGGAAAAATTTGATCGCCCAGTGGCTGCACTTCGTTTCGTTGTTGCAGGTTGGGAACCACCGATTTCACATTGGGTAGCTTGCTTAATTCCTGAACCTGAGCCTGAGTGAGAAAAAAATAATACATGCCGGGCCGGTTCATGGGCATGCCGGGGTCAATGTCGAGCCGTTGCAACACTTTCTGGTTGATGGGCTGGCCGTCGGTGGTAACGAAATAGTCCAGCATAGCTCCCTGAAATTCCGGAGCGCGTTTGCCGTTGATGAACACTTCGCCATTGCTTACCAGCAGCGTATCTCCGGCAATCGCCATACAACGCTTGATGTAATTGTCTTTTTTATCTACCGGCCGCGAAGCCATGTCAGCAGGCCAGTTAAACACCACAATGTCGTTGTTGCGAATGGGTTGGAAGCCCGGCAGGCGCATGTACGGGAGCTTGATCCAGGTGAGATAACTCTTCCCGCCGATCAGCGGCATGGTGTTATGGGCAAGAGGAAAGCTCAGGGGAGTCATGGGTATTCGCGCACCGTAGTGCAGCTTGCTGACGAATAAAAAATCGCCCACCAGCAAGGTTTTTTCCATGGAGGGAGTAGGAATCGTATAAGCCTCAAACAGAAAAGTGCGGATCAGAACGGCCACGATAACGGCAAACAAAATGGCTTCAGTCCATTCCCTGAGTTTGGACTTTTTGCGTTTGCCAATCTTTTTTTTCTGCTCGGCTTTTTTGGTCAAAATGGTCATGAAGGGTGAAAATCAAAAATGCAAAGAAAACAGGTCTGTAAAGCAATAGAATCCCTTGCGGGAGGCCAGCCATCGGGCAGCAAGCAGGGCTCCCCTGGCAAAAATTCGGCGGGAGAGGGCCTCATGCTTGAGTTGGATGATTTCGCCGGCTGACTCATAAATGACCATATGCTCACCAATGGAATCGCCTTCGCGCAGAACCGTAACCGGCAACTGGTCTTCACTTGCTTCTGATGCCAATGACCAACTGTGGCGAAGCTGCGAACCTTCCAACAGGTCCTGAGCCAGCATCAGGGCCGTGCCGCTGGGAGCATCTTTCTTGGCCTGGTGATGGCGTTCCCATATGCGGGGCGCAAACTCCGTGCGGCCACGCATCATTCGGGCCAGATGACGGTTCAGCACAAAAACCATATTCATTCCGGGGCTGAAGTTGCTGCCATACAACACGCTGCCCTGATGCTTTTTACATTCTTCTTCAATTAATGGAAGAGCATCATACCATCCGGTAGTGCCGATGACTACAGGAAGTCCGGCCTGCAGGCACAAGAAGGCATTGGCAACGGCAGCATCAGGAGTGGTAAAATCTATGGCCGCATCGGCTGGCTGCAGGTCTTGTGTCGTAAGCTTATGGCGATTGCCTGTGGTAATGATCTGTACGATCTGATCACCGGCTGACTGTGCTTCCTGCTCCACGAGGCGACCCATACGCCCGTGTCCAAACAATACAATCTTCATTTCCACGAAAGGGTTAAGCTGATGCCGGCGCCTGACGTGCCGGGGGCGCCTGAATGGGCCATGAGGTAAGGAGCGGCCTGAAGCGCCAAATCGTCGCTAACATCAAAACCAAACAAATGTGCATCCACCACAGCATCCAGAATATTGAGCAAATAAACGGCTCCCGCTGCGATACAGGACAGGGTAAAATACTTGCGGTAGTCTTCCTGAATCTGAAGCAGGTCATCGTAGGAAAATGCATTCAGATCAACGGTGGTACGCGAAAAAAGATTGTTGATTACCAGGTATTGTGGCTGGGGAACGGAATCGCCCCGCACGCGGGAGTTGATGTTGTCGCGAACATTATAAAAAATGTGTCCGTTATAGACAGTAAAAAAAGCAGCTGTTCCCAACGCGGCATAAATAACAGGCACCTTCCAGTACTTCTGATTGTAAACCTGACCGGCTCCGGGTAAAAGGGCTGAGGCAACGCCGGCTTTCATCGGAGAATGTTGCATCGGGCTTTTTTCCGTCTGCGCCATGAGGCGACAGGGGCCAACGCCGATGACTACAAGCCAAATAAATGCCGCTGCTCTCATGGCAGCCAAATTTAGGCATTTGCCTATGGGACCGGCGGCTTTAGGGCAGCAGCAGATCGAGCAGCCGCTGCAGATCGTCGTCGGAGTAGAAGGAAATGGAAATTTCTCCGCGACCCAGGCGCTTACGTTTAAGGATTACCCGCGTGGCTAAGTGCGAGGATAGTTGGTCCTGCACTTGTTTGTATGCCGGCGGAAGGGAAGCCGTTGCGTTGCGTCGTTGCTGCACCCGACGACCTATCTGGCGTACCCGCTCTTCGGTTTGCCTTACGGATAACTGACGGTCAGTAATCTCTCGGAAGAGCTGCAACTGCATAACCGGATCTTCCACGTTAATGAGGGTCCGGGCATGAGCCATGGACAAGGAGCGCTGTTTTATGGCCTGCTGAATTTCCGGCGGCAATTTCAGCAAACGAAGAAAATTGACCACAGTGGTGCGGTCGCGCCCCACCCGTTCGGCGAGTTGTTCAGGCTTCAGGTTGCACTCGTCAATCAACCGCTTGTAGTTGATGGCAATCTCAATGGCATTAAGGTTTTCGCGATGCGTGTTTTCTACCAGCGCCATTTCCAGCATCTGCTCGTCGTTGGCGGTACGTACGAAGCAGGGGATTTCGCGCAGGCCGGCCAGTCGGGCTGCGCGAAGCCGGCGCTCGCCGGAAATAAGCTGGTATTTGCGGGGTCCGATACGGCGCACCGTAATCGGCTGGATGATGCCGTGAATGCGGATGGACTGCGCCAGTTCCTCCAGCGCCTGGGGGTCAAAATCGTGGCGTGGCTGAAAGGGATTTATTTCAATCGTTTCCAGCGGCACCTGCATGGACGTGTTCAGCAGGGCAGGGTCGGCCTCGGCCGACGGGCTCATGTTTTGCAGCAAAGCGCGTATGCCTTGCCCCAGGTCGGGTTTCTTATTCGTCATGAGCGGCTACCAGGGTAGGGTTTGGCCGGTAGGTGCCGTTGTTGCGTTCAATGATTTCTCTGGCCAGATTCAGGTAATTAACGGCACCCTTGCTTTCGGCATCGTACATGATGACGCTTTTGCCGAAGCTGGGCGCTTCGCCCAGTCGGGTGTTGCGGTGAATGATGGTGTCAAAAGCCAGGTCGCCGAAATGCTTCTTGACTTCTTCCACCACCTGATTGGAAAGCCTGAGCCTGCTGTCGTACATGGTAAGCAGGATCCCTTCTATTGTCAAAGATGGATTCAGCCGGCTCTGAACGATTTTAATTGTGTTCAGCAGTTTGCCCAAACCTTCCAGGGCAAAGTATTCGCATTGTACGGGAATAATCACCGAGTCGGCAGCCGTAAGGGCATTGACGGTGATTAGCCCGAGCGAAGGTGAGCAGTCAATAATAAGGTAGTCGTAATGCTTGCGCAGGTCTTCCAATACACTGCGCATGATGCGCTCGCGGCTGGGATGATTGATCAGTTCGATTTCTGCCCCTACCAGGTCCAGGTGAGAGGGAATGATGTCCAAATGAGGCGTCTGGGTTTGCCGCACGGCCTGACGTAGCGGCTGATCACCGATCATGCATTCGTAGATACTAATTTCCACCTGACGCGGATCCACGCCCAATCCGGACGTGGCATTGGCCTGGGGATCGGCGTCAATAAGCAAAGTTTTATGCTCAAGAACTGCGAATGAGGCAGCCAGATTGATGGCCGTAGTGGTTTTGCCAACCCCTCCTTTTTGATTGGCAATGGCAATGACTTTACCCATGTAACGAAGCGTTCAGCAACGATTTCAAAGCTACAAAGTTCACTTCCGGAAGAGGGCACAAGCGGGGAAAGTTATTCACAGGAAGCGTCAGCAACCTGTACTAATAGCCAGCGGATCCCTGTTGCAGCTTTGCGACGGGCGGCGGAGTTGGTGTTAAAGCCAGCAGGAAAAATCCGACGGTTTCGTTTGACGAACCCAAAAAGCGTTTGAGGCAGGAAAAAGCAAACGCGTGAAGGTTGCCTCGGGGAGGTGATTTGCCTGCCGAAGGGGGAATCTGCTCAGATAAATTCGCGGTTTTGTGTTTTTGAAGCCAGCCGCTATCTTTGCCGTCCCTTAATAAAACCCGGATGGCGCAACCAGCCAGGCATTACGAAACGGTAATCATTTTTTCGCCATTGCTGGCCGAAGAAGACGTTCGTCGCGAAACGTCGAAAATCAAAAAATTGCTTGGAGAAAACGACTGTTCCATAGTCGAAGAACGGTATTGGGGCCTACGTCAACTGGCTTACCAGATTGATGGAAAGTCCAACGGTATTTACGTCATCATTGAATTTCAGGGACCGGGAACAGTGGTTCAAAAGCTGGAAACAGAATACAAGCGCAATGAGAACATCTTGCGTTGGCTCACCACGGCATTGGACAAATACGGCGTGGAATACAACGAAAAGCGCCGCAAAGGCCTTGTGGGCAAAAAGAAAACCGAAGATGCAGCCCAGCCTAAGACGGAACAATCAGCTCCCGTAAGTTAAATTCCCGATGAGTAAGCAATCCAACAAGGGCATTAAATACCTGGTTGCGCAAAAGGTCACGCGCCGACCCAAAAAATATTGCCGGTTCCGAAAATACCATATCCGATATGTGGACTATAAGGAACCTGAGTTTTTGCTGAACTTCCTCAATGAACAGGGCAAAATCCTGCCCCGACGCATCACCGGCAATTCGGCCAAGTATCAGCGCAAGGTGGCCCAGGCCATTAGCCGGGCACGTCAACTGGCTCTGCTTCCTTACGTTACCGACCTGTTGAAATAATTATGGAAGTCATCTTGCTGCAAGACGTTGATAAGCTGGGCAAGGAAAACGACATCGTGCAGGTGCGTCCCGGCTATGCCCGTAACTACCTCATTCCGCGTCGCCTGGCCGTGGTGGCTGATGAAACGCAGAAAAAATTATTGACCGTCCGGCAGCAACAGGAAAAGCGGCGGGAAGAAAAGCTGCTGCGCGACCTGGCGCAGGTGGTGGAAAAGCTGAAATCCACCCGCTTTACCATTGGGGTGAAGACCGGTACCAGCGGGCGCATTTTCGGTAAAGTAACCAACATCCAGCTCGCTCAGGCCATTAAAAAGCAATGCGGCATTGCTGTAGACCGCAAGAAGATTGCCATGCCGGAAGACATCGTTACATTAGGAGAATACACGGCCCGCATCCATTTTCATAAAGACGTGGAAGTGGATGTGGTATTTGAGCTGGTAGCCGAATAACCGGGCTGCCTCAGAAAAAAATTTTCAAGCCGCTGTAACTTTTTACCTGCTTTTTGCCTCTTACTGTCTGTGCAGCGGGGCGAATACGGCTGCTGCACAAGCAGATGATGTAGGGCATCTTCTCAGGCATTACATGACTTCAGAGCAATACAACCTTTGTGTGGACTTGTATGCCGACCGGTTGTACCGGTTTGTTCGTAAAAACCTGCAACATCAGGCCGATGCCGAAGACGTGGTGCAATCGGCTTATGAGATTTTGTGGCGCAACCATCAGCAGGTGGCGATGGAAAGCAGCCGTTCCTACCTGTTCCGGGTAGCCTATCGTCTGTTGCTCAAAGCCTGGCGTCGTCAGCCGCAAGCCGAATTATCCGATGAAATGCACCTGACTTACCATGAGCAGCCTACCGGTTTGAAGCAAGCTTTAGACCTGGCCCTGCAAACCCTGCCGCCGGTTCAAAAATCCGTAGTGCTGCTTCGCGATTACGAAGGCTACAGTTATGCGGAAATTGCCTCTATAGCCGGTCTGTCCATTGCGCAGGTTAAAGTCTATCTGTTCCGGGCGCGCAAAAAGCTTAAAGACGTTCTGGTTTCCCTTAAGTATGTTGTTTAAGCCATGAACCTGAACCACCATGCCCTGGAACACTATCTGACCCTGGCCCGGGAAGGCCGGCTCACTGCTGAGCAGCAAGAGGCCCTCTTGACTTTTCTGGAACAACATCCGGAACTGCTCGAACATTTCCCTCCGGATCTGCTCCAGGTGTTGCCGGATGAACAAATTTTTTATAGAGATAAAAATAAATTAAAAAAAGAAATAACGGAAGCCAATTGCGACTATTTTTTGCAGCTGGCTGCCGAAGGACGTCTGACGGCCAAACGTCGCCGTCAGCTGGAAGAATTTCTTGCCGTGCGTCCGGATTTGCGCAGTCATCTGAACGGCTACGTGCATGCCGTGCTGGAACCCGATTTATCGGTTCGTTATCCTGACAAAAACCGGCTTTATCGACGGTTCGCACTGATAGTGCCCCTGTGGATGCGCGCTGTGGCAGCCGCCGCCGTGCTTGGGCTGGCCTGGTTGCTGAACGGCATCCCTTCAGCATGGCAGTCGGCAGAAGAAGAACCCCTTTCGGTGTCCGCTCCTGATGCAGTTGTCGATTCGCCAAGCATGCAGCCGGTACCAGAAACAGGTGAAGACATGCCAACTACCAGGGTTGTTGCGGTGAAAAAAACTGCTGCCGTCAGGCCTACACAGGTTAATGACCTGCGGGCAGATACCCTTAAGGCAAATCCAGTGGCGACTTCAGACCATTTGTTGCCCCTGGTGCAGCGGTATATCGTCTTGGTACAGGAAGAAGGACCGAAACCGAAGGCCATGGCAATCACGCATCTTATTCCGGAAACAGTTCCTGCTCAGGAACCAGACCGGGTGACTTTGCTGCAGCGAGTGCGGCCCTGGGTTGCAGCGCTGCTGGCGGCATCGGGCCGGCCCGAAATGGCCAGAAACCTGACCGCCAGCGACAAGGCGGGTGACCTGCTTGTGATTCGCATGACGCTGGCCCTGGGCCCGCTGGAAATTGAACGCACCTTCTTGCCGACCACGGAATAAAATTTTTATGAATGATTTAAGAAATTAAAACGGAAAAACAAAGCACGAATAGAAAAAAACGTCATTTTATGAAGCTGATTCCTGTTTTAGCCATCGTTCTGGCGATTTCCTTACCGGCACCGGCGCAAAACCCTGATCGCGATTCCGATCTGCAACGTCAGATGAAGCAACTGGAACAATCCATGCAGCAACTGCGTGAGCAGATGCTGGAGCTTCGCGAATCGCTGGAGTCATTACGGTTTCCTCCCAACAGCTCTGACTTGTTTGAAAACAACCAGAGTGCGTATAACGACTCCCTGTGGCAATGGCTTCTCGATACGGCCTGGAAAAGGAATCCGTTTGACAGCGAAAGTTTTGAAAAGACCTTAGAAGAGGCTTTACGGTCGCTTGATTCCGACAAGGTGAATGACTACCGGCAGCTGGAGAATCAGAAGTCGGATACTCCATACTATTTCCACAGCCAAATAAACGGTGATACCAGTCGCTTAAGGCTGGGGCCCATGGAAATAGTGGTTATTGAAAGAGGAGCTGATGATGTGGAAATTTATATGAGAAATAAGAATAACGAATGGCGCTTCGATGGCAAAAAAGGTGATGATGGCAATTTCGATTTAAAGGACCGAAGCGATTGGGATGACAATTCATCTTTTGATGAGGACAAACAGCCCAGATTGAAAACCAAATGGTTTCAATTGGGCATTGGATTCAACAACTACGTAACGCCGGATATGCGTTTTCGCCTTCCGGAAGAATATCGGGCCATGGAGCCCTTGCCCGGCCCGTCAATTGGGGTGCATTTGCATGTGGTTTCCCAGCAACTACGGATAGTCCATCCCGTTTATTTGCGTTACGGGATTTATGGCGAGTTCAATTCGTACAAGTTTGGAGGCAGCGAAATCCTGATGCCGCGAACCGACAGCGTGCAGTTTTACACTTCTGAACAAACACTGCGGAAAAACAAGTTATCTACGGATTATATTGGTGTGCCGCTGATGCTGATGCTGAAAGCCGGTCCGCAGCAATCGGACCGCCACTTTACCATAGGCATAGGAGGCTATGGCTCGTATTTGCTGGGCGCACGCACCAAAATCAAGACTTCAGCAGGCGAAAAGTCCAAAATGCACGACAGCTTTAACCTCAGTCCGCTGCGTTACGGACTTACGGCAAGTTTGGGATACGGTGATGTTTCCCTATTCGGTACCTATAGCCTGTCGCCGCTGTTTCAGGAAGAACTGGAACCGAAGCTGTATCCGGTAACGTTAGGATTGCATTTTGCCTTTTAGAAGGATGTCAGCATATTGGGGTTGTTTGCGCTGACCTCAGGCTTTTATTGCTTTAGCGTATTTATTCATTCCGAAAGCCTACGTAATGTTGAGATGGTGAGTGCATTCGCTTTGAAAATTTTGTCTTTTGCATAAATTTCCTGTTTAGCCATATTTCCTGTTACAATCAGTTTTCTTTTTCTAAAAAACATTAGGACAGTATTTATTTGATTTTTTTTCTGTGTTGTAACTACGGCGGACACTGCGGTCGGATAAGGTCACGTCACATGCACCAATCGATCTTCCGATGGGCTGAAGACATGGACAGGGGTTTTTAGGTTTGCGCACCCGCGCATCCTGAAATGAACTTTGCCCGGTATCCTTGCGCCGCATCATACTTACGATCCGTCAGGGAATCAGGGTTATATACACTATCATGCGATTCAAAAAGCAGGAAAAAGTCCGGGCGTGACAATTCTCAATCATTGTGGCAGCTATTTGGACGCCAATCCGGTGGTGATGACCAACACCCAAAGTACAGCGATGACTTCCGTTATCGCGCTGCACCAACCTTGGTCGTAGGTTTTGGCATTTCCGAATCCGTTACGGGAGGTTGGCTGCTTCAAAATGAAATTATCATTCAGCATCAGGGAAGAGCTGCGGCTGAAGGTGTACCATGAAATCGGAGAAAAAGGGATTAAAGACATCGCATTGCAACCGGAATTTGTTCTCCAACTAAAAGTGCCTTTATACGTCTGTTCTAATAGCCTTAAAAGGTGCAAATTTTTGACTTAAGCCACCAGGCTATAGATACAGCCTCTGTTTCGGTTGTCTCAGCTTTGGATTATAGCATGTTGACTGTTCAGGTGAAGATTCTTATTTGCAGGAATTCCTAAGCGAAAGGCAGTGGTATATTGCAGAAAGTTGGGAAGTCTTTACATCCTTTTCTAAACAAAAGCCAAATAGTTCTTTCTCACCATAGATAAGCCGGAATAGGTGCAACAGGATTTTTGGCCGTGTAAACAACTGATCCGCCGGTTTGGGTACCTTGGGTTTTTGAGTTCGAACAAATGAAGTTGATATTAAGGTCTTGCAATATCCAAGGCTGTATTAGCTGTTAAAAGGCATTATAATTTTGGGCTCAGTGTGAATAAAAATCATTTTTTTCTTATGGCTAGGTTTCTAAAATCACAGTCGTTGTTGCCACAATATCTGCTGTTGGTTGCCTTGTTTGGCCTGACAACAGAAACCTTTTGTCAGACGGTGTTCAGTCACGTCAAGTACACCCAACCGGCTGGATGGACAGAAAAGATGGTCGGGGAGAACAAGTATTTTTTTCCGCCAAATGCAGATGACAGTAAGGTTCTGGCAGTAGCCATAATCAGTCCGTTTACCGTTCAGGCGGCAGACTGGAAAAAAGCTTTTGAGCTGTATCTGCGTGGTCGCATCCGCAGCGATGAGCAATTGAAGTATTTCAGCCAGGTAGCTGAGTTGCGATCGTCCTGCAGTTCAGATCCCATGTTGGCTGCCGTTATGGACGTACAGACTGCTGAAGGCCTGGCCAAAAGGATGTATCTGGCTTTCCCCGGCAGTCAAAAATGGGGTGTGCTTGCTATAGTGACGGGCAATGAATCGGTGATGAAGAAATACCATGCAGATTTGAACAGCTTTGTCGCTCCGTGCCTGAAAGCCGATGTGTGGACTACGTACCAGATGATTCGAACGGAGGAAGCAGCAGCAACCGGTAAGCCGGCTACTGAGCCTGCAACTGCACCATCGGCCAGCGAAAGTGCTCAGGCAGGCAAAGGTCGCATCAGAGCCATGTACGTAGCCAATATTCTGCAAACGGTAGCCAACACCTACACGTACGGATATTCATATAAAAACTTCAATACGTTTTGGACTATTTTGGATAACGGCAAAGTGTATTTCGGCTATCCGCCGGAAAATCCAAACGAGTTTGATTTTGACGCTGCCTGCAGCAAACCAGGGGAATGTGCCGGTTATGAGGAAAAAAATGGTCAGCTGCTGTTCACCTGGAAAAATCAATCGGTCGCTATGCCGGTTGATGCGCCGCAGATCAAGCTGGCAGCTGCATACAGCGGGCAAAGCGGACCTACCGTATTCAGAAAGATAGCTTCAGAAAGCGGCTTGCGGTTGCAGGGAGCTTACCGGCGAAAAGCTTTTGTCAATCTGAATTCTGCCGTAGCCAGCGGTAATGTGAGCGGAGAAACCCTATTTGTTTTCTCCAAAGACGGAAAGTTTTCGGTGTATGGCTGGTCAGGATTTACTGCCACGTCAAAAGGGTCACCGATGTCCAGCATGCAGGCACCGGGCACCATAGCGCCGCCTCCGCCGCCGGCCGGTGTAGGGGTTGCTTCTTCCAGCCAGGATATGCGCTATGGTTTGTACGAAGTCAAAAACAATCAGCTCATACTTACCTATTCGGACGGTCGCAGGGAGCAGTTTTTCTTTTTCCGTTATCCCGGTGAAGAGGAAGATGTTTTGGCTATCGGCGGCGTCAATTACATCAGTGCAGAAGATTGAAATCTTTTGGTCAGCGCCCGCTACGGTGCAAGCGGGAAAACAGGTATGAATTTTTTATGTGGCGGTAGTTGTACCTGGCCTCTTTCCGCGCAATGAAAAACGGCGCCTGAGGCGCCGTTTTTGATTTGCAGCGGTCCGGAGGGGACTCGAACCCCCGACCTCCGCCGTGACAGGGCGGCATTCTAACCAACTAAACTACCGGACCGGCGGCGCAAAGATAGTGAACAAAGAACAGCAGGCAACGGCGGGTTTACCACTCGGGGCGATCCAGAATGGTTTTGGCAATGATGGCCTGCCGAAGGTTGAACGGATAACGGCGACGCTGCGGCACAACCAGCGGCGCAAAGGGTTCGGTTTTGAGCAGGGTTTCGGTGGATTCCGGTGCCGGCACATCCAGCGAAGCGGTGGCCTCCGGAAGCATTTCGGGCTGATAGTCGGCAGTAAGAAATGGCTCCTGCGTTTTCTTTTTAACCGGTTCGGTCTTTGGAGCATCGGAAGGGACTTTTTTCGCAGCGGGCTTTTTGGGTTTCGGTCGCGGCGCTGCTGGGGCTGGCTGAGGTTCCTCGCCCATGAGTTCCTTGAGGATATCATCCAAAGTAGTGGGGCGTTCCGTCCCGGCGGTTGGCGGCAGGTCCACCGTCGTTAAAGGACGCGCGGTTTGTTGTTCCTGCCGCATGCGGCGTGCTACTTCTTCATTGCGCCTGCGTCGTTCTTCGGCTTCCTTACGGGCTGCTTTCTGCATATTGGCATAGGAGCGGTACAAGAAATACAAGGTCAGCAGGACGAATAAAATTTCTCCCATGGCAACAAATTTCCGGTCTAAGGTAGCATATCGCAGGAGCCGAAAAAAAAGCCCCGTGGTCAGCCACGGGGCCATGCAATGAGGTGGACTGTTGCTTAGAAGCGGAAGCCGAGTTTGGCGAACAACAGGGTGCCATCAAAGCCCATCTGAACGGCATCCCAGGCACCGCCGGTTTCGGTTTCGTAGGGATCGTAACCGGTTTCGGCATCCACGGTTTCGCTGGTGGCTTTGGGATAGACATTGGTCAGGTTAACAGCACCCAACGACAAACGTACGTTCCGGGCCAGATCATATCCGAGGGTGAGATCCAGCGTTTGTTTGGGTTGCCAGGTGTAGTAGTTGCCGCTGTAATCCACAAATTCCACCTTGCCCCAGTAGTTCAGACGCAGTTCGGCATCCCATTGCCGATAGCCATAGCTCAGGGTCAGATTCATCTTCGCGGGAGGAGCGGAGTAAATGAGAAATTGCTGCTCACGCGGACCAAAGTAGCTGTCTTCCTTGCCGGCCAGCAGTTCATTGGTATAAATGCTGTCAATCGTCAGCTGATTGAAATTGCCGGCCAGGGCTACATTGAGGCGGCTGTTGCTCCAGTAGCGGGCATAATTCAGGATGACGTCCAGTCCGATGTTGGTGGTGTTGACAGCATTGGTGAAAAACTGGGCTGCCACTACGTTAACTTCATCCAGGATAGGGCCGATGACGGGGTCGCTGTTGTCAAAATTTCCGGTCAGCACGATGCGATCGCGCACGCGAACCCAATACCCGTCGATGGTGGCCGACAAACCGCGGACGGGATTGAGCACCAGGCCGAGGCTGGCATTGGTGGCTACTTCCTGCTTTAAGGGGGGGATGCCGAGCGCCCGGGTAACCGGACTGACGTTGTTGGCAATGAGGGCATCAAAGATGACGCCGCTCTGTACGTTGGTAAAGATCTGGTTGTAATAGATCTGGGCCAGCGAGGGGGCCCGGAAGCCGGTGCTGACCGATCCGCGCAGGGCTACGTTCTTAGTTAGCGCATAGCGCAGGGCCAGTTTTCCGTTCAACGTATTACCGAAATCGCTATAGTTTTCCATTCGGGCTGCAGCACTGGCGGTCAGGGCATCGGTAAGGCGCAATTCCACATCTGCGTAGGCGGCAATGTTCGTTCGGTACTGATTTACTTCGTTATCGGGACGAAAACCGGGAAAGCCCTGTGCACCCCCCGGACGATAGACAGTGTCCAGCCCCACAAATGCACCGTAATCATCAAACAGGGAGTCGATACTGAAGATTACGGGTCCGTAAGTCTTCCAGCTGGCTTCTTCGCCAGCAAATATGCGGTAATTTTCTATGCGATAATCCAAACCATAAGCAATGTTCAAGCCCCGGACCACCTGGTCAAAAAAGCGGCTGAAGGCAAGGGTAGTGGTATTGACGGCAAAGAAGGTTCCGCCGTCATCGAACTGCGTGGGCGAGGCGCTTTCCAGCGAGGCATTCAGCGTGTTCTTGCCATAAAAATGAAACTGATTGGATCCGTAGGTGTTAGACAGGTCGGCTTTCCAGCGGCCCACCATGCCTTTGACGCCCAAGGTCAGGGCGCGGTCGGTGATGTTGGAGGCAATGATGGGGTCAAAACCGTTGGGATAAATGCTGATCACGTTGCGCTCACTTTCCGGAGAGCGGGTAAAGGCATAGGCTTCGGTGCTGCGGAAATTCAGCCCGCCAAAAGAGTAAAAGGCGGCGTTATCGGACAGGGGCACTTCACTGTTGAGCATAACGGCAAAGTCTGATGTTTTGGCCTGGCCGAACTGATTGCGCACATCGGGGCTGTTGGGGTAAATGTCCAGCGTGTTGGCGCGATTGGTATGATCGCGAAACAGGTATTCGGTAGTAACGTTCACGAACCCGCCTTTTTCGCCGATGTCCCATCCCTGATTGGCAGCCAGCAGGATGGATTGCCCGTCAAAAGATTTGTCATCAAAACGATACTTGGCGGTGTTCATGGATCCTCCCAGGGAACCGGAGAATTCGTTGGTGTTGCGCTTCAACACGACGTTGATGACGCCGGCAATGGCATCGGAACCGTACTGGGCCGATGCGCCGTCGCGCAGGATTTCGATATGATCAATAGCGCTAACGGGAATAGTGTTGAGATCGGTGCCCGTGTTGCCGCGGCCGCGGGTGCCATAAATGTTAATGAGCGACGACTGATGTCGGCGTTTACCGTTAATCAGCACCAGCGTTTGGTCGGGTCCAAGACCGCGTAATGTGGCGGGGTCAATGTGGTCGGAGCCATCGGCGCCGCTTTGCCGGTTGGCATTGAAACTGGGAGCCAGATAGTGGAGCAACTGATTGACATCCAGTTGGCCCTGTTCGTCGCTGATGCGGCTGATATCAATGTAATCTATAGGAACCAGGCTTTCGGTAATGGAGCGGTTCATGGAGCGTGAGCCCACCACCTCAATGCCGGTCAGCTCGGTGGTGGCCTCCTGCAAAACAACCTGCAAGGGCTCCGGGGTGGTTGCCGTTTTTTCTGTGGAGGCAAATCCTACATAACTGAATGAAAGCGTCACCGGCAGTTTGACCACGCGCAGGCTGAAGCGGCCTGAAGCATCGGTAAAAGTTCCGTTGATCGTTCCTTTTTCGGAAACGGTTACGCCCACCAACGGCTGCCCCTTGGAATCGGTTACCTGACCGGAAACCGTGGTTTGTGCCTGAAGGTGAAGGTGGGTGAACAAAAAAACACTGAGGAGTAAAAGACGTTGCATGACGGTTGGAATTTGTCGCTAAAGATTGCAAACGAAATGAAAAAATCATAAAAAGAGAGCAGCGGTTATGCACTTCATTCTAGCGACAGATCGCCGGATCGGCACCTCAGGAATGACTGAACAACGTTTGCAGCTTTTGACGACGGAAGTCAAAAATTTGACGGATACGCGGCTCCACTATGTACTGGTTGATGATGCGACCGACCGCTCCGCCATAGAGCGACCATTGCACCCGGTCGGTCATTTCGGTATGGTTTCCGACGGCCTCAAAACGATGTTCGTGGCGCCAATAACGAAAGGGACCGACTTGCTGTTCGTCAACGAAAAAAAACGGTTCCTCAACTTCGCTGATCAGGGTTTGCCAGCGAAGGGGAACCAACCAAAGCGGGCTTACGGTATAGCGAATGATCAGGCCCGGATAAATGCGGTCTTCAGCAGAAAACGGCGTGAGAATACGAAACCGCATGTCGGGCGGCGTAATGAGGTTCAAGTTGAGCGGGGAGGAAAAAAAGCGCCAGGCTTCCGGCAGGGGAATGGGAAGCGTCTGCTTTTGCAACAGTTGATGCAGCCGGGCGGGTGCTGTATCGGCAGGAATTTTATCTGTCATTGCGGACTTGCGGTATCGCGGGCCTTCAGGGCAGGCCGGCAGCCGGAGCATTGGCCATTCGGGAGAGGATTTCTTCAACCAGCAGGCGGTCGTTGCTCAGGCGGGGAACTTTATGCTGCCCGCCGAGTTTGTTTTTGGATTTAAGCCAGGAATAAAACGTGCCGCGAGGGACAGGCCGCACCAAAGGTTGCAGCAGGGCCAGGTCGCTCTGGCGTTTGGCATCGTAGTCGGAATTGACCCGGCGCAGGGCCTGATCCAGTTCATCAACGAACAGCGACAGGTCGGACGGGGGCTGTTCAAATTCCACCAACCACTCATGGCGGCCGCGTTGGGCTGTGGTCAGAAAAACGGGTGCGACCGTGTATTCGTGAGCCACGGCTCCGGTGGCCTTACAGGCTGCCTGCAGGGCACTTTCGGCATTTTCCTGTATAACTTCTTCCCCGAAAACATTAATAAAAAATTTCATTCGTCCGCTAACCTGAATTTTGTACGGGCGCACTGAAGTGAATCGAACCGTGTCGGTGGTGTTGTAGCGCCAAAGGCCACCGCTGGTGCTAACCACCAGGCCATAGAGCTTGCCGCGTTCTACTTCGTGCAGCAGACGCGTTGCGGGCTGTTCTTTTCCGAATTCGGATTCGGGGATAAACTCAAAAAACACGCCACTGCTCAGGTGAAGGACCAGGTCCGCATCGTCGGGTTCCGGAGTAAAAGCAAAAAAACCTTCGCTGGCATTGTACACCTCCATGTACCGCAAACGGCCCGAGGGAACGAAGGAATTAAACGATTGACGATAGGGGGCAAAAGCCACACCGCCGTGGATATACAATTCCAGATTGGGCCATACGCGAAGCAGATCATCGGTCTGGCCCAACTCCATCACTTTTTTCATCAGCAATAAAGTCCAGGAGGGAACACCGGAAAAGTTGGTGATGTCTTCGCGTAAGGTTTCGCGGGCGAGGCGTTCTACTTTCTCCTCCCACCGGTCCATGAGGGCAGTGGACAGTGCGGGGGCGCGATAGCTCCTGGCCAGCAAACTCATGTTTTGCATCAGAACAGCAGACAGGTCGCCGGTGCGCACATGGCCTTCAAAAGAATGATGGGATCCGCCCACGATAATGCCCTTTCCGCGCAGCAGTCGGGTTTGGGGATAGGCCGAGCAGTAGCAGGCCAGCAGGTCCATGCTCGCTTTGAAGTGATTGCCGTAAATGCTTTCGCGGCTAACGGGAATGTACTTGCTGCGTTCAGAGGTGGTGCCGGAGGATTTGGCAAACCAACGGATACGACCCGGCCACAGGATGTTTGGTTCGCCCTGCATCATGCGTCGGATAAAGGGTAGCAGGGATTCGTAGTCCTGCAGCGGAATGCGCTGGCGGAACTGGTCGGGGTGGCGAAGGGAAGCGAAGTCAAATTTTTTTCCCCATTCCGTGCTGGTTCCGGCAGCCAGCAATCTGCGGAAGGTGAGGAGCTGAGCGTCCAGCGGATAGTCTATCCAGTGGCGAATGTGCGCCATGCGCTGGCGCAGCAGCCCCTGCACCATGGGGTAAAGCGGTCGAAGGACAGAAAAAGGTACAACCGGCACGTTGAGTGCTAAGCGGGACAATGAGCAAATTAAACGCTGATATTCTTTTTCCTTAACTCAAAATTACGGCCGAGATACACCTTTCTTACTTGTTCATCGGCAGCAAGCTCTTCGGCAGTTCCCTGCTTCAGGATGCGGCCTTCAAAGAGCAGGTAGGCACGGTCGGTAATGGAAAGGGTTTCCTGCACGTTGTGATCCGTAATCAGGATGCCGATGTTCTTGTATTTGAGACGGGCAACAATGCTCTGAATGTCTTCTACGGCAATGGGATCAATGCCGGCAAAGGGTTCGTCCAGCAGCATAAAACGGGGATTGACGGCCAAAGCCCGGGCAATTTCGGTGCGGCGCCGTTCGCCGCCGGACACCAGGTCGGCCCGAGTATGGCGGATGTGCCTGATGCCGAATTCCTCCAGCAACTGTTCCAGTCGCTGTTTTTGCTGATCGCGGGAAAGACCGGAGAATTCCAGCACGGCGGCGATGTTTTGTTCCACAGTCAGCTTGCGAAATACGGAAGGTTCCTGTGGCAGATATCCCAGCCCTAACCGCGAGCGCTGATACATGGGCCAATGGGTTACGTCGGTCTGATCGATAAAAATGCTGCCCTCATCGGGCCGAACCAAACCAACCATCATGTAAAAAGTGGTGGTTTTTCCTGCACCGTTCGGGCCCAGCAGACCGACGATTTCTCCCTGATTGAGCACGACAGAAACGTGATTGACCACCTGACGGCGACGATAGGTTTTTACCAGATTTTCGGTTCGCAGGCTCATGGTTTGTCGTCTGGGGTAAGGAAGCGGTAAACGGGTACATCAGGATTCTTGGACAGCGGCAGAGCGGGGCAGGGGATTTGCGGTCATTTGCCGGTACTCCATACGGTTGCGCACAATGTCCAGTGCCAGAAAAACTGCCTGGCGGAAGGAACGCTCATCGGCCTGATTTTTTCCGGCCAGGTCGTAAGCTACGCCATGGTCAGGGGCCGTGCGTACGAAAGGCAGGCCTGCCGTGTAGTTTACGCCGTTCTCAAAACACAGCAATTTAAACGGAACCAGGCCCTGATCGTGATACATGGCCAGCACAGCATCAAACGAACGAAAACGGGCAGCGCCAAAAAAGCCGTCGGCAGGGTAGGGCCCGAAGGCAAGGATGTTTTTTTCCTGAGCCTGGCGAATGGCCGGAGCGATGATCCGCTGCTCCTCGTCACCCATGATGCCGCCATCGCCGGCATGGGGATTCAGGCCAAGGACGGCGATGCGGGGCTTGGATATAGAAAAGTCTTTTATCAAAGAATCTTTTATTACCTGAAGCTTGGTTAGCAGAAGTTCCGGCGTGATACGGCTGCTTACCTGCTGCAAGGGGATGTGGGTGGTAGCCAATGCTACCCGTAGGTCGGAACCGCATAACAGCATGCAATAGTCGGTCACACCGGCAGCTGCGGCCAGAAAATCGGTATGCCCGTGGAAAGGCGCGTCGGGTTGGTGAATGACGTGCTTGTTTACCGGAGCGGTAACCAGGGCGTCCAGTTGTCCTGCTTTAAGGTCGGCTACTGCAGCCTGTAACGAACGAAGGGCATAGCTGCCGCTTTCCGGTGTGGCCTTGCCCGGCTGGACAGGCAGTTCTTCGTCCCAAAGCTTAAGCACGTTAAAGGTGTTGGGCTGAACACGTTCCGGTGAAGCGGCCTGGAAGTAGTTGAACTGTTGCAGGTTGAGCAGCTTTCGCTGGTAATTGATCAGGCGGGGGGATCCATAGAGCAAAGGGGTGCAGGAATTGAACATCCGGTTGTCGGAAAAGGTCTTCAGGATGACTTCCGGACCTATGCCGTTAAAATCGCCTATGGTGATGCCGATGACGGGTTTTCGGGCCGATTGCATGTGAATTCCGGTCTGTGTTTACCGGCAAAGATGGACACATTTAGGCGATGACGGCCCATTCGAAGGGCCTTGATGACTGCACGGGCAGCTAAGGATGCCGTAGCGGTGGCGTCCTTTTTCAATGATAGGCTAATTTCGGCATGGGTACACATAAGGAATTTTTTATGCAGACAGAAAAGCAGGGTTCATCACGAAAAACGATTTGGGCAAGTAAAGGTTTTGTTCTATTCGCGCTGTTGTTGGTAACCTGTGCTTCGCAGGCAACGGAATGGCTGGTGGGGCCCGGCAAAATGTACACCATGCCCAGCCAGGTTGCGTCTTTGGTGTCGGATGGGGACACGGTATCCATTGACGCTGGGGTTTACCCCGGAGATGTGGCTTATTGGGGAAAAAATAATTTGTTGCTGCGGGGTGTGGGAGGCATGGCGCATCTGAAATCGGGCGGACTCAGTTACGGCAACAAAGCCATTTGGGTCATAGGCGGAAATCAGGTGACGGTGGAATACATCGAATTTTCCGAATGCACCAGCACCGACAAAAACGGCGGTGGCATCCGGGCTGAGGGAAAGAACCTCACAGTGCGCCACTGCTATTTTCATCACAACGAAACCGGCATTCTGGCCGGTTCGGTTAATCCGAGCACCATCGTTATTGAATACAGCGAATTCGGCTATAACGGTCACGCGAACGGGTATGCGCACAACTGCTACATCAATCACATTGACACGCTGATCTTCCGGTACAATTATGTGCATGATGGCGTGGTGGGACACGAGTTGAAGTCACGGGCGCGGGTCAATTACATCATGTATAACCGATTCAGTAACGAAAGCGGTAATGCCAGCCGGGAACTGGATCTGCCCAATGGCGGTCCTTGTTTATTGATCGGCAATATCATTCAGCAGGGGATTTATGCCACCAATTCGGGAATTATTGGTTACGGCCTGGAGGGTTTGAGCAACCCGCCGCCTCACGATCTGTATCTGATCAACAACACGGTGGTCAATGAGAAAAGCACCGGAACCTTTTTACATATTGGAAATTCCACCAATCTGTTAAAGCTTACCAACAATCTGTTTGCCGGCAGTGGTACCTTTCTGAACGGAACAGCAGCCTTACTGGACAGCACAACCAACTGGAGGGTAAACAGTCCTGCTGCGGCGGGCTTTGTTGATGCGGGCAATTTGGATTTTCACCTGACCGCCGTATCAGATGCAATAGATGCGGGAACTTTTCCCGGCACAACATCTTCCGGCTTCGATCTGACGCCGATGGAAGAGTATCTGCACCCTGCTGGCAAAATCACCCGAATAACCAACGGCCCCCTGGACATTGGGGCTTTTGAATACGTCTGGCCCCAACAGGCAGGTGACCTGCAGGAAATACTTCCTGTGTGTGATCTGTTGCAGACAGGTTGTTCTTTTCAGGTATGTTGTGCGTCGGTGGCTGTAATTCGGATTCGGGATGTATTCGGAAGGATAGTAGGGGAATTGCCTGCAGGCACCGGTTGCCGGGCCATCAACTTCTCCCATCGGGCAAGCGGTTGGTTCTTTGCAGAAATGACTTACCCCACAGGTCGCAAGGAAATCAGGCGAATGGTTGCGGTGTGTACATAGCGGCAGTATAATCAATTAAATATTTTTACATTAGTTATTCAGCGAATTCCTGAAAGAAAGCTAAGGCAAGGATTTATTTCTGCAAGGCTCTTCGCTGCAGGAATCGGTAGAGCAGGCGCACACCCATGCCGGTGGCGTTCTTGCCGCGGTAGGCCGACTGCGATGAAAGAAAGGCAATTCCGGCAATATCCATGTGAATCCAGGGATAATCGGTAAACTTTTCCAGAAATTTCGCTGCCGTGATCATTCCTGCATTCACTCCACCGACGTTTTTTATATCGGCAATATCGCTTTTAAGTAACTCCGCATATTCTTCCCAGAGCGGAAACTCCACATAGCGTTCGTATACTTCCAGGCTGGCCTGTTGGAGCAGCTGAAGCACGTCATCGGAAGCGGTGCGCATAAGGGCGAAGGCCTGTTCGCCCAAAGCACGGTGGGCGGCGCCGGTGAGCGTGGCTACATCGATCAGGAGTTCGGGTTTGTACTGCCGGGCGAAGCTGAGGGCATCGGCAAGAATCATGCGACCTTCTGCGTCGCTGTTGAGCATTTCCACGGTAGTCTGGTTGTGCATGGTGATCACGTCGCCGGGGGCAAATGCATTGAACCCTGGCCGGTTATCGGTGGCGGGCACCAGGCCAATCAGATGGAGCGGCAGGCGTGTGCGGGCAGCACAATAGATAACTCCCAGCACCACGGCAGCCCCGGCCATATCGCATTTCATGTAATCCATGGAATTTGGCGTGGGTTTCAGGCTGAGGCCGCCTGTATCGTACACCACGCCTTTTCCGACCAGCACGATGGGCTGCTTGTTCACGGCATTGCGTGGCTTGTATTCCATTATGGAAAAGGTGGGCGGATCCACGCTGCCCTGATTGACGGCCAGCAGCCCGCCCATTTTCAATGCTTCAATTTTGGGCTTGGAGAATACTTCCGTTTTAAAGCCTGCTGATTTGCCGACGCGAACGATTTCCTGCGCCAGCCCGACGGCATTCAGGTAGTTTACCGGCAAGTTAACCAAATCGCGCACCAGGTAAACGGCATCCACAACAGCCTGAAGCGTTTCCGCATCTGATGCGGCGCATTGGGCTGCATGCAAATGCAATTCGCGCAGTGAGTTGGCCTCTTTTTCCCGGTCTTTTTTAAAGCGGATGAACTGGTAATTGCCCAGTGCCATGCCCTCGGCCAACCAAAGAGATGCCTGTTCAACGGAAGAAGCGTTTTCAATGAACACACCCGAAACCTTGTTGCGGTTGAGCGCTGTTAGTAGGGCATGGCCGCTTTTGCGAAGGCTTTCAGCAGTTTTGTATTCTTCTTTTTTTTGATCCACCGATACGATGCAGATCAGGCGACCGGTTTCCGGTATTACGACTTCACGGATGTCTTTTTTCAGTTGTCCGATGGCTATGTCCTTGAGGTCTTCCGGGATGGAAAGTTTTTTTACGTCCTGCACATCGTTAACGACATAGACAAGAGATTCGGATCGCAGGGGGCGTGAGGCAATTGAAATCTTCATATATACTTTACCGGTTTTACCGGCTAAAGCTAAGTATTACCATGACGACTCGTACGAATGGGGTAGTACAATGAGGGTACCGCGGGCACGAAAAGCCTGGGGGCAACATTTTCTGGCCGATGGCAACATTGCCGGAAAAATGGTAGCCGCCCTCATGGATAAGCGACCATCCGGACCGGTGTTGGAAATCGGGCCGGGAACCGGTGTGCTAACCGGTCGTTTGCTCAAGGCAGGAGCCGACCTGTGGGCGATTGAAGTAGATGGTCGAATGATTGAGCTGCTCCAAAGGCAGTTTCCCCAATTAAAGCAACGCCTGATTCATGGTGATTTTCTTCAATATAACTTTTCTGACCTTAAAGAAGCACAGCTAAGTATTGTTGGCAATTTTCCCTATAACATTTCGTCACAGATTCTGATCCGGGTGTACGAATGGCGCGGGCAGATTCCATTGCTGGTTGGTATGTTTCAAAAGGAGATGGCCCGGCGAATAGCCTCTGCTCCGGGCAATAAAGACTTCGGTATTCTTTCGGTGCTTATTCAGGCCGCCTACCGGGTGGACTATTTGTTTGAGGTAAGTCCCAACTGTTTTGTTCCCCCTCCGCAGGTGGACTCAGCCGTGTTGCGTTTGGAGCGTATTCATCCGCAGCCTTCGTATCCGGATGATGTGCTGCGCCGGTTGCTGCGCGCCGGATTTGGCCAGCGCCGCAAACAACTGCGCAACAGCCTGCGCCACTTGTTGCCATCTGCATTTCCGCTGACCGACAGCCGCTTACAGCTACGCCCGGAACAGCTAACCGTAAACGATTGGTTGCTCCTGTCCCGAGATGTCCGCAACTGCTCCGGTAACCAACCTTAGTTTGCGGGGATAGAGACATCATTTCTCATCCAGCGATCTGCGGCCAAAAATTTTAACAGTTGGGTAACAAACTGGAAAGGGCGGCTATATTTGCCAATGGCCTCTTCATCTAAATTGAAGCAAATGAAAAAGCTTTCCACTCTTTTGTTGCTTTTGCTTTGTTCTCTACCGGCTTGGGCGCAAACCGGCGAACTGCAGGGACGCGTTTACGACGAGGCCAGTGGCGAAGGCATTCCTTTTGCTTCTGTAGTTCTGGAGCAGCAGGGGCTGCAGCGTTACATCGGCCAGACGGATGACGACGGGCGATATACCATTAAGCCAATTGTTCCCGGAACCTATGACCTGCGAGTGCAATACTTGGGCTATCAGCCCGTGATTCTCTCCGGTGTCAGAGTGATTGCCGAACAAATCGCTTTTCAGGATGTGGCCATGAAAGCAAGCGCGACCACCCTACCGGAAATCAAGGTGGTTACCGACCGCCTCATTGATCCGGGAAAAACGGCAACGGGAAGCACCTTTGACAAGACGGAAATTCAGCATCTGGCGACACGAAACACCAACAACACGGCCAGTTTGACGGCAGGAGTTTTTCAACGGGACGATAATCAGGCGCTCAACATTGCCGGAGCCCGATCCAATGCCACCCAATATGTGGTGGACGGTATCCGGATGCGCGGCTCGGTGAATCTGCCCCAATCATCCATTGAACAACTCAGCGTGATCACCGGAGGGTTGCCGGCCAAATACGGCGATATGCTCGGAGGCCTGGTTTCCATTACCACCCGCGGCCCCTCGCAGGAATATCACGGCGCAGTGGAATTTGTCACGTCCGAGTTTTTGGATGCATTTGGCTACGATCTGGCCAGCTTCAATCTTTCAGGTCCGCTTTTTGTAAGGAATAAAGGCACTGACACGGCGCGCGCTCCCATAGGTTTTTTCCTGAGCGGCGAATGGGAACATTACCGGGATGCTAGTGCAAGGGCTATTCCCATTTACCAAGTGAAACCCGAAGTGCTCAGCTACCTGCAAAGTAACCCGCTGACGCCATCGCCCACTGCTTCGGGATTTGTTCCAACTTCTGCATTTATTACTGAAGAAGATCTGTTTACCCAAAAATACCTTCCTAACAATGTGAGCAATAGCTACCGGTTTGCCGGTAAGCTGGACTTTCAGTTGTCGAACTATATGAATCTTACTGTCGGAAGCAACTTCAGCATTGGCCAATTTGTCAATTGGGATTACAATGCCATGTTGTTTGCTTCGGAAACGGCAAACGAATACTTCAATGCCAATGTGTACCGGGGATTTGTGCGGTTCACGCAGCGCTTCCCCACTGCCATCGGCCGCGAACGCGAATCGGTTTTTCAAAATGCCTATTACTCCCTGCAGGTGGATTACACCAAGGAGTACGAAAATTTTGGCGATCCCCGTCATAAGTTCAATCCGTTTAACTACGGTTATGTGGGCCGCTTTGAAACCTTACGCCGTCCCGTTTATTTCTACGGCCAGGACAGCGCCACTAACCTAACCGGCTGGCTGTTGTTCGGTTATCTGGATACGCTGGTACGCTACACGCCGGGCACCCTTAATCCGCTCCTGACCAACTACACCACGCAGTATTTTCAGCTTGCTCCCGGACCGACGGGCTATTACCGAAGCATTTTTGATATCGCCAACGGCGGTGGCCTGCTCAACGGCTCGCTACCCATCAGCACCATGACCGTTTATTCCATGTTTCTCAACACAGGTTATCCCACTTCATCTTACGGCTTGCGGAACAACGACCAGTTTCATCTGGCATTGAATGCTTCCGTTGACATCATGAGGCGGGGCAGAGGAGAAAAAGGAAAGCATGCCATCGAATTCGGCTTTGAATATGAGCAGCGCGTGGACCGCCGCTATTTCGTTGCGCCGGTAGGCTTATGGGGGCTGGCCCGTCAGTTAATGAACGGACACATACAGAACCTGGATACAAAGAACCCCAAGCCGGTTTACGATGAATTTGGGGTTTACCTGGATACGGTGAATTACGATCGCTTATTCCTGGCCAGTGAACAGGCCTACTTTGACAAATCCCTCCGGCAACGACTGGGACTGAATCCCAGCGGTCTGGATTTCGTTGACGTGGATGCCATTGATCCAAGCCTGCTTTCGCTGGACTTGTTTAGTCCGGATGAATTACTCAACAACGGAAACAATTTCTATTTCGCCTACGGCTACGATTACCTGGGTAATGTGCTTAAGCAGCAACCCAGCCTGGAGGATTACTTTACCCAACGTGATGCCAATGGCAATCTGAGCCGCAACCAGCCGGCTTACCGGCCCAACTATGCTGCAGCTTACGTTCAGGACCGGTTCAATTTCCGCGATCTGGTGTTTAATATCGGCGTGCGGGTGGACCGCTTCGATAACAACCAATTTGTCCTGAAAGACAAGTATTCGCTGTATCCGATCCGAACGGTGGCCGAAGTCACCGACCTGGGTCCGCATCCCTCCAACCTGCCCTCCGATGCCTATGTTTATGTAGATGACATTCAGCAGCCCACGACTATTACCGGCTACCGCGTTGGCGACACCTGGTACAATGCGCAGGGTACGGAAATCAGCGATCCCAAGGTCATTGCACAGGGTTCCACTACCGGATTGATTTCACCCTATCTGGTCAATAACGATTTGAATTCGCTGGAGCTGACTCCGGCCTCGTTCAAGGATTATGTGCCGCAGATCACCGTAATGCCGCGAATTGCCTTTTCTTTCCCCATATCGGATGAAGCCCTGTTTTTTGCCCACTACGATGTGTTGACCCAGCGGCCTTCGGGCACGGAATCGCGGAACGTGGCCCTGGCTACCATGTTTCAGTACTATTATTTCCGGCAGTTGCAGGGAACCGTTTTTGCCAATCCCGATCTGAAGCCTGAAAAAACGATTGACTATCAGGTGGGCTTCAAACAGGCATTGGGCAATACCTCGGCGCTAACCATTTCCGGTACTTATCGCGAACTCAAAGACCTGATTCAGGTAGCCAACATAGCCTATGCCTACCCGCTGGATTACATTACGTACACCAACTCCGACTTTGGTACAGTGAAATCTTTGGCCTTCACGTATGAGTTGCGGAGAATTCGTAATGTAAAAATTGATGCCAACTACACCCTACAGTTTGCGGCGGGCACCGGCTCCAGCGCCACTTCAGGCATCCGGTTGGTGGGTTCGGGGTTGCCCAACCTGCGTACCATAGTGCCGTTCAGTTACGATCAGCGGCACAACATTGCCCTGGCGGTGGATTACCGTTTTGGCGAAGGACGCAATTACAACGGACCGGTATGGGGTGAGGCCGGTATTCCCTACCTGGCCAACACGGGGCTCAATGTGATTCTGCGCGCCGGTTCCGGCACCCCGTATTCCAAGCAAACTACGGCAACGCCTACGGCTTTGTTTGGCGTGGCCACCCAGACCTCACTGGACGGAAGCGTCAACGGATCGCGCCTGCCCTGGTCGTTTAAAGTGGATGCCAAACTGGATAAAGACTTCAGGGTCTCGGAAACAAAAGATTTATATCTGAATCTGTATTTGCTGGCACAAAACCTGTTTAACACGGCGAACATACTGAGTGTCTATGCCTATACCGGTAACCCTGACGACGACGGCTACCTGTCTTCAGCAACCGGTCAGCAATCGGTGGCCGGTCAAATCAATCCGGAAACGTTTGAACTGTTGTACAACATCAAACAAAACCGGCCCTTTAACTACAGTTTGGCCCGACGCTTGCAGTTAGGGGCAATTTTCAGTTTTTAAATTAAAAAAAGTTGTAAATCATAAATCATGAAGAAGATTTTGCCTGTAATTGTTCTGATTGCCTGGGGCACTGCTTCGGTTCTTGCCCGTGAAAACATCGGCAAGCCGCCGGGTGGGGGCAAACTCAGCACTTCGGCCAAACTCCAGGCAGGCGATTGCGCGCCGGCAACCTCTTCGATTGATCTGGACATTAACAACATCCGGGCACGCATTCACAATGGCGGCGACATGTGGTGGGACCTGACCAACAACGCCAAATACGAAGTGCCCAAAAGTTTACCGGGACAACCCGAGAACCCCAGTTCCCTGTTTGCCGGAGCCATCTGGATCGGTGGTATTGATGCCCAGAACCAGCTCAAAGTAGCTGCGGCCACCTATCGGCAAAGCGGCAACGACTATTTTCCGGGTCCCCTGGATGAAAACGGCGTGGTGGACGCCACCATCTGCAACCAATGGGATAAACACTTTGAAGTGTTGGGGTCGGAAATTGACTCGTTTCTCCGGCTTTTTGAAGCCAGCGGCGGCAGCCTGTCTCCCAATCAGATTCCCAAAGGCGTATTGAACTGGCCGGCGTACGGTAATCCCTACTTTCCTCAGGTGGGCAACCGCAACATGGCCCCCTTTGAAGATTACGATGGCAACGGCTATTACGATCCTACAGGCGGCGATTATCCGGTTATTGACGAAACCTGCCAGAAAAAAACCTATGCCGACCAGATGATCTGGTGGGTGTATAACGACAACGGAAACATTCATACTGAAACCGGAGCCATCAACATCGGTATGGAAATTCAGGCACTGGCTTTTGCCTTCAAGACCAATGACGAAGTCAACGACATGACGTTTTACAAGTATCGCTTATATAATAAAGCCACCATACCGCTGGATAGTTGCTTTATGGGTCAATGGGTCGATCCCGACCTGGGTTGCTACACCGACGATTACATCGGTTGTGACCTGGAAACCGGGCTGGGCATCGTGTACAATGCCAACGCTACCGATGCGCAAAGCTGTGCCCTCAACTACGGCAACCAACCGCCTTATCTGGGAGTAGATTATTTCCAGGGTCCGTTTGATGAGAACGGCGTCCGGCTGGGTTTATCATCCTTCCTCTATTACAACAACGATTTTTCGCAGATCGGCAATCCCGAAGATGCCAGTGACTTTTACGGTTACCTTTCCGGCACCTGGAAAGACGGCACGCCGTTCACCTACGGAGGAAATGCTTACGGAGGAACAGTAAAAACCAACTACGTTTTTCCTGATGATCCTAGCGATCCCAATGGCTGGTCGGAATGTGCAGCCAACAATCCTCCGTTTGACCGCCGCACCATGCAGAACTCCGGCCCGTTCCGTCTGGAACCAGGTGCCAGCAACGAAATCGTTATCGGCGTGGTTTGGGTGCGCCCGCCTATTGGCACCTATCCTTGCCCGCCATACAAGTTGCTCAAACAGGCTGATGAAAAAGCCCAGGCCCTGTTTGATAATTGTTTTCAGCTGAAAGACGGTCCTCCGGCTCCGGATCTGGACATCGTGGAACTGGACCGCGAGTTGATCATTTCCATTGTCAACACCAAGGAAATAGAAAACTTCAAAATTGCGGATCCCGCCATCGTCGCTTTGAAATCACCGGATTCCCTTTACCGGTTTGAGGGATATAAATTATTTCAGCTGGTTAATGGTGACGTTAGCGTGCAGGATTACGATGATCCGGCCAAAGCCCGTCTGATCTTCCAGTGTGATGTAAAGAATGGGGTGGGTAAAATCGTCAATTACGTGTACGACGTCAGTCTGGATGTTCCCGGTCAGGATCAGGTTCCCAATGTGCCTAAGCTGATGGTTGACGGGGCCGATCAGGGCATTTCTCATTCAGTCAGGATCATCAACGATGCCTTTGCCACCGGTGATCCCCGATTGATCAATCACAAAACTTATTACTTCAGCATCATCAGCTATTCCTACAATTACTTTAAGGTCAATGACACCATCTACGATGATGAGGGTAACATCATCAGCATCACTTCAGTGTTCCAGAATCAGCCCTATCTGGAAGGGCGAAAGAACATCCGCATTTATTCCGCCATTCCTCACATCACCTCACCGGAGGCCGGCGGATTGATTTTGAACGCTTCCTATGGCGACGGTCCGGAAATCACCCGCCTGGAGGGTGGCGGCAACGGCAGGCTGGTTCTGGACCTTACTGCCGAATCGGTGCAGGATATTCTGAACAGCGCCGATCATCGGAGCTACCGGCTGACGTATCAGGCCGGCAAAGGCCCGGTAAAGGTGCAGGTCTATAATCCCAAGGTGGTTCCCAACGCCAACTTTGAGCTGGCATTGGTGGATGCCAATCCGATAGGCGCTAACAAATTGCTGAATGCGGCTACCACCCGTTGGTATCTGAAAAATCTGAATACCGGAGAGATCGTTTATTCCGACACCACCATCAACTACGGAAACGAACAGCTGATTCCGGACTGGGGTCTTTCCGTGTACGTGCTTCAGTCCCGCAATCCCGGAAGCAGCCTTGCGGTGCCCGGTGATGAAACGTATGGTTATCTGGAATCCAGCCTCACGTATGCCGATCCGCAGAAGGCCTGGTTATCGGGCGTGCGCGATCAGGATGGTGAAACGCCATTCAACTGGATCCGTGCAGGGACCTCCAATGCCCCCGGAGCAGAATATCCGGATTACATAGGCATTGATCCCGACAAGAATTATGCAAGCATCATTAACGGTACATGGGCGCCCTATCGCCTGGCGGCAAACGATGCGAGCAAGGCGCTGTCGCCGGCCTGGAACGATGTATCGCACACGAGCAGTTCATTGAATCCGCTGGATAGTCTGGTCAGTGTGGATCTGGTCTTTACGCCGGATCGGTCCAAATGGTCCAAATGCGTGGTGATTGAAATTCAGAATGAATCGGCACTGGCCGAGGGAAACAGAAAAAAGTTTGACCTGCGTGCAGGGCAAAGCCGCGATATTGACGGCAATCCGATTGCCGGGGAAACGGGCATGTCGTGGTTCCCCGGTTATGCCATCAATCCGGAAACCGGCGAGCGGCTGAACATCTTCTTTGGTGAAGATTCCTGGCTGGTCAGCCAGAACGGCAGGGATATGTGGTGGAACCCCACCAGCGGTATCCTGTCACCCGTTTTTGAAATCTGGGCAGGCGGCAAACATTACGTGTACATCTCCCGCACGCGCTACGACGGTTGCGCCAACTTTTACAATCTGCTCAAGACCGGAAGCAACATCGACCGCCGCAACGTTATGAAAACCATTTGCTGGACGGGCATTCCGCTGCTGGCCAGCGGCAAACAATTCCTGCCCATCGCTGAAGGCTTTATTCCCACAGAAACAACCCTTCGCATCCGGGTGGCCAAACCCTATCGCCAATACCTGACCGATGAGGTCAATAACAACGGAATGCCACGTTATCAGTTCAGTACAGCGAATCTGGCTGCGGTTCGCGGCGATCTGCCTACGGCACAAACCGCTCTGGACCTGATCGGCATTGTGCCCAATCCGTACTATGCGTACTCAGCCTATGAAGTCAGCCAGGTAGATAATCGGGTGAAGATTACCAACCTGCCGCCCAAGTGCACCATTTCCATCTATGCGTTAAACGGCAACCTGGTGCGCCGCTATGAACGCGACGACCCCAGTATCACTTCTTTGGATTGGGATCTGAAAAACGATGCCGGCATACCGATTGCCAGCGGGTTGTACATCATACACGTTAACGCTCCGGGCATCGGCGAAAAAGTACTGAAGTGGTTTGGCGTGCTGCGGCCTACCGATCTGACCAATTACTAATCCCAAAAGTCTGCTGAACATGAACAAGCTTTTTCTGGCAACCCTTCTGCTACTGGCCGGATTCGGCGCACATGCCGGCAACCGCGACCGTCAGGGCGAAGCCGGCGCCTCGGAACTACTGATCAATCCCTGGGCATCCAGTTCCGGGTGGGATGGCATAAACACCTCCTGTGTAACCGGAGTGGAGGCCCTGAACCTCAATGTGGCCGGACTGGCCTTTGTTCGCAAAACGGAACTGGTATTCTCGCATACCGAATGGCTTTCCGGAACAGGTATTCGCATCAACACCTTTGGTTTTGGCCAATCGCTGGGTGCGCGCGGCGGTGTCATCGGCGCATCGGTGATGAGCGTGGATTTTGGTGAAATTCCGATAACCACCACCAGCTTGCCGGAAGGCGGATTAGGCACGTACAGCCCGCAGTTTATCAATCTGGCGGTGGCGTATTCCAAGGAATTTTCCAATAGCATTTACGGCGGCGTCGTCTTCCGCGGAATATCGGAAGCCATTTCCGACGTTACCGCTTTCGGTGCTGCCGTGGATGCAGGAATCCAGTATGTTACCGGTCCGCGTCAGGATCCTGACCGGGTGAAGTTCGGCATTGCCATCCGCAACATCGGCACCCGCATGACCTTTGGCGGCGATGGACTTTCGTTCCGTGGATTTCCGCCCGAGTCGCAGGATTATACCATGACGCTGGAGCAGCGCTCGCAGGGCTATGAATTGCCGTCGTTGCTGAACATCGGCATTTCGTATGCACTGCCATTGAATAAGGAAAACCTGGATCTGCATGTGCTGACGCTGGCCGGCAATTTCACTTCCAATTCGTTTTCACAGGACCAGGTAGGTGCTGGTGTGGAATATGCGTTCCGTCAGTTGGTTATGCTGCGGGCCGGCTACAATTATCAAAATAACCTGACAGATCCTGCCCGCCGCCCGACGGCGCTTACGGGTTTTTCCGCCGGCCTGAGCTTTCTGGTTCCGCTCAAAAAGGGAGGGCCCCGATTGGGTATGGATTACTCCTACAGGACCAGCGATCCCTTCAATGGTACCCATTCAGCCGGATTACGAATCGTGTTGTAACTTTACTTAGGTTTTCACGAAACGCTTCTGTGCCCATGGAAGCGTTTCTTTTTTCTTATAAATAAAACCAAAAAACCATGAGCGAACCGGTTTATCTGACCCAGGAAGGATTGGAAAAAATCCGCAGTGAGCTTCAGGATTTGCGCACACGCGGACGGGCGGAAATTGCCCGGGCCATTCAGGAAGCCCGTGAAAAAGGCGACTTATCTGAAAACGCCGAATACCATGCCGCCAAGGAAGCCCAGGGCTTTCTGGAAATGCGCATCGCTCACCTGGAAAAGACATTGTTGCATGCCCGTCTGGTGGATTCCTCGCGGATGGATGGCAGTAGGGTCATGCTGCTGTCCAGCGTTAAGGTACGTAATCTGCAAACCGATCAGATAACGGTTTTTACGCTGGTGTCAGAGTCCGAAGCCAACCTGAAGGCGGGTAAGATATCGGCCTCGTCGCCCATTGGCAAAGGCCTGCTCGGAAAATCGGTTGGTGATATTGCTGAAATAGCAGCACCGATAGGTACGATCCGTCTGGAAATTATGGAGATTTCTGTAGCTGCAACTCCTGCCTGAAATGCCCAGCGTCTTTACCCGCATCGTTCGCCGGGAAATTCCTGCTGATATAGTAGCCGAGAACGAGCATTTCCTTGCTTTTCTGGACATCAACCCGCTGGCACGCGGTCATGTGCTGGTGATTCCCAAAAAGGAAGTGGACTATCTGTTTGATCTGGACGATGAAACGTTGCAGTTGTTGTTCTTATTCTGCAAACGGGTAGCCCGGGCCATTGAGGCCGTTGTGCCGTGCAAACGGATAGGTGTTGCTGTGGTGGGGCTGGAAGTACCGCATGCCCATGTACATCTGGTGCCTCTGCAGCAGGTGGACGATATCAATTTCAGCAGGCCCCGGGTCAGGCTCAGTCCAGCGGAGTTTAAAGAGCTGGCGGCTGCCATTGCTGCGAAATGCTGATCAGGGCTGAAGCAACCGCTCGGGATGGCGACGCAAAAAATCATGCCATGACTTCAGGCGGCCATTTCGCTGTTGCGCAGCGGGTTGCTGAAAACAGTGGCAAAGTGCTACCCCCAACGCATCGGTAGCATCAGTGGGCAGGTCATCGGGGGAAAAATTAAGCAGCTGACCCAGCGTGCGTGCCAGTTGTTGCTTGCCGGCATTGCCGTTGCCGGTTATGGCATGTTTGATTTTACGTGGGGCGTATTCGAATACCGGCAAGCCTTCGGAGAGGGCCACCGTTATGGCCACCCCCTGGGCGCGTCCCAGTTTAAGCATGCTTTGTACGTTCTTTCCGTAAAACGGCGCCTCCACTGCCATTTCCTGAGGCCGGTAGGAACGGCAGACTTCCAGCAGCTTTTTCCTGATGGTTTCCAGCCGGGCAAAATGCGGGTCGCCGCATCGCAATTGCAGTACCTGCAGGCCTATAATTTGCACCGAGCTTTTCCCTTCTTCGATAATGGCATAGCCCAGCCGGTTTGTGCCCGGATCTACGCCTAAAATACGCCTGCCGCCAGTCACGCTTCAAATTTATCCCACCTGTCTTGCGAAATGCGTTGCTTTTGTGCACACCGGGCGTCGTCCATGCATTAAAAACGGACATCCAAATATGCCAGTCAAGGCAGAAAATCAGGTTTGGTACGTTTTTTACTTTCGTAAGGGTAACGAGTTCACCGCCATGCCAACGCTACTGGTTTCGCTGTTTTCCTTCCTAACCCTGTTGTGGACTTTGACCGAAGACCGAAAAGGCGCTGATCCGGGAAACTGCAGGCAGGTCAATACCGCTTTTTCTGATGGCGAACAGGTCGTGTACCGGGTGGCTTATCACTGGAATGCCTTGTGGTTGAACGCCGGCGAAGTGAGTTTTACGGTGCGCAGCACGGTCTACGGCGCCCGCAATGCCTATCATATCGTAGGGTACGGCGCAACCTACAAATCGTACGACTGGTTTTACAAGGTTCGGGATACCTACGAAACGTATGTGGATCAGGAAACCCTTCTGCCGCTCAAATTCATTCGCAATGTATATGAAGGTGGTTTTACGCTGTACGAAAATGTTTCCTTTAACCACGAGGAAGGAAAGGCCATTTCCCTGAAACGGGAGCAGCGCATTCCGCAATGCACGCACGATGTGCTCTCGGCTATATACTTTTCACGGAATATAGATTTCAGCCGCTACAAAGTAAACGATACCATTCCGCTGAAACTGTTTTTGGATGATTCCCTGTATCATGTATACATCCGGTATCTGGGTAAGGAAGTTCTTAAAACCCGAAAAGGCACCTTCAACTGCATCAAATTCCGACCACTGCTCATAGAAGGAACGATGTTTAAAGGCGGGGAGCGCATGGTGGTTTGGGCTACCGATGATGAAAACAAACTGCCGGTGCTTATTGAATCGCCCATCGTGGTGGGCAGCATCAGGGCCGAACTTTACCGCTGGCAGGGACTCCGGCATCCGTTGCGCAGTAAGATCAGTTAGCCTATTAAAAGTTTTCCCAAGAGCCTCAGCAACGTAAATTCGTTATGTGAACGGGCGGGTAGGGATCGCAGTTTTTTTGGTCGCTGTTGCGGCTGGGGGTGTGCAGTGCCGATACGCCGGTCCGGTTACTGATCGGGCTGCGGAAGGTCAGGAAGAGCCATTAGAGAAAGTTTTATGGGAACAGGCTCGGTTAGCCGATCCGGCAACGGGCCGAATTCCCCCCATGGGTAAATGGTTGGCGCTTAACCAACTAATGAAGCAGGGTAAACTGCCCCTTGGACCTTATGCCGCTCAACCCGAAAAGCGCAACGCCGAATGGCAGCTCATTAACGATTTTTTTCCTACCCTGGCTATAAGCAAAATCGTTTACGATCCGAATCAGCCTCATACGTTTTATTTCTGCACCGGTGAAGGCTGGTATGGTCTGGGTATGGTGGCCGGTTCCGGCGTATGGAAATCCACCGATGCCGGAGCGTCGTGGTTTCATTTGCCTTCCACGGCTATCCCTGCCTTCAGCTATTGCCAGGATATTGACGTGCATCCGGTTACCGGACATATCTACGTATCCACATTGTATGGCGGGCTACAGCGCTCCACTGATGGCGGCAACACCTGGCAGCGGGTGCTGAATCCTCCCGGCACGCTTAACAAGGGCATCTGTGATCTGGAAATTACCCAGAACGGCAATCTGTTTGCTGCTACCGGCATTTTCACGAACGGCGCTATCTATTATTCGGCCACCGGTGATTCAGGAACCTGGACCAAAATAACGGGAGGCTTTCCGCAGTCAGGTATTTTCCGGGTGGAGCTGGCCACAGCACCCAGCAACGACAATGTGGTTTATGCCGTGGCCTGCAACAACACTACCTATGCGATCAAGGGCATTTATAAAACCGTGGATAAAGGCGCCTCCTGGGAAGAGCTGCCCTTGCCCGGAGGCATTGATACCGCTTTTGCCCGCTTTCAGGCCTGGTACAATTTGGTGCTGGCAGTGGATCCGGAAGATGAACATCATGTAGTGGGTGGTGGCCTGCATTTGTGGCGGTCGCGCGACGGCGGATATACCTGGCAGCGGCTCAGCCACGGCAAACGGGATTCTGCCGGCTATCAGTATGTGCATGTAGATCAGCATGCCATTGTGTTCCGCAGCCGCGATACGGTTTACTTCGGCAACGACGGTGGTATCTGGAAATGCGACAATTTCCAGGATTCGCTTCCCCATATTTACGAGCGTAACTTCGGATACCGCGTCACCCAGTATTATGCCGGAGCCATTCATCCGGCGGCCGGCCATCAGACCGTCATCGGCGGCACGCAGGATAACGGCAGCAACATGGTGTGGATGCCGGGAATTGCTCCGGTGCATTGGCTTACCAACTGGGATGGTGGATACTGTGCAATAAATCAGAATAATCCTAATATCATGTTCACCACCAAGAACAGTAACGGGGTTTTCCGCTACAAACAGGGTGGGTGGAACGAAAAGCCCGATACGCTGACTAATAAACTGCTGCTCAACAGCGATCTGTTGTTTATCAACCCGATTGCCCTGGACCCGGCCAATCCGGAGATTCTGTACCAGATCAGCGATAAGGGGCTGTGGCGCTTGTTCCCTGCCAGCACGGCTGGTGCCGGTCAATGGGTGCAGGCGTCAAAGCCCATGGCGGCGCAAAGTGCCATCGGGGTTTCTTATAACGAGCCCCATACGGTTTATGTGGGGCGTGCTTTGGGAGGAAATATCTACCGGCTGGATCGCGCCGATACCACTCATGCCAACAGCGGCTACCGTAACTGCGACCCCAAAGAGCAGTTACCCAGCGGAACGGTAAATGCATCGGTATATTGCAATCACATATTTGTGGATCCCGATGATGCGCAACATGTGCTCGTGGCCTATACCAACTACGGTATAAAAAACATATGGGAAACCCATAATGCAAAAGCAGATACACCGGTTTGGGTTTCGCACGATGGCGACCTGCCTGACCTGCCGGTGTTCTGGATTCAACTGCATCCGTTGAACAAAAAAGTCTGTTACATCGGTACGGAACTTGGCGTGTTTTACACCAACGAGCTGAACGGCGATCAAACGATTTGGATGCCCTGCAACAACGGCCTGGCCCATGTTCGGGTCACTCAGCTGGTGTTGCGGCCCAGCGATCTGACGATGCTGGCCACTACCTATGGCCGCGGTTTTTACCTGTCCAAACTGCCCTTGGAGGGACCTGACTATGCGTTGCAGTGGGAAGAACACGGTCCTTTGGATGTGGGCGGTCGTACGCGTGCCGTTATGATTGATCCCAATGATCCCAGCGGCCAAACCCTTTGGGCGGGGGCTGTATCCGGTGGCTTATGGCGCATTAGCGGCATCGATGCCTTGCCCGCAGTAGGAATGGCCGCCGCCTCCGAAGGCGCATCAACGCTCCAGGTTACCCCCAGCTTGCTGACGGGAGGGGCAGCGCGTATTGATTTTTCTTTGTCTCAGCCTTCGATGGTTCGCTTGTCGGTATTCAATAGTCAGGGGCATTCGGTTGCTGACTGGAGCATTCCGCTGCATGCAGCGACAGGCGTCCACCGACGGTGGTGGCATCCACCGCCCCATTTGGCCAATGGGGTTTATTTTGTCGTTCTTCAAAGCGGAAGAGAGCGTCAGGTGGCCCGTTTGGTATTGATGCGGTGAAGGGAGGTGCCGTTGAATAATCACCGATATGAAATCGTTTCGCAAAAGATGGTTCAACATCATGATCCCTCAGGTAGTCGGGGTTTTTATCTCTTTAGTATTTTATTTATTTGAAGACACCTTTTCCCGAGTTTTTGCGACCGTTTCCCTGCTGAGTTTTCTTTTTATTGGTGTGTTTTGGGCGCTTTTTTTCAGAGCCGCCTCACTGAGCAGACTGAGGTCATATCAGCCTGTGCTCAGCTTGTTGTATCGTCTGGTCCAGCTCAACCTGATCGTAGTTCTGGTATGGATCGGATGGGGCATCATCAGCAATCAAATCCAGATTTCTCATCTGGCACTCGGAGCCTTTTTGCTTATTGAGCTTACCGAATATGCCATGATCCGGTGGTTGGATGGCCCTGGCCGTTGGTTCTGGACGCGACTTTCAAGACCAGAGCATTTTTTGGGGGGAGCCATGAAGCGGGCGCTGCAGCATGCAGAAAGAGTAGGGTAGATTCTCCAAGGCCAATCCAAGAAAGAAAAGAAGCCATCAGTATCCTGGCGTGGCTCCCTGCCGTTTCAGTCCGTATCGGTTGGGGGCACCTGCGTACGCTTTGTAAGCGCCTGGCTTGATGGCGGGATCGATCGGGAACCGGCATCCGGCCCTGCTTATCTTTACGACGTTTCCGATTGGATTATGGGTATGAGAAAGATACCGTTCCGGCAGGCCTTGCGTGAGGCCATGACAGAAGAAATGCGTCGCGACGATCGCGTCTTTCTGATGGGGGAAGAAGTAGCCGAATACGATGGGGCCTATAAGGTTAGTCAGGGCATGCTGGCAGAATTCGGCCCCCGTCGGGTGATTGACACCCCGATTTCCGAATTGGGATTTGCCGGTATTGGCGTGGGTGCTGCCATGAACGGGCTGCGGCCCATCGTGGAATTCATGACCTGGAATTTTGCCGTTCTGGCTTTTGATCAATTGGTGAATTCAGCAGCCAAGATGCTCAACATGAGCGGCGGGCAGTTTTCCGTGCCGATTGTGTTTCGCGGCCCTTCCGGTTCAGCCGGCCAGCTGGCAGCACAGCATTCACAAAGTTTTGAATCGTGGATGGCCAATGTGCCGGGATTGAAAGTGATTTCGGTTTCCAATCCCTATGATGCCAAGGGTTTACTCAAAAGCGCCATACGCGATGACGATCCGGTGTGTTTTTTCGAGAGCGAAGTGATGTACGGCGACGTGGGTGAGGTACCTGAGGAAGAGTATCTGATTCCCATTGGCGTAGCCGACATCAAACGGCCGGGTAAAGACGTCACCCTTGTTTCCTTCAACAAGATGATGAAGGTGGCATTGGCTGCTGCCGCTGAGCTGGAGCGCGAAGGCATAGACGCCGAAGTCATTGATCTGCGCACCATCAGACCTGCGGATTTTGAATGCATCGTTCAGTCGGTTAAGAAAACCAATCGGCTGGTGGTAGTGGAAGAGGCCTGGCCGTTTGGTAGTGTTTCTGCTGAAATCGCCTTTCAGGTGCAGAAGCGTGCCTTTGACTATCTGGATGCGCCGGTGGCGCGGGTCGTTTCGGCAGATACGTCGTTGGCCTATGCTCCTACGTTGGTGCAGGAATATCTTCCTAATCCGGAAAAAGTAATTCGCGCCGTGCACCGCGTTTTGTATCGCAAGTAATGAGGTTATGCCGTGTCCCTATTTCTTTTTTGGCCTGAATACCACACAGGCAACTGAAATAGGTATTTCACAGCATGAATTGATGATTGACCGTAAAGCAATAATTCTTCTGGCGGTGTTTTAAAAAACCGCCTGGGGGTCGCCCGATTTCCGATCAGGAACGGGCAACAGCAGGCTTGCGGGTAGCGGCAGGCTCAATTTTCTTTTTAACGGCCAGATCAATCACGATGGGCGTGGCCACAAAGATGGACGAATAGGTACCTACAACGACGCCAAGCAGAAGGGCAAAGGAAAAGCCGCGGATGGCATCGCCGCCGAACAAGAACAAGACCAGCAGAACCAAAATGATGGTGACACTGGTGATCATCGTGCGGTTCAGCGTGTGGTTGATGGCATCATTGATGGTTTTCTTCATTTCTGCATGCGGGTGTTCGCGCAGAAATTCCCTGATGCGGTCGAATACAATCACCGTGTCGGCCACCGAATAACCGATGACGGTGAGCATAGCGGCGACAAACGCTTCATCAATTTCCAGCGTGAACGGAACCAGTCCGGATAACAAGGAGTAAGCTCCCATAACCATAAAGACATCGTGAATGAGGGCAATGATAGCCCCCAGGGCAAACTGCCATTTTCGGAACCGAAGCAGGATGTAAAGGAATATGCCGATCAGCGCAAAGGTTACGGCCATATAGGCATGATTCAGGATATCGGTGGAAATGCTGGGACCCACCACCTGACTGCTGAGCTGATACTGGCGGAGGAATTGATCCATGGGCACCGGATTGGCATAAAAGGGCATCAAACCCTCATACAACCGCTGATTGACCAAGCTGTCGGTCCGGGAAGACGTTTCATTAACCAGATACTGGGTGGTGATCTTGAGCTTATCGTCGGTGCCGTACGTTTTTACCTGTGGAGTGAGGCCGTCAAACTGGGCAGCGAGGGCCGAGCGAACATCATCGGCCGAAACGCGCTGATCAAACTGCACGACGTAGGATCGACCTCCGGTAAAATCCACTCCGTATTCAAACCCTTTGGTAATGATAGAAACAAGACCGATCACGGCAAGCACCGAGGAAATCACGTATGCATATTTTCGCTTATTGACAAACTGGATGTTGTAACGCGACAAATCGGTGCGGCTCAGTGGCGTGGTGAATCGGATAGAACGGCTGCCGTCCTTCACCCACCAGTGAAAGATGAGCTGGGCCATGAATACGGCGGTGAACAGCGTCATGATAACGCCGATGTTCAGGGTGGTGGCGTAACCCAGCACAGGCCCCAGACCGAAATAGGCCAGGATCAAACCAGTAATCAGTACGGTTAAGTGGGTATCAAAAACGGCACTGTAGGAGTTGACGTGGCCGTCGTGAATGGCCTTGATCAGGTTCTTGCCTTTTCGCAGTTCTTCCTTGATGCGTTCGTGAATAAGAATGTTGGCATCCACAGCCATACCCATAGTCAGAACAATACCGGCAATGCCGGGAAGCGTCAGGGTGGCACCCAGTGAAGCCAGCACGCCCAGGATAAAAATGAGGTTGAAGAAGAGGGCTATGTTGGCGACAATTCCGGAGGTGTTGTAATAGAGCACCATGAAAATCAGGGTAGCCACGAAAGCCAGCAGCACGGAACGAAGTCCGGCCTGAATGGATTCCTGACCCAGTGAGGGACCTACCACCGATTCGGCAATGATGCGGGCAGGAGCGGGCAGCTTTCCGGCCTGCAGGATGTTGGCCAGATCCTGGGCTTCTTCTATAGTGAAGCCGCCGCTGATGGACGAGCGGCCACTGGGGATTTCACTGATGACGGTAGGGGCGGAATACACCAGGCGATCCAGCACAATGGCGATGGCACCGTTCTGATCTTCACCGCGTTCGTTTTTGCCGTATTTACCAATTTGTTTGGCGGTAAGGCTTTTCCATATACGGGCACCTTCGCTGTTCATGGTCATGGTGACTTCCGGGTTGCCGTTCTGATCCACATCCTGACGGGCGGAAATCACCTTATCGCCTTCAATGGGAGCGCGGTCGGTGCCCTTTTGCTTTTGCAATGCATACAGCATGTAGATATTATTGTTTTCATCCATGGGTTTGGCGCTCCAGGCAAACAGTACGTCGCGGGGAAAAGCGGCGCGTACAAAATCCATGGCCAGATAGCGGTTCACCTGAGCGGTGTCTTTACCATCTACCCAACCGACTACAGGACCGGCAGCCAGTTTCTGGGAGTTATCGGTTTCATCCACATAAAACGGCACCTGAAGGATAGCAAACAGCGGATTTTCCTGACGGAAGCGGGCCTGATCGGCAGTTTCATCTTCCTCTACGGGCGCTGCAGGCAGTGAGGTATCGGCAGCGGCCAGCAACGCATCGGCTGCAGTGTCGGCACTGCTCAGCAACGGGTTCACTTCCTGAGTTTCCGGAGCGGTTTGCGTTGCCGTATCCGTAACCGTCAGCCGGTTGCGCAAGGCATTGTTGGCGGCAACCATGAAGTTGTAAAACGCCCGGTTGTCATACGTTTCCCAAAACTCCAGCACAGCAGATGCCTGCAGCAATTTTCTGACGCGGGCCGGATTGCTCACTCCGGGCAGTTCCACAATGATGCGGCCGGTGCCGGGCTGTGCCGTAATGCTGGGCTGCGTTACCCCGAATTTGTCAATGCGGGAGCGGATGATGTTATAGGTACGGTCGAATGCCGAAGCGGCTTCCTGCCGCAGAAAGGCGACGACCTCTTCGTTGGTGGAGGTAAGCTTGACAAATTCCTGATTGTTGCGGTTGGCAAATACAGTAGCCATTTGGGCATTGGGATCTACTTCATTCCAGGCCTGTGCAAAAAGGGTTACAAAGTCGGCCTGAGGCTGGCTTACACGCTTTTGGCGCGCCAGTTCCAATGCCTTGCGAAACGTTTCGTCCGTGCTGAATTCGGCCAGCGACAGAATGAGTTCGTCCAGAGCAACCTGAAGGATAACGTTCATTCCTCCCTGCAGGTCAAGACCTAAGTTGAGTTGCTGATCCTTGCATTCCTGATACGTAAACCGGGCTATGCCAATGTTGTAGATGGTTTTGTTTGATATGGAGTCCAGGTAGTATTGCTCTTTCTGACGCACCAGCTGGAGCAAACTGTCGGGAGCCTGTTCGGGAGGGGTGTTTTTCAATACGACCCGCTGGGCATATTCACGGGCATTTTTTTCGGCCCTTCGGGTGACCAGGTTAAAGGAAAGCTGATAAAGGGTAATAAGGATAAGGGCTGCCGAAAAGAAAATGATGAGGCCTTTGCCGCGCATCGTGAAGCTATTGTGTGTGTAAAAGGATTGGGCGTTAAAAAATGGACGGCAAATATAGACAATCAGCGGGGAAAACGGCCCGTTGGAGCCCGATCAGGAAAGGGTCTGAAGCACCAATCCCTTCAGGTATTGGGTTTCCGGCACATGCCAGAGAACCGGATGATCTTTAGCCTGTTCCAGTCGCTGCACCTGACGGATCAGGCAGCCGGCATCGGCAGCCGCTTCAGCAACCGTTTGTCGGAACAGGTCTTCATGCATAAAATGGGAGCAGGAAAAGGTAAATAAAAAGCCCCCCGGTCGTAACAGCTTCAACGCCCTGAGGTTGATTTCCCTGTAACCGGCAACTGCCCTGGACAGTCCTTGTCGGTTTTTGGTAAAAGCAGGTGGATCCAGAACAATCAGATCAAAACGACGGCCCTCCCGGACCAGGCGAGGCAGCAGGTCAAAAGCATTGCTTTCCAAAAATTCCACGCAATGCTGGCATCCATTCAGTTCGGCATTCCTTCTACCCATTGCAAGCGACTGCTCCGACGTGTCGCAGGCCAGCACTGAAGAGGCTCCGTAACAGGCGGCGTAAATGCTGAAGGCTCCCGTATGACAAAAACAATCTAAAACTTCTGCACCGCTGCACAGATTTTTTAGGGCCAAACGGTTTTCCCGCTGATCCAAATAAAAACCGGTTTTCTGGCCTTGAGCCACATCAACCAGAAAGGATGCATCGGTTAGTGAAATAGGAACGAGGGGATCGAACGGCTCGCTGAGGAATCCCCTGTTCAGCGGCAATCCTTCCAAGGTGCGCACCGGCACGTCGTTGCGTTCGTAAATGCCCCTGGGCTCAAACATTTCGTTGAGCAATTGCACGATGGTGTCTTTCCATTGATCCATTCCCAAAGTGAGGGTTTGGATAACAAAAACATCAGCAAAGCGGTCAATAATCAGACCGGGAAGCTCATCTCCTTCGCCGTGCACCAGCCGGTAGCTGCCTTCATAACCGACTTGTTTCCGGTACTTCAGGCAGGCCAGCAATTTCGTCCGGAAAAACTCCTTGTCCATATTCTGCCGGGCATCGCGGGTAAGCAGCCGAACGGCTATACGGGATCGGGGGTTGACGTATCCTTTGCCCACGAAGCGGTCGTGATGATCCACTACGGTTACGATAGCACCAGGGGTAATGTGTTCCAATGACCGGGGCTCCAGTTCGTTGTCGTAAATCCAGGGATGATTGCCGCGCAAGCGCGGCAGTCTTTTTTTCCGGAGCCTGACTACCTGGTCGTGCATTTTGCAGGTTGTTCAAATGAATGCCTTAAATGTACTTTGCCAAATGAACGTGTTCAGCACATTACGCCTCATACTTCTGGCGGCCGCCGTTGCCCTGATTGCTCAGTCAAATCGCTGCAAACCGCAAGCCGGGGGCGTTTCGGATTTCTTTCCGCTGGCAGCAGGCAATGAGTGGATTTATCAGGATTCGCTTTGGCGTGAAGGCCAATTGGTTTCAGTTTTTTTTGATACGTTACGTGTCACCGGTACCAACCGTTTTGAAGGATATCCCACTTATCTGCTGAGCGACGGACGCGAGCTGATGTGGCGTAACGACACGCTTTTTCAGCTGGTGTTTCAGCGAAGCGGCTACCGGTTCCCTACTATTTATTTTGTTGCTGGTCAGCAGATGGTTTTGTTTAACTATGCTTTTGGCGGCGATGTCGTCATTCAGCGCAAATCAGAGCGGTTGGAGGTCTGCCCGAAAGTTTATGGAAGCGGAAAAAACCTATGCTACCGCATCAGCGATGCCTGCGGAGGGGATTTGATCCTTCAGCAACATGCCGGTCCGGTGTACTGGCGCGTCGGACATTGCTTTGCTGAAGAAGGCAGCGTACTCACCAAAACCCTGCTGCACTTCAGGCCGGGCAGGTAAAAGAAATTGCCGTGCTTTAGTCTCTGGCCTGTGCACCGATGGCCAATGCGGCTCCGGCAAGAGCCAGGTCTTTGACAATGGCCGTCATGGCATTCATTTTGGCCATTTCATCAGTGGCGGAAAGTCCCGGCATATGAATGATGACCACGATCAGAACCAGGAGGACAGCCAGCAGAATGGAGGCCAGACGCATCCATTTGTTGATGATGAAGCTGACAGCAGCCAGTAGCAAAGCAGCCCCTGAAACGTAAACGAGCGGTAATGCCAGCTTGCTCATGGAAGCGGGCAACAGGCCCGACAGGGCTTGCCCCTGAGTAAAGTGACCGATTCCAAAGTAAGCCATGGCCAGGGCAAACACCAGGCGGCCAACGAATGCTAATGTATTGCTCATAGGGAGGGTTTTGGGCAGTTGAAAATAAAGGCAGATTTCAATTTATCCAACGATTTATGGCGTCGGTTTTCCACAAAAACATAAGTTAACCGTTGAAACATTCCATATATGGCAGCAAAGCGTTTTTTTTGCTTTTTGCTAATTCAATTTCATGCTACAGCGATTGTTGCCTATCGTTTGCATAACAGGCATACTGGCCGGAAATCCCAAGCCGGCAAAAAGCGTTTCCGGCATCATTAACAGCTATGCTTCGGTTTCTGCCATTGCGGGAACCACACTCACCGTATCCGGCACTGTAGGATTTGTTCCCGGAGGAAAGGTGCTCGTTATTCAGATGAAAGGCGCGTCGATTTATTCGCAAAACAATTCGGCTTACGGCGACATAACCAGCTACAACAACTGCGGCAATTTTGAATTTGCCTATATCTCCTCAGTTACGGCCACCACTATCACCCTTACGGCACCACTGACCAAGTCGTACACGCCGGCTACAGGTCGCGTGCAGGTGGTAACCGTTCCGTTTTTCTGTGAACTGATTGTTACCGACACGCTGAAATGTCAACCGTGGAACGATGCCACCGGAACCGGAGGTGTATTGGTTTTCGAAAGCGGTGGTGTAGTCACCCTTAATGCAGACATTGACGTTTCCCGTTCCGGTTTTGGCGTTATTCCTGCCTGTTCCAACGGTTCGCTGGTTTGCAACAACACCAATTATTTCGTTAACCCGAATGGTTGCAACGCAGGAAAGAAAGGGGAAGCCATTGCCGACTACGTGTCCAATGCCCAGAGCGGCGGTCGTGGTAAAATTGCCAACGGCGGCGGGGGCAGCAATCGCGCCAACAGCGGCGGGGGCGGAGGCAGCAATTACGGTGCAGGCGGCAACGGCGGTTGGGAAGATGCCTCCTGCGGCACCACCATTCAGGGTATTGGCGGGCAGGCGTTGAATTATACCCAGGGTCGCATTTTTCTGGGCGGCGGCGGCGGAAATGGCCAAGGCAATAACGGAGGAACGATTTATGGCGGAGGTACCGGCGGCGGCATTGTAATGATTTCAGCAAAAAAAATCGTTGCCAACGGCCATGCCATTCGCGCTGATGGGGGCGATGTTACCGGCCTTACCGTTAACGAAGGTGCCGGTGGTGGCGGCGGCGGCGGTGTGGTTTGCCTGGATGTGGACTACATCGACGGCATTCTTCATATCTCCGCTGAAGGGGGCGACGGAGGCTCTACCAGTAACGATGGCATCACTGCCGATTGCACCGGCCCCGGTGGAGGCGGCGGCGGCGGGGTTATCTGGGTTTCCGGAACTTCCCTGAACCCAAACATCACCTACTCGGTCAATGGCGGAGCTGCCGGACTGGCATTGGGTGCCACCACCTCCTGCTACAATACCAACTACGGGGCTACGGCAGGCAGTGCGGGCGGGGTTATTTACAACTACCCGCCACACGTGTTGCCCCCTCCGGCTGTTTCTGCAGATCTGGGCCCTGATGGATCGGCATGCCCGCAGGAAGTCGTAACGCTTGATCCCGGAGTGGGCTTTCGGTCGTTTCTGTGGCAGGATGGTTCTACCGACTCCACGTTAGCGGCTGTAGGGCCGGGTACTTATTTTGTGGAAGTGCAGGATTCTTTGGGTTGCCTGAGCTGGGATACGGTTCAGATTGTCGGCAAACCTGCTTACGTCTTTTCTATCGGAACCGGAGATACCACCGTTTGTCCGGGTCAGCCGGTTACCATTGATCCCGGATCCTGGCATACGGCTTATGTCTGGCAGGACGGCTCCACCAATGCCACCTACACCACGACAGTTGCCGGCAATTTCTCGGTTACCATTACCGATTCGGTAGGTTGTGAAGGAAGCGCCACCTACGATGTATTTCATTTTCCGCCCTCATCGTTTGTCATCAGTACGGGGGATACGACGGTATGTCCGTTTGAACCGGTAACCATAAGTTGTCCGGCCGGATATGCTTCTTACGTCTGGCAGGACGGAACATCAGGACCGGTTTATGCCGCTTCCGATTCCGGCACCTATAAGGTTACGGCCACGGACTCACTGGGTTGCGTGGATACATCGGTTTACCGGGTATTTTACTTTCCTAGCTCGGTGGTGAATCTGGGCAACGACACCGCCCTATGTGAAGGCGACAGCATTTTGCTGGATGCAGGTATTTTTCCGTTTTATCAGTGGAGTACCGGCGATCAGGGACAAACCCTCTACGTGTACGGCCCCGGGACTTATTGGGTAACCGTTGAGGATTTTAATGGATGCGTGACCAGTGATACATTAGAAATTCCCTCCTTTTATCCGCAACCGCCTTCTGACCTGATACAGGACACCCTGATCTGCACCGGCCAGGTGCTGCTTTTGCTGGCGCCATCCGGATATGCAGCGTATGAATGGAGCACCGGAAGCAAGCTGAATTACACAAACATTACCAAGCCCGGTTCTTACTGGCTGGAAGTAACCAATGCACAAACCTGCCGGAATCGCGACACCTTCCAGGTGAAGCTGGAATGCCCGACGGCATTGTTTGTTCCCAATGCCTTTACTCCCAACGGTGACGGGCGAAACGATGTTTTTCTTCCCATCGGATATAATATCAATTCCTTTGTCATGCGTATTTACAACCGCTGGGGTAAGATGGTTTACGAAACCTACGATCCGCAGATGGGATGGGATGGCTATTGTCATGGCGTACCCTGCGAAACCGGCAGCTACGTTTATTACATTGAATGGGCCGGGTCGTTGCATGGGGTGGATCGCAGCGGCACCGAACGCGGCAATGTAACGCTGATCCGCTAAGCCTTCAGCTTACAACAATCATCAGTCATCCTGATGCCCGTCATTGATGGGTTGAAATAAGGCTTTGCATTTTTGGAGCAGATAAAAAGGTGAGCCTGCTGTCTTGTGCGGAGGAGGGTGAGGCAGCAGGCTTCACTTTTTTTCCTCGTTCGGCGAGGCCGTAGCGGAAAAACCGAAAGCTTCTTTCAGTGCCTCTAAGGTGTTAAAGACGATGGGGCAAACTGAATATTGGCTTATCAGACTGCGCAGGCGGAACTTCAGACCGGGGTGTTGCAGATGCGGATAGTCGCGGCACGATAAGGGGCGGTCGTTGTAAATGGAGCACCGGTTTTCTTGAAGAAACAAACAGGGCAACTGATGCAGATAGGCAATGCCTGTGCCGGCCTCTTTTTTTACCCATTGTCTGCTGAATGAGGTGACTTCCATGTGCGCACAGCGGGCCAGAACAGGCAACTCTTCCGGGAGGACGCCGGGCTGAACCGACCGGCAGCAATTGGCACAAAGGGTGCAGTCGATGCGTTCTGTTTGTTCCTGTGCGATGGGAAGAGCTACACGATCAAACCGTTCGGAGGGAACGGATTGAATCATTCGCAAAAAACGCAGATTTTCCTCCCTGCGTGTCCGGGCAATTTCCGGCAGCAGGGCATATTGCCCGGCAGCAATCCGTACCGGAAGCGGTGAACCTGCAGAAGAGCTCATGGCATACAGCTTTTATTGGATATAACCGGTAGATATCCGGTGCATTCCCGGCGTATGGAGCTGACGGAGCAAAGCAAGCAAACGTTGATAATGTTTTTGCCCCGAAACAAAATCCAGGGTTTCCGCATCTACTACAAGTATGGGAAAGCTGCTGCAGGTGCGAAAAAATTCCAGATAGCGCTGTTGAATGGAAAGCAGATAATCAGCAGAAATGTCCTGTTCGTAGCGGCGGCCGCGTTTCCGGATTTGCTGGAGCAATTTCTCAACGGGCGCATGAAGGAAAATCACCAGATCGGGATCGGGCAAAGCTGATTGGAGAATCGCGGCAAACTT
>JANWXQ010000052.1 GCA_025057275.1 Chitinophagales bacterium
ATTAACTTAGTAAAAGCTCGCCTCGAAAAGGCGAAAAGTGTGTGAGATACAATTTGAAATGCGCCTCACCACCACTCCGTCGGAACGGATTATTCAGAAACATAACACCCGCCAAAATGCAGTTTATCAATTAAGAAAGGCTTTTTACCACACGTGCTTTGATTTTATCAATCCTCACGATCATCTGAAGTAGAATGCATTTGCTTAATTTCTCAACCATGCACACGACATGAGCTTAATACAAAGACCCTGACGTCGTCAATAGCAAATTTCGAATCCGGCTCTCGGAAGCATTCGCCCTCTCACTAAGCGCCAGCCTTCTTCTTTAACCGTATTTTTAAGTGCACCAACGCTGATGGAAAAGCATCGGCTCATGCTTCGCAAGCCCTGCCTTCGGCCCTCAAAACCATAAATGATGCGCATCGTTTCCCTGCTTCCCAGCGCCACCGAAATCATCTGTATTCTGGGCCTGGAAGACCAACTGGCAGGCGTTACGCATGAATGTGATTTTCCTGAATTTGTTCGTAGCCTGCCGAAGGTAACGCAATCCCTGATCCCGCCGGAGGCAACCAGTGCCGAGATTGATAGCCTGGTGCGGCAACGCCTGCAGACGAACCGGGCCCTAAATACGCTCGACCTGCCTGTGCTGGAAACATTGCGGCCGGATCTCATCGTCACCCAGGCGCTGTGCGATGTGTGTGCTGTGGCTGAGGAGGAAGTGCGCGCTGCCGCTTGCTCGCTTCCCGGCACTCCACGGGTCATCAACCTGGAACCCCAAACCCTTTCGGAAATTTTTGCAGCCATCCGCCAGGTGGCGCAGGCCGTAGGCAGGGAACAAAAGGCCGATGAGGTTATCGAACGACTGCTTGCCCGCGTCAATGCTGTTGCCGCTCGTAGCGCCAGGCAGACCTATCGCCCGCGGGTGGCCTTGCTCGAATGGCTCGACCCGCCGTTCTGCTGCGGCCACTGGAACCCTGAGCTCGTCCGCTTGGCAGGGGGTATAGAAGGCCTGGGTCAGGAAGGCAAACCTTCGCGGACGATTCGCTGGCAGGATGTGGTGGCCTGGCAACCGGAAGTCGTGGTGATTGCCTGCTGCGGCTTCCGTGTGGGCCGCACGCTGGAAGATGTTCCCCTGCTGGAGTCCGTTGCCGGCTGGGCCGAATTGCCTGCCGTCCGTTCCGGTCAGGTGTTTATCGTCGATGGCTCGCACTACTTCAGCCGGCCCGGTCCGCGGGTGGTGGACAGCCTGGAGATGCTGGCACATGCCATCAATCCCTCACTGCATCCGCTGCCTGACGGCTTACCCCCTCCGGTTCGTCTGAGCGGGTTAGCTTTGAGCGACCCCTCGTTCAAGGTCCACTGATGTTGCGCCGTGTGGTCGTATCGTGGAGTTCAGGCAAAGACAGTGCCTGGACGCTGCACATGTTGCGTCATGATCCGGAAGCAGAGGTCATCGGCTTGCTGACAACCGTCAACACGACGCACCAGCGGGTGGCCATGCATGCCACGCGCCTCTCGCTGCTGGAGGCGCAGGCACGGGCCGTAGCCCTTCCGCTGCACATCGTTCCGCTGCCGTGGCCCTGCCCCAACGAGGTTTATGAAAGCGCCATGCGCCGCGCACTTGCCGACCTGCTGGCCTGCGGGGCAACCCACGTGGCCTTCGGCGATCTGTTTCTCAACGACATCCGCACCTATCGCATCCAACAACTTGAAGGCTCCGGCATTGAGCCGCTGTTTCCGATCTGGCACCAGCCCACCGACCTGCTGGCACGACAGATGGTTGATTCGGGTCTGGAGGCGGTGATCACGTGTGTCGATCCGAAAAAAATGTCGCCGTCGTTTTTGGGTCGCCGCTTTGATCGTGGCTTTCTGGACGAACTGCCGCCCGGCATTGATCCCTGCGGCGAGAACGGTGAATTCCACACGTGTGTGCTCGGTGGCCCGATGTTCCGGCAGCCGATACCGGCCACAATAGGCGAAATCGTCGAGCGCGATGGGTTTTGGTTTGTCGATCTGGTACCGAAGTTTGTTACGTCAAACGCAGCCAGTCAGATTTAAGAAAACGCATCGCAGGCCTGTATATGAGCAACCTGATGTTTTAAATAAATTTTCATGCAACAAAAGCCGGTTATCGAAGTAAGGCACCTACGTAAGGTTTATGGCCATAAGGTAGCCGTAGATGATGTTTCCTTCGAAATCTACGAGAAGGAAATTTTCGGAATGGTCGGGCCCAACGGGGCGGGCAAGACGACAACCATAGAGTGCATGGAAGGTCTTCGCCGGCCGGACGGCGGCTTGGTTCGCGTCCTGGGTTTGGATCCCCAGGGCGATGGCTATGCCCTTCGTCAGCGCATCGGCATTCAGCTACAGGAGTCATCGCTGCAGGATCGCATAAAAGTCTGGGAAGCCCTTGATCTGTTTGCTGGCTTTTATTCGCGCTCGGCAGACTGGCGTCACCTGCTGGAGCAACTGGGTTTGGCTGAACGGCGCAACACCCCTTTTGCGAAGCTCTCCGGAGGGCAGAAGCAGCGCCTGTTCATTGCCCTGGCTCTGGTCAACGACCCTGATGTCGTATTTCTGGATGAACTGACCACCGGCCTTGATCCGCAAGCCCGTCGGGCTACGTGG
>JANWXQ010000090.1 GCA_025057275.1 Chitinophagales bacterium
CTCTTCTGCCGTGATCACAGGCAGCTCGGGATGGTCAAAGCCCCGCACATGGTAGTACTGCGGCAGGGGGCGGTCGGGCAGGCCGGCGCCGTAGCGCTGCACCAGCTTTTCGTTATGGCGGCTCAGGTAGGCCACATCGTAACACATGAGTGTGTTTTTTTATTAAGAAAATTTTTTATGAATCTGCAGGTGCTGTGGTAAAGCCGGCGGCACGGCCGATGCTGCGGGATCCGAAGCGATCACGCAGGCGGTCCAGGGCTTCGTACAGTCGCTGCGTGCGAAGGCCCTCGGCAAACAGACTCAGTTGCTGGCTGGCGGCGGTGAGCTGGCTGAACCGCACCCCCACCAGCCGCACGCGCAGCCGCCGTTGGTAGAGCCGGTCAAACAATGCCCTGACCACCGGCAGCACCTCATGATCGCTGCAGGTGCAGGGCAAGCGGCGCTGCATGGTGTGGGTGTCCATGTTGCTGTAACGGATTTTTACCGTTACACAGCCGGTGCGCCGGCCCTGACGGCGCAGGTCGTAGAGCAGGCCTTCGGTGAGGGCCACCAGCCGGCCATGGAGCAGGTCGGCATCGATAGTGTCGGCATCCAGCGTTTCTTCAGCCGACAGGCTGTGGCGCGGGGTGGCCGGGATCACCGGCGTATCGTCTCGGCCGTTGGCCTTTTGCCACAACAATCGCCCGTTGCGGCCCAGCACCTTTTCCAACAGGTCAACGGGCATGAGCTGCAGCGTGCCGATGCGCTCCACGCCCATGCGCCGCAGCAGGTGATAGGTCTTTTCACCCACCATAGGCAACTGCCGTATGCTTAGCGGCGCCAGAAAGGCGCGTTCCGTGCCGCGCTCCACTTCCAGATGGCTGTCGGGCTTGGCTACATCAGTGGCTACCTTGGCCACCGTTTTGTTCACGGACAGGCCATAGGAACAGGGCAGGCCGCTTTCTTTTTTCACCTTCTGCCACAGCTCCAGGGCCCAGCGGCAACAGCCCCAGTAGCGATCCATGCCGGTCAGATCCAGGTAAAACTCATCAATAGACGACTGCTCGCATACCGGCGTATGGGCACGGATGATCTGGGCCACCTCGTCGGATTTGCGGGCAAACAGCTCGTAATCGCCATGTACCACGACGGCCTCAGGGCAGAGGCGGCGGGCCAGCTTGAGCGACATGCCGGAATGAATGCCATACGGCCGCGTTTCGTAGCTGCAGGCGGCCACCACAGCCCGCTCCCCCGATCCGCCGACCAGCACAGGGCGCCGCTGCAGCGTCGGGTTCATCTGCCGCACTACGGCCACAAAAAAACAATCCAGGTCCAGATGAACGATGGTCCGTTGTGCCTCCATTATGATGACTGTATTACAATCTGCAATGATGATTGTAATTACGTCATTTCCGGAGACAGTACCAACTTTTTTGAAAAAAATAAAACCGCTTACTGGATCACCACGCGATGCACACGGCGGGCGGTTCCGCAGGTATAACGGGCCAGATAAACACCGGCAGGGAGCGTGATCTGCAGTTGCAGCCGGTCGGCTGCTGCATCGGGCATCAGACGGGTACGATACACCACATGCCCCCAAAGAGTGTACACTTCCACCTCACAGGGCTGCAGCAGATCCCCCGGCTCCAGACCCACTTCGAAGGACGTGTCCACATCGGAGGGCACATACACACAGGGTCCGATAGGACCTGGATCCGTAGAAGCCCCGACGTGCGAGTAATCTACCTTGTTCAGACTGCACTTGATGATGGTATCCACCGTAAAATCGCCGTACACCGTACGAACGCTGTCCAGCAGGCAACGGTAGTATTCCACCACTTTCTGATAGTACGGGTCGTTGATGAGGTTGGTATTTTCCTTGGGGTCGTTCACCAGATCAAAAAGCTGTTCGACGTTGTTGGTGCAGAAGCTCTTGATGAACTTGAAATACGGGGTGCGTACGGCGCGGATGGCCGGCGTCTGATTGGCCAGCGGAGCCGGCTTGTCTTTATCTATTTCGCTCCAGACTTCGTAGAGGAAGGCATTACGCCGGACTTCCCCCTGATACAAAGCCCGCAACGAATGGCCCTGCATGCCGAAGGTATTCGGAATGCCTGCGGCATCCAGTATGGTAGGCGCCCAATCCACGTTAATGCCCATGACGTCATAAACCTCTACCGGCTCCGGAAACCATTTGGGGTACCGTAAAAACATGGGCAGCCGAATGGATTCCTCCTGAGGTAACTGTTTGCCTTGCAGTTTATGCTCCGATTTCAGGTTGCCGTTATCGCTGGTGTACATGATCAGGCAATCGTCAATGATGCCCAGCGTATCGTCGAGAAACTTCAGAAACTCATTGGTAACTGCTTCCACGCCGGCCAGCAGCTCAAAGTAGCCGCGGTAAGTAGAGTCCTGCACGATGGAATCGCCGGCTTCGTTATCCGGATAGTAGTAGGAGGGAAAATTTTTGGTGTACTTATAGGCATTATCCGGATAAGGCATGGGGATGGTGTCGAAAATGTCTTTTTCCTGGGGACGGGGAATAAACGGTACGTGGGGGGCACGATGCGGCATGACCAGAAAGAACGGTTGGTCAGGAGGTCGGCTCAGGATACGGCCGCGAGCATAGTTCTTGATGATGTCGGTGGTATGACCGCCGATCACCACTTTAATGGCCGTATTGCCAGTGCTGATCAGGTACTTGGCCGGACTGTAGCTTTCGGTGACAGCCACCAGATAGTCATCAAAGCCACGCAGGCTGTCCAAATCAAAACCCAGCTTTCCGCTGAGAATGGTATAGTATCCGTTGGCCTGCAGAATCTCGGAAATCCACGGGAAGCAACAGTCAATTTCTTCCGGATTGGTCGTAGCACCGTGGCGGTGCGGATACATTCCGGTAAAAAAAGTGCCGCGCGATGGTGTACACAGGGGTAAAACGGCGAAGAAGTTTTTGAAGTTTGCACCCTCCTGGGCAAGCCGGTCAATACCGGGCGTTTTAAACCAAGAGGGGGCACCGTTAACGCCGTAAGAGTCCCAACGCGAATCATCGGCCATGATGAAGATGATGTTGGGTCGGTCGTCGCGAGTGCCGGTTGCCGTAGCCGTAGCGCTGCGCGGCGCAAAAATGCCATAGCGTTCATGCGCCTCGTCCAGCGTAAGCGTATCATCCACTTCGAGAATCTGGGCCGGCAGTCTGCTGCCCGCTTGTGCACTTAAAACGCCAAAGGCTATTTGCACCAAACACACCCAGCCTATGACTTTCCTGCGCACGATATGTCTGAGGGGTTTAATGCTTTCAAAATTAATCCTTTTCTGCAAAGCACCATGCAGGCTTTTGCCTCAAGGCCAGGCCATCCGTTGTTGCTTTCCGGCATCGGACACCATTCGGCGGACAAACAGCGAGCGATGCTGCGCACACGAGCCGTAGCAGGCAATGCGCAGGGCATGTTCCCTGGTGCCGTACCCTTTGTTTTGCTTCCAGTTATATTCAGGAAATTGTTCATGCAACTGAATCATCAGCGCATCGCGGTAGGTTTTGGCCAGCACACTGGCTGCTGCCACCGATGTGTGGGTGGCATCTCCCCTGATGATGCAGCGGTGCGGTACGTTGCCGAATGGTGCGAACCGGTTACCGTCAACCAGAATCCATGCAACAGGAGTGGCAAGCGCTGCCAGCGCCCGGTGCATGGCCAGCAGGGTGGCTTTCCAGATGTTGAGGCGGTTGATTTCGTCCACATCTGCCACACCGATGCCGAAGCTGAGGGCCTGCTGCTCAATGAGGCAGCGTAATTCCTGGCGCCGGGTTGCGGAAAGTTTTTTGGAGTCATCCAGCGCAGGATGGGAATATCCCTCTGGCAATACGACTGCTGCGGCCACAACCGGTCCGGCCAGGGCGCCACGTCCGGCTTCATCGCAACCGGCTTCGCCTGCTGATGGAATTAATGTTTTCCGATGCATGCTGCCGAAGCACCGCACCGAAAATACCGGCCTCAGGGAAACGAACCAAAAGCGCACCGGCCGCGCTGCTCACATCGGCAGTTTGATTTCGTATGTTTTCCGTTCCTTGTTGGTCAGCGAATAGCTGATCAACCACGGGTTGAGCATGCGCAGCGTCTTGTAGGTGGTTCCGTGCTGCCGGGCAAAATCGGGCAGCGAACTGATGGACGTATCCACGGTTACCGTACGGTATTCCACGGGGGTATATTCATCTTCCGGATTCAGAATAAACCCATACTGCTGCGGATTTTGCAGGATGATCTTCAAGGCCAGAATGCGGTACACGTAGCGGGCCGTTTCCGGATTGAGGTACAACTCGTAGTAGTTGCTGGTCTTCTGATTTTTCACTGCCGCTTCCAGCCCTTCCATACCGCGGTTGAAAGCAGCTGCCGCCATGGTCCAACTGCCGAAACGCTCTTTGGCATCTTTGAGGTAACGAATGGCGGCCTCGGTGGCTTTCTCGGTATGTTGCCGCTCGTCTATTTCCTCATTGACGACCAAACCATACATTCTGGCGGTGGGTTTGATGAACTGCCACAATCCCACAGCGCCCTGAGGCGACTGGGCTGTGGGCTGCAGGGCGCTTTCGGCGATGCACAGATAGATAAAATCCTTATGCATACCATGTCGCTCCAGAATCGGTTCCAGCACAGGCACCACCTGGCGGAATTCCTTTAGCAGAAACAGGGTTTGGGAGTGCCAGTAAGAATTGATCAGCAGTTCACGGTCAAGGCGTTTGCGCACATCGGGATCGTGGAGGGGCACCGGCTCGCCGGCAAAATCCAGTTGCGAGGGAATTTTTACTGAATACCATCTGTTCTCCGATGGAGAATAGACTTTACTGGTCAGGTGCGATTCCTGAACGGGCTGCCGGTCCAGCCGAATGGCATGTACCGAAACGAACAGCAGCAATAGCAGGCCCAGCAGGGTGGCACTTCGCCAAAGCAAAGGTTTACACTTTTCGAGCAGCTCCTTCATGATCTGTCGGTTTGGATTTGAAAATGGGCACGTTGGAGCAGGCTTCCCCATACATCAGGCTTTTAACCACAGGCCGCAGCCGCTCCGTGAGCAGCAGATAGGCAGCGGCTGGCACCGGCTTATCGCTGCACCCTTTGATGATGACGCGTTTTCCGGCATAGGGGCTTACGTCCAACGTGGCTATCAGACGGCTGAAATAGGCTTCATCCAGTTGTTCGGGGCGACAGAAAAACACACCGGCGGCCACCGGTTGCAGGTGGGCAGCCACCAGCATATAGGCCCACACTGGCACAATAGCGTCGGCGCTGCAAAAAACAGCCACGCGCTTTCCGCGAAACGTTTCGATATCCAGTTTTTTCAGCGCCTCACGGAATTCCTTTTCGCGCAACACCAGACCCATGAACAGGTAATCTTTCAGGTCAAAGGATGCGGGTTGCTCTTTAGGATAAAAAGATTCCAGATCAATCGTGATGAGGCCGCTTTCGGCCACCCGGTTTACCACGAGTTGGTCCTGTGCCATGTTTTCGTTCTGGTTGCGGAGCGGGTTGCGGCGCCGGTTGCGCCGGAATCAAGGAAAATTACATCAGAAAAAGCGAACCCGGTTGTCTTCAATCCGGCTCATCTTTTTCAGTGTTTCGGTTACCTGAAACTGCATGCGGGGTTGCAGCGACGACAAGGTCTGCTGCTTAAACTGGCTGTAGTCGGCAATGGGAGGCGGCGCTTCCAGGTTTTCCAACTGAACCACAAAAACGCCTTGCTCGCCGGCAACAGGTTGTGACAGTTTTCCTTTTTCCAATGAAAAGATTACGCCAATGACTTTAGGCTCGTAACCCAGATTTTCCGCATAAGCATTGGAGAACATGACGTTCTGAGCCTCTTTCACCGGTTGGCTGACTTTGGCAGCCACTCCTTCCAGCGTTGCATTGAGGGCCAGGGCTTCCTGCAGCTGAGCGGCCAGCAGGGTAGCTTTCTTTTCCTTACGAACGGCCTGTTCCACCTGAGGTCGCACATCGGCCAGAGCCGGTGTGCCCTTTGCTTTCGCACCACGCAGCAGCGCTACCACGTAATGATTGTCTATGGCAAAGGGGGAAGAAACTTCTCCCACCTGAGCAGCAAAGGCCCACTGCACCAATTGGCGGCCCTGAGGGATGCCCGGCAGGTTGTACGTGTTTTTCATAACAACCGGAGCCGTCAGCCGCTGCAATCGTTGCTCACTTACAGCACGGTCGAACTGCTCAGCCGTGCGATTTTCTGCGGCAAAACGCTGGGCCTGATCGTAGATCCGCTTGTCGGTTTCGCTGCTCGGTTCTATAGGGCGGCTGAACAATGCGACCTGCACACGCGGCTGCACGTTTTTGATTTCATCAATGCGAATCAGGTGATAACCAAATTCGGTACGAACCACTTTGAGTTCACCGAGCCGGCCATCAAAAAACAAGAAGCGATTAAAATTTTTCACCAATTGTCCCTGCCCGACCATGCCGATTTCTCCGCCTTTGTCGCGGGTGCCTTCATCGTCGGAAAACTTTTTGGCCAGGCTGTCAAAGGGCTCTCCGTTGCGGGCCAGAAGGGCTATGCTGTCAATTTTTTTGCGCGCTGCGACAGAATCACCTCCGGGATCCACACGGACCAGAATGTGCCGGGAGCGGACGGAGTCCGGAACCGGCCGGCGGTCCAGCAGCACGGCCAGACGAAATGCGCTTTCCTCAAAATAAGGCCCGAGCAAGGTGCCGGGTTTAACCTGAAACAAGGTATCGGCTACGGTTTCTGATTCTACTTCATCTACGGAATAATAGATCGGATCCAACCCCTTATCGGCATACAGCTTGATCAGATCGGTATCCATCGGGTTGGGCAGCAGCTTTTCGTAAACTTCCTGGATGTAGTTGCGGGCCTGAGCGGTGTCTTCCGGCGAGGGGTTGACGGTGAAGAGCACGTATTCCATGCTGCGGCTTTCCTCCTGCTGAAACCGGGCCTTATTGGCATTCAGATAGGCCAGCAATTCCCCGTCATTGACGGTAACAGCCGTGTCGGGGATGAGGTGATAGGGCATAACGATAAAACGGACTGCCGCCTTTCGGTTGCGTTCGTCGTATTCCTGCTCAGCCAGCCAGCCGGGCACGTACACGGCACCTTTGATGAGCGCAATGTACTTGTTGTTCAGCCGTTGTTCCTTCTGGGCCTTTTCAAAATTGACCCAGCGCTGGCGTCGCTCACCGGGGCGTTCGTTGGGGCCGGTCTGATCCAGATTCTCGTAGTAATTGCGAACCACCATGGGGTCAAATACGCCGGTTTGCGGATTGGTGAAGGCCTGACGGATTTCGGGCACGGGATCGCTGCTGAAAAACATCTGTTTCAACTCCTCGACCGGAACAGTCAGACCCAGTTTTCGGTATTCTTCATAGTTGATTTTTTCATTGATCAACTGATTCCAGGTCTGTTCCCTGAGCGAGTTGAGCGTATTTTCATCGGGATTACTCTGATTACTCTGGAGCTTGTAGTTGTTGATGTTTTCTTCGATCAGACGGGCCAGTTCAGCATAGCGGATTTTTTCCCCGTCAATGACCCCGACGACGTCGCTGCTGCCGCGCAACAGGCCGGTTTCGGACTGCAGAGCAGTTTCCAGCACAAAAACCGCCAGCGAAATGCCGATGATGATGACAATGATGGGACCAAACTTGTTCCGGATGGTTTGGATAACGGCCATGGACTTGTTGTTCCGCTGAAAGGAGGTGCAAAATAAGTGCTGGCCGGGGGAATAAGCAAACCGGACCGGGATGAGGGTCAAAGGTTTTCCTTCAGCCGAACCGTACCCCGGATTTTTCTGATGGTATAGTTGGTGAGATCTTCATTGGATTCAAAACCATCGCCGAACATGATTTCATCGGCAGTGGTGATGCGCACAAACTTGTCGCTGTAAATGCGGCGGGTTTTCTGATTCCAGATCAGCTCCTCGGTTTCCAGCTTGTCGCCGTTTTTGTTGGTAGCCACCACATTGTTGCGGGCAATCATTTCATCGCTGTTTTCATAGACCACACCGTAATGGGCTGTCAGCCGGCTCTCCTCCTGCATGGAAGGATCAAAGAACCGAAGGACCAGGCCGGAGGGCAATTCGGTAATCGCTTCTTTTTCGCGGGTGAGTCGCACCATCAGCGGCGCTTCCAGATGCGCCTGAATATGCCCTTCCTTGCTGTAAATCAACGTAACACCTGTTCCTTCTTCGCGTGAAGGATCTTCCCGGCTGGTGATGCGCCTGATGGTTCCCGGGTCGTTGACACAGCAAACATGCAGGGCCATCAGCCATGCGGATGCGCACAACAGCTTGGGGTTCATTCCAGTCTTCGCTTGAGAAACCAGCGGTCGCTGAGCAAAAAACCAACAGTAAGCCGGTATTGACGAATGGCTACCGTGTTTCTGTTTACCGAACCCAGTCTGTGGTATTCAAGAGCAATGGCAGTTTCAGAAAGCAACCGCCGGACCGGCAATCCGGCGCCCAGTGTCAGGATTTGTTCGGAAAGCTTTTGTCCATTGATCTGCCAATAGCTGGTGCCCAGACTGAATGAGGCCCGGTAAGCCACCTGACTCCAGAAACTCTGAACATTCTCGCTGTTGGGGATGAACTGCACTCCGGCCGTTGCCTTCCAGTTATTGATGGTAAAATCGGGCAAACCAAAGGCACGGTAATCCGACCAACGTCCGGCCTGATAGCACAGCGCCGTCATCAGCTTGCCCGGAACGGCATATATGGCCGCTGCCTGAAAGCTGGCAGGCAGATGCAAATTGCCGGTTTCATCGGTGACGTTCAGAATGGTGTCTTCCACCACCTGAACGCCGCCGAAGCCGAAAGTGAAACGGGAGTACAGCAAATTGCGCCTGGCCCTGACATCAGTGGCCAGATTGCCGCTCAACCCCAGGAACAGACGGCGGTTGTCAGCGCCCAGATCGAACCGGTATTGTATTCCGCCATGAAACAGAAAATCGCCCACCACCACATCCTCCGAGCGGAAGGTGTTGTAGGCATTCAACGTATCGTCAAAGACCAGCAGGCTGGAGTAGCTGAGGCGGCCAAAGAGGTAGGCTGCATTGATGCCGGCACTGAAGTTGCCCCAGCGGGCGCCGGTGCCGATGTAAAACAGATTGCTTCCCCCGGAGCCTTTGAACTGATTGTAGGATACACCGATACCTGTCAGCGAGTCGTTGCGCTGCACCAGGCTGTAGCTTACTCTGGAAAACGGCATCAGGCCGGTGCTCAGGCCAAGGCGTCCGCGCACAATGGGAAAGGTGAGGGATAAGGAATACAGTCCGCCATCGGCAAACGAGCCGCTGCTGTCGGCCGATGTGCTGATGGTCATCACGTTTTGATACAGATTCGCTTCAAGAGTGGTTACCTGCAGGTGGGCATAGGAAGCGGGATTAAGAAAGGTGCTGGCATAGGCATTCTGAAACGCTGCTGCCGGCGAGCCCCAGCCGCGCAGGCTGGCCCCTGTCGGATCCATCAACAGCCCCATGCCGTAGCGGGAATACGGAATGTTGGTTTGCGCCGCCAGGGCAAAGGGCAGCAACGGCAACAGCAGGGCAATACAATCAGGTCGTGAAGGCAGCTTCATTCAGAGTGGCCAGTTCGTTCAGCCCGATCAGGCTCAGATGAGGCCGTACAAAGATGCGGCAACCCATGCACTCGGTCATTTTGCCCTGCAACATTGCGGCATCGCCTCCGGTAAGCAGGACGATGAATTTGTCATGCCATTGCCGGGTGGCTGCCACATAACCCTGAAGCTCAAAACGGGCTCCATTTACGGCACCAGTTTGCATGGCACTGGCGGTATCGGTGCCGAACAAGCTGCCGGCATCCTTCGGCTCCACCCTGGGCAAACGTCCGGTAAACCGATGCTCTGCCTGCAGGCGCATGGCGATTCCCGGACTGATGCTTCCCCCGAAATAGATACCTTCAGCATGAAGCAGGTCGTAGGTTATGCAGGTACCGGCAGAAACCACCAGTACGGTTTTTCCGGGAAACAACCGCCGCGCACCAGCAACGTTGGCGATGCGGTCCGTACCCAGTGTGAGCGGGGAAGCATAGCGGTTTTCAAAGTTCAACCGCAAGTCAGGTGTCAGCATCAGCCGAGGCAAACCGCTGGGAAAATAGCTGGCAAATGAGCGGGCATTCGATCTGACCGTAGAAAAAATCAGCGAGGAGATCTGATACTCCCTGACGAGACGGGCGATGTCGGCCCGCGCAGGCTTCCAGTCGGTCATCACCCGCATAAGCCGGCTTCCGCGAAACAGGCCTGCTTTGATGCGGGTGTTACCGATATCTAGGCAAAGACGCACGGGGCAAAGGTGTAAAAACAAAGGAACCTGCCGCGGGGCAGGTTCCTTGACAGAGGTTGTTACTAGCGGCTTAAGGCAACCACCACAGCTTGGGCGTAAACAGGTCGGAATTATCGTTGATGCCCGGCTGCGGATTATAGAGCCTTTCGTTGGTGGGATAAATGAATCGCGTTGGAATGGCAGCGGCACCGCTGTTGGGTGTCAATTGCGGATAACCGGTACGCCGTAAGTCGGTCCACGATTCCATACTCAGGTAGTTGGCAATCCATTTTTCTGTCATGATGATTTCCAGGTCGCTGTTAAAGCTGCCGGTGAGTTGACAGTGAGCGGACACGTAGGCGGTTGCTTCCGGAGAAGCCGGATCAATGCCGTAGAACGAAAAGCTGGCATTGACGGCGTCCACAAGAGCGGCCTGCACCTCGGTTGATGCATGGCCCAAACGAAGCATGGCTTCTGCCTTGATGAAGTGGCGTTCAAATTCCGTCATCAGCCAGACCGAGGAGGCTTCTGCTGCAAAGAACGGACCGAGGTAGCCAACGCCCCAGAGCGTGCCGTTAACGTCATTGTACACGGCATAGCGCGGGTCATTGCGGCTTTGCATCAGGGAGAGGCAGGAGCCGGTATAAGCAATGTCATCACGCTGTTCGATGTATTGATACCAGGGGCCGGGTGCAGCAGAGCTGAACGGAAAACCCGCATCGGCAATAGAACCGCCGGCATTCAGGGCATCCATTGCCAAAGCAGCTGCATTGGCATTTCGGTTCACCTGATGGATATAGGCTCGGGCCTTCAGGGCATAAGCCAGGCCAATCCAACTGTTGAGGTCGCCTTCGTAAATGAAATCGTCGCTACCAGGCAAGGCAATGTCTTCTCCCGTTTCGCTGGTTAGCATCTGGATTGCCTCATCCAGCATTTCCGGAATGTGGCTGTAGAGATGTTCCTGGGTTTCATAAGCCGGCGTGAGATTTTCCGCACCCTGGAAGGCTTCCTCAAACGGAACATCACCAAACAAATCGGTGGTGACCATCAGCGAGTATGCCATGAGAATTTTTGATATGCCGGCGTAAGCACTATATGAACCTCCCTTTTCCTCATCAATTTTCAAAATTTCATTGAGGTTAACCATAACGCCGGCATACATGCTGTTCCACAGATTATTGAAATCTTCTTCGCTGAAAATGTAGCGCTGATAGCCATCAAACTGGCGAGACACGCCGGTAAAGTATTGGGTCATGATGCCTGAGTACCGCTGAATATCTCCACCCAACGTATAGGCCAGCGTTCCCTGAGCAGCCGGCAGTAATACGTCGGGTCGGACGCTGGAGGGGTTATTGGGATTATCGTTTATCCCTTCCAGAAATTTTTTACAGGAAGAAAGGCTGAATGCACTGATCAGCAGAATCAGTGCTGCCAGAAGGTTTTTCGGATTCATGAGTTGAATGTTTTATTCTATTTAACCATTTAGAGGGTAAGACGCAAACTGACACCAAAGCTGCGCGTGCCGGGCATGTTGAAGTAGTCCATACCCTGGGAATTGTTGGCACCGGTAAGGCTGGTTTCCGGATCCACTCCACGGTAATCGGTGTCCAGCCACAGATTGCGGCCGATAAACGACACATCCATGGAAGCCAGCGGGGTGCGTTCCAGCCACTTCGGCTTCAACGAGACGGTAAAGGCTACTTCACGGAGTTTAACGTACGATCCGTCTTCCACAAATTGCTCCATCGGCCCGATAAATCCGCTGCCGTTTCCGAATCGGTACCAGCTTTCATCGGTGGGCACCTTTTCGTTATTGGGCCCTTCAATTACCAGGTTGCCGTTTTCATCAATATGTCCGCGCAGGCCTTCAAAAACCGTAGTGTCATCACGATTTTCACCGGTTTCAAAGGTGCAACCGAAGTTGTTCAGGGCGCCGTAGGTTCCGTTCCAGATGTCGCCACCTTTACGGATATCCAGCAGGGCATACAGGCTGAAGTTTTTGTAACGGATGTTGGTGCTGAGGCCGGCGATCCAGTCGGGATTAATGTCGCCGACCACGCCAACCTGAGCGTCCAACACGGGATAGCCGGATTGCCCCAGGGTACCATCGTCAATAATGATGCTGCCGGAGTTCGGGTCGCGCAGCCAGCGGGTGCCGTAAATGCTGCCGTATTGCTCGCCCACCACGGCATAAATGGCGGAGCCTTCAAAACCACCCAGATAGAGCACATCCACTCCATTAGCCAGAGCAACAACCTTTGACTTGTTGCGCGACCAGTTCAACCCAAAATCCCATTGCCAGTCGTTGGTTTTAACTGGCGTGAGATTGAGGGCCAGTTCTATGCCCTTGTTTTCCATTTCTCCGCTGTTCAGGAAGGTCTGGGTGTAACCGCTGGATCCGGCAATGGGAGCGGGAATGATCTGATCTCTGGACACACTCTTGTAATAAGTCACATCAAGCCCAATACGGTTATTGAAAAAGCGCAGGTCAGCACCGATTTCCCACGAGGAAACCCGTTCGGGCTTCAGAGCAGAATTGCCCAATGTAGCGGAATGACCATAACCGCTGGTCAGGTTGCCGCTGCGATCGGGAATGGGGAAGGCAAAACCCGTAGTCCATCCGTCAGCCACCACAGCAGAAGAAAACACCTGGCTGAGCACGTAAGGCGGAGCATCCTTACCCACCTGTGCAAGGGAAGCCCGAAGCTTGCCATAAGAGAGAATCTGGTTTTGGCTCAGCCCCAGAAACTCTGTAAACACCCACGAGGCGGAAAGCGAGGGATAAAAGAAGGAGTTGTTGTCCTCAGGCAACGTGGACGAAGTTTCCCTGCGACCGGTGGCATTGATGTAGAGCTGATCGGCAATGGCTACATCCAATGAACCGTAAAAGGCATAAGTGCGGTAACGCGTGATGAGATTACGACTCAGCACGTTGGAGGCATTCGAAATGTGATAGAAGTCCGGAAGAATCAGGTTATCGCCCTGCACGTACACCTGTTCCTGGTACTGGCTGAATATGTTGTTGCCCAGTGTCAGGCTGGCCGATACCAGGTCGCTGAATTCGTGCGTGGCCGTAGCCAGCAGGTCGTTGTTGATGTGGCGATAGAAATAATCCTGAGTAAACACCTGGCCATCAGGATAGGAACGGGAGTTGATGGCAAACTGCTGACGGCGACGGTCCGAATAAAAATCATTACCCAGCCGCTCGGTGATCCGCAGCCACGACCACGGGCTGTAGTTGACTTCAGCAAAACCATACATGCGATTTACGTCATCCGTGAAAGGATTCAGGTTGATTGTCCAATACGGATTGTCGTAACCGACTCCACCGCGGTAGTTGCGTTGGGTGCCATCAGGAAGAATGTAAGCGGACGGATCCGTGGGATCGTCGCTGCCATTCGAATTGTCAAACGACGGAGGCGTGCGCAACAAGTCCAGCATCAGACCCGACAAGTTGGAGCCCTGCTGCACGCGCCGGCCTCCCGATTTCACATAAGTAACCGAGCCGGCAATGGACCACTGCGGGGAAATCAGCATTTCACCCGCCAGCCTGGCATTGTACCGTTCAAAATCCGAAAGGGGAACAATTCCCTTTTGCGTCATGCTACCGAGAGCAAGCCGGAACCCTCCCATGGTACCACCGCCCGACAAGGCAAGGTTGTTTTCAAAGGTGTTTCCGGTTTGAAAGAATTTACCCACGTTATCGTACGGCTTGAACGGAATGGGATCCAATGTGTTGGGATCGCCATCGTTTAGAATTTGTTGTGCCTGCGTCTGTCCGATCAGCTGGCCGTATTGGTTAAACGGCGTCGGCTGGTTGGGATCCCAATACATGGTGTCGCCCCTCGGGCCCCACGATCCGGATTGCGAACTTTCGTAACTGCGCACCTGTCCGCCTGTTCCTTTCACGTAGGTATTCTGCAGCTTAGGCAGCTTGTTAACCTCTTCCCAGGTCAATGCCGAACTGAAGCTTGCCCGAAGGCCCCGGCCGGTTGTGGCTGTTCCCCGCTTGGTCGTGATGATGATGGCCCCATTGGCTGCACGAATACCATAAAGCGCCGTAGCTGCAGGGCCCTTGAGGACGGTTACGGAGGCAATTTCATCGGGGTTGATGTCAATGGCGCGGTTCGAATTGTTTACGCTTTCCAGCAGGTTGTTGTTAACCAGTGCCCCGACATTGTCAGGCGAACCGGAGTAATTGTAGGAATTGTCCAGCGGAACGCCATCCACAACAAAAAGAGGCTGATTGTTACCCGTGATGGATGAGGCACCGCGCAGTTCCAGATAAACGGAGCTACCGGGTGATCCTGAAGAGCTGATGACCTGCAGGCCTGCCACCTTTCCGGACAGGGCCGTGAGGGTATTGGGGTTAGATGCCGCGTTCAGTTGTTCGCTGCTGACGTCCTGAACGGCATAGGCCAGTTTCTTTTTTTCCACCGGAATACCGATGGCTGTTACCACCACCTCATCCAGTCTCAGGACGTCTTCTTCCAGCACGATTTCTATCTGGCTGGCAGCGGAAAGGGGTACTTCCTGGGTCTTAAAACCCAGATAACGCACCACCAATGCCGACGTGTTTTGAGGGACGGTGAGCGAAAACGATCCGTCCACATCGGTGTAGGTGCCCAGGGTGGTGCCCTTGGCTACTACCGATGCGCCTACGATGGGTTCGCCTTTGGGGTCTTTAACCGTTCCACTGACCGTACGGTTTTGTGCCCATGAGGTCCATCCTGCCCCCAGCAGGATCGACAGGGCAAGTAGGTAGGAAATACGTCGCATGTTCATTTAGGTTTTGGTTTAGGCATTGATTCGGGCAAAACAGCCCGGCGAAAGTTAGATGGATAAACGGAAAAAAAGGTTGCACCGGACCGACAATTATGTCGGCTTCTGGGCTGAAATTCCGGCCTGAGCCTGAAAGGCAGCTATGCCCCGGTCCAAAAACCGCAAGTAATCGTCCACATCAGGCGTATAACCCACCGGATCGGCCAGCAGGTTTTCATTGCCATCCAGAATCACGTAAAACGGCTGGGCGCCAACCTTGAAGCGGCTGTACTGAATGTCGAAATTTTTATCGCCCAACGTAACCACCTTTTTCTTCAATGCGCTGGAGTAGTACTGTTCCTCAGCCGGCAAAGCGGTACGGTCATCCACATAGAGCGAAACCGTAACAAAATTGTTGGCCAGGCGGTTCAATACAGCAGGATCAGCCCAAACGGTCTTTTCCATTTTGCGGCAATTCACACAACCCCAACCGGTAAAATCCACAAACAGGGGCTTGCTCTGCCGCCGCGCTGCATCCAAAGCTTCATGGTAATCAAAATACATGGACAAACCGTGCGGCGCTTCAAACAAATCCGCATACTTGCGTCCCGCCGGTTTCTCCGAAATAGCTTCTGCAGCCTGATGCGGTTTAAACTCGGAATAGTTGGGCAGAAAAGCGCTTAATCCCTTCAGCGGCGCTCCCCACAGTCCGGGAACCATGTACAGAGCAAACGACAAAAAGAACATGGCAATCAACAGCCTGCCTACCGAAATGGAAGATACGTCATCCTCGGCGCTGAGCCGGATTTTCCCCAACAAATACAACCCGAGGACGCCGAACAGAATGATCCAGATGGCCAGAAACACATCCCGCGAGAGCACATTCCAGTGGTAGGCCATATCCACCTTGCTCAGGTAAATAAAGCTGAGCGCAATTTCCAGAAAGCCGAAAGTTACCTTGAGGGTATGCATCCAGTTCCCCGATTTCGGCAGCTTTTGCAGCGCCGTGGGAAACCACGCCAGCAAACCAAACGGCAGCCCCAGCGCCAACCCGAAGGCTGTAAACCCGATCAACGGGCGGGCAAACTCCCCGTCCAGGGTGACCAAAGAAATCAGGTTGGCTACAAAAGGCAAGGTGCACGAAAAGGACACCAGCACCAGCGTAAAGGCCATGAAAAAAATGCCCAGCAATCCGCCATGACCCGAAAGCCGCTCTGTGCGGTTAATCCAGCTCGACGGCAGAGTGATTTCAAACACCCCAAGAAACGATAAGCCAAACAAAAAGAATAAGACAAAAAACAACATATTAAAAAACCAGCCGGTGGAAAGTTCATTGAGTTTTTGGCTATTGGTTACCAGCGAGATGAAAACGCCCAGAAGCACGAAAATCGCCGTAATGGAAAAGGCATACCACAAGGCATTCCACCGGCCACGACCGGGCTGACTTTTGTTTTGTTTCAGAAAATAACTTACCGTCAGAGGAATTACCGGCCATACACAGGGAAATAGCAGGGCAATCAGCCCGGTAATAAAACCAGCCACAAAGGTGCCCCAATAGCTTTTGTTTCGAACGTCGTCGCTGAGCACCGAGGCCGTGTTCATGGGAGCTACCACGGCAGTGGTGTCCTGTACCGGTGGATCCATGATGACCACCGGCGCCGGCAACGTATCCTGAGCGGACGAGGTAACCTCTTCATCTGCCGTGAGCTGGAACGAAAAAGGCACATCGGAGGGCGGATCGCATTGCTGGTCATCGCAGGTCATGAAGGTTATGTACCCGCTTACGGTTGCCTGCTTTTCGGTAAGCTGCACCCGTTGCCGGAACGTTACCTGGTCTTCAAACCAGATTAAAGTCATGTTGTCAAACACCGGCTCCTGGGCTTCTTTTCGCTTGCCCTCTTCCTTCACCTTTCCGATCAGCCGGTAGCCCTTAATCGGTTCGAACGTAAACGCTGTGGGAATAGGGCCTCCCTCTTCAATGTGCTGACTGTATAAATGAAATTTGGGCGCTATCTCAGCCTTGAAAAGCAAATCGTACTGGTTGTTTTCTTTCTTTTCTGCACTGAACTGCCACGTTACGTGCGGGTTCACGTACTGAGCCATGGCCTGACCGGCCAAAAACACCAAAACGCTGATTAACAGATGAATTTGCCTCATGGCTTCAGTCGCGCAAAATTACTCCTTAGGAATTCAACCGCCCGCCGGCATCAGCGCAGCAGGTCGTCGGTTACGTCCACGCCGGCATCAATAACCGTTTCAATAAACGACTGAAACAGCCACCGGCCGTCGGTGCTGCCCAGAAACTCTTCAGCAGCCCGCTCAGGATGCGGCATCATACCCAGCACGTTGCCGGCGCGGTTGGTGATGCCGGCAATGTTTTCCAGCGACCCGTTGGGATTGGCCGCTTCGCTGACAACTCCTTCGGGTGTACAGTAGCGGAAAAGGATCTGCCGGTTGCGCTTCATGGCCTCCAGTGTGGGAGCATCGGCGTAGTAACGCCCATCGGCATGAGCTATAGGAATGCAGTATGCCCGATGCACATCCAACCGATGGGTGAAGGCAGATTCAGCGTGTTCCGGCCGGATAAACACCGGCTTGCAGATAAAGCGCTGGCTGGTGTTGCGCAAAAGAGTACCCGGCAACAAACCCGCTTCACACAGAATCTGAAAACCATTACAAATGCCCCATACATAACCGCCGCTCTGGGCAAACTCCACTACAGCAGACATGATGGGAGAAAAGCGGGCTATAGCGCCCGGCCTGAGGTAATCGCCGTAGCTGAACCCCCCGGGCAGCATGATACAATCGGTCAAATCAAATCCACTGAGGCGCTGTTCCTTGTGCCACAGCACCACCACTTCCTGCTTCAGCACGTTTTCCAAAACATGAATCAGATCACGGTCGCAATTGGAACCTGGAAAAACCACAACACCGAATTTCATGAGGGAAGGGAAGAAGGTTGTATCGCTTGCAATCCTCTGGTGACGACAAAAGTATGCAACGAAGCAGGCAGGTTTCTTGAAGGCCGTCGCATTACTTCAATTTTTTTTACAGAAGATGATTAACCTTGTTTGCCGAACAAGAATGCTTAGCACTGTGCCCTGACTGTTGCACACCGCGTTTAGGAAAAATAAGGAAACACCACAGTCCAAAAAAGCAGAAACAGTTGATAGGCCTCAGCCAACCATCGCCAGCGGAATTCCGACAGGAACAAGGCCAGCGCAAGGGCAGCCGGAACCAGAAGCCAGGCCAGGCCCAATGGCAACATTGCCGGATGCACTAACGTCAGCAACAGGCCACAGCCAAAAAACAACATCATTGTAAGCAGAAAAAGCCGTACCTGTACCACCATGCGGAACAAATTGGCCTGCAGGTAAAAAAAGCTCCAGAGCATAACCGCAGCAAGGGCTGCGCCGGGCAGCAACATGTCGGTCAGTGGCTGCTCGCCTGATACCCGAACCTGAGGCCACGCATCATGAACAAGCTCATTGATTAAGGCATCCAGCCGTCCGACCCAGAAATAGTAAACGGTAAGAAAATACAACGGCAAGGCCAAACCAATCAGCACCAACAGATAGGCACGGGCCTGAAACGGAATCCAGAAGGCCAGCGCTACCACAAGAAATACGGAAAAGAAAAAATAGGGCAGATAAAACAGGCCGGCCACTCCTACCAGCAAGGCAGCGTACAGCACGGTAACTGCTGTCTGCTCCTGCCGGCGATACAACGAAACCATCTGCCCGAATGCAAACAACAGAAACATGCTACCCATCAGGGGCGCCGACAGCATGCACACCGGGGCCCCGAGCGAGGCGACCAACAGCATAGCCGCTGCAGGCAGGTATCCGGGACGTGCCATCAGTCGAATGTGATTGACCAGATAATTCAAATAAAAGGCGTGAACGAGTGCAACCCCCGTCGCCACGCCACCCTGCCACAGTGCGGTTGAGCCCGGCAGCATGTCCAGCAGCGCAAATACGGCACGCGCCAACGGGGCGGCTTGTTGGGGATCCGCCATCGGCAGTCCGCTCAGCCAGAAGCTCAGGCGCAGCCCAACCCCATAAAGCAGCAGGAGCCCAAACACCGAGGGGTGATAGGTCTGAAACAGTCGGATCAACGACAACGAACTTAAAACCGGATGCGCACAAACTGCAGATAATTCTTCTTCAGGCTGGGCACCATCATTTCATTTTGAGAAACCTGGCGCCCCTGGCGCATCACCGGCCACAGCCCCATCCGCTCAGCATTAAACAGCTGATTGCGTTCCACATTGCCTGCAGCGTCCAGAGAGTAAGCCGTGGTTACGGTGGTGCCGGGTGTAAAATCATTAAAAAGAAAATATAACTTTTCCGGTGCAATCATGACTGCAATGGAGGAATAATATCCTCCGTCGCCTTCGGTGCTCTGCCTTTTTCGCAGCACCTTACGCCATTCCGGCTGGCCGTCGGGCCGGAAGGCCACCACCGACACATCATCGAAGTGAAAGTAACTGACGGCAAAACCCGTAGTCATCCCAAACGTGCCAAAAGCCGGATTGGGATACATTTCCGTGCTTACATCCTGAGCCTCACAAATCAGCAGAGCACCCCCGGAGCGGGTGGGCACCAGTTCCACCGGTCGGTAGGCGCTGAAAGCGGAAGGGCGGCTCGTCCGGCCACCTTCGGTTGACCCTTCAGCAGTGTGACCCACATACGATCGCACTACCAGGCTGTCGGTGGAGGTGTCGTATACAAGAAAATAATAACCGCCGGCTTCCCGGGCTCCCGATTGCAGATACAAACCGGAAAGCAATACGCGGCGCCCGTCATGCACCCTTTTCATCAGGCATGGGGAAAGCATCAAATGGTCCGCATCAATCGTCAGGCTGTGCACGGGATCCCTTCCCCGAACATGCAGCAGCAAGAGGCGCCGGTAGGGAAAAGCCTGCTGCGACATGCGGTTTCTGCGATCGCCGGCTGTAAGAAGCACATGGCCGCTGCTGTCGGCACTGGCCTCAATGACTTCAGGATCCGACAACAACTCCAGTACCAACGATTGCTTCCATATCCTTCGCAGCTGCTGATCATAGCACGACAGGTAAATCCTCTTATTCAGAGAAAACGCTACATCTTCAAACCAAATCACTACATGTTGCTCATCCGGCGGCTGCCGGACTTCCAGAGCGGGCGACGTCACCAGCACATTGGAAGCCAGCGTATCGAGCAACACGGTGCGAACAGGTTGTTCCGGCTTCAAAGCAAAGCGGGCACCGTACAATAACACCTGTCCACGGCTGCTGAGGCTGTACAAGACGGTCAGTGAGTCATCGGAAAGAAGCACCTTCCTGATATCGGCCTGCCGCTCGCGCAGCGAGAGATTCTTCTTCCAACGCAATTGCATGCTGGGGTAAAAAGCATAGAGCACATGCTGGCCGCGCAGGTGGTAATGCACCAGCAAGCCTTCGCGGGTGTTGCCCAGCACGGTGAACTGAGCCGCCCCTGAATTCACTTTCTGGGGTGGAGAAACGGCAACGTCCTGTGCAATCAGCAGGCTGCCCGTTGCCAGAAAGCACCCACACAGCAACCACCCCAGACGCGGCATCACCACTCAAAGATACAGGGTGCGGCAAGCGCCCCTCGGCCCTGATGCGCGATTAAATTTGAGCACCGCATGTTGCTGTGCATTCTCTGCGCTTCCCTGCTGGCTGCTGATTCCGTGAGCACAACCGATGCCGTGCTTTCGGGCTGGCGCTTTGCCGCATGGACGGCTTACGGTCGCATTGTTCCGCATACCATAAAGTTCAGGCCATCGGTGGATGATCCCTATGTAGCCACAGAGCTGAACATCAGCCGTCAGACCCGGGGAACAAAAGCCTGGCAAAGCACCTACCGGTATCCGGCTGTGGGTTTGGCGCTGTCAGCCAGCCGGCTGGGAAACGATTCCATACTGGGCCAGGCATGGGGAGCTTTTCCTTTCGTGGAACTGCCCCTGGCCGGCTGGAAAAACCGCTCGCTGCAGCCCAAGGGGTTTTCGCTGACGTTCCGGCTGGGTTCGGGTCTGGCCTGGCTGACCCGGTGGTATGATCCCGAAACCAATCCGGATAACAATGTAATTCCGGCACGCCTGAACAACATCACCCAGTTTCAGGTAACGGCCGAATACCGAATATCCAGGCAATGGGCTGTAGGCACAGGCCTGGCGCTGACCCACTATTCATCGGGCGCCGTTCGGGTTCCCAACCTGGGCATCAACATACCCTCTGCACGGCTGGGACTGAGCTGGCAGCCCAGTCCCTGGCAGCCCCGGCAATTTCTGGAACCAGAGTTGCCTGCCTTACCCCGCCGCTTTACCGGCTACCTGCAAGCCGGTTTGGGCTTTCAGGAAAGTTATCCTCCCGACGGGCCCCAATACCACCTGATTTCCCTGGAAGCCGCTGCCGGCTGTTGGTTAGGAAGAAAAAACGTGCTGAGCGCCGGCATCATTGGGCATTTCAAGGAAAGCAGCTGGGCCTTCATCCATTTAAATGAATTTTATTCCGATAAGTTCTTTCTGCATTCGCTGGCTGCAGCCCCTTTTCTTCGCGACGACATCGTAATCGGGAACATCGGAGTTGCGCTTACCGCCGGATATTTCGTCTATGCACCGTCGCCGCAGCAAATCCGCTTCTTTCAGCGTATCGGCTGGTATTATGACGTTCCCTTATCGAACAATCCGTATATCAACCGGCTGGCGCTGGGCGTGTACCTCACTGCTGGCAGCTTCAGCGCCGATTACGTTTCGGTGGAGCTCGGCTGGCACTTTTAGGCAAAAAATCAGAACCGGATCATATACACCGGCTCCAGGGTCTGGCTGCGGGTACGGGGATTCAAAAAATCGAGGCTCAATCGCGTTACGCTGTGGTTGAACAGGGTATCCACCGACTGCACCCGACTGCCTGCCCGCTGCAGCAGAGCCCGTGCGGAATCGCGACCGATGACCACCATGGGTCTTCCTTCGGCAAGCAAACTATCCAAGGTCGCCCTGTCGTACCACGGCAGGCTGCGGCCCAGGTAAAATTCCAGGGCATAATCGTGATAATCCAGATAACTCAGATTCAAGGT
>JANWXQ010000022.1 GCA_025057275.1 Chitinophagales bacterium
CGACTGGCCTTTACCTGAAGAAGACATGAGAGGCTTCACCACGCAGGGAAATCCCAGGCCGGCGGCTGCCCGCGCCAGTTCATCGGCCGAGGCCGCATAAGCGTATCGGGCTGTAGGCAGGCCCAGTTCACGGGCGGCCAAATCCCGAATGGCACGGCGGTTCATGGTGTGGCGCACGGCCCGGGCCGAGGGTACAATCCGAAAGCCTTCCTGTTCCAGTTCTTCCAGTGCTTCGGTACGGATGGCTTCAATCTCAGGCACCACAAAATCCGGACTCTCACTGCGGATGAGAGTTTTCAACGCGGGGCCGTCCAACATGTCCAGCACGGCACTCCGGTCGGCCACCTGCATGGCCGGCGCTCCGGCATAAGAATCTACCGCTACCACCTCACAGCCCAGCCGCTTCAGGGCAATCACCAGTTCCTTACCCAGCTCGCCAGAGCCCAGCAAAACAATCTTTCTGTAATACATGACTCAGGGCACCACAAACTTGCGGACAAAGCTACCTTGAGCGTGTTCAATACGTAGGAAGTAGGTGCCAGGAGAAGCCGGTACGCGGAGGCGGCTTTGACCAGCCAGCTCAGTGGGAGAGTAGGCCACAAGGAGCCTGCCGCGGACATCGTAAATGGCGGCTCCCCGCAGTTGAAAGCCATCCGGTACCGTGATAAAGCCCTGGGCCACGGGATTAGGAAACAGCGTAAATTCCGGTTGGGTGGACGCCGCTGACGACCATCCCAGCTTCACGTTCAGCAGGCTGTCTGAAGCCACAGTTATGGGCGTTTTATCGGCTGTCTGGTAAATAGACTTCCAATGGTTGATTTCGGGCGCATCCCAGACAAACATCTCGTCCATCCAGTCGGGCGGCACCGGCTGGTAATCCAGCCATGCCCAGGCCGAAATGCTGAGGACTTCAGGCCCCACCGGTACCACATAATGCACCACGTCAGTGCCGCTGCCTTCCTGGTTATTCTTGCGGTTGAAGGTCAGGTCAGAAGGAGGCACTCCAACCACCGCCACCGTATCATATACGGGGTGGTTATGCACAAAACCCTTGGGGGGTAAGCGGTTGTCTTTAAGGGCAAAAGCCGCACGTTCCAAAACGGTGGTGCGATTACCATTCACATCAGCCATGATCATCTCGAAGACTTGAGCCTGGGATGGCTGATAGATGGTATCGTAATGGGGTTGCCAGGGAGCCGTGGCGCCCTGAATATGACCGTCAGAACCCGTGATGCCCGATGAGAACAATACCTCGCCGGTAGCGGCATTTTTAACTACCAAGCGCAGAATGGCCCTCCGGGAGGGGTAACCGCTTGGAAGCTTATGTCCCGTGAGATTTTCCACTTCTACGGCCAGCACCACCTTGTTGTTCGCAACTTCTGCCAGGGAAAGGGTAAGGCGGGCTGTTTTCTTTGTCAGGTTTTCCTGGATATCGGCCAGCACTTCGTCAAAGCGGATATCTGGAATATTC
>JANWXQ010000034.1 GCA_025057275.1 Chitinophagales bacterium
TTTTTGAATGACCTTTTGCAGGCTTCGGAAAGCAGCTATGTTCCGGTAGGGTTAGGCACCGATTTTCGGTACGCAGGTAAGCAGTTGCTCGGGTCAGCTCTGGTGCATGAAGATGAAGTCATCCACCAGAAGGCATTCCGGCATAACCGGCGACCGTCCGATCCGAACCCGTTGGAGGAGGGAGTCAGAAACCCGTTTCCTTTCAATAACTTGAGGCGTTTGATCCATTGATCCAGGTCTACCGGTAAACCTGTCAAAAAGCCGTTTTACGGTGGAAGGTTCCGAACATCCGGAACAGGTGGTTGAGACCATTTGAAACCATGCGAGAGGCTGCCTGAGGCAGCCTCTCGTTTTTTTAGGGTGAAAACATGATGACCTCCAGATTGTCTATCTGCACTTCCTTATCGCTTCCAAAGTTCCGGATCAGCACAAGCAAACGGTTCCATGGTTGATCCGGAACGCGAGCATCCATATGAAGCGTTCGCCGTTGCCCCTCTTGAAGGAAACGGTCAACACGGATAAAGTTCGTCTGGACCGTATCGTTGTCGTTTAAAAATAGCACATTAAACCGGGTTTGCTTCCATACATCCCATTCTTTACTTGCGGCGCTGAAATCAGCCCTGGCCCGGATCCACTCATGGACGGCTTGGGGCCGGGGCACGGCGTAAGCGGCAGTTTTTGGCATCTGCCGGTTAACGCGGATAAATACCTGATCACCGACCCGCAGGCAGTTTTTTGATGTGTCGTTAGAAAAATCGTTATGATAAATCAGGACTGAATCGGACGGGGTACCGCGGAACACATGTTTGTTGTCCAACCATTTCAGGTCTTCCTCATCGGTATGCCAACGGCCTAGTGTTTTCCAGTAATAAGCTTTGCTCGCCCCCGAGACCAGGATACCCGGCCGGTGAGCAAAATAGGTCCACCAGAGGTTCTGATATATGAACAACAGTAACAGCAAGGCCAGCAGCCATGCCGACCATTTCCGTCGCATCATGGTTTCCAGCAATACTCCGAACGGAAAAGCCCACAGCGGGTAGGATTGAACCATTGCACGGCCGGACAGACCACCGTAATGCCACTGTTGCCAGGCTGTTGCGAGGTAGAAAAAAAGCAGCAAAAAAACCAGCACTGCCGTTCGTTGCTGACCTTTGAACAAAAACAGCAGCAGACCCAGCAGCGGCAGCAGCATCATGGGCGTATGGCGCAACCAGCCGGTTCCGTAATTGAAGGTGAACTCCCAGACTTTGGGCCGAAACCAATCAAAACCCTGATCCTGGTATGAGTAATAGAGCCACTTGTGGGTAACGTATTTCCAATACATCATCTGCACGGAAAAGACGGCAAAGGCCATCAAGGCAGCTAATAGGTACTTACTGAAATGAGCCAACAGAAATTTCCATTTGGCTTTGGCATCAGCGAGGGAGTTTATGTTCCATAAAACGGGGATGAGTGCTGAGATGATTTCAGTGGGTCGAATCAGGGTAGCCAGACCTACCAGCAGGCCCAGTCCTGCAGCAAGGCTCGGTTTAGGCGACTGATGAAATTTCTCGGTAAGAAGCATCAGCAGGCAATAAATGGTAAACAAGACGCTGTGCGTCATGGCCTGATCCACTGCGGCGTAATTGAGGTAATTGGTGCCGGCAACGTAGGCCAGCAGGATCAAGGCTACAACCCGGTCGGAAAAATAGCGCAGCAACAGAAGGCGCAACAGAAA
>JANWXQ010000042.1 GCA_025057275.1 Chitinophagales bacterium
GACGCCTTCCGGCACGTTATTGCGCTGCAATACCGGTGCCATCAGCTTGTGGACGGCGATGGCACACAACATCACCTTGGAGGAAGGTTTCCAGACCACCACATCGCCGCAAACCAGGGCGATCATCGCATTCCAGCTCCATACGGCAACAGGGAAATTAAAGGCCGTAATCACGCCGACAATTCCCAACGGATGCCACTGCTCAAACATGCGGTGCTGCGGCCGTTCACTGGGCATGGTGAGTCCGTACAGCTGGCGCGACAGCCCGACGGCATAGTCGCAGATGTCGATCATTTCCTGTACTTCACCCAACCCTTCCTGGTAGCTTTTGCCCATCTCGTAGCTGACGAGCATGCCAAGCGGTTCTTTGTACTGCCGGAGTTGCTCTCCCATCTGTCGAACCACTTCGCCGCGACGGGGGGCCGGCCAGGTTCGCCACTGGCGGAAAGCCGCTTCTGCCGTTTGCAACACGGTTTCGTAATTCTGATTCGAGGCAGTTCGCACCTTGCCAATCAGTTGGCCGTCAACCGGAGAAAATGATGACACTTCAGCACCATCGGTGAGCAACCACTGCGTTCCGGTGCAGGCACCGCTGTTTATCGCATCCAGATCCAATTGATGGAGAAAATCTTTTTGTGCTTTTTCTGTTTTTTCCGCAATCAACATGAAAATTATTTGTTGCAAAGGTAACGGAAGATTACCGCTGCTTCGGTGAACCTGCGGGCTGAGTAACCGGGGTTACACCAGCAGATCGAGTGCCTGACGCAGGTCGTAAATAATGTCTTCGTGATGTTCAATACCAACGGACAGCCGGATCATGGCCGGCGTAATACCCAATCGTTTTTTCAATGAAGCGTCCACATCGGCATGGGTCATGGTGTAGGGATGTTCGGCCAGGCTTTCGGTGCTGCCCAGGCTTACGGCCAGCTTCACCAGCTTGAGCCGGTTGAGCACCTGAAAGGCTTCGGCTTCGCCTCCGCGGATATCAAACGATATCATTGCGCCGTAGCTCAGGCATTGGCGGTTTCGGATGTGGTAAGCCCTGCCGTCGGAGGGGCTGATCGTGCCGAGGTAATAGATTTTTTCTACAGCGGGGTGGCTGCTCAGAAAGGCGGCCACGTGCCGGGCATTGCTGGCCTGAATATCCATGCGGGCTTTCAATGTTTCCAGGCTGCGCAGCAACAGCCAGCCGGTGTGGGGGCTGGCCATGTTCCCCAGGAAAGTGCGCAATCCTTTAACGCGCTGCATCAGGCGGCGGCTGCCCAGGCAAGCGCCGGCTATCAGGTCGCTGTGCCCGCCTATATACTTGGTGGCAGAGTACAGCACAAGGTCGGCTCCATGCTGCAGCGGATGCTGCCAGAGAGGTCCCATGTACGTGTTATCCACTACCAGAATCACTTCCCGGTCTGCTTCAGAGAAACGGCGGGCTAACCGATGACAGGCGGCTATATCCACCAGAGCGTTGGTGGGGTTGGCCGGCGTTTCAATGTAAATGAGTGCTAACGGATAAGTTTTGTGACGGCTATCAATGACTTGTTCTATTTCCTGTTCATCCATGCCGGCAAAAAATTCCATGACCTGCATGCCGAACTGGGGCAGGATTTTTTTGATGAAGTGGTCGGTGCCACCATACACCGGATTGCTGACCAATACGGATTGTCCGGGGCGCAGGAATTCCAGCAACACGGTAGTAATGGCCGCCATGCCGCTTTCAAAAACGGCGCAGTCTTCTGCTTCCTCCCACAGCTTCAGTCGGTCTTCCAGAATTTCCAGGTCAGGATTGTTGATGCGGCTGTAAATGAGGCCGGGAGTTTCTTCGTTGCGCGCCTCACGCAGGCCATACGCCACTTCAAAAAAGGCTTTACCCTCTTCAGCGCTGCGGAAAACAAATGCTGATGTCTGAAAGATGGGGCATTTGATGGCGCCTTCAGACCATTCGGGCCGGTAGCCGTACGACATCATCAGGCTTTCCGGTTTCATTTTATGTTCCATAAAAAAATCAATTAAACGCCGTGTAAATTATATGTGAGCAGATGAAAACACCATGACGGAGCGCATCACCGCCCAATGATCTGATCGGGAAGGCGGAAGGGATTCAGCAAATCCATTCCGAGATAAAACGTGATGCGTTGATGCCATTTTTCGTAAAACGGAAGGGTCAGCACGTGTTGCCGGAAATCAGGAGAAAACAACAAGGGCAGATACACCTCAAAAATCCCGGGCAGCGGAGCCACGCCAACCCCGGCGAGGTATTGCAACAGGTTGTAGTCGGGGGCAGCGGGCGGAGGAGGTGCCAGACCGGCATCGGCAAAGGCGAACAGGCGGGTAAACAGCGGCAACGGAACCTTGACGGTGCCGGCCAGCAGCCAATCGTAGGTTTCGCCCAGTCTGGATCCGTTGATCATACCTTCCACGCGCATTTTCATTCCGCCATCGTTAAAGGCATAAATCTGTCTGGACCACAGTCCGGAGCTTTCTGATCGGCCGAAATATATTTTTTCAAATGCTATATCATCCAGGCCGGCGGTGGCTGTCAGCTGGCTGGTAAACAACGGTGTCGAGGGTTTGATGAGCGGATACTGGCCATAAAACCTGAGCTGCAGACCGTTTTTCTTTTTGGGATAAACGATTTCGTAATTCAGTTCGCTGAGCAGGGCCAGGGTGTGATCGTCAGGGGCAGTGGACAGCGCCAGCTCGCTACGAAATTGCAGAGGCCGCAGAACCTGGCGTTCGTTCAGATGAAATTCCAGCGAAGAAAAAGTCATCCTAAACCAGTTGGCCTGGGCGTGGTCACTGCCGGGCATCTGCTGCAGTGTAACGATGTTCTTGGCTACCAGCTTGGAAGAAATCATCGAAGCCGGCTTGGCGGCACGCAGATAGAGATTGAGCTGATGGTGCAGGTGCCAGTACCGCCTGATGCCGTCATTGTCGTTGTTGAGGTACTGATAAGTGCGGTAATGTGACGTTAGTTCCAGCGTGCGGGCCCATCCCGATTTCAGATGGAACGGTACGGTAAGGCCGCTCATGCCGACCAGGCGCTTGCTGTGGAGGCCAAACTGGGGAACAGCTACAACGTTGACTTTTTTGGGAGTAAGCACGTAATTGTACAGCGCCAGTCCGGGTGAAATACCATCGTAAACATTATAGCCAATCAGGGGAGTGAAGAACAATTGCGTGCGGCGGGGATTATCTATGGATCCAAGCCATTGCAGGCGGAGGGGTTCCGCTTTGCGCAGCAGTCCGTGTGTTCGCAATTCATTGTTCTTCCGGTTGATTTCGGGCATGCGGTAAGCAGCATCAATGCGGAATGCATCGTAATCGCCCTCGGGAACCAGCACGGGCATGGTTCCTTCAAAGCCTCCGACAGGCAAGGTGGTCACTACGCTATCGCCTCTAAGGCCGGATACGGTAAGCGGACCCTTGATGCCTCCGGTGTTTTTGATGCGCAACTGTCGATAGCGGCTGTCCCCGATAACCACGCTGCTGTCTTCGTTCAGCAGCTTGTAATCCAGCAAGGCCGTGGTGCCAAGGTATTGGTCAAAAAACCAGTCCAGTTCTTTACCCGAGTGGCGGCGAAAATGTTCTTTGAGGTCTTCCGGCCCCGGATGGCGAAAGGCCCACCGTTCGTAAAAACCGGCGAACAACTGATCCAATGCTTCACGACCCAGATACGTTTCCAGATAAGCAAAACCGAGAGCTACTTTGGTATATACGATGGCGAAGTAATTAAATGAGGTGTAGTCATCAGCCGGTAAAGAGGCAGGCTGGTCTGCGCGACGGGAAGCCACCAGATGATAGACCAGGTAATTGACGTAAGAACCGGGGTAGCGCAGGTCCAGCAGTTGTGCCAGGGCAGGGGGGAAGTCCTGTTCCAATCGCATGGGACCGTATCGGGCTTCCATATAGCGATTTTCGTAATACGAATTAATGCCTTCGTCCATCCAGGGGTGCAACCGCTCGTCAAAAGCCAGAATGCCGTAAAACCAGTTGTGCCCCACTTCATGGGCGATGATGCGGTCCAATGAGCGGGCACTGCCGCTGGTGGATACCACCGTGATCATGGGATATTCCATCCCTCCCGCACCTTCCAGCAGGTTCCCCTGGACCACCGTTGCCTGAGGATAGGGATAGTCGCCAATCCACTGGGAATAGTACCACAAGGCACTGTCCACATAAGTTGCTGCCTTTTCCCAAGGGTTTCGGCTTTCGGGAAGGAAAAGTGCCCAGGTTTCTACGGTACGGCCGGAACGGGGCAGGGTAACGGAACTGCGCCTGACGGCGTACCGTTTGTCGGCAAACCAGGCAAAATCGTGCACCTGTTCTGCTACATAATGCAATGTCTTGTATCGCCCATCTGACGGAGGAAAAGCACCATTCTCCTTTGGAGAAGTAACTTCCGGAAGTGGCTGGCGGCTGAGGCTGTCTAACCATTGCTGTTCGCGCTTGTTCTGCAGCTTACCTGTTGCGCCCACCACATAATTGGCAGGCAACGAAATACGCACGGAGTAGTTACCGAACTCGCTGTAAAACTCCCCCTGATCCAAATAAGGATACGGATGCCAGCCGTCCCGGTCGTACACGGCAGGCTTGGGATACCATTGGGTTATGGCATATTGTTGTCCCACGTGGCCCAGCCGGGAAAACAATTGGGGAATCTTTACGCGAAACGGCGTATGAATCACTGCTGCTTTTCCGGGAAACAGCGGATAGGGCAGCAGCAAGCGGACGATGTCCGGATTCTGACTGTCGTAAGAAAGCGATGCCGGTACTCCTCCTACTTCGAAATCCAGGCTGTCTATGTAGCCGCGGTCGGCATCGTCAGAAAACCAGAAATCGGTGTTGCCGTTACGCAACTGCTGACGGGCATAAGCCGTGCTGCGGTCAATGTAGGCATTGGGATACAGATGAAAAAATATCTCATGTAAGGTATCCGGCGATTGATTGTGATAGGTAATGCTGATGTCGCCGTGTAACACGTGTTTCTGATCATCCAGGCGCACCTGAATGTTGTAATCGGTTCGTTGCTGGAAGTAGGCACGCGACTGCCCCGCTACGTGTAGCGCTGACGCAAGAAGAAGCAGTTTAACAGAGCCAAATACACAGATGGGTTTTCCGGACATGGGATGGTGACAAAGAAAATCAATTTGATGCGTATTGTGCTCTGCGCTTTTCGCGTTCGCTTCAGTCGAATAAAAGCAGCCGTTTGTGGATAAATAACCGAGTTAACTTAAGGGATGTAAAGATTTCTTTACCTTAGTGAGCGAACGGCATTTTGGACGAATTTTGTTTCGGCATGAATGACGATAGGGAATTTGACGAGGAACAACCGCTGAACATCCATGCCGTAGTAGCGCGTTTCGAAGAAGGGCTCAGCAGAAGGCGCCCTGAATTTTTTGATGTGGCCACTTTTGAAAGTCTGATCCGCTACTACGAAAACAAGCAGCAGTGGCAACAGGCCTTGGAGGTAGCGGATTGTGCGATCAACCAGCATCCGTTTTCCGCCGTGTTTCTGATTAAAAAGGCGGCCTTGCTGATCATGATGAAAAAAAATCATCAGGCGGAAGAACTGCTGCAGCAGGCAGAGGTGCTTGATCCCACCGATGTGGCCATTCCCGTGTTGCGTAGTGACCTGTATCTTCAAACCAACCGGCCTGAGCTGGCCAAGAAGGTGTTGGAACATGCAGCCCGCCAGGCCACTAGCGCTGAGGATCGGGAGGAACTGCTGCTGGAACTCGCTGATGTGTATGAAGAGCTGGATGAATTTGACCACCTGTTTGAAGCGCTGGCTCAGGTGCTTCGGGCTAATCCACGCTCACAGGAAGCGCTCAGCCGCATGTGGTATGCCGTGGAACTGTCAGGAAAGTATGAAGCCAGCATCGCATTGCATCAGTGGATCATCGATCAGGATCCCTACTCCTATCTGGCCTGGCACAACCTGGGTAATGCCTACTATGATATAGGGCGCTATCCGGAAGCCATAGAGGCCTTTGGTTTTGCCACGGCCATCAACGAAAACTGGGATTTGTCATACCGCGATTGCGGCGATGCCTACCTGCAGCTCCGGCAGTACCGTAAGGCCATCGAGCAGTTTCAGCTGGCCATCAAGGCTTCCAAGCCTTACGAAGAATTGCTCAGCGCCATCGGGTTTTGCTACGAGAAGCTGAAAAATTTTACTTACGCTCGTGCCTATTACCGCCGAGCCATCCAACAGGATCCGCGATTTCACGAAGGCTATTTCCGTATCGGGGAAACCTATCGGAAGCAGCGTAGCTGGGTAAAGGCCCTTCAGTATTACAAAAAGGCAGTGCGCATTCAGGGTAACCGGGCCGAATACCTGGTGGCGCTGGCGGAAATGCATAGCCGGCTGGGAGACACTCAGGCCCTGATTCTGTGCGGCCAGAACCTGGCTGCCCTGGACTTTTCAGCCAAGACCAAAACGCATTACGAAAAAATGGTTACCCTGCTCATCGGTGCGGATTGCTGTGAGGAGGCCATCCGGTTGCTGGATTATGCCACTTGCGAGCGCGGCACATTGGCCTCGTTTCCGTACCTGCGCGCCGCCGCCCTGCTGCTGTTGGGCCGGCGCCGCGAAGGGTTAGGCTGGCTGGAACTGGGGCTAAGCAGACATATTAAGAAAGCAAAAATGTTCTTTCGTCTCTGTCCCACCTTGCGGCAGGATCCTGTGATCGTTTCCCTGCTGCAACGCTATGCCGATTCCGACTGAATCGCCGCGTGCTGCTTGCGGCGAATTACTTTTGCGCCACAGCATCTGGCTATGATCGGTTTTGTCGCTCAGCGGCTTCCCCTGCGCACTGTGAAGCCGCGCACCACAGGCATCACCATGGTGATGGACAAAGGTTTAAGCGTCAACGAAACGGAAAACTTTCTCAGTGTGGCCAGCCCGTATGTGGATGTGGTCAAACTGGGATTTGGTTCTGCCGCCATTTCGCCCAACCTCAAACCCAAGCTGGAAGTCTATCGCCGTTACGAAGTGCCTGTGTACTTTGGCGGCAGTCTGCTGGAGTGGTTTTACGCGCATCAGGCAGTGGATGAATACATTGCCACGCTGAAAGAATATGGATTGACCTACGTGGAAGTCAGCGATGGAACCCTGGAAATTCCGCACGAAGAAAAATGCCGGCTCATTACCCGGCTGGCCAAAGACTACACCGTTTTTTCCGAGGTGGGATCCAAAGACGCCGAAAAAATTATCCCTCCGTACAAGTGGATTGAACTGATGAAGGAGGAACTGGAGGCCGGTTCCCGCATGGTGATTGCCGAAGCCCGTGAAGGGGGCAATGTGGGGATCTACCGCGGCACCGGCGAAGTTCGACAGGGCCTGGTGGAAGAAATCCTGACCCAGATTCCGGCAGAAAAAATCATTTGGGAAGCTCCCAATAAAAGCCAACAGGTGTTCTTTATCAAGCTGCTGGGTCCGAATGTGAACCTGGGAAATATTTCCTATCAGGAGGTGATTCCGCTGGAGACCCTTCGGGTCGGTTTGCGGGGCGATACCATGCGCCTGTTTCTTCCCTCCTGACTAACTGGGTTGTCATGCAGCAGGAGCGGCATTTTGGACTCATGGGCTGGCCGCTGGCGCATTCCTTCTCCCGACAATACTTCACCGAAAAATTCCGGAACTCCGGATTGACCCATTGCCGCTACGACAATTACCCCATAGAGGCAGCATCTCTGATGCCGCAATTGTTCCGAAACGATCCTTTGCTGGAAGGATTGAATGTTACCGTTCCTTACAAGCAGCAGGTCATGGCATTTTTGGACGATGTGGATCAGGAAGCCGCCCGGATCGGCGCCGTCAACTGCATCCGCCGGATCAACGACCGGCTCATTGGGTACAACACCGATTTGCATGGCTTTCTTCAGGCTGTTCGCCCGCTGCTCAGGCCCTGGCATCGGGCTGCGCTGGTGCTCGGAAGCGGCGGTGCCGCCAAGGCAGTGGCTGCCGCTCTGCGCCAGCTCAACATCAGCTATCAGATTGTTTCGCGTTTTCCCGGCGAACATGTGATTGCCTATGATGACCTTCAGCCGCCTGTGTTGCAACACTACTTACTCATCGTCAACGCCACGCCGCTCGGTATGTATCCTAACGTGCACAGCATGCCCCCGCTTCCCGTACAGGCCCTGACCGGCATGCACCTGGTGGTGGATCTGGTGTACAACCCGCCGGTGACTCGCCTGATGGCCGAAGCGGCAAAGGCGGGAGCAACTGTTACCAATGGATGGGACATGCTGGTGCTGCAGGCGGAAAAAAGCTGGGAAATCTGGAACAGCTAAAGGACGTTGCGGTTTGTCCTTCGTCGGCTAAATGTGCACTTTTGCGCATATGGATCCGCTCGTATGGCTTGCTTGGATCTTCGGGCTGTTAATGGGTGCGGCTGCAGTATGGCTGGGGTGGCGCAGTCGCCTTGCCGGGCGGATTTCCCAATTGGAAAATGAAAAAAAACTGGCCGAATTGCGGCTGGCAGATACAGCCTCTGCCTTAGCCGGGCTTAAGGAAGAAAGGGAAAAACTGCATGAACAGGTGGTGCAGCTTACCGCCGAACTGAGCGAGTCGCGAACGCAGGTGGTGCATTTGCAGAAAGAGGTGGAGACCCAGTTGCAGCATGCCCAATCCCTGCACGAAAAGCTGCAACATGGCTTTGAAGTACTGGCTGGTCGGATTGTAGAAGAAAAAGGCAAAAAGCTCAGCGAACAGCATCAGAAAGAACTGGAAACCATGCTCCAGCCGTTTCGCGACCGCCTGTCGGAATTGCAGCGCATGGTTAGCGAAACCTATGATAAAGAAAAACGCGATGTGTTATCGCTCAAGGAACAGGTGCGTCTGCTGCACGAACAAAGCCAGCGCATGGAACAGGAAACCCTCAATCTTACCCGTGCCCTCAGGGGCGATACCCGCCAGCAGGGCAAATGGGGAGAATTGATTCTGGAACGTATTCTGGAATTTGCCGGTCTGCAGAAGGAGCTCGAATACGATTTGCAGCGGACATTAAGGAACCGCCGCGGCGAACAAATCCGGCCGGATGCAGTGGTGTATCTGCCCGATCAGAAACACCTCATCATTGATGCCAAAGTCTCCCTTAATGCCTACGAACGATTGGTTAGCTCCGAAACGGATGAGGAAAAGAAAAAAGCGCTGGCCGACCATATCCTGGCGATTCGCCAACACGTCAAAGACCTTTCCGACAAAGACTATTACACCAGCGAGGAGCTGAAAACTCCGGAAATGGTGGTAATGTTTGTTCCGGTGGAGCCGGCTTTCATGGAAGCCCTACGCAGCGACTCCGATTTGTTTTCGTTTGCCTGGGAACGACGGATTGCCCTGGTAGGCCCCAGCACCTTGCTGGCTACACTGCGCACCGTGGCCAGCCTGTGGAAAATCGAAAAGCAGAACCGCAACGCTCAGGAAATTGCCCGCCTCAGCGGTAAGCTCTACGATAAACTGTGCGGAGTGCTTACGGAACTGGACAATCTGGGCTCAGCCCTCAGAAAAGCAGAGGATGAATACGTCAAGTTCCGATCAGGCCTCACCAGCGAACGGGATAACGTATTGAAACTGGCCGAACGCATCCGAAGTATGGGCGCCAGCACCACCAAAACGCTTCCTGCCGGCTTTCGGGATGGAGCCGGCCTCAACGACGAGCCGGAGGCATTGCCTTCACCCGACGGTCAGAAAATTTAATAGGCGCTGCCGGTCATTCCCCAGCGCGACAACACCAGGGTGGCTAGGAGCGTGCCCAGCAGGTGATAGGTAATGTCGATGAACCAGATGGCAAAAGGCTTGCGTTGCGCATTTAGCGTCGCACCCACCAGGCCACACACCAGGCCGGCAATCAGGATGTAGGAACGGATAAAGCAGTCGCTCATTTCCTTACACCGGATGGCATTGAGCATCAGGCCCACCACGGTACAAATCACAAACAACAGCACAAAAAAGCGCCCCAGAACCCAGATGCGGTTTTGGGGGTTCGCAGCCTCCAGATGGTTGACGCGCGACCAGTATTTTCCGAACAACACATTGTACCACAGCAGTCCCAACGCGAAATAACCAGCGGTAACGGCCAACACCATGGGCCAGTTCAGGTACAGGATGGCATTTCTCATAAACCCAACTTGTGCGGGCAAGGTACTAAAATTTGTTTGTGAGAAACGCTACGGGGTTCTTCTTCATTTTTCCACAGAGGGCAGAGAAGGCTGCTGCCCTGTTATTTTTGCTTTATGCATGCGGTGTCTGATCCCGTATCGTTTGATGACACGGCCGTAGCTTTTGCCCACCGCAGCGATGCCGATCTGAACCGCGCCTACCGAATCTATCAGCTCATCAATAACCGGCCGCTTACCTGGCTGGGCACCCGCCTGACTCCCTGGGCCATTCAAGCAGGGTTGCCGGTGAAAGGTTTGCTCCGCTCCACGCTGTTTCGCTTGTTCTGTGGCGGCGAAACATTACAGGAATGCGAAGAGGTCATCCACCGCTTGTCCCGTTTCGGGGTCTATACCATTTTGGATTATGGGGTAGAAGCCAAACAAAGGGAAGACGAATTTGACCGAACGACCGATAGTATATTGGACGCCATCCGTTTTGCCGCGCCGCTCAGTCATGTGCCTTTTGTCAGCATAAAAATCACGGGCATATGCCGCTTTGCGTTGTTGGAAAAGCGCCATGCCGGTGTTGCGTTATCACCGGAAGAACAACAGGAATGGCAGCGGGTGAACGATCGGTTGCTGCGCATATGCATGGCAGCACAACAGCACCGCATCGGGGTGATGGTGGATGCTGAAGAATCCTGGATTCAGGATCCTATTGATGAACTGGCTGATCAGATGATGCAGCGCTTTAACCGTTCTTCGGCTGTTGTGTTAAACACCTTTCAGCTTTACCGGCACGACCGACTGGCCTTCCTCAGGCGCAGTTTTGAAGCCGCCCAGCAAGGGGGCTATGTGCTTGGCGCCAAGCTGGTGCGTGGAGCCTACATGGAAAAAGAACGCCGGCGTGCTGCCCGCCTGGGCTATGCCTCGCCCATCCAACCCGACAAAGCAGCCTGCGACCGCGATTTTGACGAAGCCATTCGCTTTTGTCTGCACCGGCTGTCGGCTGTTTTCTTGTGTGTAGCCTCGCATAACGAAAAAAGTAATCTGTTGGCCACGCAACTGGCGCGTCAGTTAAGATATCCCGCCGATCATCCGCATTTGTGGTTTTCCCAGTTATTTGGCATGAGCGATAACATTACGTTTAACCTGACTCATGCCGGCTTTCGTGCCGCCAAGTATTTGCCCTACGGTCCGGTGGCGGAAGTGGTGCCTTACCTGATGCGCCGGGCTCAGGAAAATACTTCGGTGGCCGGCATGAGCAGCCGCGAACTGTTGCTGTTGCGTCGCGAACGGCAACGAAGAAAAAAATCGGATCGTCATGCAGCAGTATCATGATTTTCTCAGACACATTCTGGCCAACGGCATACCCCGGCAGGACCGTACCGGTGTAGGTACCATCAGTGTTTTTGGTTATCAGATGCGCTTTAACCTGGGCGAGGGCTTTCCACTGGTAACCACAAAAAAAATTCATCTGAAATCCGTCATCTACGAACTGCTGTGGTTTTTGCGCGGGGATACCAACATCAAATACCTGCAGGAGAATGGTGTAACCATCTGGGACGAATGGGCTGATGCCGAAGGCAACCTGGGTCCGGTTTATGGCAAGCAGTGGCGAAGCTGGCAGGCCCCCGACGGCCGCACCATTGACCAGATGGCTCAGGTGGTTGATCTCATCCGCACTCAGCCCGACTCCCGCCGCCTGATAATCAGTGCCTGGAATCCCGCAGAACTGGATCAAATGGCATTGCCTCCCTGCCATGTGCTTTTTCAGTTTTATGTGGCGGAAGGAAAACTTTCCTGCCAGTTGTATCAGCGCAGCGCCGATGCTTTCCTGGGTGTGCCCTTCAACATCGCTTCCTATGCCCTGCTGACGTTGATGATGGCTCAGGTTACCGGGCTAAAACCCGGTGAGTTTATTCACACCTTCGGCGATGCCCACATTTACCGCAACCACCTCAGTCAGGTTAACGAACAACTCAGTCGCGACTATCGTCCGTTGCCGCAAATGCGGCTCAATCCTGCCGTGACCGATCTGTTTGCTTTCCGCTACCAAGATTTTGAACTGCTCAACTACCATCCGCATCCGGCCATAAAAGCGCCCGTTGCTGTATGAGAATAACCATCATCGTTGCTGCCGCCCAAAACGGAGTCATCGGGCGCAATAACCGGTTGCCCTGGCACCTGCCTGCCGACTTGAAGCGTTTCAAGCAGATAACCCTGGGCCATCCCATCATTATGGGGCGCAATACGTACGAGTCCATCGGCCGGCCCTTGCCCGGTCGCATCAACCTCGTTGTAACCCGGCAACAGGATTACGAAGCACCGGGTTGCATCGTCGTGCACAGCCTGCAGGAGGCGCTGGAATATGCACAAAGATCCGGAGCAACCGAATGTTTTGTTATCGGTGGCGGTGACCTCATTCAGGCCGCCCTCGTTTGGGCTGACCGCATTCTGCTGACCCGCATCTACCACGACTTTGACGGTGACACCTTTCTGCCTCAGCTCAACGATGACGACTGGAAGCTGGTCAGTGAAGAAAAGCATCCTCCCGATGCTAAAAACCCTTATGCCTATGCCTTCCTGGAATACAAACTAACCAGTGCTGTTAACGGAACCTAAATCAGAGGTTGATTAAATTTTTCTTCAATAACAGAACTCCCAGGAGTCAGCCGGAAAAATTACCTTTCTTTGCTGCTCAAATAACTCCTTCACACCAATTCTCATTTGCCTCATGAAAAAGTGTTTGTTATTCTTGTTTGTCCTTGCATCGGTAGCTGCCGGAGCCCAGTCGGCTGACCAGATTGTGAACGAATACCTCCGCGCCATTGGGGGTTTGGAAAAATTAAAAAAAGTTCAAACCATTAAAATGTCCGGCAATTTCGTTCAGGGAACCATGATCATTCCGATGACCATGTATCAAAAACGCCCCAACCTGATGCTGGTGGAAGTTACCTTTCAGGGCATGACCCAGAAAATCGCCTTTGACGGTAAGGAAGCCTGGTCGGTAGATCCGTTTCAGGGGCGCACCGTGGCTGCCAAATTGGATGCCGACCAAACCAAGCAGCAGCGCTTTCAGGCCGATATTGACGGACCCCTGGTGGATTATGCAGCCAAAGGGTACAGACTGGAATACATCGGAAAAGAAACCATTGACGGTATGCCCGTATACCAGCTTCGCCTGACCACCGGTGAAGGTGACACGTACGACTATTTCTTTGATGAGGAAACCTATCTTCTTGTTAAAGAAAAATCCAATGTGAAGATGCAGGATGGCAGCACCCAGTCTCAGGAAATGAACTTCAGCGATTACAAAGAAGTGAACGGACTGCTCATCCCCCACACCATGGAAGTGGTCAGCAACTTTCAGGGCCAGAGATTTTCCAGCTACGTCAATCTGGAATCCGTTCAGCACAACATACCCCTGGAAGATTCCCTGTTCCGAATGCCGGAAAAGTAAGTTGGGTCCCCCGCTCTGGTTCTGCCGGTGCTGTTGCAGGTCATGCAGGTGATCTTCAAAGGGGCGGTTATCCTCGCAGTCGGGCTGCTGGCGACTTCAGGAGCAATCCGGCTCACGGCCCAGCAACTGGATCCTGCTTTGCTAGGTGACATTCGCTTCCGAAGCATCGGTCCGGCGGTAATGAGCGGGCGCGTGTCCTGCCTGGATGTTGTTTCCGCTGATGGCAAAACCATTTACGTTGGCGCCGCCAGCGGCGGCATTTGGAAATCGCAGGACCTGGGCATCACCTTCAAGCCCGTATTTGACAAATATGCACAAAGCATAGGCGCCATCACCATCGATCAACGCCGGCCCGATACCGTCTGGGTTGGAACCGGCGAATGCTGGGTGCGCAACAGCGTTTCCATTGGCAATGGCATTTACGTCACTACTGATGGCGGCAACAACTGG
>JANWXQ010000058.1 GCA_025057275.1 Chitinophagales bacterium
TAAAATGCCGTAATGACGAGGGTTACACGCAAAACACTTAGCCAGAAATACACGTTCAGTCCCTCCATGGCCATCTGACTCACCAGCCACTTCACCAGCCATTCGCCGCCAATAATCAGCGTTATGGTGAGGAGCAGAAGAGCAAACAGCAACGTCAGGATTTTCAGCGCCACTATTTGCTTTTGCCAGAAATTGCGCTGGCGAAAGCCGGGATGCATTTTGTCAAAAGCATCCAGCATGCTCAGCACACCATTGGAAGCAAAATAAAAAGACAACAACAGGCTTACCGAAAGCAACCCGGCCCGCTGATTGGTAACGATATCGGTTATCGTTCCTTCAATCAACTGAAACACTTCTTCAGGTATGGACTCACGCAGCAGCTCCAGCAGGCGTTGCTGAAAGTCCTGGACCGGCAAAAAGGGAATCAGCGTAAACATCACAAGCAGCATAGGAAAGAGCGACAGAAAAAGGGAAAAGGCCATGCTGGAGGCCCGAACGTTTAAGCTGTCGCGCTGCCATTCTTTGATGATGAAAGAAACGACCTCATGCACCGATACATCGGGCGCACCGGGAAAAGGCCAGCGCCGGGATGCCTTTTCCAGCAGATACCAGCCGCTTAGCCGCTTCAGTCTTTGCCACAGGGTGCTCACGTGTTCAGGTAAGGCAGCAACAAATCTTTGACGAACTGCGGACATTCCATGGGACGACGCGTTGCCTTATCCAGATACACCAGCGTAGTTCGCGCCTGGTTGATCAGTTCGCCTTGCGGATTAAACATTTCATAATGAAATTCATGGCGGGTGGTGGGCATCTTGAGGATCATGGTTCGGATGCGAACCACATCGTCATAGAAAGCCGGTTTAATGAACTTGATGTGCAGGTCACGCACCGGCAGCAGATAACCCAGCTCTTCCATGCGCTTATACGAAATACCCAGCGAACGCATGGTTTCAACACGTGCCTGCTCATAATAAAACGAATAATAGCCGTAATAGAGGTAGCCCATCATATCCACCTCGCCGTAGCGAACACGGATTTCTATTTCATGGGCATACATAACCGTCAGCGCAAAATTCCCTGCTCGGACAACCAGCGGTGGTAACGCTTTGCATTTCGGTTGTGTTGCTGATGAGTGCTGGCAAATACATGAGTCCCGGGATTGTCCGGATCGGCACAAAAGTACAGGTAATTTGTAGGGGTTGCCTGAAGCACGGCATCTATAGTGGCTGGTTGCGGCGTGCAGATGGGCCCCGGCGGCAGCCCCGGCGTTTGATAGGTATTGTACGGAGAGGGGGTCTCCAAGTGTTTGCGCAGCACACGGCGCAGCGAAAAATCGCCAACAGCATATTTCACCGTCGGATCGGCCTGCAGCTTCATCCCCAGCCTGAGGCGGTTCAGATACACGGATGCGATGGTTCCCTTTTCCGGCCCGTAGTTGGTTTCCTCCTCAACGATGGAGGCCAGAATGATTACCTCCATCGGCGTGAGCTGAAGAGCACTGGCCTGCTGCTGCCGCTCAGGAGTCCAAAAGCGTTCGTACTCGCGGACCATCCGCTCAAAAAATGCCTCTGCCGACGTATTCCAGAAAAACTCATACGTATTGGGCAGCATTACGGCCAGTGCGGTGGTCGGCTTTAGATCGTAGCGACGAAGAAAAATTGAATCGCGCATCAGCAGGCTGAGGGTGGCTTCATCGGCCTCCAGCCTTGCGGCTACGTACCTGGCCAAGTCATCGGTTGTGCGGAATTTGTTCAGCACCAGCCGAACCGGCTCCTGCCGGCCACTGCGCAGCAGTGCAGCAAGTTCCCGGTTGGTCATTCCGGTGCGGATGCGGTATCGCCCCGGCCGGACGTGCTCCGGCAGATTCATCTGACGGGCCGTCCAGTCGAAATGTTCAATGTGCCGCACCATTTGCTTTTGCTGAAGCAACCGAAGCAGATCCGGGTACGAACTTCCGGAGGGAACGTACAGATAGCCATCGTCGGGCAGCAGAACCGACGGCGCATACACCATCTGATAAAAACGATAACCGGCTAATGCAGCGGAAAACAAAAGCAGAACCGCCAGCACTACGAGCATGCGCCGAAGCAATGAAGACGACCTGCTTTTGCCGCGTCGGGCCATGTCTGCAAATAAATCACTTCGCCATTAAGCGCAGGAGTGCAACCTTCGCCTGCTCATGCTGCGGATTGATTTGCAGCACCCGCATCAAATGGCGGCGGGCTTCCTCGGTTTTTCCTTCTGCCAGGTCAATAGCAGCCAGATTGATCCAGGCCTGTTCGTAATCGGGGTCCAGTTCCAGAGCCCGAAGAATACATGCCCTGCCCTGCCCCGGCTGTTGCTGCAGGAAGAGCACGTAACCCAGATTGCCCCATCCCGGAGCGTAGCGATCGTTGAGGGAAACCATACGATGAAACACCTGTCGGGCTTCCGGCAGGTTCTGCTCCGCCATCAGGCTGCTTCCATACTTATTCAGAAATTGTACATTCAACGAATCGGTTTGCACGGCTTGCCGGAAATGGGCGGTTGCTTCTGCAAAGCGTCCCAGCTGGTAGTAGGCTTCGCCCAACCGGTATGCTGTCCAGGCATCCGTAGTTTTTCCTTTCAGGCCGGCAGCCGCCTGTACTACCTTTTCGTAATCCTTTTTCAGAAATGCCAGGCGCAAAAGGGCTTGATAATAGACCTCGTCTTTCTTTTTCACCTGACGCAGAAAAAAATCCGCTGAGTCCAGCAAAAAAGATTGCTCGGCAAAAGCCTCATAGGCCTGCAGATAGCCCTGGGCCATCAGCAAAGGCGATGGTTTGTCGGTGGTCAGGCACTCCAAATGGACAAACTGCAGAATCTGGTCTTTTTGCTGCGGGGAAAGCGGAATGCGGATGCGGTGATCGTGAACGGTTACGTGCGGAATGTCTAATGTTTCCGAAACGGGCATGTGGCAGGAATAACACCGATTCCCTGCTGCCTGCTGCTGGGCCACAGGAAGGCTACACGGGTGCTGCTTTCCATGGCAACTGTTGCATGCCTTGTTGAAGTGCTCTGCCGGCGTAACCGTAACGCTAACGTGCGGATTGTGGCAGGTCAGGCAGGTCATTGGGGAGCGTTGGTAGCAAAGACTTTGTTTGAGGCGATCCACATGCGAGGCCATGATGAACCGGGGCGGATCGCCGGCATAGCGCGGCATAAACACCTGCATGACCTCACTGAGCATCATGCCGGGACGAAAATCCGCAAAGGTTTTGCCTTCATTCAGCACGGTTATGCCCTGCAGGTGACAACGCATACACACCTGCATCTGCAGTTCGCGCGGTAGTCTGCGCGGGTTGACGATGCTGTAGTCAGGTTGTCGGGACGTGTCCACCCGAATGCCCCTGAGCTTTTCCGCAACATGAATACTTCCCGGACCATGACACCGTTCGCACTCAATGCCGCTTTTGATCATAGCATACTTATTTTCCGCGCCGCTAATAACCTCCGGAAACATGTTGTGACAGGTCATGCATTCCATGTTGATGGTCCGTTGCCAGCGGCTGTTGCGGCCACCTTCAAAGCCCGGCGCCAGATCCCAGATGCCTTTCTGCGTGTAGAAAGTAATTGGTGCCTGACACAAGTATCCCTGATGCCACCACAGATGCGAGTTGGTGTGCTGGCCGCTTCCCACAATATGGGTTATCTGCTCCCGGCGCCGGTAAACGGTATCGGTACCGCTCAGCCGGTATTCTTCAATGTACAGGCTGTCCCGAACCCAGTAGGGGCGATACCAGAAATTACTGAAGGAATCATAGACTGCCTCATGGCCGGTAAAACGCGCTGCCGAACGGTCGGGTGTAGCCAGCCCCCACGAGCGACCCATACCGGTTTGTATAAATGTTTGATAGATATCTTCATGACAACCGCGGCAGGTCTGCATGCCCACGTAGCGGGCTGTATCCGACAGGTTGCGAAACGACACCTGAGACTGTCGGTTGCCGCACTGCTGCAACAGCAAACCAGCCCCCAACAGGCAAGCCACCGAAACCAGCACGAAGGCATGCCTGACTTTATCCCTGAAGCCAAAGGAGCAAAAGCGAACCATTTCAGCCCGGTGGAGCGATGCGGCCAAATGCCGCTATCCACGCTTCAATGCCACCGCTCAGATTGCGTACCTGTTTGAATCCTGCCTGCTGCAGAAGCAGTTGCGCCTGCTGTCCTCTGCGACCCATCTTGCAATGCACCACAACCAGCTGTTCTTTGTATGGTTCCAGATCGGCAAGCCGGGAGGGCAGCAGATGCAACGGCATATTTTCCGCCCCCAGGTTAAACTCTGCATACTCCCATTCATCACGAACATCAAGAAAACAAAACGAGCAGCCGGAATCAAGCATTTCCTTTAACTCCTCAACCGATAACTCCTGCATGACGGCCCCGAGTTAGCGTGCAATAATGAGCTTTTTTCTGATGTATTTCTGCTCCCTGCCCTGCCCTATCAGCACTACGTAACTGCCGGCAGGCAGCTGGCTGACGTCCAGGATGGTGCGGCCTGCAGTCAGCTCCTGGCGCATCAGACAACGTCCCTGCAGATCTACCACTGACCATGAGCCCCCCAACGGGACCTGCACCTGAACGGCCTCCGTTGCAGGGTTAGGAACGATGCGCACGTCGGGGCATGCCGCCTCACCGGGCATACCGACTCCGAACGGGATGTCGTCGCCCACAACAGCCCGAACCATTATTGCCCCCGGCAGCTGCGAATTCTGCCAGGCACCGCTGACGTTGTAAAACAAATGCTGCATGGCAGTGTCGTTACGGTCAAACCCTACGTCAATTTTCATGTCGGTAAGCAAGGAAACCTGCTGCCAGCCGATGTAAAAGGTATCCTGGATGTACAACGGGCGGGAAAACCGGTAAAACACAAAGCCGTCGCGACCGGCGCCATAGGCCGGAAAAATGAGTTCGTCGCGTAGCAGGCTGTCTTCGGGCACAAGCGACTTCCAGACAAAAAGATTAATCAGCTGGTTGTTCAGGTCGGCATCGGTTCGGGGAAAATAGATCTGCATGCCGCGCAGCGTGTCGGGAGTATTGAGCACAAAGCGGAGGGCCAGAGAAGCCGGCGACCCGAGCAGGCGGTAAACGGCTTCCGCACTGCCGTCATCATAAGCTAACACATTACTGAACACCGTTTCGCCGTAGGCAGTGTCGTTATCGGCCACCAGATCGCCGCTGAATCCGGGAATGAGGAAGAATTTGGTTTTGATCACCACCGTGTCGGCGCTGAGGTTGGGTAGCGCAAATCCACTGTGCTGTACCGGTGTTGAGGACAATGCCGGCAGGTTGTAGGCATTCTGCGGCGACAAATGGATTTGCTGGCCGGTGGCCTGATCCACTGCTGCCAATTGGGTCGTGATGTTGGTAGGCTGATTGCGGTTGATGCGAATGGAAGAATAAATCTGGCTTGCCCGTTCCTTGTTCTGATAGGCATAGAACTGCTTCCAGGGCATGGTTCGGTAATTCTTCAACAGCGAACTGGGCGCATACTGCATGGCTGCATCGTTAAGCACGTCGTTTGCAGCTGAGCGGTTTTTATCCAATCGCACGAAATCAATATGCCAGCAGTCGTATTGTCCGATCAAGTTGGCGTAGTTGCGGAAGCGGAACTGAAAATCGTTATGAAAAAAAGCCGGCGATTTTATGGCAACAAGCACCTGCACAAAGGGCGTGGGTGCTGTCACGCCGTCGGCAGCCCAGACCTTTCGCCACACGCCGCCGGCATCCTTGAATTCCAGCACCAGCGAATCGCCGTACGGAATGCCGTAATTGGAGCTGTTAAAAAAGGAAGTATTAGGAAAATCGCTGAGGCCACCGGCCTGATAGAAAAAACTCAGATACAAAGAATCGGCCGGGGTAAGTAAGCCGAGCAGCAGCGGCTGCGACGTCAGTGTATCGGCACCACCGATCACATTGAGCTTGAAGCTGGTGGTGTCGTAAGGGTAACCGAAGGCATCAAGGCCATCCAAAGTAGCAACCCCTATCGAAGGCGGATTGATGGCATAGAAAGGATTCACATATGCCTGGCGATTGATCCATCGCTGGGGGTCAGGACCGGGACCGTCATAAGAGAAATCATCCACAAAGGGCAAAGCAAGAGGGCTGCGCACTGCAGCAGCATAACCCGCTTCTGCCTTGGGATTGAAGCGCAGCGGAAGCATCTGCTCCTGTGCTGACGCCGGTAATCCGCTCAGCAACAGCATGAGCAACAGAAGCCTGCTGCTAAGGTTGCTCTTCCTCATCATTCCCCTCGTAGTTCAGCGGTGAAGTTACGAATACGTCCACACCCTCCCCCAGGTGCATCATCTGATCAGGAGCCGCGGCTGGCAGTTGCCGGTACACGATGGCGTCTAATGTGTCGCGTACCACACTTGCATCAACCACCACAGCTCCAAGTTGTAAGCCGGAACCGTCCAGCACAAACCGCGCTTCCCGCAACGAGAGGCCGATCAGGTCGGGCACCGGCACTTCGGTGGTTCCTAAGCCGTCGCCCAACACCAGATCCACACGCGACCCTTTGCTGACCATCATGCCCGGAGCCACTGCCTTGCCTCCCATGCGCATTTCCAAAACCACATCTTTAGCCAGATCTGGCTTATAAATCAATTGACCCGGCTTCAGGCCGTAGCTGTTCAGCATGGCAGCAGCCTGCTTGAGCGATACGTCCCTGAGGTCAGGCAAAGCCACCTGGGGCGGAACGCGGGAATTGACGGTCAGATAGATCTTCCGGTCTTTTTTCACGAATGAGCCGGGCCCCGGCACCTGATCCAACACCACCAAAGGATTAACGCCCTCCTGGTAGGAGGAATCCGCAATAACAGCCTGTAGGTGATGCGTTCGAAGCAGTTTCGCCGCACCGGCGTAGTCCAAACCTTTCAGGTCGGGGACGGCAATTTGTTCGCCGTGATGGGTGTACCAGCGGATCAGCAGGGCAAAAGCGCCGAGAAAAAGCAGATAGAACCCGCCAGCCAGAATCAGATGGAGCAGGCCTTTGCGCAGGCCGGCAGGCCCGGAAAGTACCCGTTGCGCCCGCACCATCTTCACATTAAGATACTTTTAATATGTGGTCAATCAGATCCAGGGGCCGCAGGTTGTGCAGGGCTGCCTGATGGAACAAAACGGTTGCCGGCGTCATGCCGGGCAGCGAATTGATTTCCAGAATGATGGTTTCCACCCGTCCATCAGCATAGATGCGCACAAACGCATCAATCCGGCAATAACCCCTGATGCCGGCCAGGCGGGCGGCCTGTTCCAGTTCGCGTTTGACCTGCTGACTGATGCGTTGGTTTTCATCGGGGTCAGACGAAAAGCGGGCGGGCGTAATGTTTTGCCCTTCACCGGCAAGAAACTTTTCCTCCAGTGAGAGCACGTCCTGGCCGGCCAGCACTTCGCTGGGCTCAAAGACTTCAAAGCGCGGTGCCCCCGTGCCGTTGCGGTGCATGATCATGCCACCGGTGATTTCGAGCAGGCGCACGGCATCGCCCCGCACAATCAGCTCTTCCACCAGCATGCGGTCTTTGCGGGGCATTTCTTCGTTGGGCTTGATCTGCAGCAGGCGCGCCTCCGCCGCAGGCAACTGGGGCTGGCTGCGGAAGATCAGGCTACAATACGCCTGCAGCTCTTTTCGGTTGCGGATTTTCTTTACCGCCGAGCTGCAGCCATCATCCACCGGCTTGCAAATGAACGGATAGGAAAAATGTTGTTCCAGCTGACGAATCAACGTGCGGGGCTGTTCCAGCCATTGCCGGCGCTCCACTAGCAGGTGACGCGGCACCCGCAGGCCATGGCGCGCCAGCCATTCGTTTGTGGCGTATTTGTCGATCGTCAGTTCAGCTGCCTGAGCGCCGGAGCCGTTGAACGGAAGGCCTGCACGGCTCAGATCGCGCTGCAGGGTACCATCTTCCCCCGGCCGGCCATGAAGGGCGATAAATACCTTTTCAACCAGGCGACGCAGGCCGTTCATCGTTAATGGCTTTGGCCTGAAAGAATAGTCTGTTCTTCCGTACCGACGCCGTAATGGCAGGGCCTGCCTGCGGATGTCTTCCAGCAAACGACGATCTTTGGGTTGGAGCAGGAATTCGGCAATGTCGTCGGCATTGTCTTTGAGCAGCAGATTTACAGGAATGCGGTGCAGCCGGTAGCGTTCGGCATTGCCGGATAAGAAAACGGGAACCGGTTCGTAGTAAGCTGAAGAGGCCAGTTTTTCATATACGTTGCGGCCGCTTTCTACAGAAATGTGCCGTTCCGAGGAATAACCTCCCAGGATCACGGCAACCCTCTGCTTCTGACGACTACGGCCTGCGCGCCGCGCCATGGCATGATCCAGCCGGCGCAGCAGCTCTGAACAGGACGTAAACTTACCCGAAGCCATCCGCTCAATCAGCGAAGTGCGGATGACATAAGTGAGGAACTGGGTCGGATCCAGCCCGATTTCTGCAGCCTGATGAAAAAAGAAGGAAGAAGGCATCATGCCCGAAGTGGTATTCGGGTCGTTGAGCAAAACGGCTCCATCCTTATGTCGAATAAAACCATCAATACGTGCATAAACCTGAAAGCCAAAAAAATCATATAGCCGTTCGCAGGCCTGGCGCACCTGCTCAACCTGCCGGTCGGGCAGACTCATCGGTGTGATTTTACGCGACATGCCGGCCAGATACTTGGAACGGTAGTCGTATACCTCAGCAGCTTTGCGGATTTCGGTGGGCGGCAGGGCCAACGGGCGGCCGTCATCGTTTCGGATGACGATGCAACTGAATTCGGTGCCGTCAACAAATTCTTCCACGACCACCTGTTTTTCTTCATACACACTTTGCAGCAAAAGGGTTTGCCTGCTGCTCCTGAAATGATGACTCAAAAACCCAAAGAGCTGCTCAGGATGATAAATAACTTTTTCTCCTATACGAAAAGGTATGCCTATGCCGTCTTTGATTTCGCTGATCTGCTGTACCCAAAAGGCCGCTTGTTCCCTGGTCATGGAGTGCCAACGGCGGGCGGTAAGGCGATGGGTAAAAAAGGCGGCATCTACCGCATCGGCAAAACGGGAAAAGGACGGTTGAGCCAGCCGGCTTACTCCTATACTGGACCCCTGATTGGCCGGACGCACCACCAGCGGAAATCCCACGGAGCGACGGGCCTGATCATACCAATGCTGCCGCTTGCCGGCAAACCATTGCTGCCGGTCAATAACCAACCCACGGGGAACTGGCCAACCGGCTTCTTTCATTACCTTTTTTTGAAAGGCTTTGTCCATGCCAATTGCCGATGGCAAAATGCCGGAGCCTGTATAGGGCAGCCGAAGCATTTCCAGCAAGCCCTGAATGCTGCCATCCTCGCCATCGGTGCCATGCAAAGCCAGAAAAATGAGGTCGACCCGTGATGCCAGCTGGCTCCAGTCCAATGGTTTACCAAGGGCTTCCAGCATCTGACGGATTTCTTCCGGCCGGCGGTCAGCCAGCGATTCCACATAGATTTGAAAAGGAAAACGTTTACCGCCCTGATAAGCAGCCGGAGGATAAAAATCGCGGATAGTGCCTTTGTACAGATACGTCCAGTTTAGTTCCACCAGATTACCCAAAGAATCCAGGAACAGGGGAACCGGTTCAAACAGCGACTTATCCAACAGGTCGTATACCGTGCGTCCGCCGGCAAAGGATACTTCGCGTTCCCGGCTGGAACCGCCAAATAAAATGCCGACCCGGATCATGAACGGTCAAAATTAGCAATTGGCATTGCCCTTCATGGATTAAGGAATCTGCCCTTTCAACATTGGCTATTTTCACATCATGCGCAAGATGCTGCACCGCTTCGGGTACACGGTGCTGTACGGTTTATCGCTTTTACCGCTTCCGGTATGGTATGGACTTGCAGATATTTTGTTCATTCTGCTCTATTACGTGGTGCGCTATCGCCGGAACGTAGTAGCACAAAACCTGATGCAATGTTTTCCGGAATGGTCAGTCAGGAAACGAAGAAACCTGGAGAAAAAGTATTACCGCCATCTGGCCGATCTCATCGTTGAATCGTTGAAAGCCTTGTCGCATTCGCGCAGGCAGGTGGTGCTGCGTTGTGGCTTTTCAGAATGCGCCGTTGAATTGTTTTCCCGATTGCAGGAAGAAGGTCGCCATTGCATTGTGCTGATGGGTCATTTGGGAAACTGGGAATGGGCATGCCACAGCATGAGTCTGCAGTTTCGGTTTTTGTTGCAACCCGTTTACCAGCCGATTCAATCGCCGTTTTTTGATTTTGTGTTTTTGCGTCTGCGCAGCCGTTTTGGTGTAGTACCTATTTCCACCGATCGGGTCGCCCGGCAGCTGCTGCAAATGCCGGACCGGCTAACCTGCACGGTGTTGATTGCCGATCAGAGTCCTCAGCCTCAGCAGGCAAAATGGGTTCCCTTTTTTCATCGTCTGACGGCTTTTCACTCCTCAGGGTTACGCCTGGCATTGCGCAGCGGACATCCTCTTGTTTATGCTGTTGTTCGCCGCATAAAGCGTGGTCGCTACCTCATTGATGCCCAACGGCTTGATGCATCGGCTGCGGACGAAGCGAAACTTTTAGTTCGTTTTACCAGCCTGTTGGAATCCGATATTCGGAAAGATCCCTCGCAGTGGTTGTGGAGCCACAGGCGCTGGAAACATCAACCCGTACAGGAACCTGCCGGATCAACGCACTGACGTCTGACCCATTTTCAGGATCAGCTCAAATTCTTCCTCGCTTACGGGCTGAACCGAAAGTCGACCAATGCGTACCAGGGCCATGTTTTTCAGCCTGGGTTCCTTTTTAATCTCCTGCAGCGATACTGGCTTCCGGAAGGGCTTTACCGGCTTCAGGCCAACGGCTATCCATTGCCCCTCAGAAGCCGTGGGATCTGGGAAGGCTTCTTTGCTTACCCGGCAAATACCCACTACGGCAGACTGATTACCGGTATGGTAAAACAGCACGTGATCACCCTTGCGCATGGCCTTCAAATGGTTTCGCGCTGCATAGTTGCGAACGCCTGTCCAGTCGGTGCTTCCCTCACGAACCAGATCATCCCAGCCGTACTCGTCAGGGTCGCTTTTGCAAAGCCAGCAGGGCATAAAAAAAGCTTTGGACGCAGGCGCTGATGGTCTACTGCTGTTCCTGAGAGGGATCGGTTGTGGCTTCGGGCTGTTCGGCAGCAGGCGGCACTTCCGGCTGAGGAGCTTGGGCTTCGCCAACGGGAGCCGAGGCAATGGATTCGCTTTCCGGCCGGATAGTCTTATGATCTGTCACAGATCCGGATGCTTCCTCTGCGGCTGGCTGTTTACCGGATTTTTCAATTTTCGATTTCAACTCTTTCAACGCAGACAACTCGCCCAATGTGGATTTTTCCACCTTACTGCTGATTTTCTTCAGTTCATTGCGCTGCTGCTTGCGCTCATCACGCTCCTTTTCTTTGGTGGACTGCTTTTCGGCTTCTTTCAGATCCTGCCAGTAGCGCTGGTGCGAAACGACGATACGCCGCTGTCCGCGTTCAAATTCAATGACCTTAAAGGGCAACGTTTCATCCACATCGGCCACTTTTCCGTTTACCTTTTTCAAATGCTTGATGGTGCAAACGGCTTCCATGCCGTAGGGCAACAGAACGGTAGCCATCTTATCGTCTTTTTTGATAACAGTGGCCTGGTGCTCGGAGCCCACGGGGAAAAGGGTTTCAAACGTATCCCACGGATCTTCCTCGATTTGCTTGTGTCCAAGAGAAATCTTGCGCTCATCCTTATTGATATCCAGAACCACTACCTCCAGGTCATTGCCTACCTTGGTCACCTCGCTGGGATGCTGAATGCGTTTGAGCCAGCTCAGGTCGCTGACGTGTACAAAACCGGTAATGTTTTCGTCCAACTGAACAAAGACGCCATAGTTGCTGATGCTGCGCACCTTACCCGTAATGCGCGCGCCAACGGGATATTTTGTTTCAATATCGGCCCATGGATCCGGCGTCAGTTGCTTGATGGATAAGGACATCTTGCGTTCGCCGCGGTCCAGGTTGATGATCAAGGCCTCTACCTCATCACCGATCTTGAAATGGTCTTTGGCATGAATGGGCGTGTTGCTCCAGGAGATTTCGGAAACATGAATCAGGCCCTCCACGCCGGGCACCACTTCCAGGAACGCTCCGTAGTCTTCAATATTGACGATTTTTCCTTTGACTTTGGTGCCCACCTGATAGTGTTCGGCAAGCTGATCCCACGGGTGGGGCTCCAGCTGCTTCCGACCCAGTGAAATGCGCTTTTTCTCATCGTCGTAATCCAGTACAACGACGTTGATTTTTTCATTCAGGTGCAGGACTTCGCTGGGATGGCCGATACGGCCCCAGGAGATGTCGGTGATATACAACAGGCCATCTACGCCTCCCAGGTCAATGAAGGCGCCGAAATCGGTAATGTTTTTCACCGTGCCTTCCAATACCTGACCACGTTCCAGTTTGGAGATGATCTCCATACGCTGCTGCTCCAGGTCGCCCTCAATCAACGCTTTATGGGAAACAACGGCGTTTTTGATCAGCGGATTGATTTTGACGACCTTGAACTCCATCAGCTTGTTGAGGAACTGGTCGTAGTCGGTAATGGGTTTGATGTCAATCTGGGAACCGGGAAGGAAGGTTTCCAGTCCGAACAGATCCACGATAAGGCCGCCCTTGGTTTTGCTGGTAATCAAACCGGTGACAACTTCGCCGGAGTTAAAGGCCTGCACAATGCGTTCCCAGGCGCGCTCCATCTTGGCGCTTTTTCGGGAAAGGATAAGCTGCCCCTTAGCATTTTCCTTTTCGACGACCATCACTTCTACCTCATCGCCGACCTTGAGGTTTTCCATATCACGGAATTCGGACAATGGAACCATGCCATCGCTCTTGAAACCGATGTTCAGCACCACATCGGTATCGCTGATGGAAACTACCGTACCCTTTACGATTTCGTTATCGGAAACGGTGACAAAGCTCTGTCCGTAGAGCTGCTCCCATTTTTGCCGCTCTTCCGGCGAATACTTCTTGGTGATTCGTTTTTTGTTTTCCCAGTCAAAGTCGTCCTGGGGTTGGGACGGGGCTGAGGGGGGTTCAGGGGCCGGCTGGGATGCGGCCGCTACGATGTCCTGCTCAGGGACAGATTCGTTTTTGTTTTCTTCCAAAATGCAGTTCCTCCTTTTGCAAAGAAATTTTGTAGGGGCTGCAAAGGTATAAATTGCCTGTTAATTCTTCGAGTGCCACCTTGTCAGGCCGTTGGCAGGGATTTGCCGCTGTGGCACCGGTTAATTTTGATGGCTGCGCCTATGCCTTTTCTGGTCATCATTCTGCTGATGGTGCTCAATGGTGTCTTTGCCATGGCCGAATCGGCGTTGATCGCTGCCCGACGTTACCGCATCGAGCACATGGCCCGTCAGGGTAACTGGCGGGCCCGCATGGCTTTTGCTCTGGTGCAGGATCCGAATCGTTTCCTGTCAACGACCCAACTGGGCATTACCCTCATCAGTATTGGCGCCGGCGCATACGGCGGCACTGAAATTGCCTCTCGCCTATCCGATCAATTGCTGGCTTATCCGGTGCTGCGCGACTATGCAGCCCCGCTGGGTATGTTGGCCATTATCCTGCTGACAACCTATTTGTCTATGGTTATTGGCGAACTGGTGCCCAAAACCATTGGCATTACCCATGCCGAGACCATAGCTCTTTGGCTGGCCCCGCTGATCCAGGGGCTGTATTACGTTACCTTACCGTTCATCTGGCTTCTGACCCGTTCCAACCAGCTGGTTCTGCGGTTGCTGCGCATTCGTATGCCGCCGGAGCCTCCGGTCACTTTGGAAGATCTGAAAATTGTTATTGAAAAAAGCCGGCAACATGGCGTTATTGAACCCCGGCAATCGGATATGCTGCGCCGCATCGTACGCAGTTCCGATCGCAGCGCCGGCTCACTGATGACCCATCGAACCGATGTGGTCTGGCTCAATATTCACGACAGCAGCGAATCCATCAGCCGCACCCTTCAGCAGCATGCGCATTCTGCCTATCCGGTATGCGACGGTTCGCTGGACAAGCTGCTCGGTGTGGTGTTTCTCAAGGACATGCTGCCGGCTCTGGAACAACGTCGCTTCGACTTGCAGGCTTTGATTAAAAAACCTTTATTGATTCCGGAATCTTTGCCGCTTACTGACCTGTTGGAGGCCTTCCGCAGCCATAGCGTTCATTTCGCCATCGTACTCGATGAGTATGGTCAGTTTGAAGGGGTGGTCACCCTGCACGACGTGGTGGAAGCCATAATGGGTGAAATTCCCATGAGCGAACAGGAGCAGCAGGAAGCCGTGCAGCGCAGTGATGGTTCCTGGCTGATGGACGGCATGCTGCAAAATGCCAAATGGACCAGCCTGTTGCATCTGGGCGAAATCAACGATGGCGATACCCCCTTTCACACGTTGGGAGGTTTTGTGCTGTATCGCCTGGGCCGTATCCCCCGCACCGGCGACACCTTTGCCTATGGCGGCTTTCTGTTTGAAGTTGTGGATATGGACGGCCTTCGGGTCGATAAGGTACTGGTTCGTGCGCATAATTCCTGATGCTGCCTCCGGCTCCATGAACCAAAGGTTAAAGATTCTGTTTCTTACCCGATGGTATCCCAACCGGGTAGATGAGCTGGATGGCAACTTTATTGAAAACCATGCACGCGCCGTGAGTCTGTATGGGGATCTGGCCGTCTTGTTCGTAGGCGCCGACCCAAACATGAGCCATCGCACCTGGGATATTCAGGCCGGTGACGAACATGGATTTTTTGTAGTGCGTTGCTGGTACCGCAACAACGATGTGCCCCGCAGGGGAATAGGTCGGATAATTAAGTTTTTCCGTTATCTGTACGCCACCTGGCTGGGTTGGCAACTCATCCGGAAGCAATGGGGATATCCCCACATCTGTCACGTGCACATCTTTACGCGTCCGGCATTGCTGGCCTTGTGGTTAAAATGGTGGCGCCGCACTCCGTTTCTGCTCACCGAACACTCCAGCCATTTTGTTCATGAACTGCCCGAATGGCTTCCTCCCAAAAAACAGTTTGCCCGCTTCGTGGCCAGGCAGGCCTATTGCATCACTGTGGTTTCTCAGGCCCTTCACCGCGCCATAACCGATTTTGGATTAAAAGGCCGCTACGAAATCGTTCCCAACGTGGTGTTCATTCCGGACCTTAATCATATGGTGCGTACCCATCCTCCGCGCATCGTTGCTATTGCCGGCATGGCCGATGACCGCAAAAACATCAGCGGATTGATTGGCGCATTTGCCGCTGTTTGCGATCAGCTGAATCCGGCAGAGCTGCATGTGCTGTGTCCGGTAAACGATCAAAAACTGTTTGCTGCCGCCAGGCTAACGCGCCTTTTGGGCAGCCGAATTCAACTACACCAGGCCATGGCCAATGACGATGTGTATCGCTTTTTGGGAGCATCGGCCTTTTTGGTGGTTAACAGTTCCAGCGAAACATTTTCCATGGCAGCAGCCGAAGCGCTGGCCTGCGGCATTCCGGTAATCAGCACCCGTTGCGGCGGCCCGCAGGAATTTATTGACGAAACCCGCGGTATTCTCATTGACGTTCATGCACCGGAACAGTTAAAGCAGGCATTGATCACCATGTATCAAACCTACTTGCAATACAACAGAGCGGAATTGCAACGCTATGTTCGCGAGCATTTTTCTGCAGAGGTAGTGGGTCGAAAAATTTACCGGCTGTATCAGGCTGCTACCGAAGCCAGTGGCTGAGGTCGCGGCCGGTAAGCGTTTCCAGATCACGGATGTCGTCACGATAAAGGGAAATGATCCGGTTCCGCAGGCCCACCTCCAGCTTCGGAGCATCCACTTTACGGGTGTTTACCTGCCACAGCCATTGCTCCAGCCAGTCGCGGGCCTTGGAATGATGCGGCAGCAGCCAACGGGTCAACCTGCGCACCGCTGCAGGAGCGCCGACCATCCAGTCGCGCAGCCATGTGCTGCGAACCGTTTTGCGGGCATTATATACCCGAAATTCGGGACGATGCCGGTCATCCACCTGAAGAAACTGCAATACACTTCTGTACACTCCGGCCGGATCTGCAGCAAAATCTTCGAAGAAGATGACGAGCACATGGTCCCGGGGAAAAACCGCATAGTAGCGCCTCAACTGTCCGGCATAACGAGCCACCTCACTGTAAAACAATCCTTCCAGCGGACAGCGGATTACCGGGGAAATGTTTTTCCCCTTGCGTCGTTCTCCTTCTGCATCCAGGGCAGCGGCAAAGTCGGTGAGGTTTTCATTACGATTAAATACATGATTCTGAAACAGCGAATGCAGCATATCGGCCGGGGAGCGCAATAAGGCAATGATCCGTGCATCAGGCCTGCTTTGACCAATCCGACGGGGTGCTTCAGCAGAGAGCAGATTCCACACCGAGACCTCACCGGCTAACCGGTGAGGCGAAGCGCCGCGGTAGTAGGACAAAAACTGGTCCGTACTCAGCAGCGGAAAGCGAAAATGGAGATCCGTACAGAAATACAGCAACTCTTTACGCCGGGGAAGAAAAAGCTGAGGATGACTTCGTAAGTAGTGATACAACGACGTTGTTCCGCTTTTGGGCGCTCCTACCACATAAAACGAAGGGTAAGGATTCATCGGATGATTCAGGTGAGCAGGGTGGGATTGATGCCCGTGAGCCGATAGCCGGCCACAGCCATGGCGGCATTGAGCGCAGCGCCGGAGGCTGCTGCAGCTATAGCAGCGCCCATAGCTCCAAACGGAGGAATGAGCAGCAGGCACAACATCCCATTGAGCAATGCACCGCCCGAAAGCAGGCGAATGGCTGTGCCCTGGTGGCCGGTCATGGTGAGCAAATAACCGACAGGTCCCATTGCAAAAGTAAAGACCTGCCCGGCGGTCAGCAGGATCAGCACCGGAGCAGCTTCGCCGAAGGAAGGGCCAAAAAAGGAGAGCACCCAACGGGGTGCCAGCAGGCACAACACCATAAGCGGCATGGCCATCAGAAAACCGAACCGCAGCGATCGGGTTACCGTCATCTGCAATTCCTGCTTCTGGCCCGCGGAGTAAAGGCGAGCGATCAAGGGTGCTAAAACCACATTAAGGGCAAACAATAAATAACCTTCCATATCAGAGATCCGGTACGCTATGGCGAACAGTCCGGTTTCGTGCGAAGGGTACAATGCCCCGAGCAACACCGTTGGAAGTTGTGCCATCAGGTAATAAGCGCCGTTGATCAGTAAGAGCGATAACCCCAGCCTGAGCCACGTCTTGGTCAGCCGATGCGGCTTGATGCGATTGACCTGTAAGGCCATCACCTGCTGCGAGCGAAACGTCGTAATGGCCAGGGCCAGGGCTGTGCTGACTACGGCCATGGCTACGACATGCACCGGCTCGGCAGCCGACCGCCAGAAAACCAGCACTAACAGGAGCAGGATGAGCGGACGAATGATTTTATCCGGCAACTGACTCCAGACGGGCTGCTGCATGCTGCGCAGCCAACTGGCCCGCAGATTGATGGTGGCTACCAGTGGAATCATGAGCAACCCCAGCCACATGCCTTGCCGAGTTTTTTCTTCCTGGGGAAAATTCAGCCAAACGCTAAACCCCAACGCTGCTGCCGCCAGCAGCATAGCGCACAGCAAGGTGGCCAGAGAAGCAACCTGAAAAAATCCCCGGATCAGTGCATGCTGACTGCGGTTGAGGTAATCGGGTATAAGGCGAAGTCCGGCCTGATCCAAGCCCAAACCGGCATAAGCACCCAGCAAGGTGGCCCAGGAGGCGGCATAGGCATAAATGCCATAACCAGCCGAGCCCCAGCGGTTGGCAACAAGCAGGGTAACGGCGAGTGACAACAGCAACGAAACCGCCTGCACGGCAAACACTGCTGCCACGGGCCTTGCCTGTGCCACATCCAGATAGATTAGAAGTTTTTTTAACATAAATTCCTTCTCCGGACCGAACCGGCCATGAAGATAGGCCAGCCCCTGCTCTTGCATGCTCCTTCTCCAACGAAGCGGCCGGCCTACTTTTGCATGCATGGCACCAACCGTTTTGCCATACAGCAATGAGCAGGGCACCAAAAAGCAGCAGGTGCGCCTGATGTTTGACCGTATTGCCCACCGTTACGACCTGCTCAACCAGTTGTTGTCGCTGGGTATGCATCATCGTTGGCGCCGGCAGGTCGTGGAGGCGCTTCGCCCGCTGCAGCCCGAATCCATTCTGGATCTGGCCACCGGCACCGGCGACCTGATGAAGGAACTGCTGCAACTGGCCCCCGATCACATAACCGGCATGGATTTGTCGCCGGTCATGCTGGAACACTGCGCCCGCAAACTGGCCGGGCCAATTGCATCAGGCCAGGTGCAGTTGCTGGAAGCGGATTCCGAATCACTACCGTTTGAACACAATACGTTTGATGCCGTTACCGTTGCATTTGGCATCCGGAATTTTGAGCATCCCGATGAGGCACTTCGCGAAACATGGCGCGTATTGCGGCCGGCAGGTTGTTTGGCCATCCTGGAATTCTCCCTGCCCCCGTCGCGTACGCTCCGGTGGATGTTCAAACTTCATTTGCGGTATGTATGTCCTGTGCTGGGGCAATGGCTCAGCGGCGATGGTGAGGCCTATCGCTATCTTTACCGTTCCATTGCAGCTTTTCCGCAGCCGGAGGCCTTGCGAAATCAACTGCTCCAACGCGGCTTCAGTCAGGTAACATGGCAGCGACTTTCACCCGGCATTTGTACGTTGCTGTTGGCAGTAAAATAATTGCGCTCGCCCTTCTGATGGGTCGTCCGGCAGCAGCACAGTACAACGTGTACGGGCATAACCTCAAATACCAGAGCCGCGACTTTCACTTTGGCATAGCGCTGGGCGTCAATTTATCCAACTACAAAATCACTATGGATTCCCTATACCTGCAGCAGGGGGAAATCACCGTTACTTCGCCGATTACCAGTCCGGGCTTCAGCCTGGGCATCATTTCCTCTTTGCATTTATCCAACGCGTTTGAACTGCGCTTTATTCCTGACCTGGCCTTCGCCGACCGCAGCATTCGCTACTCAATGGCCGGCGCTGACTCCACACCGATTAAACGGATCGAATCGGTTTACCTGGAATTTCCGGTAAGTATCAAGTACCGTTCCAAACCGTATCGCGACTTCCGGTTGTACGTAACCTCAGGCTTCAAATACAGCATTGATATGCAGTCCAATGCCACGGCGCGGCTGGCGGAAAACCTGATCAAGGTGTACAAACACGACATCGCCTTTGAATATGGCCTGGGCGGTGAATTTCACCTGCCGCTGGTAACGGTGGCGCCGGAAATCAAAGTCAGCTACGGACTGATGAACATCCTTAAGCCCGATCCGAATCTGGTGTATGCACGCGTGCTGGACCGGCTTCGCGCCCGCACCTTTATGATTGCCATTCACTTTGAAGGCTAACGCAGGCGCAGGTCACGCAAGCGCACCTCCTGCCGCAGCGCCACATCGTAGCGACGGCTGAAAAGGAACTTGCGCAGATGAAGCGTGCCGCGTACTTCCACGGTAAAGCGGCGGTCGGCAAGCAGTGAAACGGCCACGGCGGGCGCCGCCATGAGCAAATCGGCATAACTGATGCCGGCACTGACGGGTAAATCAAAATCCGACCGCGGCGTCAATCGCGTTTGCTCCAGTTGAATATCGCTGAGGGTAACGCCTTCTAATCGCAGCTCCAGCGTGGAAGGCATTAATGTGGCGCCGATGCGGTTGGGATTATGCAACCGCAGATCAGCTTCTATGCGCGGACTGGCACCGTTGCGCAATGTCAGCTCCGACACCGATCGCAATTCCAGTGGACGAATGCTGCTGCAGGAGGCGAAAAGATAACCGCACACCACGAGCAAACCCAGAAGCCTGTTCATGCCGTCTAAAAATTTTTATGGCAAATAAAACGTTGCAGGTGGCAGGCTATTGTTTACCATTTGTTTTTCCACATCATGCTTTCCACCGGCTTGATGCTGCGCTGATTGTATTTGGATGTCTTTCGCCTGTTGTAGGGATTTCTGACCGAGCCATCCACAACAAAATAGATGAGTTGCCCGATGGGCATGCCTGCATAGACCCGCACCGGCTGACGCACGGAAATTTCCAGCGTCCAGGTATTGCAGTATCCTACATCGCCCTTACCGGCTGTGGCGTGAATGTCGATACCCAGACGGCCCACACTGGACTTACCTTCCAGAAAAGGCACATGAGCATGCGTTTCGGTGTATTCTTCCGTAACGCCCAGATAAAGCATGTCCGGATACAGGATCATCCCTTCTTCCGGAATCACCTGGTACTCGATTGGATTGTGTTTTTTGGCATCCAGAATCCGATCGCAGTAGGTAGCAATGTGTTTGCCCAGATGAACATCGTAGGAATTGGGACCTAAATATTCCAGATGAAACGGCTCGATGAGAATATTGCCTTTTTCCATTTCCTCTAAAATGCGCTGGTCCGAAAGAATCATGGCTGTACATTTCAGCGTGCCGAAGCTGATTATTGCGCTTCAATTTTCCAAACCCGTATCACCCGGTCGTCGCCGGCGCTGATCAGTTCCTGCCATTGCGGCATCCACAGCAGGGCATTCACCGAGTGGGAGTGTCCTCCGTTGGACTCTGCTTTCAGCGAAAGCTTCAGCTCCAAGTTTTGCGTATTCCAGATGCGAATGCTTTTATCGCGTGAAGCCGTTACCAGCCAGGCATCGTCGTAAATGAGTTTCAAATCGTTAATGGTGAACATATGCGCATTGATTTGCTGCTGTACTGCTCCGGAAAATGGATTGAATACATACAGGCGGGCGTCACGGGAACCGGCATAAAGCCTCTGGCCTTCGCTGTCGTATGTCAGGCAAAATACCGTAGCCTGAGGACCTGAAAGGGTAGCCCGGATCTGGCCGGTGAGGCGGTCAAAGAGAAGTATCTGTCCGTCGGCGCCGCCAATGGCCAAGGGACAGTGCGAATGAGCAGCCAGACTGCGCAGGGCCTGCCTGCCCGGCTTCCAGCGATGCAGTTCGGTATAGCGACCATCGGCACTCAACACAGTGACGGTGCCGTCCTTGGAAACAGTATAGATGCGATCTTGGAAATGCGCGATGCGGAATACCGAATCGGTATGCAGATTCAGCTGATGGAGCAGTGAACCGGTCTGCGCATCAGCTACAAACACTTCGCCATGCATGCTGCCGGCCAGCAGATGGTTGGCGCCGGACAAGTAGCAGAGCGAAAAAATCTGCACCGGAAAACTGCTGACCCGCCGGGGCTGCCCGTGCTGTTGCCAGCCCAGCAGCAGGCCATCGGAACCGGCAGAAAAGAATTCTCCCTCCCCTCCTGCTGCCAGCGCATAAACGGAACCGCGATGACCACTTCGGCATTGCAACAGGCTTACCTGGGGCATGGAGCAAATATAGACGGCCCTCAAAGGCCACCTGAGGGACCGGTCACCGGCATGCTATTTTTACCGTATGCCGCTGTTCGCCGAGCGTGAAGTGGCTGCCGACTGCCGGCTGGCCATCTGGCAGATTACCGAAACCGAGGAATGGTTCACCCGCAGGCTGGTGTTGGATGATGCTGAGCGCAACCTGATGGCTTCCATCCGACATCCGCAACGACGCCTGCACTGGCTGTCCAGCCGCTGGCTGATCCGACTGCTGTTGCACAACCCGCCGCAGCACATTGCCCTGCGTACTGATGAACGGGGCAAACCTTATCTGGTCAATTTTTCCGTGCACATCAGCATTTCTCACTCTGCCGATTTATCTGCTCTGCTGCTTAGCCCCTCTGCTGCCGTAGGTCTTGATCTGGAATACTGCAGTCCGAAAATTGAACGCATCGCCCGTAAGTTTCTCAGCCGTCGGGAATTGGACCAGTTGCCCCCCGATGCTTCATTGCAACAGTTGTATGTCTATTGGTGTGTCAAGGAAGCGCTATATAAGCTGTACGGACGTCGCGAACTGGATTTTCGCAGGCACCTCTATGTAGAACCGTTTATTGCCCGCTTTCCCATGGTCGTACAGGGTCACATTAACAAACCGCCGCATTCCAGCCGGCATGCTGTTACCGTTGAAGCCTTCGGGCCTTATCTGCTGGCCTGGGTAGTGGCCACGGCATCACAAAACCACAATGCCCCTGCGACGGGCTAACGCTTTCTTCCTTTCGGCAATCTGCAGTTGCACCCGCTGACACTGCACCTGTTTTTCGACCGTGTCGGCCTGCTTCAGTTCCTTGTTGTTTTCCTGTTCCCAATGGCGCAGAAACGCCAGTTCGTAATGGCACAGCAGGGAACACAGTTCTTCCTCGAAGTTGTTTTCCGGCAACAACACACTGATGTTGTGACGACCTTCCCAGTTTTCGCTTAATGAATACGGAGAGGCAATAATATCCAGCGCCTGTTGCTGAAAATCGGGTTCCAGTTGCTGATACAAATCAGACCAGGCAGGCAAGATTCCGCCTTTACGGAGTTTTCTTACGGCTTTCAACATTTGCCGGTATTGCGGATGACGGAAATCAACTTCCCGTAAAGCCTCGTCAATCAGTTCGGCCACCGTGAGTCCTTCGGCAGTGGGTTTGTCGCCGTAAAGAAGCAACAGCCGCAAAAGGGCTTTTTCCAGCTCAAACAGCTTTTGCTCGTCATTGAGGGGCGCCTGCCTGGGGGCCACATTCGTGGAAACCTGCGGTAACGTGTAACCTGCTTTCCTGGCCAGACGGCGGTGCAGCACAGCATTGATTTCCTGATTGAGCACCGATTCACTGATACCAAACCGTTCGCTGCAATGCTTAACCAAAACCTGGCGTTTAATGGCATCGGGTATGGCCGCCAGCGAAAGCACAATTTGTTTGATGGCTTCCGCCTTTTTTAGCGGATCCGTTCCCGCCTCCGACAACAACAACTCCGCCTGAAAACTGATCAGGTCGGTTTTGCGCCGGGTTACAAACTCCCGCAAAGCATCCGCTCCGAATTGCATGTAATACGAATGGGGATCATGCTGTCCGGGCAAGGCGACCATACGCACCTGCAGCCCGCCGGAGAGCAACACTTCCGTACCCCTCAGGGCCGCTTTCAGTCCGGCCGCATCGCCGTCAAAAATCAGCGTTACATTTTCGGTAAAGCGCCCCATCAGTTTAACCTGTTCTTCCGTCAGCGCCGTGCCGCAGGAGGCCACAACGTTTTCCAGACCTGCCAGATGAAGGGCCAGCACATCCATGTAACCTTCCACCAGGAAACACTCATTGGTTTTACGTATGGCATCACGGGCCTGAGAAAGGCCGTACAGCATCTGCCCTTTGCGAAACAGTTCCGATTCCGGCGAGTTGATGTATTTGGCCGCCTGCTGGCTGTTGCGCATCACGCGGCCGGCAAAGCCCACCGGCTTGCCCGTCAGGTTCTGAATGGGAAAAATGATGCGCTCCTGAAAAAAATCGTTGCCGGATTTTTCACTGATCAGTCCCAGCTGCTGCAGGCGTTCAACGGAATGATGCGCCTTTCGCGCAGCGTCAACAAGGTCGTGGCCACCGCCACAGGCATATCCCAGCTGGAAACGGCGGATGATCTCGTCGCTGATACCCCTTTCGCGAAAGTATTCCAGGCCCAGATCCATGCCTTCGGTCGTATGCAACAAATTGTGATGAAAATGCTGCTGGGCAAACTGCAAAACGATCAACAGCGATTCCTTTTCGTTTTTCTTATCCTGATCGGCAGGAGTGAAATCCAACTCTACATGGTACTGAGCAGCAAGATGCCGGAGCGCATCGGGATAAGCCATGCGTTCATGCTCCATCAAAAAGGTAATTACATCACCGCCTTTTCCGCATCCAAAACACTTGAATATGCCGCGCTGGGGGGATACATGAAACGAAGGGGTTTTTTCGGAATGAAACGGACAGAGGCCGATGTAACTGCTGCCCCGCTTTTTCAGGGCAACAAATTGGCCGATCACTTCCTCAATGCGGGCCAGCGCCAGAACCTGTTCTTTGGTGCGGGAACTGATCATCGGCGTACGAAATACGCAATAATAGATGGCTGTCGCTCCGCACTACCAAAAAAGTTATGCAATGAAAATCCACATCGGTATTGTGGATGTTGGCCTAAGGGAAAAAAGCGATTAGCCTCCGGCAGACAACGCTTCCAGGCGGGCCGTTAGCAACCGGATTTTTTCTTCGGCATCACGTGCCTTGCTGCGCTCACGGGCTACCACCTCCTCACGGGCATGGGCAAGAAACTTTTCGTTCGACAATTTTTTCCGGGTTACCTCCAGAAAACCTCTGGTATAGTTCAGCTCCTCAAGGAGGCGCTGGCGCTCTTCTTCTGCATTAGTGGGGGTTGAAGAACCCACCCGCACCTCCAAAGTGCCCACCAGCAACACCGTTGCCTGGGGCGGGGCCTGCTCGCGCCGGAACAGGTCAGCGTGGGCCAGCTTTTGGACCAGGGCCTGCGCACCTTCGCTGAGGGAAGCGTCCAGGTAAACCGGCAACCGCTCTCTGGGCTTGATCTGATGGCGGTTTCGGTGATCGCGTAATGCTGTAACCAGCCTGACCAGCAAGGCATCCTCCTCATCTTCTTCCACAGAGTCGGCTGCCCGGGGCCATTGCGTACGCAGCAGGAATTCGCCTTCCTGACGGGGTTGCAGCAGCCGATACACCTCTTCCGTAATGCACGGCATAAAGGGATGCAGTACCTGCATAAGCTGTTCAAAGAAGGTGATGGTTTGGCTGTATGCGTAACGGTCAACAATATGGGTGCCTACGGGTTTGACCATTTCCAGGTACCAGGAGCAGAAATCTTCCCAGATCAGCGAATAGGTCTGTTTCAGCACCTCGTACAGATCGTATGCGGCGTAAGCCGACTGGCAGAAGTGCAGATACCGCTGCAGCCTGCGCTCAAACCATTGCACGGCACGGCGGTTTTGCAACCAAGTCAGCCGGTCGGTGCCGTCTTCTGCCGGTTGCCAGCCTTTAACCAGGCGCAGGGCATTCCAGATTTTGTTATTGAAATTTCTGCCCTGTTCGATAAGCTTCTCATCAAAGAGCAAATCGTTACCTGCCGGTGATGAAATAAGAATACCAAAGCGCACGGCATCGGCGCCGTAACGATCCAGCAGCTCCAGCAGGTCAGGAGAATTGCCCAGCGATTTACTCATTTTACGGCCGATCTTATCGCGGACAATACCGGTGAAATACACTTCGCGGAACGGCCGTTCACCGGCAAAGGCATATCCGGCCATGATCATGCGGGCTACCCAGAAGAAGATGATTTCGGGGGCAGTAACCAGCGCATGGGTGGGATAGTAATAGCGAAATTCCTCGTTGCCCGGACGGCTGATGCCGTGAAACACTTCCAGCGGCCAGAGCCAGGAAGAAAACCAGGTGTCCAGCACATCGTCATCCTGCTTGAGGTCGTTACGCGAAAAGCCACTGCGGCGGGCGTGTTCCTCCAGTTGCTGCCAGGCCTCGTCGGCATGTTCGGCCACAGCTACCGTTCCATCGGGCAGATACCAGGCAGGAATGCGGTGGCCCCACCACAATTGGCGGCTGATGCACCAATCGCGGATGTGTTCCATCCAATGGCGGTACAGGTTAACAAAACGATCCGGAAAAAACTTAATGTCTCCGCGCTCCACAGCTGCCAATGCAGGGCGGGCCAGTTCCGTCATGCGTACCCACCATTGCTGGGACAGGCGAGGCTCCACGACGGCATGGCTGCGTTCGCTGTAGCCCACTTTGTGTGTGTAGTCCCCCACCTTGACGATCAGGCCCTGCTGTTCCAGATCGGCCACGATTTTCTTGCGCGCTGCAAAACGATCCATACCGGCATAGGCTCCGGCCGCAGCGGTCATGCAACCGTCGGCACCAATAACTTCCACCGCTTCCAGCCCGTGCTTTAGTCCCAGTTGGTAATCATTCATGTCGTGGGCCGGAGTCACCTTGAGGACGCCGGTGCCGAAACTCCGGTCCACGTAATCATCGGCCAGTATGGGTATGCGGCGGTTGACCAACGGAACAAAAGCATGTGTGCCGATCAGATGCCTGTAGCGATCGTCATCGGGATGCACGCAAATCGCCGTGTCGCCCAGGATGGTTTCAGGCCGAACGGTGGCAATAACGATTCCTTCATCGCTCACTCCGTCCAGGCGGTAGCGCACATGGTACAACTTGCCCTGCACTTCCCGGTAAAACACTTCTTCGTCACTGAGGGCCGTCAGTGCCTGCGGATCCCAGTGAATCATGCGCAAGCCGCGGTAAATAAGCCCCTGACGGTACAATTGAATAAAAACCTTAATAACACTGGAATAATAATCCGCATCCATGGTAAAGGTGACGCGGTTCCAATCCAGGGCACAACAGAGTTTCTGCAGCTGCTGTAAAATGATGCCGCCGTACTGCTCCTTCCATTCCCAGGCATACTTTAGAAATTCTTCGCGGCTGAGCTGGCTTTTGTTGATGCCGCGTTCGCGCAGCATCTGCACCACCTTGGCCTCCGTGGCAATGGAAGCATGGTCGGTGCCGGGAACCCAGCATACGTTGTAGCCCAGCATGTGTGCCCGACGGACCAGCACATCCTGAACGGTATTGTTCAGGCAGTGCCCCATGTGCAGCACGCCGGTAACATTGGGCGGCGGAATCACCACCACATAAGGCTCCCGTTCGTCCGGAACCGATGCAAACAACCGATGCTGCATCCACTGCGCATACCAGCGGGCATCCAGGCCGGAAGGATCAAAGGTTTTGGGCAGTTCCATGTAAAGCAGCAAAAATAGGTTTGACGGCTGCAAGCGCTGATCCTGCCGAGCGCAGCAACGAAACGATGGCAGTCATTGCGGCTGCGCTACGGCATCGGCAAGGTATTCTGCCACATCGCGCAGGGGAGGAAGGCCGTTCTCCGCTTTTTGCCGAAGGCCGTCATCCAACATGGTCATGCAGAACGGGCAGGCAACCGCTACGGCCTCGGTGCGGGCCTGGAGCAACTCGTCGGCACGTTCCCTGTTGATGCGATGCGTTCCGCGTTCTTCTTCCTTAAACATTTGTGCTCCGCCGGCGCCGCAACACAAACCGTTTTGCCGGCAGCGCTTCAATTCCTTGAGTTCCATCCTGAGCTGCTCCAGCACCTGGCGCGGCGCTTCATACACACCATTGCCCCGACCCAGATAGCAGGAATCGTGATAAGCCACCGAACGGCCCTGCCAGGGGTGCTCTTCGCGGATGCGCAGCCTTCCTTCCAAAAGCAACTGTTGCAACAGTTCGCTATGGTGTATGACTTCATATTGACCACCCAGTTGCGGGTATTCATTGCGCAACGTATTGAAGCAATGCGGACAGGCCGTAACGATTTTCTTGATGCCATAGCCGTTCAGCAGCTGAATGTTCTGCAGGGCCAGCATCTGAAAAACAAACTCGTTGCCGGCGCGGCGGGCCGGATCGCCGGTGCAGTTTTCCTCTGTGCCCAGTACGGCATATGATATGCCGGCTGCGGACAACAGCCCGGCCAGGGCACGGGTTACCTTTTTGTTGCGTTCGTCAAAAGAACCGCTGCAGCCCACCCAAAAGAGTACTTCGGGCACTTCGCCGCGAGCAGCCATTTCGGCCATGGTGGGAACGATCAGGTCCTCAGCCCAGTTGAGCCGATCCTGCTGGCCCATTTGCCAGGGAGCGCCGTTGTTTTCCAGGTTGCTGCTCATCTGCGTCAGTTCGGCAGGCATTCGGGCCTCTTCCATGACCAATGCCCGACGCAAATCGGCGATGATGGCCAAAGGGTTGATGTTGACCGGACATTCCTGTACACAGGCATTGCAGGTAGTACAGGCCCACAGCTCTTCCTCCGTGATGTAACCGCCCAACAGCGGCGGTGAGTCGGGCGGAGCTTCCCGCAACGGCTGCAACGAGGGCAGACGATACCAGGGAAGCTGGCGATCCTGATAGCGCCCGATTTCTTCCATGCGGTCGCGCGTCTTCATCATGATCAGCCGGGGCGACAGTTTTTTGCCGGTAAGACTGGCCGGACACACCGAAGTGCAGCGACCGCACTCCGTGCAACTGTACGCATCCAGCAACTGTTTCCAGCTCAGATCAAAAACGTCTTTTGCACCAAAGGACCCTCCGTTTGCCGCCGGCGCTTCGGCATTAGGATTAAGCATCAGCTGCACTTCCCGGGTCACCTGAGGCATGGCGGTCATTTCACCCTGGGGCTCCAGCCGGCTGTAGTACACGTTGGGAAATGAGAGGATAATGTGCAAATGCTTGGACCAAATCAGGTAATTGAGAAAGGCCAGCACGCCGACGATGTGCAGCCACCAGCCGGCACGCTCTGCCACCAGCAGCCCGGCCGTGCTCCATCCTTCCATCAGCGGCGACACGAGCCAACTGCTTACCGGAAACCAGCCCGCCTCCGGATAATGACCCCGCTGCTGCAGCAACCGGTCGGCCCCATTCATGGTCAGGAAAAAAACCATGAGTGCGATTTCTATCAGGAGGATCAGGGCCGCATCGCGACGGGGCCAGCCATCCAGATCGCTGCCCGTAAACCGCGGCAGGCGCAAAACATGACGGCGGATAAGAAAAACGGCAGCCGCCACAATGGTGCCCAGGGCCAGCACTTCATAGACGGCTATAATAAAGCCATAAAGCGATTCCGGAAAGAAATAAGAAAAAACCCTATGTGTTCCCGCCAGGCCGTCAATCAGGATTTCCAAAATCTCGGTGTTGATGATCAGGAAACCTGCATAAATGATGAGATGAAAAAATGCCGGTATGGGCCGCACAAACATTTTAGACTGACCCAGAGCCACCCGGACCACCTCGCGCCATCGCCGGGCACGTTGCCCGTTAATCGCCTCGTGTCTTCCCAGCCTGATGTTGCGGATCAGCTGGCGCGCGCTACGCACAAATAAAAAAATGCCTAAGCCCAGCGTAACGGCAAAAGCGATCTGTTGTATCATGGTCAGGGTTAAGTTATACTTTTACCTCAAAGCCCGTTTGCCTATGAAGCGACATACAGGCTGGTTGCGCAAATTACTGCTTTTACTTGCCCTGCTATGGCTGTTGCCGGCAGCAGCACAGCAGGCCATCATGAACTACGAATTGCGTCAGGCCTTACGCACTGACGGGCAGCGAACCGTTTCGCTGATTGTTGAAGGTCCGGTTGATGAAGTTGCCGAATTCGTGCGTGCCCGCGGTGGAACTTTTAAGTTTTCTGTGGGTCGCTTGAGTTCAGTGTCCCTCCCCTTGCATCAGGTGGATGAACTCAGTCTTTTGAGCGGCGTGCGTCGGATAGAAGGTTTGCATGGAACCGGCCAGACGCTGGATGACATGACCTTGCTGAATGCTCATGTGCTCCCCGTGCATCAGGGCATAGCCCCGCTTGCCCAGGGGTACGATGGCCAGGGCGTAGTCATCGGTTTTCTGGATTCAGGGCTGGACTGGAAACACCCTGACTTTCAGCATCCCGACGGCAGCACCCGCATCGCCTTCTTGTGGGATCAGTACTCTTTAGCAGGAGGCGTAACCCCGCAACCTTATGGCTACGGCCAGGAATGGGATGCAGCAGCAATAAATGCCGGACAATGCCAGCATTTCCCCGGCGCGAATTTCGGCCATGGAACCAACGTAGCCGGTATAGCGGCAGGAAACGGATTGGCCGTAAACAACTACCTGGGCGTTGCACCCAAAGCTGACATCATCGCAGTCAGCATTGCGTTCAATGAGAACTTTTTGTCCAACGTCGTGGATGCTACCGATTATGTGTTTTCCAAGGCAGCACAGATGGGAAAGCCCTGCGTGATCAATGCCAGCATCGGCACATACAGTGGCTCGCACGATGGCTACGACCTTCCGGCCCAGCTCATTGCTGCCCTGCTGGACCAGCAGCCCGGCCGCGTTTTTGTCTGCGCCGCCGGCAATGCCGGAAATATTCCCTTCCATCTGGGTTATGCCACCAGTCCGGATTCCTCGTTTACCTGGTTTAAATCCGTCGGCGCACCTGCTCAGGTGTTGTTCCAGTTTTGGGTTTCCAAGAAAGATGCAGCAGGCTTTCAGTTTGCCTTCGGAGCCGATAACACCAACCCGTGGCAGTTTCTGGGCCGAACCCGCTACTACCATCTGATCAACGACTTTCCGCTCTCCGGTGGTTATGCAGAACTTTACGACACCCTGTATGATGGCACCACCCGCTTGGGCACACTTACTCTTGGCGTAACCGAATACGACAGCACGTATTCGTGCAACGTTACCATAAAACCCGATGTCACCACGCATTACTGGAGATTCATAACCAACGGTACGGGCTCATTTGATCTGTGGAGCCATCCGGCCACCAACGGCACATCTGAAATGGTAACGACCAACCTTCCCTCTTCGTCGGTTTTCCCTGATATCAGCCGGTACAAGCTGCCCGACACGCGCAAAACCCTGGTCAGCAGTTTCTCCTGTTCCGATCGCACGATTACCGTCGCCAATTACAACAACCGCAAAACCTATTTTGATTTCTTCGGTAACCTGGTCACCATGACCGACGATGCCGGCAGCATTGCCGTTTCCAGCAGCCGCGGCCCCACTCGCGATGAAAGGCAAAAGCCCGATGTGGCCGCGCCGGGCAATACCACCCTCACCGCCGGCGAACTGTCGTTTCTGGCCACGACCATTCTCATTCAGCCTTTCAAGGTCGCCCTGGGCGGCATGCACAACCGCAACGGCGGCACATCAATGGCCTCACCGGTCGTCAGTGGCATTGCTGCCCTCTATCTGCAAAAAGATCCTCAGGCTGACTGGAAAAAAATAAAGGATGCCTTGCAGCTAACAGCCATGGAAGACAGCTACACCGGTTTTTCCCTGCCCGATCATCGCTGGGGCTACGGAAAAGTTAATGCTTTCGCTGCCCTTACTGCTTCCATTCTTTACGGATGCACCGATCCGTTTTCCCTGAACTTCAATCCGTCCGCTACGGTGGACGATGGCTCCTGCATTCCGATTGTGCTGGGCTGCACCAACCCTCTGGCAACCAACTACAATCCCCTGGCCAACATGGACGATGGCAGTTGCCTCTTCGTGGGCATGCCCGCTGCCGATGCTGACCGTCAGCTTTTTTGTTATCCCAATCCTGCCTCATCGGCTCTGGCAGTGCTCTGGACGCCCGATCCGCAAATCCGGCGGATTTGCATTACCGATCTGCTGGGCACCATCTGGCACGATCTTCCGGCTGATGCTTCCGGCCGCCAATGGATTGACCTGAGTGGTCTGAACAGCGGAACCTATTTTTGCCACCTGCTTGCCGACGATCACCGAATGGCTTCTGCCCGTATCGTCGTGCACCGCTGACCCCGCATGACCATCATCCGGCGTTCCCTGATTCTGACGGGCAACGACATTGCCCGGCGCATACAGCGTATTGCATTTGAAATCATGGAACATAACTACGATGAATCCGACCTCATCCTGGCCGGCATCCGTCAGAAAGGATTCGTCTTTGCCCAAAGGCTGGAAAAACACATCAGCGCTACCGGTCGCTTCAATGTGGTGCTGACCGACATTCAGCTGCAAAAGCGAAAGCCCACCCAGTCCGAAATTCTTATGGGTATTGATCCATCGTTTGTCAATAACAAGGCCATCGTCGTTTGCGACGATGTGGCCAACACCGGCCAGACGTTGCTCTATGCCATGAAACCCTTTCTGGATTTTGCTCCGAAAAAAATTCAGGTGGCCGTGCTCGTTGACCGAAAGCACAAAACCTTTCCGGTCAGCGCCGACTTCGTAGGCCTGTCGCTCTCTACGGCCATGCATCAGCACATCACCGTGGAAATCGGCTCCGGCATTGAGGAAGCCGTGTACGTGAGCTGAGCGCAACCGCCAGCCAGCAGATTTTTCTGTTGTTGCTACCTTCATCGTTTCTGCGAACCCCATGACTGTAGCCTGCACACTGCGCTGTTTCGTTGCATCGATACTGCTTGCCGCATCTTACTCTGCCGCAGCGCAGGGATTGCTTCGCGGAACCGTAACCGCTGCCGGTGATCCCGTGATCGGCGCCGTGGTTCAGGTTGGCCTGCAGGGAACCGTTACGGATGAACAAGGGCGCTTTCAGCTCACCCTGGCTCCAGGCAATTACACCGTTCGCTTCAGCCATGTGGGATACAGCACACTGGAAATGGCGGTTGCAATTGCCGACAAGCAGGAAGTGGATCTTTCCGTTGTTCTTCAGCCTGCCGGCCGCGATCTGGACCCGGTAGTCATCACGGCCAGCCGTTACGAAAAGAATCTAACCGAAGAAACCGTAAGCATGGAAGTGCTGCGACCGGCTCTGTTGCACAGCACCAATCCGGTAAGCCTGGATGCTGCCCTTCAGCAGGTGCCCGGCCTGATCTTCGTGGACAATCAGGCCAACATCAGGGGAGGCAGCGGCTTCAGCTATGGCGCCGGCAGCCGCGTGCTGATGCTGGTGGACGACATTCCCCAGCTCACTGCCGATGCCGGCGACATCAAATGGGATTTTATTCCCCTCGAATCAGTGGAACAGGTGGAAATTATCAAAGGGGCAAGCTCGGTGCTGTACGGTTCTTCCGCCCTGAACGGAGTGATTAACGTGCGCACGGCTTATGCCACCAGCGAACCGCGCACCAATGCCTCTGCATTTCATGGCCTGTACCTTAACCCGCGGCATCCCGATCGCATCTGGTGGGGAAATCAGCAACCATTTTTCAGCGGCATGAGCCTGATGCATGCCCGCCGCATCGGAGCTACCGATCTGGTCAGCGGCACTTATTTGTTTAGCGACAACAGCTTTCGCGAAGGCGAATACAACCGGCGTGGCCGCCTGAACGTGCATTTGCGCCACCGCCCTGCATCCTTGCCCGGTCTGTCAGCAGGTATCAACACCAACGTGCAACACAACCATGGCGGCACCTTTTTCATCTGGCAAAACGATACCTCCGGCGCCTACCGTCCGCTCGGAGGCATGGACAGCGCAACCACTACCATCAGCGAAGGGCAGACCACACGGCTGAGCGTAGATCCCTACCTCATCTGGTCGCGCCCGAATCAGCCACGCCATGCGCTTCGCTTTCGCCATTTCTATACCCACAATGTTAACAACACCCGACAGGGATCGGCCGCCTATATCCATTACGGCGAATATCAGTTCGACCACCGCCTGCATGCCCAGCTGCTGCTCATTGCCGGCCTGTCCGGCAGCATGTCTGTGGTGCGCTCTGAGCTCTACGAAAATCACAACGGCAGCAACCTGGCCGCTTTTGGTCAGCTGGAATGGAGCCTGCGCCGCTTGCGCATGGTAGGAGGTCTGCGCCTGGAGCGCTTTTCCATCGACGACGTCCACAGCCCGCTCAAACCTGTCATGCGCATTGGCATGAATTATCAGGTGAAACCGGCAACGTTTGTCCGGGCTTCTTTTGGTCAGGGCTATCGTTTCCCCACGATTGCCGAAAAGTTCGTTAACACGTCCATTGATGTGCTGCGCGTATTTCCTAATCCTGACGTACAACCGGAGCGGGGCTGGTCGGCCGAGGCAGGCATCAAGCAGGCGCTGCAAATCAGCGAATGGAAAGCGTTTGCCGATCTGGCCCTGTTTGTGCAGCGTTACTACGACCTGATCGAGTTTCGTTTTGGCTATTACGATCCCAACCCGATACCCGGTGGCATCAATCTGGAATATCTGGGATTTAAATCGGTAAACGTGGGCAATGCGCGGATCACAGGTGCAGAATTCAGCCTCATGGGGCAGGGCTGGCTGGGCCCCGTTCAGGCCAACCTGCTTACGGGCATTACCTGGATCTATCCGGTCAATCTGGATCAGAAAAAATTTGTGGACAGCCTGCTGGCTTTTTCCGACAGCCTGAGCGCAACGGTAACCGATTCGTTGCGGGAAACCATTATTCTCAATTATCGGTTCTGTACGACCATAAAGTTTTCTGCCGATCTTCAGTATCGGGGCTGGGGCCTGGGACTCATGACCCAGTACTACAGCTTCATGAAAAACATCGATCCGTTTTTTGAAGGAACCGACCCGCTGCTCATTTACATCTTTGGCGAACCTACGGAATTCATTCCCGGCATTCGCTCGTTTCGTGAACGGCACAACCGGGGTAGCCTGGTGATGGATATGCGGCTCAGCCGCCAGTTAAGCGAAGCCGTCAGTCTTTCGGTTGTGGTAAAAAATATATGGAATGCTGAGTATGCCATACGGCCGGCACTGCTGGAAGCACCGCGTAGCGTGCAGCTGCTGTTGCAGGGCACCTTTTAATTTTGACCTGGCGGATGGGCTTACCGGCCGGGTTCTCCGAACCTGGCGCCTGCATCGATGAAATCAGCAGAGAAACCGACGGCATCCAAGCAATACTATTCGATTGGCGAAACCGCCGTTATGCTGAAGCTTTCAGCTTCCACGCTTCGCCACTGGGAGCGAACTCTGGGCATCATCCGCCCTCATAAAAACCGGCGGGGCGACCGGCTATACACCATTCATGACATCCGTAAGCTGCAGACCGTAAAGCGGTTACTCCATGATGAGGGGTACACCCTGGCCGGAGTGCGCCGTGTGATGAAACAGCGAAGCGCAGTCACGCAACAGGAATTGCGTCAGGCGTTGCTGCAACTCCGGGCGCTTCTGGAACAGATGGCTGCCTTGCTTGATCAGCTTTTTCCGGAAACAAAGACCAGCTCCGGCACTTCTTCTTTGCCAACCGGCGATCAAAACCACCACCCTCCCGCTGAATAGTTGAGCCGGATGCCCAGGCGATAGATCCAGGTCGTATCCTGGTGTTCCGGCACAGTCTGCCAGGCCTGCCGCCAGGTCAGTGATGCATCAATAAATAAATTATGTTTCACCATATACGATGCCTGAAGCGAAAGGATCTGCAGGCGGTAAGGGACCCCCTGACCGGTGCGGTTACCGAATTCCTGCATCACGTTAAACATAGTGGTCGCAAAAAATATGTCGCTGCCCCAGTTGCTGCCGGACGTATCCACCCCTTGCTGTGCCAGCAACCAGGTGGCGGAGAGCCGCAACGCTGCCAGAGGCTGATAGCGCGCCTGCACCACCCATTCCTTTACATTAGCGCCTAACGGATGGGCCAGAGCAGCATTATAGTGAGTGTACGTGGTAAGTGAATCGGCGTGGCTGTACATGTACGGCCGGATGTGATTCCATTCGCCCTGCAAATCCAATCCGGCAATGCCTAAGGCATTGACCCAGCGCAACCCCTGCTGCAGGCCGTATTTATTGCCCCAGTATCCGTTTTTGCCTTTGGAATATTGAAAATTGAAATCGTCAATCACCACCTGGCCATACCACTGCACCTCCCGCAACGGATTGACCCGGTAATCCATGCCCAGCAGCGTGTTGTCGGGCGACCCCAGTCCCTGTTCAATGGAACGATAAAAGATCACCGGATTCAGGTAGTGCAACTCATAACCGTAATTGCGATGAAAGACCACACTTTCCCAAACGCCCACATTGGCGAACGGAGTTACATTCACACTCAAATGGTGCACGGCCCCATACTTGGGTTCCAGCAGCCGGTCGGCCCCGCGCAAAAAATTGGCTGTAAGGTCAAGAAACAGATTCTGATAGCTGATCTTCCACACCTGGGTCTGCAGGCGCAGAAACAAAAAGTCGTTGGAAAAATCGCTCAAGGCCAGCGACCGGAATCCATTGCCCAAAACCTGCTTGCCATGGCCAAACTGAATGCCTATGAATTTGGCTGCCGTTAAGCTGATGTGTCCGTTGGCATCCAAAAAATCCACCCCCTGTTCCTTAAACTCTTTATAGTAGCCGTGATAGGGTAATGCATCGTAACGGGCCGTCCACTCCCGTACGTATTGAGGAGCAAAAAGCTGGTTTTCTGTTAGCTGCAGAAAAAAACCCACCTTACGCGCCACCCAGCCCCTTACATCTACCCCACGGACATTAAGGAAAAGCAAACTGCTGTCTGCGGTTTCTTTTCCCACATCAAAAGACAGGACCGGATTCACCTGAATAAAAAAGTCGGAAGAATAATGGGCGAAAAGAGCGGGCTTATAGCGATAGAAATAACCCAGCATCGGCTGCCGGCTGCGGGCCCATGCTGTATCCGTCCACTCGTAGTTATCCACGAGTACGAAGCGGCGGTTCGCCCGTTGCACGCTGTCAGCAGGCTGGGTGGCCTGCGCCGCTTCGGCCAGATGGCGGCGGTCGGCAACGCCCTGCGAAACATGAACCTGATCCCACACGCGTCCCTCGGCTATTTCCTGCCGACGCAGCCACTCCAAACCGTAATCATAAGGCGAAACCAAAACGCCCTGCGCGGCTACCTGACTTGCAACAAAGCATGTTGCTGCTAACCAGCCGATGCGGTTCATGTCGCTTAACCAAACAATGTTAAGGAGCAGCAGCGAAATCCAATAAGTTTGCCGCAGTATCTTGCACGCATGCTGGTCTTGTCTGTTGCTGACATCATTCGGCACATTCTGGAAGATCCCGGTGCACTGTTCAATCCGGAGGAACTGCTGCGGATGGGCGGCTTTGCTCTGCTGTTGCTCATGATTTTTGCCGAGACCGGCATTTTTTTCTGCTTTTTTTTTCCGGGCGATTCGCTGGTGTTCACCGCCGGCGTGCTTACCGCCACAGGTGACCTGCATGACAATGTATGGACGGTCATATTCTCCATGATCATTGCGGCTACCCTGGGAAACATAACCGGTTATTTGTTTGGCCGAAGTGTGGGTATGAGCGCCTACCGCCGAAAGGAAAGCTGGTTTTTCAAAAAGGAATATTTGGTAATGGCCGATAATTTTTACAAAAAATACGGAGGCCTTGCCCTGATCGGCGGACGCTTCTTTCCCATCATCCGCACCTTTGCTCCCATTGTGGCCGGTATCATTCGTGTTGACTTTAAAATTTTTCTGTTCTATACCATAGTCGGCGCCATTGTATGGATCATGCCCCTGGTGCTGGCTGGTTACTATTTGGGAAAAATTCCCTTTGTGGAGCAAAACCTGGGATGGATCATTCTGTTCCTGGTCATCGTCATCACCTCCCCGGTCATTTTCCGGTTGATTCGCATCTCCCGTTCCGTTAAATAAACTTTGTTTTTATGAGAACCTGGTGCTTGTGGATAGGACTCGGACTGATGGCCTCAACGGCAGCGGCCCAGCAGCATACTTCAGCGCTTCGGGAATCCCTGCTCAAGCAATGGGCTTATACCGGTTGGGAAGAGTTTGGCGTGTTTACCCCTGCCGATTCGCTTCGCCGAGCCGACCGGCTTCTGCTGCAGCCAGATGGCAGCTTTCATCAGGTCTGGCAGGGGAAGGAACGAAAAGGCACGTTCCGCTTCCACGAAGCTACCCGACAGCTTTCCCTGACCGATGCCTCCACGCAATCTACCGTGAACTTTGGAGTCAAAAAGGTAACCGACAGTACGCTGGTGCTGGAATACCAAAGCCCCGATCTGGTGCGCACCCGCCATCGTTTTATTGTCGTCAGGCAGTAAGCTGAATAAAACTATGGCCAAGAAAACCTCCTCGCTGCGCCACCTGGCTGTGTTCACCAGCGGCGGCGATGCGCCGGGCATGAATGCCGCCATACGCGCTGTGGTTCGTGCTTCGCTCTATTACGGACACCGCATTTTCGGCATCAGCCGCGGTTACGAGGGCATGATAGATGGCGAAATCACCGAATTGTTTTCCTCCTCGGTCAGCAACATCATTCACCGCGGCGGCACCATACTGAAAACCGCCCGCAGCTCCCGCTTTATGACCGAAGCCGGAATGGCCAAAGCCTACGAACAACTGAGCAAACACCAGATCGATTGCGTCATTGCACTGGGCGGCGACGGCACCTTCCGTGGGGCGTTGGACTTCAGCAGTCGCTTTCGTATTCCCTTCATCGGCGTGCCCTGCACCATTGATAACGACCTGTACGGCACCGATTATACCATCGGTTTTGATACGGCCATCAACACGGCCATGCAGGCCATCGACAAGATCCGCGACACGGCTGCCGCACACGACCGGCTGTTCTTTGTGGAAGTCATGGGCCGCGATGCCGGATTTATCGCCATGCGCAGCGGCATCGCCACCGGTGCCGAAGCTATTCTGATTCCGGAAGACAAGCTGAGCATCAACCAGCTCATTGAATTGTTGCGCCGCGGCTGGCAGCGTCAGAAAACCTCATGCATTGTGGTAGTGGCTGAAGGCGATGAAGAAGGCGGCGCCTTTGAGGTGGCACAAAAAGTGAAAAAGCAATTTCGCCAATACGAAACACGCGTTACCGTAATCGGTCACCTGCAACGCGGCGGCAGCCCTACGTGTAACGACCGCGTGCTGGCCAGCCGCCTGGGTGTTGCCGCTGTGGAAGCCGCCCGAGCCGGAAAACGCAACGTTATGGTCGGCATGCGCCACACCCGCATCAGCTACACTCCGTTTCAGAAAGCCGTTAAGCACCACGAAACAGTTAATCCCGCCATCCTCCGTTTGGCAAACATCTTGTCCATCTGAGGCCTTTCATTGCTGATCTTGCAACGCGTGATGAAAACGCTGATCAAAGGGGCCACCCTCGTAAACGAAGGCCAAACGCAAAACGCCGATGTGCTTCTTGCTGACGCCCACATTGAACGCATTGACCCCATCATCAGCAGCGGCAGCTTTCATCGGGAAATCAACGCCGAAGGTCTGTTTCTGCTGCCCGGCCTTATTGACGACCAGGTGCACTTCCGGGAGCCCGGCCTCACCCATAAAGCCACGATTTACTCCGAGGCCAAGGCCGCTGTAGCCGGCGGCGTCACGTCCTATATGGAAATGCCTAATACGGTGCCTCCCGCCGTAACCCTGCAACGCCTGGAAGAAAAATTCCGCATCGCCCAGACGACCTCCCTGGCCAATTTTTCGTTCTATCTGGGGGCCTCCACCGATAACATAGAGGAAATCAAACGCCTGAACCCCCGCCAGGTGGCCGGTCTCAAAATCTTCATGGGATCTTCCACCGGTCAACTCGTCGTGGACGATGATGATGCGTTGGAAAACATTTTCCGGCATTGCCCTACGCTCATAGCCACCCACTGCGAAACCGATGCCATCATCCGCCAGAACGAGGACAACCACAGGCGACGTTATGGAGCAGCCATACCGATGAGCTGTCATCCGGAAATCCGTAATGCATGGCAATGCCTGCTTTCCACCCGGAAAGCAATTGCCTTAGCCCGCAGCCATCGAGCTCGCCTGCACGTATTGCATCTGACCACCTCTGATGAGCTGCCACTGTTTGAAGCCCACAACCGGCTGGAAGAAAAACAGATTACGGCTGAAGTATGTGTGCACCACCTCTTGTTCTCTGCTGCCGACTATGAACGGCTGGGCCCGCTGATCAAATGCAACCCGGCCATAAAAGCAGAGGAACACCGGCAGGCCCTGTGGAAGGCGCTGGCCGAGGACCGGCTGGACGTCATTGCCACGGATCATGCGCCGCATACCTGGGAAGAAAAAATGAGCACCACCCCTGACGGCCGGCCCGATTACTTCCGCATCCCCTCCGGTCTGCCGCTGGTTCAGCATGGCCTGAACATCATGTTGCAGTTTTTTCATCAGGGAAAAATCACCCTGACGGGCATCGTGGAAAAAATGTGCCATGCTCCGGCCCGGCTATTTCGCGTCAGCCGCCGCGGTTTTCTGCGCGAAGGCTATTTCGCTGACCTCGTTCTTCTGGATCTGCAGCATACCTGGCAGGTTGGCAAAGACAACATCCTGTATCGTTGCGGCTGGTCGCCATTGGAAGGCCATCAGCTGAAAGGAAAGGTAACCCACACTTTTGTTAACGGCCGCTTAACTTACCATAACGGATTATTTGATGAAAGCTGCAACGGCATGCGGCTGGAATTTGACCGGGCTTAGTTGGCCGCCGCTGTTGCTGAATGAAGTACTTTTGAAATATGGCACGGGTGGTCATTGCCCTGCTGGCCGTTCTGGTTCTTCTTTCGGGGCCTTCCTGTACCAAACGCATGGAGGAAATCGTTTATGTGGATACGCTGATTGCCGGCAACGACCCTCCTCCATACGATGGGGTCAGCAGTTTACAGTTAAATATCTACATCAACCGAATGTATATTGATCTGCTGGGTCGCGAAGCAACGGCAGCCGAGCAACAACTGGCGCGGGAAACCTTGCAGTCTGATCCCCGCGATCCGGTTCGCCGTGACTCGGCAGTGGCCCCGCTCACCCGTATGCCTGTCTATTACGACCGTCTGTTTGAACTGGCCAGTCAGGACTTTATTAATGGAGCCGACAGCGCGGAAATAGCAGGCATCATGTTTCTTATTGCCTATATGTGGCATTTGGATTCCCTGGCCGGCAACCTGCAGAATTATGTCTTTTATCAGGCCGAACTGCTCAAACTAGATGCCCTGTTGGAGAACACCGAGCAGTATCAGGCAGGGGTGATCACCGTCAACGATTTCTTCCGTCGCCTGTTGGAAAACTGGTTTTACGACCAGGTCAATATGGGTTCTGAGAATTTTGTCAAGGCCGCTTTTGACGATTTATTCCTGCAGCATCCCACCGAAGCCGAACTGGCCGCCGGCATCGCCATGGTGGACAATGCCCCGGCAATTCTGTTTGGGCAAAACGGCAACAGCAAAGGCGATTTTGCCCTGATTGTTACCCAGAGCGATGCCTTCTACGAAGGGCTGATCCGAAAAACCTACCGTCAGTTGCTGGCCCGAGACCCTTCCACCGATGAACTGGTCCGTCACCTGCCCCTGCTCAAACAAACCAACAACTGGCAATTGCTGCAACGTCAAATCATCATCAGCGATGAATACGCAGGTTTTTAATGCATCCGCTGCGCTCGTGTCGGGGCTGTTGCTGTTCGCTTCCTGTAAAAAGGAAATCATTGAAAAGCAACAGTACGGCCAGGTGGTGTATGAAGTGAATTCCACCACCCTGTACCAAAGCAATCTGGAAAAAACACGGCTGAAATCGTCCGAACAGTTTGTTTCCATTCTGTATTCCGACCTGTTCAATGAAACCCCTTCCATCAAGTATTTAAACGACCTCACCGAGCTGTTTCTTTCCTTCGGCGACAAGCGGCTGCTGCAGCAACTGTATCTGGAAAACCTGCTTCAGGATCCGCAATTGACTCTGCCCTCCAATGCCGAAATGCGATCGGACATACCCGCTTTCGTTACCGATACGTATCTGCGTTTTTATCAGCGCATGCCATCGGAATACGAAAAGTATTATTTCACCCAGCTGATCAGCAACGACACCACCATAACGCCGGAGCAGGTATACGCCGCGTTTATTCAAAGCAATGAATACCAGTACTATTAAACCTTTTTCTATATGAAACGACGCACGTTTATCCGTAAGGCAGGAATGGCGGCCGCCGGTGCCCTGACGTTGCCCTACATTTTGCCTTCGGGCCGCCTGTTTGCCGGCTCAGGCAACCGGCTGGTAAACCATGTGGTGTTTATGCTGTTTGCCGGCGGCGTGCGCCATCAGGAATCCATTGACCAGGGCTACCTGCTGGCGCAGGGGCTGCCTTCAACCGGCAACGTCATGCGCAATATGCTGGCCGGACCACCGCCCGCTTCCAATCTGGTGTACACCCCATGGAATCCCATTCTTTCCACTCCGTTAACCGCCAAGGGCACCTTGTTTAAGGAATTGCGCTACAGTTCCGGACCTACCGGTCATTTTAACGGCCATACCGCTGCCATGACCGGGCATTACACCGAAGCGAGCCTGAACCTGAACATCAACCCCGAATTTCCTACCGTATTCGAATACTACCGCAAGCACAGCGACCCTGCCCGAAGCGCCATCAACTGCTGGTGGATCAGCGAAGGCCTGGGCCCCTATCCTGCCTTAAATTTTAGCCGGCATCCTGACTACGGTCCGCTTTACGGTGCCAACTACCTGCGCCCCATCTCCACCTTTGGCACGCACGGCCTGGACTACCTGTCAGCACCCAAATCGTTTCAGCCCGACGACGTGCAGCGCATTGCCGTCATGAAAGAATTTCTGGATGCCAACTTCCCCAAATCCGGTGCGGAATACGCCGGCATCAGCAATAACCCTGATGATCAGCAACTAATCAAAGATTTTATTCAAACCACCCTGAACAAAACCGCCGACGGACTGATCGAATGGCCTTTGCCTCCGGGCATTTCTCCGGCTGAACTCACCGGCGACCTGATCACTATTGCTTACGGCTGGGAGGTGCTCAAACAACTGCGGCCTGAACTGCTCGTCATCAATTCCTTTGATCTGGATGCCTGCCACTTCAACTTCACCGACTACCTGACCTTTATGCACAAGGCCGACTACGGCGTGGGATGGCTGTGGAACAAAATTCAGAGCGATCCCATCCTGAAAGACGACACCATCATGATCTGTATGCCCGACCACGGCCGCAACGAAAAACCCAATACCGTTTACGACCAAAACGGGCTGGCCGCCTTTGATCACACCAGCGACGACAATTCCCGACGTCATTTTGCCCTGATTGTGGGTCCTCCGGGCAAGGTGCGTCAGGGACAGGTGGTAGGCGGTGCCGGCAATCCTGTAGGCGAAACCATAGATGCCGTCCCCACCATTGCCCATATTCTGGGCTTTGCCGATTCCATACCGGCCGGCCTGTTGCCGGGGCGCGTATGGCATGAAGCTTTTTACTGATGAAAAACTTCCTGCCCCTTCTGTTTGCCCTGCTGCTGATTTCCTGCAGCAAAACCGTAATTACCGAGCCCCCCGGCCCGTTGTTTAATCCCTACGACACCATTCAATATGACCAGGATGCCGTGCCCGCCGTACCGCTGGATTCCACATCGCTGCCCGGCCTGCATCAATACATTTTTTCCACCAAATGTGCGGTGAGTGGCTGCCACGACGGCAGCTTTGAGCCCGACTTTCGCACCCCGTACAGCGCTTTCAACACTTTGGTTTATGCTCCGGTGGTGAAGAACACTGCCGGTCAGCAGTTCACCTACCGCGTTATCCCGTACGACACCGCCGCTTCCTGGCTTTGGTACCGGTTAACCACCGACGATGCCGTACTGGGCCGTATGCCCCTGTACGATACGCTCGCTCCTGCCCAACGCAACAAAATCAGGGAATGGATTCTGGCCGGCGCACCCGACCTGTTCGGTAATGTCCGCAATCAACCATCTGCCGAACCCGGACTTTATGGCCTGGTGGCTTACCTGCCTGACCACAACAACCTGCGTGTGGATACCATCCGAAACGGCATCATCATCAACCCGTTTCTGGTGCCAGCCAATACCAACCTCAAGATCTGGTTCGGCCTGGCTGACGATAAGACCTATCCGTTCTTTTTCACATACAATAAAGTGCGATTCTCTACCAACGCTTTTGACTTTTCCAATGCAAAGGAAACTCCGCTGGAGGTTACGTTTACCCCCCATTACGAGTGGCTCTTTGGTTACCAGCTTCCGTTTTTTCTGAGTACGACTGTGAATACGGGATGGTTTAAGCCCGGCGATCTGGTGTACATGCGTGTTTACGTTCAGGATGCGGACCACCAGACACCTACCGAAATTCCCGACAATGGCTCGCAGAGTTACATGATGCTGTATTCCTCCTTTCTGATTCAATGAGGCGACTGACGGTTTTTCTGTGTGTGTTTTGCCTTGCCTGCAAAAAGGAGGAGCCCTACACGCCTCAGCAGCTCTCACCTGTGCCGGCGATTGAACTGATCAGTGTAAACCCTGCATCCGTGCGCCAGCTTACCGACACGCTGGTTTTTGTTATCAGTTACACCGATGGCGACGGCGACCTGGGCGACTATCATGCCGACTCGCTTTCCCTTTGGATTACCGATCTGCGGTTTCCATTGACCATCCGCTATCACATTCCTCCTTTGGCTCCGGCCGAAACCAGCATACCGATTACCGGCGAACTGCGTGCCGTGCTTTCCGGCATCATTCTGAAAGACGAACAGGCAACCAGTGAGCAGGCCGTATTTACCATCCGCCTGAAAGACCGAGCCGGCCATTGGAGCAATGAAGTGTTTTCCCCTCCGATTGTCATTTTGCCTTAGGCCCGTTTGGAGCGAATGGTTTTTCGGGCTATCCTTGTGCCTTTGGCATGTATCCGGCCATCACCCAAACCGATTTCAACTTTTCCGGTCAAACCGGCCTTTACAGAGGTAAAGTGCGCGATGTGTACGCCATAGGCACTGATCTGCTGGTGCTTATCGCCACCGATCGCATATCGGCTTTTGATGTGGTGTTACCACGGCCCATTCCGTTTAAGGGACAGGTGCTAAGCCAGTTGTCGGCTTTTTTTCTTCAGGCTACCGCGCATCGGGTGCCCAACTGGCTGCTTGCGGCCCCCGACCCCAACGTCTGCCTCGGTCGCCGCTGCCGTCCCATACCCGTGGAAATGGTGGTGCGGGCTTACCTGTGCGGGCATGCATGGCGCCAATACCAAGCCGGCCACCGCAAGCTCTGCGGAGTTCCCCTTCCTGACGGACTGAAGGAAAACGACCCGTTCCCGCAACCCCTCATCACCCCTACCACCAAAGCCCATGAAGGCCACGACCAGGACATTTCCGCTGATGAAATCATTACCCGCGGACTGGTCAGCGAATCCGATTACCGGCTGATGGAGTCGTATGCATTAACACTTTTTGAATACGGTTCGGCGCATGCACGCAGCCGCGGTCTCATTCTGGCCGACACCAAGTACGAATTTGGCTGGTGGAACGATCAGTTGTTGCTCATGGATGAGGTGCATACCCCAGATTCTTCCCGCTATTTTTATCTGGAGGGTTATCAGGAACGACAAAATAGCGGTCTGCCGCAAAAGCAGCTTTCCAAAGAATTTGTCCGCCAGTGGTTAATGGAACATCAGTTCATGGGCAGGCCCGGCGATGTCGTGCCGGAAATGTCAGACGAGTGGGTGGAAACGATTTCCCGTCGCTACATTGAGCTGTACGAAGCCGTTACCGGCTTAACCTTCGTTCCCCGCAATGATGCCGACCCTTTGCTGACCATTGGTCAACGGGTGGAGCAGGCACTGGCCGCTTTGCCCCGCTGATTGTGCACCTTTGCGGCATGGAAGTTTTCCGGCAACGGATTGTGCAGGCTTGGAACGATCGGAGGTTGCTTTCCGAAGACGAATTCAGGGAAGCAGTGGAGCAAACCATCGCTTTGCTGGACCAGGGTCAACTGCGGGTAGCCGAAAAACAAAACGGATCCTGGATTACCCACGAATGGGTCAAGCAGGCCATACTGCTGTATTTCGCCATTCGCCCGATGGAGCAGAGCCAGGCCGGCATTTTGAAATTTTACGATAAGATTCCGCTCAAGGAAAACTATGCCGACCATCGGGTGCGCGTGGTGCCACACGGAATTGCCCGTTATGGTTCCTACCTGGCCCCCGGCGTCATTCTTATGCCTGCCTATGTGAATATCGGCGCCTACGTGGACAGCGGCACTTTAGTGGACACCTGGGCGACCATCGGCTCCTGTGCCCAGATCGGCTGCAACGTTCACATCAGCGGCGGCGTAGGCATCGGCGGCGTATTGGAGCCGGTTCAGGCTTCTCCGGTCGTTATCGAAGATCATTGTTTCATTGGTTCCCGCTGCATCGTTGTGGAAGGAGTGATCGTGGAACAGGAAGCCGTGCTCGGCGCTAATGTGGTGCTGACCGCATCTACCCGCATCATTGACGTTACTGGTGCTGAACCGGTGGAATACCGGGGCCGCGTGCCGGCACGCAGCGTGGTTATACCCGGAACCACGTCCAAAAAATTTGCTGCCGGCAGCTTTCAGGTGCCCTGTGCACTGATTATCGGCAAACGTAAGACCTCCACCGACCAGAAAACTTCCCTCAACGAAACCCTTCGTGAGTTCGGTATTTCCGGCTGAAAGTGCTTGCAATCTGTTGGTAGACCCCGTTTGCTTACCATGAACGAACCGCGCAAAAAAATTGCTGTTCTTACCGGAGCCGGCATAAGTGCCGAAAGTGGTTTGCGTACGTTCCGCGATGCCGGTGGCCTGTGGGAAAACTATTCCATAGAAGAGGTAGCCACCCCGATGGCCTGGCAGCGCAATCCTCAATTGGTTTTGGACTTTTATAACCAGCGCCGCCGCGATGTGCTGCGCGCACAACCCAATGAGGGGCACCACGCTTTGGTGCGACTGGAACAGGCTTTTGATGTGACGATCATCACGCAAAATATCGATGATCTGCACGAACGGGCGGGTTCTTCAAAGGTCATGCATCTGCATGGCGAAATCCTTAAAGTGCGCAGTACACAGGATGAGCGCCTGCTTTACCCATGGACTACCGACGTTCACCTGGGCGACTGTTGCGAGCTGGGCAGCCAGCTTCGCCCCCATGTAGTATGGTTTTACGAACCGGTGCCGATGATGGAAG
>JANWXQ010000078.1 GCA_025057275.1 Chitinophagales bacterium
CAGGCTGCCGGCTGGGCCAGGGAGAGCTATTATGAATACGAAAAATTAGCATACGATGTGCAGACCGGCATCAGCATGACGACCTTGCATCGTTTTAGCCGGAACGGTGACCGGGAGCTGGCGGCCTGGCGCCGGGCCCTGCCGGATGGAATCATACAGCCGCTTTCCGAACGGGAGCTGCCTTACCCTTACGATTTCGGATGCGTGCTAACGGTTCCGCTGATTGAAACCCAACTGTTTATGCCCTATCTCATGGAGCAGTTTCTCGGTTTGGGCGGAACCATAGAAGTGCGTAGGATTGAGCAGCTGAATTCTCTGCAGATTGATTGCGACCTGGTAGTCAACTGCAGTGGACTGGCAGCCCGTCAACTGGCTGACGATGAGTTGGTCAAACCGGTAAAAGGGCAAATCGTGATGCTGGACCTGCAATTACCCTTGCCCATTCTGCTGGACGAACAGGAGCCCACCTATCTGGTGCAACGCCGCGACGGCCTGTTGGTAGGTGGCACACGTGAAGAGGGCGTTTATACCGAAACCACTGATGAACCTACGCTGCAGGATATCTTGAGGCGTGCTGCAGTGCTGGTACCGCAGGTGAGGCAGGCGCGCCGCCTGACGCAGTGGGCAGGGCTCAGGCCCTGGCGCCCGCACGTTCGGGTAGAGCGAAGCGGTAATCTGATTCATAATTACGGCCATGGCGGCAGTGGCTTTACCCTGGCCTGGGGCTGTGCCCGCGAAGTGGTAAGGCTGGCGGAAAAGTGATAAAAAAATCGATTGACTTCTTCCCTCCAGCCTCTTGTGAGAGGGCGGTGATCCCAGAAACATATTACAAAAATCTTCCCTTTATTGTGGAACCGATGAGTGGTAAAACCAGGAACCGACGAGCGATATCAAAAGACCATTCCGGAGGAATTCGGTTTTTTGAATAGGCGCCCCAAATACCTTGATGCCGGTCAAGCAAAAAGCCCTCGTAGAGGAGGGCTTTTTGCTGAACAGCTTTTTATGAATATTTAAATTTTTTCAAAGGTAAGATGGTCTATACTACCATCGCCACCGCTGATGTGTTCCAGGTCAATCAGCGTGGAGGTGAAGGAAAGCACAACCCAGTCTTCGCTGATTTCCTCAAACTCGTACGGCGAGCTGAAGTACAGATCAAATTTGGTTTTTCCCGAGTCGTTGCGGGTGCCCCAGGTGCCCGAAACGGTATTGCTGCCATTGGTGGCTGTTACTGTGCCGTTTTCATTAAAGGTAAACACGTAGCCGGTGAAGTAGCTGGTGTGGTCCACGGAATCTTCGATGAATTTCGTTATGCGCCATTGGCCGTTTTGAACGGTTTGGGACACTTCGCCGGCCGAGCCATCGTCATCTTTTTTGCAGGCGCCAAACAAAGCGGCAACCATCAGTACCGCAAGCAATCGGTTCATTGCGTTAAGTTTTTTTTCCTCATTGCAATAATCAGGCCAATTGGGTTTACGATGCAGTCAGGGCCGGTAGCTGCTGAACACATAGTCAAAATCTTTGCGGCCGGCATGGCAGTTGAAACAGGCCGATTTGGCATCCAGTTGTACGCGGGTGCCCTTTTGGTCACTGAAGCCACCAAAGCCCCACCCTCCGGTTTCGGTAAACACGTTGCTGTTTTTATACATGACACCAATCACCTTGCGGTTGCCTTCGCTGACAGCGCTGTCTTTGCGCAAGGCTTCCAGCAGGTCAAAGACAATAACGGAACCATCGGGAAACGTGCCGCTGCGGTAGCCTTGCATGGCTTCAGCATTGGCATAGATGTGGTGAATGCCACCAAACGATTCGTACAGCGGATGGCCCGGCTCCAGCACCATGGATTTGACGTGGGTCCAGCTCCGGTAGTCGGCAGGGTACAGCACTTCGGAAGGCAGTTCTTTTTGCTCTGCCGTCTTTTCCTGCCTGCCGGGCGGCGTACAGGAAACGATCAGGGCAAAGGCCGTAACGAAAACAGAGAGGAGAAGGGTTTTCATGGCAGAATAATTTGGTTGAAAGCACCCATGGCGGGTTCTGCCGCAAATATAGTTAGTAATGCTAACAGATTAGTTATTCCTCGTTTTGCCCGAATAGGGCTTGGGCAAAGGCATGGCCATCAAAAGGCTGGAGGTGTTCCATTTTTTCACCCACACCAATGTAGCGGACGGGAATGCCGAAGCGGTCGGCAACGGCCAGTACGACACCGCCCTTGGCTGTGCCGTCCAGTTTGGTAAGGGCCAAACCGGTTACCTGAGTGGCGGCAATAAACTGGCGGGCCTGTTCCAGGGCATTCTGCCCGGTGGTGGCATCTAACACCAGCAGCACCTCATGAGGAGCTTCCGGCAAAACCTTCTGAATGACACGGCGGATTTTGGAAAGCTCATTCATCAGGTTTACTTTATTGTGCAGGCGGCCTGCCGTGTCAATAAGCACGACATCGGCTTTACGGGCCACTGCTGCGCTGACGGTGTCGAAAGCGACGGCAGCGGGATCGCTGCCCGGTTCGCGGCGGATAAGCGGGGCTTCGGCGCGCTGGCTCCAGACAGCGAGCTGGTCAATGGCGGCAGCACGGAAGGTATCGGCAGCACCCAGCAGCACCTGATAACCCTGTTGCCGGTACTGATAAGCCAGTTTGCCTATGGTGGTGGTCTTGCCAACGCCGTTTACACCGACGACCAAGATGACATAAGGCCGGATACCATCGGGCAGGGTGAAAGGTTGCTGCTGCGGTGTTTCGGGCAGCAGGCGCATGGCTTCTTCGGCCAGCATGACCTGCAGGGCCTGCGCATCGGGCTTTTCTCCTGAAAGGCGTTGTTCCAGCCGGTCAATCAGCTTGACAGTGGTGTCCATGCCCACGTCGGCGCTGATCAGGGCTTCTTCGATGGCGTCCAGATCGGCGGCATCCAGCCGGGGCTTACCGGAAAACAGTCCGGCAATGCGTGACCAGAAGCTGCGCCGCGTTTTTTCCAGACCCTTGCTCAGGTCTTCTTTCTTTTCCCTGGTAAGGAAGCTAAGCCAACCCATCAAAAAAAAGAATGTGTAAAAACGAAAACAGCTTCCCTTCTGCCAAGAGAAGCTGCCTGTCTGCCGGCCCTCAGTCCGTTATTTACCCTGGGCGGCAAGGAACTCCTTCACGTTGTCCTTGTGTATGATTTTTTCCCTGAACACATAGGCGCCGGTTTTTTCGGAGCGCTCCGAAACGATCACGCGCACATAGGATTTGGATGCGGCCGACTGGGCGGCATCTTTAACCACCTTTGCGTTCTTGGACTTTTTTCCAGCATCTTTTGCCATGGCAGAACGGATTTTAATTCACTAAAAAAATTTATTTGATTTCCCGATGGATGGTCATGCGTTTGAGGATGGGGTTGTATTTGCGCAGCTCCAGCCGGTTGGGCGTGTTTTTCTTGTTTTTGGTGGTAATGTACCGGCTGGTGCCGGGCAGGCCGGAGTTTTTGTGTTCGGTGCATTCCAGAATTACCTGAATGCGGTTTTCCTTCTTAGCCATTGACTTCTGTAGTTATAGGTTAAACCAACATACCTTTTTCGCGTGCCTCTTTCAGTACGGCACTTATGCCCTTTTTGTTGATGGTGCGCATGGCACTGGTGGAAACCTTGAGTTCAATCCAGCGGTTTTCTTCCGGAACAAAAAAGCGCTTGCGCTGCAGGTTGGGTTGAAAGCGGCGCTTGGTTTTCCGATTGGAATGGGAAACCTTATGACCGAATTGGGTCTTTTTTCCGGTGAGCGCGCATGCATGAGCCATAACGCTGGGTTTAGGGGTTGCAAAGATAAGCGAAGGCGTTATGCCGTCAAACCGTCAGCCCTGCAGGGCAGCAGCACCGGAAACAATTTCGGTGATTTCGGTGGTGATGGCGGCCTGACGGGCCCTGTTGTATTTGATGGACAGCTCGCGCAGTAACTCCTGGGCGTTTTCGGTGGCCTTGTCCATAGCCGTCATGCGGGCGCCGTGTTCGCTGGCGTTGCTGTCCAACAGTACACGGAAAAACCGGGTGTTCAGGATCTGAGGAATAAGACGGTTGAGCAACTGTTCCTGATCGGGCTCAAACAAATAATTGGTTGCTGCTGCGCCTCCTTTGCTTTTCACCACGGGCAAATAGGGTTCGATGGTAAAAATCTGGGTAGCTGCATTTTTGAACTGGGCATAAACCAGATCAATGGCGTCGAACTGTTCCTGACGAAAGGCGTCCATCAGCCAATGCGAGGCCTGCTGGCTGTGTTCAAAGGAAAGGTGCTGAAACAAGCCGACAAATTCGGCATGCAGGGGCAGATTGAGTCGGCGAAACGCATCGTATGCTTTACGGCCAACGGGCATTACGGTGAGCTGGCCGCTTTGCAGCTGTCGGGCATATCGCTCGCTGATGTGCTGGCGGGCCAGGCGGATGATGTTGGCGTTAAACGCCCCGGCCAGGCCGCGATCGGAGGTAACGACGACTACCAGCACCTTGCGGGGCGGATCGCTGCGGCGCGCAAAGGGGCTGCTGACGCCGGCATCGCCCACCAGATTACTCATGATGTCGGTGAGTTTGGCGGCATAGGGCCGGATCTGAATGATGCGGTCGGTGGCGCGGCGCAGCTTGGCAGCAGCCACCATTTTCATGGCTTTGGTGATCTGCTGCGTGTTCTGTACGCTTTTGATGCGGTTGCGTACTTCTTTTAACTGACCCGGCACGGCTTGAGGGTTTTACAGGCTGCTTTCAGGATGCCTTTTTTACGTATTTGGCTTCTGTTTCCCTTGCCACCTGACGGATACGCGCCAGCGCCTCATCGCTAAGGCCGCCTTTACGCAGTTCTTCCAGTACATCCTGGTGATGAGCTTCCATGACGTGCAGAAAATCTTCCTCAAATTCCTTGATGCGGTTAACGGGAATGTTCATCAGCAAACCCTGGGTACCCAGGTAGATGATGGCAATCTGCTTTTCCACGGGCATGGGGGCAAACTGCCGCTGCTTGAGGATTTCCACGTTGCGGGCCCCTTTTTCCAGAACGGCCTTGGTGGCGGCATCCAGGTCGGAGCCGAACTTGGCAAAGGCTTCCAACTCACGGTACTGAGCCTGATCCAGCTTCAGTGTGCCGGCCACTTTTTTCATGCTTTTGATCTGTGCATTTCCGCCTACGCGGCTGACCGAAATGCCCACGTTGATGGCGGGCCGGATGCCGGCATTGAACAGGTTGGCATCCAGAAAGATCTGACCGTCGGTAATGGAAATGACGTTGGTTGGAATGTAAGCCGAAACGTCGCCGGCCTGAGTTTCAATGATGGGCAGGGCCGTCAGCGAGCCGCCGCCTTTGACTTTATCGCGGATGGAATCGGGCAGGTCGTTCATCTGGCGGGCCACGCTGTCGGTTTCGTTGATTTTGGCGGCGCGCTCCAGCAGGCGGGAGTGCAGGTAAAAGATATCACCGGGATAGGCTTCGCGGCCGGGCGGACGGCGCAACAACAGCGACACTTCGCGGTAAGCCACGGCTTGTTTGGATAGATCGTCATAAATGATCAGCGCCGGACGACCGGTGTCGCGGAAATACTCGCCGATGGCACAGCCGGCAAAGGGAGCATAGAACTGCAACGGGGCAGGATCGCTGGCAGAGGCCGCCACAATGATGGTGTAGGGCATGGCGCCGCGCTCTTCCAGCGTTTTGGCTACAGAGGCTACAGTGGAAGCTTTCTGTCCGCAGGCCACATAGATGCAATACACCGGTTCGCCGCGCTCATAGAATTCCCGCTGATTGATGATGGTGTCCAGAGCGATGGCTGTTTTTCCGGTTTGGCGGTCGCCGATGATCAGCTCACGCTGGCCACGGCCGATGGGAATCATAGCATCGATAGGCTTGATGCCGGTTTGCAGGGGTTCTTTTACAGGCTGACGATAAATTACGCCCGGAGCCTTGCGCTCCAGCGGCATTTCGCAAAGCTCTCCGGTGATGGGCCCTTTTCCGTCTATGGGTTCGCCCAGGGTATTGACCACGCGGCCAAGCATGCCCTCGCCCACGCGAATGGAAGCAATGCGGCCTGTTCGGCGAACGGTATCTCCTTCCTTGATCTTGGAACCTTCACCCATGAGCACCACGCCGACGTTGTCTTCTTCCAGGTTGAGTACAATAGCCTGGGTGCCTTCTTCGAACTCCACTAACTCACCGGCCTGCGCGTTGTTCAGTCCGTAAATGCGCGCTATGCCGTCGCCCACCTGCAGCACCACGCCCACCTCTTCCAATTCGGCGGCTGTTGTATAGCCGCTAAGCTGCTGGCGCAGGATGGCGGAAATTTCTTCGGGACGGATGTCGGTAGTCATAACTGGGGTACGGTTTAGTATTTGAGTTTGTAAAGGTTATCAATGAAATCCTGCTTTATAATGTGCAACTGGCGGCGGGTGCTGGCATCGTACTTTTTATCGTCCAGATGAAGCAGGAAACCGCCGATCAGGGCCGGATCGACTTCAGTTTCCAGTTGCAAGGTTTTGCCCTGCACTTCGGGCAACGAGGCAATAGCGCGGTGCAGGTTTTGCCGCAAGTCATCGCTAAGGGGCACGGCGGTAACCACTTTTGCTTTAATAATATTTTTAATCTGATTGTAGCGCAGGTCAAAAGCCTGGATGATATCGTTCAGGGCAAATTCACGGCCTTTGCGGAACAACAGATCAAAAAAGCTGAGTGTAAGCTGATGGAGCTTTTCGCTAAAAATGGTGCGGAAGATTCGGGCTTTTCGCTCGCCGGGAATCACCGGCGAAGCAATAAGGGCTTCCAGGTCTTTATTGCCCAGGCTGCGCAGCAGGTCCAGGTCGGCTTTCACGGCGTCAATGGCTCCGGACTGCTGGGCAAGCTCCACAAGAGCCTTGGCGTAGCGGTATCCAACCCTGGCGTTGCGCATGAGGCGATCAGTTGCGGGTGAGGTCGGCAGTGAGTTTTCGGATCAGTTCTTCCTGTTCCTGGCGATTGGCCAGTTGATGGCGCAGCACCTGTTCGGCCACGTCCACCACCATGTTGCCGATCTGGTTTTTAAGATCCACCAGCGCTTCCATTTTGCGGTTTTCGATATCGCGGCGGGCCTCCTCCATGAGGCGGGCTGCTTCGGCGGCAGCCTTTTCGCGGGCTTCGGCAATGATGCGTTCCTTGGCCCGGTTGGCTTCACCTAAAATGGCGATGCGTTCCTGGCGGGCCTGCTGCAACAAGGCTTCGTGTTCGCTTTTGAGGTTAGCCATTTCCTGCCGGGTTCGTTCGGCGGCTTTCAGGGCCTGGTCAATAGCCGATTCCCGCTGGTCCAGGGCGTTGAGGATCGGACGCCAGGCAAAACGACGCAAGATGTACAACACCGTCAGAAAGACGATGAGGGTCCAGAACATCAGGCCCAGTCCGGGTTGCAGAAGTTCCATGGGGTTTAGTTTGGCGATTACAAATGCCCGCACCGGCGGCCAGACCGCTGGCACGGACCCGTGGCGTTGCAGATTAGAGGAACAGGATCAGCACACAGACGACGATGCCGAACAGGGCAACGCCTTCCACCAGGGCGGCGGTGATGAACATGTTGGTACGGATATCGGCCGTGGCTTCGGGCTGGCGGGCAATGCTGTGCAGGGCGCCGTTGCCGATGATGCCTACGCCAATGCCGGCGCCGATGGCAGAAAGCCCGGCCCCAATGCCGGCACCCATCTGGGCCGTGCCGTCCATGGCCAGAAACAGAATGCTGAGGATTTCCATCATAGTGATTTGCTTTTAGGGTTCGTTTGAAAAGGTTTATGAATGGTTTATTTTTTAATGTTTGGTTTCTGCAGTGGCATGATCGTGGCTGTGGGTGGCGCCCGTTTCGCTGATAAACAAGGCCGAGAGGATGGTGAATATGTAGGCTTGAAGGACAGCCACCAAGAGTTCCAGCAGATACACAAAAACGGAGAAGGCCACACTAAATATGCTGGCGCCGATGCCGGCGGCCAGACTCATGGCGGCAAACAGAAAAATGATAGACATAAACGAAAGAATAATCAGATGGCCGGCCAGCATATTGGCAAAAAGTCGGATCAGCAGTGCAAAGGGCTTGAGCACCACGTTGCTGAGAAATTCTATAGGAACCAGAATGGGCAGTACGCCGGCCGGCACGCCGGGAGGGGCCAGCATGTGCAGCCAGAAATCGCGCTTGCTGCCTGCCATCATCAGGATGAAGGTGAGCAGGGCCAGCGTTGCGGTTACGGAAATGTTTCCGGTTACATTGGCGGCTCCCGGAATGAGGCCCAGCAGGTTGTTGATCCAGATAAAGAAGAACAGCGTAAGCAGGTAGGGCAGGTAGTAATCGGCACGGTGACCGAGCAGGGGCCTTGCCACCTGATCGCGGATGAAAACGACAACCACTTCCACGGCATTTTGCAGGCCACGAGGCGCTGCCGTGCCGCGGTGTTGATAGCGTCGCCCCACCGACACAAACAGGATGACCATGAGCACCAGACTGAGCAGCAGCTGGGCTACGTTTTTGGTAAGGGAGAAATCAAAAAACTTTTTTCCGTCCGAACGGACGATGTGGTGCTGGTCGTCCAGTTGATAGCCTTTGTACGATCCATATTCATGCAGCTTGTGGTAGGAGAAAAAACTCCAGCCTTCCCCGGGCGTGTAGAGGATCACGGGCAGATACAGCTTAGCATGCCATTCCGATCCGTCTTTTTTCTTTATTGTAAAAAAATGCCATTCGTGGCTGTCGGTGATGTGGTGCAGGATCATATCGCCGGCATTAAAGCCTTTTTTGCCTGCAGCATCATGGCCTTGAGCCTTGGATGTGTCAGCAACCGTGGAACCAGCAGCAGCCCAGAAGGGGAACAGCAGAATAGCGATAAGTGCCATTCTTCTGCCTGCGATATGCAAAAAATTCATGCTGCCCGTTCCTTAAAAGCGGCGGCAAAGATATAGGGCGGTGGCTGAAAAACGATATCCGGCTACCGGGATTTTGAAGGCTTTTGGCCTGTCAGACAGGGAGTATGATTCCGTTATTTAGCGGCGGTGAAGCGAAACAAGGTAGTGATAGTAGGCGCCGGCTTTGGCGGGCTCACCTTAGCCTGCAAGTTGAACGGCAGCACTTACCGGGTTTTGTTGCTGGACCGGTTCAATCATCATCAGTTCCAGCCTTTGCTGTATCAGGTGGCCATGGCCGGCTTGGAGCCTTCCAGCGTTTCGTTTCCGTTGCGCGCAATTTTTCAGGGATCGCCTAATGTACGGGTTCGTTTGGCAGAGGTTAACGAAGTGGTTCCGGAGCAGCAGCTTATAAAAACCACCGATGGAGATTTTGAATATGACTTTCTGGTACTGGCTTGCGGAGCCCGAACCAATTTTTTCAATAATCCTGCACTGGAACAACATGCCTGGTCGCTGAAAAGCACTTCCGATGCCATTGCACTCAGGCAGCATCTGCTGTTGATGCTGGAACAGGCAGATACTGCTACTGAAGAAGAGATCCGCTCTTTGCTGACCATTGTTATTGCCGGAGGCGGCCCCACAGGGGCAGAGCTTGCCGGAGCTTTGGCGGAACTGCGCCGCCATGTTTTGTGGAAGGACTATCCGGAACTGAATGCATCCATGATGCGCATTGTGCTGGTGGAAGCTTCCGACCGTCTGTTGGGAGGCATGAGCCTGAATTCATCGCAGGCAGCGTTTCGCTATCTCACCCGAATGGGTGTTGAGGTGCTTACCGGCGTTCGGCTTTCGGGATACGACGGCCATGTCGTTCAGCTAAGCAATGGCGCCACCATCAATACCAAAACGCTGATCTGGACGGCGGGCATTACGGCCAATGTGGTTAACGGCATCAACCTTTCGGAAAAAGCTCCCGGCAACCGGATTCGGGTGGATGCGTACTGCCGCATGATCGGCAATGAATCTATTTACGTGATCGGCGACCTGGCTTTTTTGCAGACGCCCCGTTTTCCCAACGGGCTTCCTCAGGTTGCTCCGGTAGCCATCGCTCAGGCGCGTCAGGTGGCGGCGAATTTGCTGCGCATGGCTAAAGGCAGAGCGCCTAAGCCGTTCCACTACCGGCATAAAGGAAGCATGGCCACCATTGGCAAACACAAAGCGGTAATAGACTTTCCGTGGTTCCGGATGCAGGGAGGCTTGGCCTGGTTCGTTTGGATGGCCGTTCATTTGATTACGCTGATGGGTATGAAAAACAAGCTGTTTGTGTTCATTAACTGGGTGATTGCCTATTTTACCAACGATTCCACGTTGCGATTGATTTTTACGCCGGCCTCACAGAAGACCTGGGATAAAAAACAGAAACCCCCGCCATAACCCACAAGATGGTGCGGAGGTTTCTCTCTTCAGCCCACCCCCATGATGCTGAAGATGCTCTTCCTGACTAACGCCTATTCCACGAGTTTTATTTCTACCCTGCGGTTTTTTGCGCGGTTGGCTGCCGAGGTGTTCGGTACCGTCGGTCGGGATTCGCCATAGCCTGAAGTGGAAAGTTGTTCGGCCGGAACGCCCTTTCGTACCAGGTAATCTCTGACACTGATAGCGCGGCGGTTGCTCAGGTCCTGATTATAGACGTCGCTGCCTACATCGTCGGTATGGCCTTCAATGCTCCATTTCAGGCCGGGATGTTTTTTCATGATTTCGGCCACCACATCCAGCACGCCGACTACATTAGGTTCGATGATGGCACTGGCTGTCTGGAAGAGAATAGCCTGGGAAGCCAGCCTGATTCGGTTAAGCTCATCATCGGTAATGCGCTTGGGACAGCCGGCATTTTCGCGCGGGCCGGGTTCATCGGGACATTTGTCTTCTTTGTCTAACACGCCATCGCCATCGCGGTCGGGACATCCCAGCAAGGCAACAGGGCCGGGCTCATCGGGGCATTGATCTTTAGGATCGGGCAATCCATCGCCGTCGCGGTCGGGGCAGCCACCAAAGCGTGCCGGGCCGGGTTCATCGGGACATTCATCGTTCTTGTCGGCTATGCCATCGCCATCGCGGTCAGGACATCCGGCCAGTTCCTTCAAGCCGGGTTCGTCGGGACAATCGTCGCGCTTGTCCACAACACCATCGCCGTCGCGGTCAGGACAACCTTTGAGGGCAATAGGTCCCGGAGTGTCGGGGCATTCGTCTTTCGGATCAACAACGCCGTCCTTATCGCGGTCGGGGCAGCCATGAGTTTCACAGGGGCCGCGCTGGGTGAGGCAGGAATCCTTCTTGTTAGACACCTTGTCGCCGTCGTCGTCGCGCAGGCGGCGGCCATTGAAAAAGACATGAACGCCGGCATAAACGTCGGCGCCTTCAAAGTCCTTGAGTTTCAAGATGCCGCCCCAGGCATCGCCCCCGATGAAGAAATAGCCAAACCGGGCGCAAAGTCCGATGCGGGGGCGCAGGTTATGATAGGAAAACAGCGACAGCGGCATGGACACTTCCACGGTCTGGGTTTCGTAGCGGGGAATGACGGAATACACATCGGGGTGAACGACGCCCTGTCCGCTTTGATGGTTGAAGCCTTTGACCACCGTAGCATTGACGTACCAGTTTTTGTGCACATTCCAGTCGGCGGTCAGATGAACGGCAGCCGGCAGAGCCATGGTAAAGTGGTCATTCTGGTAGGATGACAGCGAATCGCCCATGATCACATAACTGACCCAGCGGTTGAAATGGTCAAAACTGCGGAATTTCACTGCAGGCCAGTCGTACCAGTTGGAAGAATCAGTTTGCAGACGATACGTGCTGGCATTCCGGTCGAATTTGATTTTTCCCACATCAATCAGGGAAAGCCCGATGCGGTATTTATACTGGCTGGCATTGGGATCCACGAGCTTTTTGCAATCTATCTCATAGGTGAACTCAGATGAGTCGCGCTTGCGTTCGTAGGTAAAACCAATGGAACCGCCCCAACCATCGCCATGAATGAGGTCGTTGTATTTTTTAATCGGATCGTAGCTGGCATAGTCTATGCCGCCGTATTCGGCTGTTCCATTATAATAGAACAGATTTTTTCGGTCAAAAATGTTGTATGAACCAACAACATCTTTGATATAGGCGCCACCAACGCCATGCAGGTATTTTATTCCAAGACCACCTTTGACCAGGTGGCCGTTTTTGTGATAGAGAAGCTGGGCATAACTCAGGCCGTATTCAAACCAGCCCAATGTGTTGGCCTTGGTATCATCATCAGGAAGCGTTAATCCGTACAGGGTGGTATCGCGGTTTTCATAATAAGCCTGTTGCCCCTGGTGGCCGGGAGCATCGTTGATCACCAGATAAAAGCGTCCGGCTGTGTGTGCTCCCAAAGCGTGTCGGCCTTTTCCAAATGTAAAATAGCCGGAAGGCCCCATGCCTTCGGCGGCTACCGACATATCGTAGGTCTGGTTGGGGTCAGAACGTTCAAAACGGGTGTAAAAGTGTTTTTGTTTGACCAGGTCCACGATCCGGCCAAAGCCGAGAAATTTCAAGGAGTCCTTGGGGATGTAAAGGAAGTTGTTATCGCCGGAAATGGTAAAAGATCCCAGGTGGATGTCCCAGGGCAGGCGCGCATCCACCATGGTGCTGGGGTTGAACATGGCCCCCAACATGCCGGCATAATTGCTGTGGCGGATACCCAGATAGTTTTGGGCTTGAGCGGTTGAACAGACTATTCCGAAAAGGAGCAGTAATGGGGGTAGCCGAAACATTAGCAATGGGATTGGTTCGGATTTGGCTGCATAAAGATTGAACTTTTGCAGCGGCAGAAAATAACTTGAATATGAAATGTTGTTAACATTTTTGTTCATAGGTGTTCCGGCTTCTGGCCGGAAACTGCCTGTGTGGATAACCGGCGGGAGTTACGGATTCAGCAGGCGCAAGGCATTGGGGATAAATCCGGGCTTTTCTTTGACAAAAATCTGGTTGCCCCAGCGTTTATGAACGACGACTTTGCGGTGGGGGGAAAAGGTGAAAATGACCGGCTGCTGTTCGTAAATGATGCGCTGCAGGCGTCGGGACATGGCGATGCGGGCCGAATCATTGAGTTCGCGGCGCATGCTGTCCAGCAGAGCATCGGTGATCGGGCTGCCGAATCCGGAGTAGTTGCTGCCGTTTTGTTCCCATGACCGGGTGTGCCAGATCTGGGAATAATCTTTTGCCAGAGCGCTGACAATGCCGGCCGTCAGCAGCATATCAAAATCATGCTGCCTTGCTTTTTCCATGAGGGTGCCGGTTTCCAGCTCGCGGATGCGGATGCGCATGCCTGCAGGAAGAGCAGCTTCGGCAATGAGGGTGGCTGCATCGCGCGAGGCGGAACCCAGGGCTGCCAGTGACAATTCCGGCTCCAGGGCCACCCGTCTGCCTGCAATGAGTTTATCCCGGATGCCGTCGTTGTCACTGTCGTGCCAACCGGCTTCTTCCAACAGGCGAATGGCAGCCTGAACATCGTAAGGAATGGGTTTCAGGGTGGTGTCCACTTCGTCAGTGCGGAATGGTGGAAGAAAGGTGGTCCATCGGACGGCCTGCTTCATGGCCAGCACTTCAATCATCCGGTCAACGGGTACCAGATAAGCCATGGCCTTTCGCATACGCACATCTTCGAAATAGGGCAGGCGCTTCAAGCCGTCGGGGCGCGTATTCAGATAAATGCGGTTGCAGGCCAGGTTTTCCATGAATGCACTGTTGTAGTTGCGCAGAAAGGAGCTGTCAGTAAGCAGATCCATCAAGGTACGGGTGGTAAGCATGGATGAGGCATCCAGTTTCTGGCTGAGCAATTCCAGCTTGGTGGCCGTTTCGTCCCGGATAAAGCGGAAAACAATAGTCTCAGGGTAGGAGGCCAGCAGCAAAGGCAATGAATCTACCCCTGCGGTCCAGTGGCGCGGTTTGCGCTCCAGTGTAATAAACTGCCCCGGTTCCCATTGCGTGAGGCGATAGGGACCCAGCCCCTTGATGTGTGCCGGGTCGGTGCCGTTGACAGGATGGTTGAACGAACGGCTCCAGGCTACCAGATCGGCATGTTCTTCGGCACGAAAGGCCGGGTCGTCAAACTGAGCCAGTGAAAAGCGGGCCAGCACGTTGGCGCTGTCGTACACATGGCGGGGCAGTATGGGAAATTCAATGACAAAGCTTTCGTTGTGAACATAGCGGTCCTTGGAAATCAGGGTAAACCGGCGTGAATGCAGCGGGCTGGCAACAACAGCCGACAGATTTTCCAGATAAGGCTTTTGTGCCGGATTTTGGGTTAGCGGGCATTTATAGGCTTTAAACGAAAAAATCACATCTTCCGGAGTTACCGGCCGGCCATCGTCCCAGTACAGTCCCTCGCGCAGTTCATAGGTGAATTGCAGGCCGTCGGGCGATTGTTGCGGTAAGGTGCGGCAGATGCCGGGCTCCAGCTTGAGTGTAATCGGGTTGAGATACAGCAAATAGCCATGAATCAGCTGGGCTATCAGAATGGCGCCGTGATTGGTCAATGCAGAAGGGTGAACGGAGGAAGGATCGGAAATCAAATGGACCAACAGCGTGTTTTCGGTGCTCCACGATTCGTTCCAGGCTGGGGCATCCGGCAACAGAAGGGCATTCTGGGTAAGCAATTGGCCGGGAACCTGGGCTTGCCGCGGCCTGCAGGACCAAAGGGCAGTGGCCAGCAGAACGGTTATGCCAACCAGCCGTAGCGCAACAGACATGGGCTTGAGGTTAGAGCAATCTACAACAAGTACATTACACTTTAGGCAAGACATCACCGGAAAAGTGTAAAAATTTCGTAAGGTTAAAAATGCAGCAAGAGTACTTTAACAGCCTGCATCATGAGTCCGCTGCTGATACTGGCTATCGTGTTGATTTATTTTTTATCGCTGCTGTGGGTGGCCCATATTACCTCACGGGGTGCCGATGCTCATGCTTTTTTTATCGGCAGCCGGCAGTCGAGATGGTATGTGGTGGCATATGGCATGATCGGCACTTCCCTGAGCGGGGTCACCTTCGTCAGCGTGCCCGGTGAGGTAGGCATCAGGCAATGGTCGTACCTGCAGATTGTGCTGGGTTATTGGGCCGGCTATCTGGTGGTGGCGCTGGTGCTGTTGCCCCTGTATTACCGCCTTCAGCTCACATCCATATACACCTATCTGCAGCAGCGTTTCGGGCCGGTTACGTACCGTACGGGATCGTCGTTTTTTATCCTGTCCCGCACCTTGGGGGCCACAGCCCGGATTTTTTTGGTGGTCAACATGCTGCAGGTGTTCGTGCTGGATCCCCTGAATGTTCCGTTCATGGTTACTGCATCCATTATTGTTTTCTTCATATTGCTGTATACGCTTCGGGGCGGGGTGAAAACGATCGTCTGGACCGACCTGATTCAAACCACCTGCATGCTGGCCGCCCTGGTGCTCACCATTGTGCTGATCCGAAACCGCCTGGGACTGGATTGGAGTGGCCTGATGGCCACATTGAGTCAATACGAGCTGACGCAAACGTTTTTCTGGGACTGGCGCGACCGCAATTTCTTTTTCAAGCAATTTCTCAGCGGCATGTTCATCACCATAGCCATGACCGGACTGGATCAGGAAATGATGCAAAAGAATCTGAGTTGCCGCAACCTAAAGGAAGCCCAGAAGAACATGTTTACGTTCAGCATGGTGCTGGTAGCCGTGAACTTGTTGTTTTTGCTGCTTGGGGCTACGTTGTACGCATACGTGTACGAAACAGGTCTTTCCGCACCGCAGCGATCGGACGATTTATTCCCCATGCTGGCTCTGCAGCATTTGGGTCAGGCGGCAGCGCTGGTTTTTCTGGTTGGACTTATCTCTGCCCTGTATCCTTCTGCTGACGGTGCGCTGACGGCTTTGACCAGCGCATTTTGCATTGACATCCTTGGCCTGCAAAATCGTACCGATCTGAGTGAAGCGGCCCGCACCCGCATCCGGTATATGGTGCATATTTCTTTTGCTGTCCTTTTCCTGTTGTGTCTGCTGGTGTTTCGTGTGGCCAACCAAACGGCCATCATTACCACCGTGCTCACTATTGCCGGTTACACCTATGGCCCGCTGCTGGGGCTCTATGCCTTTGGCATCTTTACGCGAAAATCCATTACCGACCGCTGGAGCTGGCTGGTTTGTGTGCTGGCCCCATTACTGAGTTATGTGATTAGCCTGAACTCGCAGCGATGGTTTTTTGGCTACCAACTGGGATTTGAGCTTTTGCTGGTGAACGCATTTCTGACGTTTTTTGGTCTTTGGCTGTTGGCATTAAAAAATGCACGGCCCCCCTCAGGCGTTTAAGCAGGCAATGAGAAAATGGTTGTTGTGGTTGCTGTGGGCGGCCGTGCCGGCCTCTGCGCAAAAACCAGTTTTCCGCCACCCGCTGGATATTCCCATTCAGCTTAGCTCGAATTTCGGAGAAATCCGCAGCGACCACTTTCACACGGGTTACGATTTCCGTACTCAGGGAAAGACAGGTTTTCCGGTATATGCTGCAGCCTCCGGCTTTGTATCTCGCATCAAAGTGTCGGCCACGGGCTTTGGTAAGGTGATTTACCTGATGCATCCGAATGGATACATGACCGTTTATGCCCATCTGGACAGCTTTGCCCGGCCGGTAGCAGCGCTGATCCGCTCCGAACAATACCGAAGGCAATCGTTTGAGGTGGAAGTGTTTCCGGAGCCCGGCCGGTTTCCGGTGCAGCAGGGCGATCTGATCGGTTACAGCGGCAACAGCGGCACTTCATCAGGACCCCATCTGCATTTTGAAATCCGTGATGCCAGCGGAGAAAGCTTTCCGCTTAACCCCTACCCTTTTCTGCCCATTCCCGATAGCATGCCTCCGGTCATTTCCCGACTGTATGTTTATCCAATACGGCAGTTCTGTGAACCGGTCCAACCGCATTCGGCTGCCGTCAGCCGCAACAATGGCCGGCATCTGCTTGCCCCCGACTCCCTGATTACCCACTTCCCGGTTATCGGACTCGGCGTTCAGGTTAAGGATTTTTATGATGCATCACAGTCCGACCTGGGTGTTTACCGGCTGGAGCTGGAAGTAGATGATTCCGTTGTGTACGCCATGCAGCTGGATCGTCTGGTATTTGGCAATGGTCGTTACGTTAATGCGCACATTGATTACGGCGCTTTCCAGGACAGATCGGTTGTGGTGCAAAAGCTTTTTCGTGAGCCGGGAGATCAAAACAGCATTTACCAGAGGGTGAAAAATTCCGGCTATGTGGATCTGAGCGACCGCCGGTGGCGCCTTGTAGTCATTCGGGCTGCTGATGCCTCGGGTAATAAATCGGTATTGCGCTTTCGTATCCGTTTTTCGGGAGCAGAGCAACCGCCGGCTGCCCTGCAGGGAGTTTGCGTGAAATTCCAGGAAGGTTACAAGTACCGGAGCGACAGTGTCCGGGTAAATATTCCACCCGGAGCCTTATACCGCGATGCCGAATTTTTGGTTCGCCCCCTGAACCAGCGCAGCTTCTTTTCCGCCCGCTATCAGTTGGGCCATGCCCACATTCCTTTGCATCAGCCCATGGAAATTGCTTTGCTGCCGGCACGAACACTGCTTCAGAAAAAACAGTCCATGGTCGTGGTGCAGCTGAATAACGGCAAACCCAAGGCCCTTGCTTCACGCTGGGAGGACGGCTGGCTGGTGGCATCAGCAAGAAACTTCGGCACCTACACCATCATGGCCGATACGCTGCAGCCCCTGATCCTGCCGCGAAACGTAAGCCAAAATCAGGCACTGTCCGGCCGTTATGTGCATTTCACCGTCCGCGACGATTTGACGGGTATTACCTCGTATTCCGCTCATTTGAATGGTCAATGGGTCCTCATGGAGTATGACCCCAAAGAAGACCGGATGACCGTGGTGTTGGATGAGCCTTTGAAGGCCGGCAGGCATGTGCTGCGCCTTTCGGTTAGCGATGCCGTGCATAACCAGGCTACTTACGAACTTTCCTTCCTGAAAAAATAAACCGTCATGAAGTTGCAACCCGGTGACCCTGCCCCCGATTTTTCGGCAACAGATCAAAACGGCAATGAAATCCGGCTCAAAGATCTCAGGGGCAAAAAAGTCGTCCTTTACTTCTATCCGAAAGATTTTACACCTACCTGTACAGCTCAGGCCTGCAATCTGCGCGATCATCATGCCGAACTGGTGCGCAAAGGATATGTGGTGATTGGGGTCAGCCCGCAGGATGCGGAAACCCATAAGCGATTTGAACAAAAACACCAGCTTCCTTTTGCGTTGCTGGCAGACCCGGATAAAACCCTGATCAAAAAGTACGGGGTATGGGGAAAAAAGAACTTCATGGGCCGCAGCTTTATGGGTGTGCTTCGCACGACGTTTGTTATTAACGAAAAAGGCATTATAGAAAAAATTATTGATCAGGTAAAGGCAAGTAACCATGCCGATCAGATCGTTTCATCATAAATAAATTTTTATTAACGCGTCTTTATCGCCTGAAATCCAGTTGTAATAATTACCTTGCAGGCAAAATCGGTTTATGAGATTACTCAAACCCTCGATCATTTTCCTGGCAATTGCCCCCTTGAGCATTCTGGTCGGTACGGTTTCCTACAACAACGACCTGCAACCCCCCGGCAGCCGCACGGGCGCTCCCAGCGAGAGCACCTGCGGCGCTTCCAGTTGCCACAACAACACCCCGAACACTGGTCCCGGCAGTGTTTCGTTGACATTCAGCAATCCTTCGTTGAAATACACTCCCGGCGACACCTTTCAGATTACCGTCAAGGTCACCGACAACACCAAGACGAAATGGGGTTTTGAGCTGACTGCATTGAATGCCACGAACGATAGCACACCGGGCAAGTTCCTCAATGAAGCTTCCGGAATTCTGGTTTCTTTTCCCAATCCCATCTCTTCGCTGTCTAAACGCGAATATGTAGCACACCGCGATGCCAACACCGCTACCAGCCAATGGGTTATTAACTGGATCGCTCCTTCCACCAACATTGGTGACATTTGTTTTTATGCAGCCGGTAATGCCGCCAACAACAACGGAACCACATCCGGCGATAACATTTACACTGCTTCATTGTGCATATCACCGGAAACCGGTGTAGGCATTGCAGCCGTTTCCGATCAGTCGTCTCTCTTTTCCATAGATGCCATTCGCTGCCGGCAATTGTCGGTGACTTATCAGTTGGCAGAGCCCGCCACGGCGCGGTTTGTTTTAATGGATCTGTCGGGACGCATGCATGGCATGTTGCTTGAATCCGACGAACCGGCAGGGCAGCATAGCAGGACACTCTCGCTGCCCTCCTTTTTGCCGGGAGGGATTTATGTGCTGATCATGCAGGCTGCCGGTAATCAGTACGCTGCCAAATTTTATTACCAACCATGATGGTCAAACGCTGTTTTGGCTTTGAGCCGGCAGTTGCTTTTGGTATGCTGGCTTTTTTAGTCAGCTCATGCACCAGCGACGTCACGCCGGAGCCATCAGACACCAATTGCGTTGACAGTACCCAGGTCATTTCCTACGTCAACGACATTGTGCCGATCATCAATACCTATTGCTCCAATCCCTCCTTTGGCGATTGCCATCAGCCGGGAGCCAGCAATCCCGATTTCACCAATTACGATGAGCTGAAGCTGCGGATTGAGGGCGGTGTTTTTCAGGATCGTGTTTTTGGTCCCTTTGCCACCGGTCAGCGCATGCCGCCGGCCTTCTGCACCGGTTGTCCGACCGAACTGGATGCTTGCGACAAGGAAATTCTCTTGCAATGGATTGACCAGGGATTCCCTAACAATTAACTTTTTAGTCTGATTATTGAACCCAACACAACATGATGCTCACGGTTAAACGCTTGTCGCCGTTCGCGATGTTCATCAGCATAGCAGCCAGTTCACCATCAAGTTTTGCCCAAAAGGCCCATGTGGACAAGCAGGTGAACATTTCTTTTTTCTCAGAGGCTCCGTTAGAAAACATTGATGCCCATACCAAAAGCGCAGTAGGCGTCATTGATATGAACACCGGAGCGGTTTTCTTTAAGGTTCCGATCAAAACCTTTACATTCAAAAAGGCCCTGATGCAGGAACACTTTAACGAAAACTATATGGAAAGCGACAAATACCCCCATGCCACACTGAAGGGACAAATCATTAACCTCCCTGACCCCAACAAAGATGGCACCTACAGCGTAACGGTTGAAGGGGACCTGACGATACATGGCGTCACCCAAAAGCGGCAGATTCCCGGAACGCTCGTCATCAAAGGCAATGAGTTGCAGGTTACTTCCGAGTTTGATGTGCGGCTGGCTGATCACAACATCACCATTCCCAAACTGGTTATCAAGAACATAGCAGAAGTGGTTCAGGTTAAGGTCAGCAGCACGCTGGTTCCTTCGCCATAATTCGTGGCCAATGGTCCGATGGAAATTGCCTAAACCGTTCGGGGTTTATTTTCGTAATTCGCTTCATGCATTCGTTTATGAAAAGCCTTTTACTTCCCGTTTTGCTTCTGTACAGCACTTGGATTTGGGCGCAGGACGACCTTGCTGCCCTGGCCGAGGAGCTGGTCCCTAAAGAATCGGAGCCTGTACTGGCCACTTTCAAAGCCTTTCGGCTTATCAATGCCCAGACCAATGAAACGGCCAAAGAGCGCAACCTGCATTTTAACATAGCCCACCGGTTTGGCACCGTGTTCACCGATGGTCAGCTGAACGTGCACAGTTTTTTCGGGCTGGATCAGGCGCCAGATATCCGTTTTTCCTTTGACTATGGAGTAACCGACCGTTTGCAGTTAGGCGTAGGTCGCTCCAAGGGACTGGAACCTTACACCGAGCTGTACGATGGTAACGCAAAATACCGGCTGCTTTGGCAAACCACGGATGACCGTATTCCGGTCAGCATTACGCTGTACGGTGTTGCAGCCGTAACCGGCAGAAAGTCCTCATCGGATCCTTCATCCGATGCCTACTATCAGGATCGCTTCGCCCATCGTTGGTCGTATGTAAGCCAGGCCATCATTGCCCGGAAATTTTCTCCCGGAGCTTCGCTCATGCTCTTGCCCACGTGGACCCATCGCAACTACGTGTACTACAAAGATGAAAATGACATGTTTTCGTTGGGTATCGGCGGCCGCATTAAGGTTTCCAACCGAACAGCTTTAATTGCAGATTATTTCTATAACTTCAGTGAGTACCGACGTCAGGAAAAAGATGATGCCGGCGACCTGATATTCAGCAATCCGCTCAGCCTGGGTGTAGAGTTTGAAACCGGAGGCCATGTGTTCGCGCTGATGTTTACCAACGCAGCAGGTATTTTGGAAAATTCCTTTTTGCCCGCCACCAAAAGCAGTTGGGCCGATGGCGAATTTCGCTGGGGGTTCAACCTTACCCGCAATTTTGTGCTGGGCAGGAAAGACTGGTAGGAACGCAGTTTTTGGTTGATCGGTTCATGGTCATACCGTTACATGAAGGGACTTTTACGGTTGACCATTCCAAACAGTTTATTCCATTCCATCGACATACCGACCATCTGGAGCAACGGCCTCCGGGTTCGTTGCTGGTGGATATTGTTAGTTTTCTGGTGGTGGCCCCTGGTATCCTGGCTGTAGTGGATCCGGGTCTGGGCACCGGAACAGAAGAAGCCTGGATTCGCCGCGCTGTGCGTGCCCGGGGCTACGACCCTGAACAGGTTACCCATGTGCTCCTGAGTCATTTGCATAAGGATCACGCAGGAGGAGCCGTTTGGCCTGACGGTCAAGGCTGGCAACTGACTTTTCCTGCAGCAAGCTATTATGTTCAGAATAAAGAATTTGCTTATGCATTCAGTAAAAGCGCCAGCCGCTCTTATCGGTTTGAGGCTTTGGCATTTCTGTACGATCATCCTCAGCGGGTACGGTTTGACGGAGCTGCACGGATCGGAGACTGGCTGGAAATAGAAGTCAGCGGCGGACATACGCCGCATCATCAATGTTTTCATTTTTACCTGAGCAACGAACATTATTTTTTCGGAGGGGATGTGGCAGCACAATCCGGGCAGCTGCTGCGCCGGTTTCTGGCTAAATACGATGCAGATGCTGCACGAAGCCAGCATCTGCGCGAACAGTGGGCGCATCGCGGCGCTGAACAAGGTTGGAAGTTCTTGTTTTTTCATGATGCTCAGAAGACAATAGTTACCCTGAGGCACAGGGAAAACAGACCGGAACTGGCATCGTTTGTTCCGGCTGAAGGCCCGGCGTAAAAAGCAATTCTGCAGACAGATTTTGTGGCTTCGCCGGCATTCGCGAACCACGTAACTTTAACCTCATGTTCAGTGCGGAGGAAGGTACCATCGTCTTTCTGCGGGAGATGGATTTCGTTCTTCTTCCTATCTATCTTTTTTTCCTGCTTTTGTTTGCTGTTTTGTATCGAAACATCAAATACCGGAACACTACGGTCAAACAGTATTTTATGCCCGGACTGCTGGTTAAAATTTTCGGGGCATTGCTGTTGATGGTTATATATGGTTTTTATTATAAAGGAGGGGATACATTTTATTATTTCTACGATTCAAAAGCATTTAACAATGCCATCGGGCAATCGCTGAAATCGTTCTTTGACCTGCTGTTTTTGCCGGCCGGAAAGATCACGCTGGCAACCTATGAACATACCCGATGGCTGACTTTTTTCCGGGATACTTCTACCTGGACGGCAGATAAGGTCTATGGCGTGCTCAGCGTGCTGAGTTTTCATTCTTATCCCGTTATGAGTATTCTGATGGCGTTTCTTTCCTTCACCGGCGTCTGGGCTATGTATTTGACTTTTGTTTATTTATATCCAGCGCTGCATCGCCAGCTGGCGTTTTGCTTTTTGTTTGTTCCATCGGTGTTTTTCTGGGGTTCAGGCATTTTGAAAGACAGCATAACCCTGGGCAGTTTGGGTTGGGTGGTGTACACCAGCCATCAGATTTTTTTCAGACGCAGAAAAGTTCTGCGTAATGTTTTGATCCTCGTGCTGACCAGTTATCTGGCCTTGAATATTAAGGCCTATATTCTGATTAGTTTTTTGCCTGCGTTGATGTTCTGGTTGTTTTTGTCTTACCGGTCCATGATTGGCGTCAAGTTTATTCGCGTGATCTCCGGCCCAGCCATCACCCTGGTGGCCATTGTGTTTGGTTATTTTCTGATCAAACGCATAGGGCAGGAATTCACGCAGTTTTCTTTAGGCAATGTGTTAACCACAGCGCAGACCTTTCACCGTTGGCATGGGTACTTATCTGAAGCCGAGCGGGCTTCGGGCTATTCGCTGGGAGAAGTGGACGGCTCCTGGCAGAGCGTGTTGTTCAAGCTTCCGGCAGCAGTAAACGTTACGTTGTTTCGCCCCTACCTGTGGGAGGCGCGCAGTGTGATCATGCTGTTTTCTTCGATTGAAAGCCTCATCTTGCTGTCCATTACCATTATGGTCATCTGGAAGAACGGCCTTCGCAACGTGCTGAATCATGCCATATCCAATCCGACGGTTTTCTTTTGTTTTGTTTTTTCTCTGGTATTTGCTTTTGCCGTCGGTTTCACCAGTTACAATTTTGGTGCCCTTGTGCGGTATAAGATTCCCTGTATTCCGTTTTTTCTGGCCGGACTGGTTATTCTGCATCACATCTGTTCAGCAGAGCGCGAGCGGAAATACGTTGAGGAATTGAAGCGACAATCCGCACGTGCAAACAGATACAAATCAGCAGCTGGCAGCACCTTAAGCCACGAAGCTAAACCCGAAGCAAAAGCTCCAGCCATTTAGGGGCCATCGCTTTCACGGAGTAATGGGTTTCTGCCCGCAGGCGGGCGTTTTGGCCTATCTGCTGTCGCAGGCCCGGATTGGAAATCAACAGCGTTAAAAGATTTACCCAGTCATCGGTTTGTTCCGCCCAAAAGCCGGAAATGCCGTGAATGACGATCGTCTTGTTGACGCCCACCGGACTGACCACAGGCACGGCACCCACGGCCATGTATTGCAGGGCTTTCAGTCCGCATTTGCCCTTTGACCATTCATCATCCGGCAAAGGCATCAGTCCAATATCAAAGCGTTGCGTCGTTTCGGCTTCGGTTTGCGGATGCCATAACTGAAATTCAATGGGAAGATCGGCAACGGCTGCGGGCTCGTTGCTGATCAGAAGAAACCGCACCGCACTTCCCCACGCAGCTTGAATGGCTTTTAATGCCGGAACCACCAGTTGAAAATGCCGGATGGTGGTGTGTGAGCCGGTCCAGCCAATGCATACCGGTTCCGTAGGTGATGCGGCTGGTCTGGGTCGTAACTTGTCGGTGTCCACCACGGTGGGTACGGTAACCACACGGGCAGTGTACTGGCGGGCATAATCAGCCAGATAATCGTTTCCGGCCAAAACCAAATCGGCAATTCGAAGTATGGCGTTAAGCTTTTGCGGCCGCTTCAACCACTGAAATGGCCGGTTGGCATCGGAAGTATCGCCCAGCCAAATGGCATCGTCGAAATCAAAGACCAGCCGGGTATTTCCTCCGCGCAACAGGCGTTCAAAAAGAGCCGTTCCCAGAAGGAAGGCTTCCCGTTGCACAAAAACCACCTGATAACGATGACGGCGGAACACATCACGCAACCGGATGATGGCGGCTTTGGCTACAATTCCTGCTTTTGGCAACCAATAGCCCGGCCGATAGAGTACTGCATCATCGGTTTCAGACAGATACCATGAATAATCTATAGCAATTCCCTGATCCATCAGATAAGGAAAAAATTGTTCCATCCGGTAACGTTGGCTGGGATTTCGGTCGGGCCGGTGGGGTCCGATAAACAGCATGCGTCGGCAATCGTTCATGCTATGGATTGATAAATCTGATGATACTGTTCAATGGCGGTAAATGTATTCAGATGATTCAGGGCGCATTGACGGATACTGTGCTTGTCGGCATGCATCAGGGCCTCCAGCTTCGGGATCACCTGTTCAAATTCGTTTTCGTTGCATTGATGAACCACCAGGCCGGCCTTACAGCATTCCACGATCCGGCGCACATCGCCAATGTCGTTGCAGACCACCGGAAGCCCCATGCTCATGGATTCGCTGAGTTTGGTGGGGGAAGAAGCCTGTTTGGAATAGCACGGCTTAATGAAGAATAGGGAAAGATCTGCCAGCTCCAGCCAATGCGGCACCTGATCGTAATCGGCCGACACAACCATCAGACGCTCCACGGGCACCTGTTGCTTTCTGGCCAGTTCTTCTATGTAGGAAGTGGATTCCGTGGTGATGATCAAAAATTTCCAGAACGGCTGTTGTTGCAGCAGTTTGCGGAAGAACAGCAGCATTTCTGCCGGCAAATACCAGGTGCGCAACGAGCCGCAATAAACCAGGACTTTTTCTTCTGAGCCAATGCCCATATCCTGACGTTGGCGCAAACGTTCAGCAGCATCCAGGCATGGCCGGAAATGATCCGGGTCGGCGCTGGAGGGAATAACCCCAATGCGTTCTGCGCTCAGGCGGGGAATTTGCCAGGAAAGGATAATTTCTTTTGCCTTATGCGTTACGGTTACGACATAATCGGCTTCGGCCAAAAGGCTGCGTTCTTTTTTTTTGAAGTAACGGAAGGCCAGGCGATAAGGCCAATGCTGCATCGGCCAGATGGAGCCATCCACCCGCTCATCCACCCAAAAACCTTTCATATCAAACACGAAAGGAATTCCATGCTTTTTTTTAAGCATACTCCCGATAAGGGCCGGTAAATAGCTGCGGCAGTGAATCAAATCGGTGGCCGTATTACGGCAACAGGATGCAACCTGCCGATACAGGCGGAACAGGGTAAGTAGCGTACTCAAGCCTTTGGGGGCAGCCTGATAACGAACAGGCAGCCAGTGTACACCGGATTGCTGCAACTGCTGACGAGTTCTTTGACCTGACTGCCGGTAGCGTTCGGGCTTTTCGGCAGAAACGAGGGTTATGCGGTGTCCTTTGCCGGCCAGGCCAATCAGGTAAGGAAGAATCTGGGAGCGCCCCAACGGGTCGGTAAGTCCGTCGTAGGATACATACACCACATGTTTCATTCGGGTCGCAAATGCCCTTTTGCCCAGTGATGCAAAACCATCAGATTCCACAGTCGCTGATACAGGTGCCGGTGACCGCTGTAAAAATTGCGTTTCAGCTTTTGTACATATTGGTAATTCACTAATCCCACCTGTTTTATGGCTGTTTCGGAAAGCATTTCTTCCATAAATGCATTCAGGCTTCCCTGAAGCCAACGGGCCATAGGGACAGAAAATCCCTGTTTGGGGCGGGAGAACAATTTTTCGGGCAGATAACGGCGCAGCAACTTTCGCGGCAGAATTTTCAATTCGCCGTTCTTCATCTTGAGTGACTGTGGCAAATTTAGGGCAAAGGCAACCAGGCGGTAGTCCAGAAAGGGCGTTCGGCATTCCAGGCCAACCGACATGGTGGTTCGGTCCACTTTGACCAATAAATCGTCGCGTAAATAAAACTGCAGGTCCCACAAAGCCTGTTGTTCGGCTGAGGTGAGCTTCCGGGCGCTGACTTCGGGTATGGGCAGGTGATGATCGCAGTAGCGATTTCCCAGCAATCGGGCAGCTTCATATTCGGAAAAAAAATATTGTTCCTGCGAAAACACATGCTCGTGCAGGTGACTGGTGGGTTCGAACAGGCGGGCGGCGCGTCGGTAGCGATCGCCCAGCAGGGGCAGCAGCCGCCGAAGGGGCCTGTGCAGCGGACGCAGGAGGGGTTGCTGCAGCCGGTGGATCCACCGGTACATGCCGTAACCCATGAAGAGTTCGTCGCCGCCGTCTCCGCTCAGCACCATTTTTACCGAACGTCGGGCCATGCGTGCCACCAGCAACATGGGCAGGGCGGAAGAATCTGCAAAGGGTTCATCAAACAATACCAGCGCTTCCGGCAACAGCGACAGGGTTTGTTTTTCGGTGAGGAATTCATCGTGGTGGTGGGTGCCCAGGTAAGCAGCAATCTGCTGTGCATGATGTGCCTCATTGTGCGAGGCCGTTTCAAAACCTATCGTAAAGGTGTTAATGGGTTGAGCAGCCTGCTTCTGCGCCATGGCGGCAATCAGGGAGGAATCAATGCCGCCGCTGAGCAAAATGCCAAAGGGCACATCACTGATCAAGCGAAGCTGCACTGCATTCAGCAGCAAACAATCCAACCTGTCCAACAGTTCAGGTTCGCTGCTGTCGGTTGCCGGTTGAATCTGGTCGCCAAGCTTCCAGTAGGGGGTCCATTGGCTTTGGCCGGCATGCAATTGCAGATAATGTCCTGCAGGAAACTTGCGGACGGACTTCCAGATAGTATATGGCTCCGGCACATAGCCCAGCCTCAGGTAAAACGACAGGGCCACCGGATCCAGGCTTAAGGTTCTGCGCACCGGATCCGGGCGAAGCAGAGCTTTGATTTCACTGGCAAAAAAGAAACCTTCCGAAGTCTGACAGTAAAACAAAGGTTTTACACCCATGCGGTCACGGATCAAAAACAGCTTGTCGTTTACCGTGTCGTAGGCGGCAATGGCAAACATGCCGTTGAACCGGTGGATGGCATCAATTCCCTCCACAGCCAGACTTTCGGCCAGCACTTCGGTGTCGCTGCTGGTGCGCAGAGGCAGATGCAGCTCAGCAGCCACTTCTCGGAAGTTGAACAGCTCGCCATTGAAGATCACCACCCATCTGCCATCGGCTGATGTCATGGGCTGATTGGCTTTTTCGGAAAGGTCAATTATGGAAAGCCTGCGATGGGCCAATCCCAAGCCGTTTTTCTGAAAAAAGCCCTCGGCGTCCGGACCTCTGTGCGCCAATGCCTGAGCCATGGACTGCAACCATTCTGTTCTGCTGGGTTCAGCGCCAAAAAATCCGGCTATGCCGCACATGAGAAATGCAGAGCGAAAATACTGGTTTCGTTTGCCGGCAACAGTTGGTCATGCCTGGTGGAGCAGGGTTAGCAGCGTTTTGAGAAATGTTGTTTTAGAATGTGCGCCGGAGTCTTTTTAGCCTCTGTACAAACGAAACCACTTTCGTACGCGCAACGCCGCATCAGTCAGCCGGGATCCTGCAGGCCGTATGTCAAAAATCAACTGGGGAACATAGCGCACCACTTCACCGCCAAAACCTTCCTTGAACCGATTGATGTTTGCGGTCTGGCTTCCGGGCCTGGCATGCAGATCGTAGCCTCCGAAATCAAATTCACTGAATCCCGCTTCTGCTGCCTGCATCATGGCATAATGAAACAATCCGTGCATGACAGGAAAGGCGCGCAGGTCGGGATCGCTGGCGCCCAGAAAATAAAATGCAGAACGTTTCCGGTAGGCAATGACTACGGCGCCTGCTAACTGCCGTTGATGCATGATACCCAGTATGGCGCCTCCACCGTATGAATGGAAGTGATCCCGCAGCGCGAAAAGCTGCTGGCGTACAAGTTCTTTTTTGACGGCCAGCTTCCGGTGGCGGTACATTTTTTCATACAGAAAGCTGAACTGCTCCAGGTCGCTGTCATCGGATAAAAGTTTTGGCTCCAGACCCAAACGCCGAGCTTTACGGATATTGCGACGATGGTGCGCGGAACAGGCATGCCACAACGCCTGTTCATCGGTTGTTAACGGGGTTACCCAGGTGCTCCAGTTGAGTACCAGGTCAGAATGACGGAACGAAACCCGGTGTTGCAGGGCAGTCAGGACCTCATCCCCGATGGCTTCAGTAGGAAACGGAAGCTGAACAGCCAGGCGCCAGAACGAAGATTGCCGGTGCAGGTAATCGACCCAGGCTTCCAGCAGGTCGCCTAGCGTTTCGGGCAGGGCGCCTACAGGCGCAAACGCAGCATGAAGTGTACGAAGTGGCTTTCGTTCGGCCAGCGCAAAGGCATGCAGGCAGCCGTCATCGGTGTAAAAGCCGAAGGTGCTGCGGGGGCGGGCAGCGGGTAACAGTGGATGCTGATGCAGAAACGCTTCCTGATGTTGACGGTAATGCGTGAACAGCTCTTCAACCGGCGGGTCTTCCACCACCCGTAAACCCTTCATGGCTTTTGCGTTTCCACGAAGATCCACTGATCGGTAGTCGTTGTCCGCTGCGATTCCGGTATCAGGCGGCCGGTTTCCAGGTTGCTGGCCTGAACGGAAACAAAGCCCAGTTGCATCAGGTCCTGCCATTGCTGGTGGGGAGCGACGTAGCATACCCGGGTTTGAAAATCATCGGAGCCGTCGTAGATATGAAAATAGTTTTTATCTATGTATTGTTGCCATGGTCCGTTAATGGTTCGCAGTTTTTTCCTCCGGCGCAATTCCCAGGGAATTTTGAACGGATTGCGGGGCATCTGAAGGGAATAGAGATGTCGAACGCTGCGTGCGTTGTGAAAGGAAAACAGCAGGGTGCCTTTGGATTTCAGTACGCGAAAGAATTCGCCCAGCACCCGGTTGCGGTCCTCATACGGAACGCAGTCTATTCCGTTAAAGCTGAACAGCACCACATCAAACGTATGGTCAGGAAAAGCAAGTTGTCGGGCATCCATGACATGAAATTCCGTTTGATCGGATGCGGGGAAATGATTCCGGCACCAGCGAATCATTTCCTCGGAGTAATCGATACCCACGTAGCGGGCCACAGCAGGGGCAAAATGGAGGGTGGTGCGGCCTGCGCCAATACCTACGTCCAGCAGGGTGCAGGTGGCCAACCGGTTGCCATTGCGCTCCAGAAAGCGACGCTCTGCGGCAAACAAATGACGAAGCCGGCCATAGGCAAAAACCCATTCAGGATTTTCATAAGCGGTGGGCAGACCGGCCATAAGAGCGAACGAATGAATGAAATCCCTCCACATACAAATATGCCTCAAAAGCACCGGAAGACGGCACAAGCAACCGGGGAAAGATCCATGGGTACGGCGCCTGCACAGGTTGCCCACCGACAAAGCGCTCTTCGGTGGTGAATAAATACGAGTAGCCCGCAGCGCCGCACAATTCAATAGCCGAGGGAATAAACTCTCCGTTGACAAACGAAAACGAGGTTACCGGCCTGCCGGTTACTTGTTCCAATTGTTGTTTGGATTCCAGGATTTCCCGATGCATCTGGTCGGCCGGCAGATCCTCATGCAATACGAGATGATAAAAGCCATGGGCGCCGATCTGCACGCCGGAGGCGCAACAGTCCAGCAGATCATCGCGCTGCATCATGCGGGGCAGATACAAATCACCGGTGCATTGGTTCATGAGCCGATGGATGATCTGCTCAATTACCGAATGCGGAAATCGCTTCAGCCGGTGAAAGAGGTACAGGCTTTCGCGCTGGGCATTGGATAAGGCGATACGTCCGGAATATTTGATCTCTTCAATTTCCAGCGTTTTTTTTGATTTCAGAAAATCATCTACAATCAGATTCAGCAGGTAGGTCCAGTTGGGCCTGCCGCTCAATACAGAATCCGCCGTCACATGGTGTATGGCAGGTAAACGATAGCGGTGCAGCAAGGGAAGAACATATTCAATGAAATCATAATACCCATCATCAAAGGTCAGAACCATCTTTGGGCCGCTTCCTTCGTAGAGTTCGGATCCGATGGAACACACCCGATAGTGCCTGCGGATGTAGTCCAGTAGGTTCCGGAATACGGAAACATGCATGGAGGGCCATACGTGATGGGTTTCTTCATTGATCCGATGCAGGCACAGAACGGTAATGCTATTGCCCCGCCATTTTCGCAATAAAGCGGTTGTTCCCAGGCGGCACAGTATCCAGGCCGCAGCCGAGCGCAAACTGTGAGGCATCAGGCCAGCACGGAGTTTAGAATGGCTCCCATTTTCTTGGCCTGCTGCTCCCTGCTGAACTGTGCAATGAAGGCCTCGTTGGCGGCAGAAGCTATAGACAAGCCCTGATTCAGGCAATTCATGCATTGCTGCAAAAAAGCTGCTGCCTGCTGTGGGGTTTGCGCTTTGGTGGCCAGGCCGGAAGGCAACAACAGGGCTTCCAGTTCGTCGTTGTCGGAAGGACACAGCAGAATGGGCTTTTTATACGACAGGTACACAAAGGCTTTACTCGAAATGGCGCCCTTGAATCCGGCATTGGCTACGGCCAGCAACACATGGGAACCGGCCAGGTAGCGACGGGCTTCCTCATCGCTGAGCCAGGGCGTGATCAGCAGCCGGACGGGCATGGAGCCGAACAGGCCTTCCAGTCGGGCTACCTGTTTGGGATCGTAACCCGTGCCGATAAACTGCAGGGCAATCCGTGCATCGCGTTGTTGATGCAGAAACAGAGAGAGTCCTTGAGCAAACACGCTGATGTCCTGTGTAAAATACAGGTTGCCTGAATAGGTAATTCGCAATTCGCCATCAAAGGGCACAGGCTCGCTTGCAGCGGAAAGGTCTTCGTATCCGTTGTAAACGACCTTGCCGGGTCTGAGAATGAAATTCGATATTTTCCAGACGTAATACCGCGAAACGGAAGTAAATAAGACGGCACTGCTTAACCAGCGACGTTCCGATCGTTTTTCAAAAAATTTCAAAATGCGCTCTGGCAGCGAAAGAGCACCGCGCAAAAAACTTTGTTCACTGTAATTCGTTTTCCAGGATGTGGTGTTCCAGTCGTCGCGGTAATCAGCAACCCAGGGAATTTTGAATTTCCTGCTCAGCCTGTGGCACATGCCGAACAGGGAAAACGGCATGGCCGAAGCAACAATCAGCCGAATGGAAGGATCGCTGCGCAACACCTTCTGCGCCTGTTGATAGAGGTTGTAATACGGAAGAAAACGCAACGTAAAATTTTGCATAAAATGTTCCAGAAAAGTGAGCGAGCGGCGCAGTAAAACCAGGCGGTCCGGTCCGTACCGGGTGAGCAAACGGTCGCGAAGGCTGCCCCGATAGGGCATGTAGTACACTTCGTATTGGTCGTATTTCCTGTGAATAATCTGACGGGTGTCGGGCTGAAGCAATTCATAGGCGTTGGAAAAAGATACATTCCAGCTTCGGGTGATGATAATGGGATAAATGCCGGAATCATACAGATACATCGCCCAGGAGTGCAAACGACGGGAAGCAGCCAGATTGGCCGGCGGAAAGAAATAACAAAGAATAAGCACCTTTGTCATAAACGGCTGAGCCGGAGGGTGAACAGTGGACGGTCGGGCATTGGAATCCACAATCAACGATGAAGGCAGCAGGCAATCTGATAGTACTTACTCAGTCATTTCCCTACGACAGCGGAGAGGAGCATTTTGAAGAAGAGCTTCCGTACTTATGCGCTCACTTTGAGCGCGTTACCGTCATAGCTCGGGGCAAAGTTAGCGAACGTACCCGAACGCTGCCTGACAACTGCACGACGCTGGCACTGCCCTACCGATGCCAATGGTCCATCTGGTTTTCGCTGCTGCACCCCCGCAATCTGCGGTTGCTGCTGACGGAATGGAAGCGAATTCTGCTGAGTCGCCGTTTTATTCTTTCCCGAATGCGAATTGCCGCGGGTTCGTTGGTGCGGGCTCTAGAGTTAAAACGCCGACTGAACGCAAGGTTTGTTTCGCCTGATTCGAAACCTCCGGTTGTTATTTATTCTTATTGGTTTGATCTATCGGCGCTAACGCTTGCGCTCATGCGCAGTTCGGGTTTGCCCTGCCCCACGGTGGCGCGTGCTCATGCGCACGACATTTATGTGGAGCGAAATGCATTTTCGTACCTGCCTTTTCAACCGTTTAAGTTTGCCACACTGGATGCCGTTTTTTTTATTTCAGATTTCGGTAAACGTTATGCGATCAAGACGTATGCGCTCCGGGATGATTTCCGGTTTGCCGTTTGCCGGCTGGGCTGCAGGGCCATTGCCGGCGCGGCGGCTACACCGCTAACCTCACGACCGCTGCGCCTGATCAGCATAGGAAAAAATGCGCAGATCAAAAGAAACGTGCTTGCCTTACAGGCTCTGGAACGGGTGCAGGGAAGTGCACTGGAATATTGGGTTCTGGGGGACGTGCCAGAAGCCGACACGGATTTAAAGGAAGCTGCGGAGCGCCTCAGGCAAAAACGTCCGCACATAAATCTTCGGTTTTTGGGTTGGTTATCGCGGACGGAGTACATCCGCTTGTTGGAAAGGGAGCCCTTTGACCTCATGTTGCACCTGAGCGCTACGGAAGGACTGCCGGTAAGCATGATGGAAGTGCAGGCAGCGGGCATACCGGTTATTGCCGCAAACGTGGGCGGCATCAGCGAGCTGGTGGAAGACGGCTGGAACGGTTTTCTGCTCTCTCCCAATCCTACTGCTCAGGAAGTAGCCGATTGCATTATGAAGTTTTTAAATTTGAATGAAACAGAACGGGAACAGCTGCGTCAACATGCGCGGCAAAAATGGCAGCACCGGTTTCATGCAGCAAACAATTTTGAATCGTTTGCCCGCAGGTTGGCAGCTTTAGCCGCAAGCCGTTCAGAAATCCCATAGTTTGCCTTTAAGCACGTATTTGAGCGCCTCTTTGGATCGCAACAGCCAATGGCTGGTTTTTCGCAAACTGAAGTAGGGAACACACCGGGCACCAAACGAACGAAAATAGCTCCCCACCCCCTCCAACATGGAGCCTTCAAAATCAAAAACTTTTGTTCGGCCGCACAGGTGTTTAAACACTTCCCAAAACAGCAAAGACATGGCTCCGCTGTTTCCTGAACCGGGGCTGCGTCCGCCTATGACATAATAGGCTTTTTCCTTGTCCCAGACGATAAAAACAGCAGCATGTATTTTCCCGTCATCCGTCACAGCATGCCAGATGGCGCCGGCATGGTGTGTCTGGCAGGCGGCAAACAGTTGACGCAGGTAACTGGCGGAAAAATTCAGGAAGGCCTTTTTGCGACGCAGCGTTTCCGATACCAGGCCGAACAGGGCATCGGTGTCGTTGGCCAGGCTCACAACATACCTTTTTTCAGCCCGGGCAATTTCCCGATGGATTTTTTCGCTGAAGCCTTTATGTAAATCGTTGGCTTCGGCAGGCAGCTTCAGCAGATGGGTGTAGCGAACGCTTTGGTGGTATTTTTTCCAGTGAAACGGCAACCAGTTCTGGTATTGCGGTTGCCAGCGTGATTCAAAATGAATGCAGGCAGGCAGGTTGTCCTCCAGACGAATCAACAGTTCGGTTTCCCTATGTAGGTTGTGTTCGGCATCAGGGGCAGCAGCCAGTATGGCCGGCCCCAGATAAGCGGTAAGCGGCGGCATCAGCAGGTGTAGGCCTAAGAGCGAATGACGGAAGGCGTAAACATAATATGCTTCCATGCCGCTGTCGCCGCTCAGGGTTACAGCATCCCAGTTGCTGCCGCAACAAGCCTGCAACCACCAGGGCTGATGAAAAACAGGAGTGCCGGCAGGAAGGTGATTGGCATAGAACTGCTGCCGTTCGGTCCTATTCACAATCACAATATTAACGGCACAGACCATTCCATGTTTCCTTGATGACCATGGTACTTTTGTCGGCTGAAGGTGCATGCGCGTTGTCCATTTAATTCCTCAGTTCAGCGGAGGTGGTGCGGAAATGCTATTAAGCCAGCTGGCGCTATGGCAGCGCCGGGCGGGTCATGAGGTGTTTGTGGTGACCATGGCCGATCCCGAACCCACCTATTTGCTGAATCCTTATCGGTACGCTTTGGAACAAGAGGTGCCTGTTATTACCACGCCGGGACGGTGGCGGCTCAATCCGTTTCGGGCTCATGAAGCCGATGCCTGGCGTCGGTTGCTGCTGGAGCTGAATCCTGAGATTGTTCACAGTCACCTGTACGAAGCCGACGGGTTAGCGCTTTCCTATATCAGACAGGGCACGGTTTATTGTTGCCATGTGCACGGTCCGGTGCCGCCACCGAATTCCATGAAAGAAAAACTTATTCGTCCACTGGAGCTGATGATGATGCGGCGCCGCTATGCGCATGAGCAGGTATGGTTTGTGGCCATTTCCCAAAGCATGATGCGCTATGCTCAAAAACTGGTGCCTGGCAAGGACAGTCGGCGCATTCGGGTGGTGTATAATGGCATTGACCTGAGCCGGTTTACCTTTTCGCGGCGCAGGCGTCCACGAGTTCCCTTGAGGCTTGTTACGGTAGGCAGCCTGATTCCCCGAAAGCAACATGCTTTTCTGGTGGAGGTTGTGAATCGGCTGCGCTGCAGGGGCACGGCCAGCACCTTGCAAATTCTGGGATCGGGAACGCTGGAAGGCGCGCTTCGGCAGCAAATCAGAAAGCTTGGTTTGGACGATGTCGTAACGCTTGCCGGCCAGGTAAGTCACGTGGAAGAGTTCCTGCAACAAGCCGACGTTTACGTCCATGCAGCGCAACCCGAACCGCTGGGTTTAGCGGTACTGGAAGCCATGGCCTGTGGGTTGCCGGCTGTAGTATTGGACGGCGGCGGAGTGTCTGAATTGATGGAAGACGGCAGGAACGGTGCATTGGTCCAACAACGCCATGTCGATCGATTTGTTGAAGCCATTCTCTGGCTCACTGCCGATGAAAAACGATTTTCAGCCTGTTCGCAGGCAGCCAGAGCAACAGCCGAGCGGCATAGCCTGGATGATTACATCAGGCAGGTTCAGGAAGTGTATGAAGAAGCCTTGCGGGACGTGCGCGATCGCTCAGCCTAAAAATTCATGCAGTAACTGCCAGCCTATTTCGTTCAGTCGGATAACGTACTGGCGACCTCGTTCGGCCAAGCGGTTGCGGTGGTTCAGGAGGTGTTCTGCCTTGCGGTACAGCGCATTGGGATCGTCTATTTCGTCGCAGATCAGCTCGCGGCCCAGATCGGGATCCCAGTCAAAAAAGCCACTGCTGCCTGAGGCCAGACAGGGCACGCCACGGGCCAGGCTTTCGGCGATGATCATGCCGTAGCATTCGCTGAAGGTGGCATAAAAATTCATAGTCATGCTGCCCAGCGTATCCAGGAATTCATTATAATTTTCAGTAAACTGATGCAGAATCAGCCGGTGAGAATTTCCCAGATAGTCGAGCTCAGGTCCGGAGGCCACGTGCACTTGGGCTTCAGGAAAAAGCAGCGCCGCGGCAACCTGATTGTGCAGGTTTTTCCGAAAGGCTTCATGGCCGAATGCCCCTATGTGCAGGCCGGGTAAAGGCATGCCCACCTGCTCCGGCACGGCGATCATGGTGAGCACCCGAAAAGAAGAAATATTCCGTAATCGCACGAATGCTTCTGCCAGTCCTTTTTTCATGAAGGCGATGCGCCGGATATAGCCTTTCTCATACCAATAAAAAATCCGGTTGAGGTAATACAAATCACGACTTTGCCTATAAAACTGGGAAAAGCTGCTATGGTAAATCAGATAACAGGGCTGACCCGACTGCGGGTTGCACAGTTTTTCCAGCAATACCTCCAGGTGTTCACTGAAACCGGTAAACACGATGCGTGAAAACCGGAGTTGCCGGATAGTATCGGCAAGTTTTTGGTATTGCGCACCGGTCAGCAGCGGTTGCGAATGAACATGGGGCAGGGCCAGCAGATGCCCGGGAAACATGCCGCAGGCTCCGTTGTACACCCCGCGCCAGGAATGGCCATAAGGTTTTCCGGTTATGGCCAAAACGTCTGACCGTTTTCTGATTTGCTCCAGTTCGTTCAGAATATCATCCAGGAAAACCGATTGCCTGAGGCGGTAGCGTGCAAACTCTTGTCTCAGCTTTTGTAACATAAAAGGGGCTCTGGCAAATAATGAGGGGGAACGGCGTTTTAACTGTATAAATGCCCTTTGGCAGGAAAAGACATATTAATCACTGAAAATCAATATTTTACAAAAATCACCTTTTTAAGTAGACCAGCAAAGCGCTGATGTCGCTGGGATTCACGCCGCTGATTCGGCTTGCCTGGCCAAGGGTACGGGGACGAAAACGGGAAAGTTTCTGGCGCGCTTCGGTGGACAGCGCTTTGATTCGGGAAAAGTCAAATTCAGGGGCAATGGGGAGGTCTTCCAAACGGTTCATTTTTTCCACCAGCTGCTTTTCCTTTTCAATATATCCTTCATACTTGGCCATTATTTCGGCCTGACGAAGGCTGTCTGCAGAAACGGTTGGTGGCCGGAATACCAACAGATCTTCCATGCTGATCTGGGGGCGGAGCAGCAACTGGTACAAGGCGATTTTTTCAGAAACGGGGCTTGTTTCACGTGAAACAAGCAGTTCGTTTACTTCATCCGGCTCCAGGCGGGTTTGTTTTAGCCACTGGATGCATCGTTCGGTTTCATCCACTTTTTGTTTCACGTGAAACAAACGCTGATCGGAAGCCAGGCCAAGGTCATGTCCAAGAGGTGTAAGCCTGAGGTCGGCATTGTCCTGCCGAAGCAAAATGCGGAATTCGGCACGTGATGTAAACATGCGGTACGGTTCATCGGTTCCTTTGGTGATCAAATCATCAATCAGGACGCCGATGTAGGCCTGACTACGTTTCAAAACGACTGGCGCAAGGCCATTGATTTTTCTGTGAGCATTGATGCCTGCCATGAGCCCCTGGCAGGCAGCTTCTTCATAGCCTGTGGTTCCATTGATCTGTCCGGCAAAATAGAGGTTTTCAATGAGTTTGGTTTCCAGGCTGTATTGCAGCTGATGAGGGGGAAAATAGTCGTATTCAATGGCATAACCCGGTCGGAACATTTTGGCATGTTCCAGTCCCGGAATTAGCCTGAGGGCCTGGTATTGTACTTCTTCGGGCAGGGAAGTAGAAAATCCGTTGAGGTACACCTCAATCGTGTTCCAACCCTCTGGCTCTACGAATAATTGATGACGTTCCTTATCGGCAAAGCGGCTGATTTTATCTTCAATGCTTGGGCAGTAGCGGGGTCCGGTTCCCTGAATGCGGCCGGTGTACATGGGCGACTGATCGAAACCGGTTTTAAGAATTTCGTGTACCCGGGAATTCGTGTAGGTAATCCAGCAGCTCAGTTGTTTTTCGGGGAAAGGGGTTTTCCAGGTAATGTGTGACGATTTTTCACGGAAAACCTGAACGGCATCCAGGTACGAAAAACGTTCCGGGGATTCATCACCTTTTTGTTCTTCCATTTTGGAATAGTCAATGGTGCGGCCGTCCAGCCGGGGTGGCGTGCCGGTTTTCAGGCGGCCGCTTTCAAAGCCCAAATCCCGAAGCTGTTCGGTAAGTCCGGTCGCTGCCCGTTCGCTGATGCGCCCGCCGCTTTGGTTTTTTGTGCCGATATGAATTACTCCGTTGAGAAAGGTTCCGTTGGTCAGTATGACGGCTTTGCAGCGAATCGAACGGCCCATGGATGTGGTAATGCCGGCCACATGGAAGGAATCCACAAGCAGACCATTGACAGCATCCTGCAGGAAATCAATGTTTTTTATGTTTTCCAATAAAAACCTCCAGGCCTGGCTGAACAGCATGCGGTCGTTTTGCGACCTGGGGCTCCACATGGCAGGGCCTTTGGAGCGGTTCAGCATGCGGAACTGCACAGCGCTGATATCGGATACCAGGCCGGAAAGTCCGCCTAAGGCATCTATTTCCCTGATTATCTGACCTTTAGCTATTCCGCCCATAGCCGGGTTGCAGCTCATCTGGGCAATGGTATGCAGGTTCATGGTAACCAGCAGCACACGGGAGCCCATTTGGGCAGCCGAGGCCGCAGCTTCGCAGCCGGCATGTCCGGCGCCTACCACGACGATGTCGTATTCCGGCATCATGCAGCAACAAAATTCCGGTTTTAAGGCTTAGTTGGTCCGGGAAAGTAAAGCGAGGTAACGGTTTTCTGCGCGCCGCATCCGGGCGGCCTCGTTGCGGTTGCGGTCGCTGTATCCCAGGCAGTGAAGCAGCCCATGAATCATAACCCGATGGAGTTCGCGGACAAACGGTTCATGAAAACGGCGGGCATTGTCGGCCACACGGTCCACGCTGATGTACACTTCTGCTTCCAGCGGAAAACCCGGCGCAGCGTAGGAAAACGTGAGTACGTCGGTTGGCCATGAATGATTAAGAAATTTTTTATTTAAATTAAAAATATGTTTGTCTGTGGTCAAAACCACATGCAGGCGCTTGACCGTTGCTTTTTCCTTTTGGGCCGTTTCCAGCAGCCAGGTGCGCAGGATGCGGGACTGCTGCAGGCGAAATCCGGGTGCCAGGCAGGCAAACGTAACGGCCATTGCCAGCTTCAGATGCGAAAGGCAAGTGTCACCTTGCGGCCGCCCTCGGAGAACGTCACCTCATCGGCCAGCTTACGCATCAGAAAAATGCCGCGTCCGGTAGGTTTCATGAGGTTTTCGGGAGCGGTGGGATCGGCAACGCGCGTGGGGTCAAAACCATCGCCCTCATCGGTAACGGAAAACATCAACCGGCCTTCTTCCTGCCAGCAATTCAGCAACACTTTTCGGCCGGGATGGAAGCGGTTGCCGTGAACAATGGCATTGGAAACGGCTTCCGATAAGACGACCAGCATGTTGGCTTCCTGTTCGTCGGAAAGGTTGAACTGGGCCTTAAGCTCTAAAGTAAGGGCTTCAATTTCGTTCAGACTTTCCAGGCGGGACGATAAGGCAAGCTCACGCAAAACGGAATAGTCAATCACACAAAAATGGTGTTTTAGTTGTTTTGAAGCGACTTGTAGTATTGTTCTACCAATTGCCGGTAAAAAGGTTTCAGTTCGGGAGGAACGGTTTTGAACAATTCCAGTTCAACCTGTTTTCTTTTGAGGTAATCGGCCAGTTCAGGGGGAATTGTGGGAGGGGTCGGGCTGGCGGTGCGGGCCTGACGCTGCTCATCGGTTTCGCGTTCGCGCTCAGCGTTTTCGGCTTCCAGCAGCCGGGTGAAGATGTCTTTCTGCCGTTTTAACGTTTCACCGGAGAGTTGGCGGTTCAATAGTTCGGTTTCGGTTTTTTCCATTTCGCGCTGCAGCTTTTCCAGGTCGCCGAGGGTTTTGTGGCCGTCTTTGTTGAGTTCTTCATTGAGCTGACGAAGGGCTTCGCGGATACGGGCTTGTTCCTGGGCCAGTTCGGCGATTTCCTGGGAAAAGCCCTGGCGTTTGCCCTGTGAGCTGCCTTCTTTCATCTTCTGACCCAGCTGCTCAATGCGGTCGTTGAGTTGCTGTTGCCGGTCGCTGAGCGACTGGCGGCCCTGCTGCTGGCTGCCGGGTCGCTGGCACATCTGGGAACCGGTCATCTGGGCGGCCATTTGCTGCTGCAGTTGCTGGAGCACTTCATCAAACATGAGGGCCAGGTTGTTGAGGGCCATCATGATGTGTTGCTGGCTGGCAGCAGCTACGGCAGGGCGGCGCTGCTGGAGCTGGTCGAGGGCCTGGGCCATGTGTTTGTCTATGTTGCTGACCTGTTCCTGGACAAAGCGCTGAATCTGAAAAACGCGCTTGCTCAGCTCGGTGATGCTGTCTTTGATCATCTGCAGGTCGTCTTCCAGCGCTTTCTGGGCCTGCATGGTTTGCAGGTACTGCGGGGTGTTGACGTTGGCCTGCTTGGTGCGGTTCAGCAGTTCTTCCTGGTCAAAGGAAGCTTTGATGAGGTTTTCCAGAATCTGGCGGGTGGCCTGCAGGTCCATTTCGGTTTGCTGCATCTGCATGGAGCTCAGGGCCTGATCCAGCTTTTCGCTCATGCGCTGCATGTTTTGTGCGGCATTCCGCTGGTGCTGACCGGCTTTTTTACCATCCTGGTTTTTCAAGTGCTGTCCGGCCTGCTCCATCTGCTGCCGCGTCTGCTGTTGCTCCGGTTCCGTGTCGGGCAGTTGTGTAGGATGATCCAATTGCTGGTTCAGCTTTTCCAGTTCATTGAGCTGCTGTTCTACCGATTCAAATTCCCGGGCAAGCTGCTGTTGCTGTTCTTCCAGTTGCTGGCGTTGCTCTTCGGATTTTTTCAAATCGGTTTGCTGCGATGATTTGGCCAGTTCTTCCTGCCTGCGGGCCAGTTCCTGAAGCTGGTCTTTGATGTCAGTCATCTTTTTTTCAAACTCCAGTCGTTTGTACAGCGAAAGCAGGCGGTCCAGTTGTTTTTCCAGTTGCTGGCTGGAGCGTTTCTGGTTTTCCAGCTGATCCAACGTCAGGTCTTTATTGAGCTGGTTGAGCAGTTCATTGAGGCGGCGGAGCAGCTCCTGCATTTCGTCGGTAAGCAATTCATCCATGAGCTTCTGGAGCTGTTCGTTTTTCTCCTGCAACTCCTGGTTAAACTGCCGGAATTCGCTCTGGCGCTGCAGGGTTTGGTCAAACTGGTTACGCAGCTGCTGCATGCGTTGCATCAGCGATTGCTGCCGCTGCAGGAGGCTTTCCAGCTTTTTCTTCTCTTCCCAACTCAATGTTTTGCTGCCCAGCAGGGTATTTCGGGCCTTTTCCAGATCCTGGTGCAGTTGCCGGGTTTGCTCAATGAGGTCTTTGAATTCTTCCTTCAGGTTTTCGCTTTGGCGGCTGGCCTGTTCCAGCAATTGTTCGGCGGAAGGCTTTTGCAGCCGCATCAGAGGCGAACGCGATGATTTGCTGCCGTTGACGCCGTCGTTATCCCAGACTTCAAAGTAGTAAAACACCTGCTGCCCGGGTTGGAGGTTAAGGGGGGCAAGGTCCCAGAAAAAGGAAAATGGAGCTGTGCGGTTTCCGGAGAAGGGGATGGTCACCGATTCATAACCTGTTTCGTAGGAATTCTGCTGTTCAGAAACCACCTGGTAGCGAAACAGCAAGCGACGCAGGCCGTAGTCGTCGGCAACGTTGCCGGCAAAATACAGGTAATTGCTCTGGGTACTATCGGTAAGCTGAACGACATCAATGGTCGGGTAGCGGTCAGGGATGACGTGAATGGCGAAGCTGAGGGAATCCACGCGGGGCAATTCGGAGCCGGAAACGTAAATGCGGTAAGGAGTGGCGGAGCGAAGCCGGCGGCTGAACGTGAAGGAATTGTTTTGCATGCCGGCAGCCTGCAGCGAATCGCCGAACAAAAAGTGAAGTTGGGTTACGTTCTGCGCCTGGAACTGCCAAACGGCCTCCGTACCCTCCGGTACGGTAAGGTCACCGATGTTCTGCAGGGTTTCGGGCTTGCGCCCGGTGTATGCCGGATAGTTCAGCAGCGTGGAAAAACGCAGGATGATGGGCCTGGCCAGTACGCGCAGCTCGTATTCGCGCGAGCGAAAGCCGCTTCCTTCCAGAGAAAAAGAAATGTTTTTCTCTGGTTTGACAAACGTGTAAGCATAGGCATCAGGAGATAGTTTTTGCATGGGATACGTCATGCCGTTATACGATAGGGTTACTTGTTGCGGCAAGGCCTGACCTTCCACGCGGACGGTGATGGTTTTGTCTTCAAACTGAACTGTCTGAAGCGGCTGGGGGGTAACCAGGAACCGGAACGGAGCAGGCCGTTCAAAAACATTGTTGTAGTGAATAAGTCGGTAGGCGCTTTCGGTGAGTATGGCCGGCGAAGCCAGCAGCAAGGCCAAAATGACCAGGACAGGCGGCAGCGCATAGCGCAGGTAACGGCGGTTTTTCTTCAGGTTGATCGCTGCCGTAAAAGGAATAGGGCGCAAGGCAGCAATTTTCTGATTGATGCTGGCTTCAATCAGTGCGGCATCGGCAACAGTATCGGCCTGCTGGCGCAGTTGCAAAACGTTCAGCAGGCGGTCCTGGACTTCGGTAAAGTGATTGCCGATCAGTCGGGCAGCCTGTTCATGAGAGAGAACCGGCCCCAGCCTGAGGTATTGGGTCAACGGACGAAAGATCCAGATGCCCACGGCGGTGCCGGCACCCAGCAGAAAGCCGTAAAACAAAATGGTTCGGACGGCAGAGGGCAGATAAAACAGGTATTCGGCAAGTGCGATGAGCAGGTAGGCTGCAGGCAATAAAGCGCAGCAATACAACAGGCCACGAATGAGCTGGTTGAGGTAATACTTGCGGATGAACGCATCCAGCCTGCTAAGCAGCAACCGGTAGTTATCAGAAACGGAGCTCATGTTGCAGCGCGCGGCCGTCTAAGTTAGCGTAAAAGGGCTAGGGGATAACGCAGGCAGATGTAAAAGATTGTTAAAGCAGCCCGCTGTTTATCCTGCCGGAGATTTAGAGGAAGTAACGGTAAAACGCAGATTGCGTTGAGCCAGGTAGTCCATGATGAAATGAAAGACCGGTTCCTGCTCGCCAAGGTATTCCGGGGGGGAGATGCCCTTGCGCGTGTAAAGGCCTTCCAAAACAGCGGAAGCCGCAGCCGTAGCCGTGTAACCGGTGGTTCGGGCCATGGAAGTGGTTTGGGTGTTTGGGTCGTAACGGTCGTACAGGTGATAATTCAGGCATTTGTATTCGTTCTGTTCCCGGCCTTCCAGTTGAATGCTCAGCAGGGTAAACTCTTCTTCACCAGGCTCCAGCTTCCAGTGGGGAAACAACAGGGCACAGGCAAAGTCTATCGGTTTCACCTGCTGTCCGTTAACCATCAGAGGCGATTCGGAAAACAAACCCATGGCGCGAAGGGCTTTCATCAGAGCAGCGTGACCGGGATAGCGCAAGGTTTTTTCACACATATTAGGAATTTTCATTGTGCGAAGCATGGAGCGCAGGCCATCGGTGTCAAAAGCTTCCAGGGTACCGACAGGTTCCAGGTGCACTTCTTCCACGTTGGATAGAGCCGGCACGGTGCGAACACTGCCATTGACCACAATGCGTGCGGGTCGGGTATATATTTCCAGTACGTCAACGGGCGAAAACGGGGCTTTGTACTGAAAGGGCAGGGTGCGGCGCACGGGCAGCCCGCCGCACATGGCCACGAGGTTGTCCACCTGCATACGCTGGTGGTGGTAGCCGGCAACGATATTGAACAGGCCAGGGGCCACGCCGCAATCCACTATCGCTGTTACCTGACGTTGTTGGGCCAGAGCATCCAATTCAAAGCAGTCTTCCGCGAAAAAGGAGATGTCCACGATGTTTTTGCCACATTCCAGCACGTGCTGCACGGTAGCAAAACCCATAAAACCGGGAACGGCGCCAATAACCAGATCAGCCGGTGCTACAATTCGGTGCAGCACCTCGGGACGGGACAGATCGGCCTGAACGGATGCGATGCCGGCAGGGAGGCGTTCCAGATTTTCGGCACTAAGGTCAGCGGCAGTGACGTGGTAACGATCGGACAGGTCGGCAGCCATGGCACGACCCACCATGCCGGCGCCAAGAACCACAACTTTCTTCTTCATATAAAAAATTATTTATCATTATCAGAAGCGGGCCGCTGTATTTGGCGGCGAATCCATCTGAGCTCGCGCATTTTTTCCTGTGCTGGAACGGCCGGACTACCGAAATAGCTGTTTCCGCCTGCCAGACTGCCGGCCACACCCGACTGGGCATAAACCACTGCATGCGGGCCGATGACCAGGTCTTTGTTCACCCCCACCTGCCCCCAGAGGATAACGCCTTCTTCAATACGGGTTACGCCGGCCACAGCCACATGGGCAGCGAACAGACAGTTGGGCCCGATGAAGGTGTCGTGACCGATGTGGACGTGGTTGTCCAGCTTGCATCCGTCGCTGACGATGGTGTCGGCCGAAACGCCCCGATCAATGGTGCAACAGGCGCCGATTTCCACATGATGACCAATAACGGCACGGCCGCAGGAATGCATTTTCCGGTAGCTGCCATCGGGATATTTTTTGAAGTAAAAAGCATCGGCACCGATTACGGTTCCGGAGTGGATAACGGCATGGTCGCCGATGATGCAGCGGGCATGGATGCTGACGTTGCTGTAGATGCGGCAGTGCTTGCCGATGCGCACCTGCGGTCCGATAAAGGCCCCCGGAAAAATGACGGTGCCCTCACCGATTTCGGCGGTGGCATCTGCCATCGGATTGGCGGCAGAAGGCTGAAACGGCAGGTCGGGACAGAAATGCCGGGCCAGCGCATTATAGGCTTCAAAAGGATTGGAACTGATCAGCAGGTGTTTGCCTGCAGGCGGAGTGATGTGCTGATTGATGATAATAACGGAAGCAGCAGAATGCAATGCCTTTTTGTAATACTTCGGATGGTCCACGAACGTTACATCGCCGGGGCGTACCAGGTGGATTTCGTTGATTCCGGTTACAGGAAACGAAGCATCGCCAATCCACTCGGCGCCGGTCAGGTGAGCCAGTTCCTCAAGCGATCGGGGGGGATGAAGGTCCATCAGCGCAGGATGTACGGGCGAAAATAGGGAGAATGCCGTGCAGGTTCAGGGCAGGCGCTGCCAGCTTAGATAGCCGTCAGTTTTTAACAAATTTTGTATAATATGTTCCGCAACGAACCAGGTACATGCCTGCGGCCCAGTCGGCAATAGATAGCCGAAGCATGGGCTCAAGGATGCGCCGGCTGAACATTAACCTTCCACTCAGATTAAATAATTGTAAGTTTTGACCTTTGGTTTCCGGAGGAAAAAGGAGTATAACGAAATCGGTTGCCGGGTTAGGATAAAGCAAGAGCCGATGGGGCATGGGCGACTGCGCTGCGGGCGGCAAGCCGGTCAGGTCTATATCCAGCGTGCAGGTGTCCAGACGAATAAGGACAACCGACGTAAAGGGCGACAGCGTCAGCGGGGAAGAAACGGCTGAGCTGTCCAGGTGAATAAAGCAATTCGGGGGTACGGTGATCGAAAGCGTCTGGTTGGAAGCATTAGTCAGCAGCGGAAACTTATAGTCGGGTGTCCATTCGGTAACGCTGACGGGCAGCAGCACGACATCATCAAGCCGAAGGTCGTAGTTGTCTTGTAACTTATATGAAAAAAACTGAAGTTTGGCCTCGGCAGCAGAAAAAGCGGGCCTGAAGATCAGCCGGATGGTTTCCACCTGGGTGCGCGGCTCAATGACGGTTGAAAACAGTACGGCACTGTTCTGGGAATTAATGATACTGACTGTCCAGAAGGTATTGGGCTTTCCCGAGTTGGAGATAACGAGGTTGGTATATGTTCTGAAGCTGAGCAGGTAATACCGGCTGCTGTCCAGATTTACGGTAACGCTGTAATTGTTGCTGCTGTCGGCAAGCTGGGTGTAGACAGTCAGGGTGTTGTTGAGGCAGGCCAGTCCGGAAGGATTGCGAACGAACAGATGTCCGGAGGGCATAACCGTATTGGAATCGCGTTGCCAGATAACATTGCACAGCGACTGCGATTTGGTGTAATTCCAATGCGCCACATCGGAGTGAAAATGGCCGTTGCGAACCAGGTTGCCCTGTTGGAGGGTGTCAAGCAGGGTAATGTGGGACTGCAGGGGTACAATCTGTCGGGAGCTGATATCGTCACCGGACTGTTTCCATTCGCTCAGGGTAAGCCATTCCGTTTTTTCAATCAGCCCGCTCACATAACTTTTATCAAAGGGATAGGGATTGTGCAGGGTCAGATAGGTGTTGCTCTGGTAATCGCCCCAGTCCACACCGGCACCCAAGCGATTAGAGGTACGGACGGCTTTTCCGGTAAGGTCAAAATGCAGCAGGGCATTATCGGCAAAATGAAGGGGCTTGTAGGTGAATACAGAGGGCACATTTTGCGGAAGCGACAGAGCAGCTATGTTGAACTGTTCCCAGAAGTTGTCGTAAAGGATGTTTTCGGTCAGTTCAGCAGGAGGAGAACAGTAGCCATTGCCATAAAGATTGGGCTGCCCTAAGGCATCTTCAGTTGTGATCAGGGCAATGCCGCGACCGCAGTGGGCGATGGTATTTCGGGTGGCCCTGAGTTGCTGAAAGCGCAGGTCGGCATTGAAGTCCAGATAGATGCCATTGGCAATAATGAGGGGTGAAACGGCCTGACTGGTCAGCCAGATGCCGCGGTCGGTGTTGCCGCCACAGTTTCGTATTACATTGTGACGCAGCTCGGCACTGTCGCTGTAGGCTACATACAGACCGCCGCAGTCGGAGTAAAGGAGGCAGGCATGTTCAATCAGGTTATACTCAGCGGTGCACTGTGCATTGACGAAAATACCGTAGAGGCCACAGCTGTCAACGGTGTTGTAGGCAATCCAGCAGTTGCGCCCGGTACGTATGGCTGAGCCGTTATCATAGTCAACCACATCGTACGACCGGGGCATATTCAGCCATTCGGCCAGATTGGGGCGCAGGCCTGTGCGGCGAATGGTGTTGTAGGAAATTGTGGCATCGCGTGGAAAGCAGGAGATAGCTTCGCGGAATATATCGGTGAAGGAATTTCCGCTGACGTTGAGCCGAAAGGTGAATGCGCGCCGGATAAGGCAATCGGCTGATGCCGACTGGCCGCGGTTGTGCAGGCCGAAAGGCATGCGGCTGAAGCTGCAGCTGATGATACTGATGTCGCTGTCGTTTTCCTTAAGCTCTATGCCACTGATGTGCTGACCCGAAAACGCCACATTGCGGATGACCACGTAACGGGCAAAAGTGTCCATAAGCCGGATGCCGTAGCGATGCCTGCTGATGGCTACAGCAGCCGGCGGGGCAGCGCCTGCAAGGTAAAGCTGCTTTCCGGAGGCATCGTGCCAGAATTCACCGCCCTGGCTGAGAAATTCTTTTTTGTTGGATAAGAAAAATCCATATTTTTCTGATGTGCCGGCATGCAGGTTCAGCGAGCCGTTCCAGCCGTAAGAAGAAGAGTGCAGCCAAACCTTTCCGGCTGATGGATCAAAGGCAACGATGCGAAAGGTGCCTATGGTCCATCCCGACATGCGAATACTGGCATAAGCGCCGGTCAAATCGCCAATTGCAGTGTTTTTCAGCGCATTGGAGATAAACACCGAATCGCGTGGATAGAGCTTGCCGCAAAAACTCAAATTACCCGACGATGCCAGCTGATCCATATAATAGTAATCTTCGTCGGGAAAACGGGCCGGGAAATGCTGCTGGTTATCGGCAAAAACAAACCAGGCGGTATCGGGGCATGGGGTTTTCCATACCGTTGTTCCAAAGTCGGATTCGCTGCTCCAGGAGGGATTTTGCAGTGGCTCTTCGCCGCTGATCAACGGTTTGCTGCCGGCGCCATAGGAGGAAATGACGATGGGAGCGGCTGCTGTTCCCGATCCGTGAAGCCACAGGGTTCCGCGATATACGCCGCCGCTTTCCAGCAGAAGGGAATCGCCGGGCTGAAAAGCCTGCTGGCTGGCACGGGCCAGCGTACGCCAGGCCTGGGCAGGGGAAGTTCCGTTATTGGCGTCGTTGCCTGAGGGAGAAAGGTAATACGAGGATTGCGCCGCAGCCGCACACCATGCGACAACCAGAATAACCTGCAGGAGTATGCTGCGGGCTCGTCCAAGGTTTATAGCATGAGTCATGCAATTAGGGATAACCTGATGGGAAGAAATTCTCAAAGTACAGATTTTTCTAAATGGTAACCAATGATTGTGCCGGAAATCTTGCTACAACAGGCTTACGTTTATTCCAAATTTTCAAGAGGGCGGGGCCACTGCAGGCATGAAAGCAGCTCCTCGTTTCCGACGCAGTTTCGGCAAAAATCCATTGGAGGCGTAAACAGGCTTCTATCTTTGCCGGCAATATGAAGCATACGCCGTTGCATGACCTGCACGTGTCGCTGGGAGCACGCATGACCGATTTTGCCGGCTATGCCATGCCGGTGTATTACTCCAGCATCACCGAAGAACATCATGCCGTACGGCAACGGGCGGGTGTGTTTGATGTGTCGCACATGGGCGAATTTGTGGTGCGCGGTCCCGGAGCATTAAGTCTGCTGGAACGCATTACCACCAATCAAATCAGCCGTTTGAACATCGGCGATGTACAATATACCTGCATGGTCAATGAGCAGGGCGGGGTGTTGGATGATCTGCTGGTTTACCGGCTGCAGGAGCAGTCGTACATGATGGTGGTGAATGCAGCCAACATAGAGAAGGACTGGAACTGGGTAGTTACGCACAACACGGAAGGAGCAGAACTCAAAAACATCAGCGAGCAGGCAGGCTTGCTGGCTGTTCAAGGACCGCTGGCCCTGCAGATTCTGCAGCCCCTTACGCAAACCGATCTCTCGCAAATTGCCTATTACAAGTTTGCCCGTACTGTATTCGGCGGGGTGCGCAACGTGCTGGTGTCGCGCACGGGCTATACGGGTGCCGGCGGCTTTGAAATATATTTTGAAAACATACATGCAGAAAGTTTATGGAATCAGATTATGCATAGCGGGCGTTCCCTGGGCCTGCGGCCCGCTGGCCTGGGTGCGCGCGATACCTTGCGGCAGGAAGTGTGCTTCCGCCTGTATGGGAACGATATGGACGAAACCACCACTCCGCTGGAAGCCGGATTGGGCTGGCTGATTTACTGGAATAAGGAGTTCATCGGCCGGGATGCTTTGCTTCAACAAAAGCAGCAGGGCGTCCGTCGCAGGCTGGCGGGTTTTGTAATGGAAGAAAAGGGAATTCCGCGCAGCGGCTACGAGCTGACCGACGAACAGGGGAACCCGATTGGCAGGGTTACCAGCGGCTGCCACTCGCCTACCCTGCAACAGGGAATCGGCATGGGCTACGTGCCTACGGCGCAGGCCGCCGAAGGGTCTGCCATTCGTGTGCTGATTCGCGGGCAACAGGTGGCTGCCCGCATCCGGCGCATGCCTTTTCTGACCCCCCAAACCTGATGCCATGCCCGACAAAGCGATTTTGGACGTTTGCCTGAGTCCGGGGTTGCTGCCCCTGTATCCCGTGGAAAATAAAGTAGTGGTGGTCATTGACGTGCTGCGCGCCACGACTACCATGTGTGTGGCCCTGGATCAGGGAGCCGAAAAAATCATTCCGGTAGAAACCATTGAAGAATGTATGCGCTATCGGGGAAAGGAAAACCACATTCTTGCAGGCGAACGCAACGGCAGGCGCGTGGAAGGCTTTGATTTCGGCAATTCACCGTTTGAGTTCATGAACGGTGTGGTGAAAGGAAAAATTCTGGTGCTCACCACCACCAACGGCACCCGGGCCATCAAGCTGGCGCAACAAGCGCATCAGGTAGTAGCCGGCGCATTCATCAACTTTTCGGCGCTGACCCGATGGATCATCAGCGAAGGACACGATACGCTGCTGTTGTGTTCGGGCTGGCGCAATAAGTTCAATCTGGAGGATACCATTTTTGCCGGAGCCGTCATTCATCATACCAAAGAGTATTTTCTGGTGGATTCCGATTCGGCTTTTGCTGCGGAAAAACTGTACGTGAACTCCCGGCGAAACATGATGCACTTTGTCAAGCAGTCATCGCATTACCGGAGGCTGGCCCATCTGGGTGTCATCAACGATGTCAAATATTGTTTGCGGCCCGATCTGACTGATGTGGTCCCTATTTTGAAAGACGGCGCATTGGTAAAAGCCGACATCAGTCGGGATCTGGAAGGCGAATTTTTTGTTCTGGGAGAGCTGAAGCCCTGAAATTCTCGGATAACTTTTTTGCTTTCGGCTTGGTTGCACGCGGTGGAGCAGGTTTCCTGTGCTTACTTTGGCAGCAGCAGGTTACGAAATGCACAGCCAATGGCAGCCGAGCAGTGGCATACCGCCCGGTTAAGCGGTTTTGACGATCTGACCGAAGACACGCGTCGCTTTTTTCTGGAAGCGATTGACGGGTCAGTGGAATTCAAGCCAGGTCAATTCATCACACTGGATTTACCGATTCACGAAAAACGTATTCGTCGCTGGCGTAGCTACTCTTTAGCTAATGCGCCGAACGGCAACACGATGGAACTGGTTATCAAACACGTGCCGGGCGGAGCAGCCACGCGCTACCTGTGGGAGCAGGTGGAACCGGGAACCTTATTGCAGTACAAAGGTCCTCAGGGAACCTTTGTGCTGCCGGATGAAATTCTTACGGATCTGTGTTTGGTGGCTACCAATACGGGAGTGGCGCCGTTTCGCAGTATGCTTTTGGATTTGTTGCAACGGCCCCGATCGCATCATCGTATTTATTTGGTTTTTGGCACGCGTTATCTAAGCGGATTGCTGTACCGCGATGATTTTGAGCGCCTGCAGCAGGAGTTGCCGGGATTTGAGTATCACTACACCTTGTCGCGGGAATCCTCGCCCGATTACACAGGGCGGCGCGGCTACGTTCATGCCATTTACGAAGAGCTGTTTGCCGACCTGCGTCCGGCCCATTTTTTTCTGTGCGGCTGGCGCAATATGATTGATGAAGCGCGTCATCGCCTGTTGCAGATGGGCTACACGCCCCGGCAGATTCATGTGGAGTTGTATGGGTGAGGGTTGGGTTGGGAATGATTAAAAAGCGGGGGGCTCGCCTTTGGCGAGCCCCCCGCACATTCACTAAGAAACAACCAGATTACCTGGCTATGATCAGCTGTTTGAAGGTGCGGCCGTTCAGTCCGTTGAAATGAACGACATACCAGCCGCTTTCCAAGGCAGGCAGTCTCAACTCATAATCGTTGATGCCAGGCCGCAGCGTCAGATCTGTTCGAAGCACAACTACACCCAGTTCATTGGTGAGCATTAACTGTCCTGCATCATTGGCAGGCGATTCCAACGTCACTTTTACGTGGTCAAAAGCGGGATTGGGTTCCAGGCGCATGGACAGTGCCGCTCTGCCGGTTTCGCTGACTTCGGGTTTGGCGGTTTCAGGCCATTGCGGAGCAAAACCATCGGTAACCTTGAATTGGAAACGGCATTTGCCGCAAACTTCCATACCACACATGGCTATAATGGCCACGCTGTAATTGCCTGGCATGGTTGGAAGGAAGGAAATCGGCATGCCGCTGCCACTGGTGTAATTCACGCCGTTGCGCCGGACTACCCATGAGAGCATGGCACTGCAGCTTCCACCCTGGCAATAGTAATCTCCGCTAAGCGTGATGGGAACTTTTGCCTCGGACCAGTATTTACTGCCGCAAGCCTGATAGATGTACGATGCCTCACTGGTCGTTACGGTGAAATCACCCCATTGGCCGCAGCCACAACTATCAACCGGCAGGAAAATGTTGAAGTTGATGGTACACGTATCGCAAGCCGTGGTGCCGCAAACCGGAATAACCGTGAACGTATAAAAGCCTGGCAGTGGCGGTGAGAAGAATGCCGGAAAGCCGCTACCGGAGGAGATAATGTTTGCAGCGGCATCCGTTAGCTGCCAGTTGTAATCCGCCAGGCACGGCCCGGCATTAGACTGGCAGAGGAAAAATCCGGAAACCTGAACCACATCGCCAACATATCCGTTAAGCGTTGCGCCGCACTTGTTGAGAGCATAGGTTG
>JANWXQ010000088.1 GCA_025057275.1 Chitinophagales bacterium
AATCATGCGCTTACTCTTCAACTATCACTACGATCTGAGAAAAGCCATGGCTAAAATTCAGGCCCCGTTATCGCGTATGCAGGCTGCCCTGGAGGCACCGAGGGAGGAGCGCGAGCTGATGGAAATCATCAGCTACGAGTACCTGTGTACGCGCATTCAGGATCGGTTAAAAACTTTTAACAAAATGGTATAAGCGCGCATCAATTTACGTTGTACTTTTGGCAAACAATTTTTACTCCATGCGTCGGTTGTGGAATTCATCCCGTTGGTTATTGATCCTTATGGTATTGGGTATGGCTTTATCCGCCTGCAGTGGCGTTAAAGACTGCCACGGACGGGTCAAAAAACGTCAGGCAAACGGCATTATGCTTTAGGCAAGCCGCCGCTTGAGCGTTTCCGTTAACTTGCCCAATTCTTTTTTGCGTGAAGGATCAACGCTAAGGCGTTTCAGTTCCTGCAGCGCTGCTTCCGAATAGCACTCTATTTCATTCTGCAACAGGCGGTCGACTCCTGCGGAGCGAAACAGGTTTTTGACCGATTCCAGGTTCTCCCGTAGGGAATCCGTATCGGACATCAGGCGGTCAAGAGTTTGCAGCGTTTGCTGGTCGGCCTGTTCCCTGATTTTGGCATGCAGATAAGTCTTTTTGTTTCGGAAAAGGTCGCCTCCCGGGGTTTTCCCGGTAAGCTGACTTTCCCCAAACGTGTCTAAGTAATCATCCATAAGCTGAAAGGCTACACCCAGGTGCTTACCAAAGCGGTAAGCAGCCTGCTGATCCTGCTGACCAGCCCCGGCAAGCAAGGCACCGCAATAAGCAGAAAACGCCAGCAGCTCAGCGGTTTTGCGTTCAATCATGTACAGGTATTCCTTTACGCTTACCGCAGGTAACCGCTCAAAATCCATATCCAGTTGCTGTCCTTCGCAAACCTTGAGGGCGCAGTTCACAAACGAGCCGATCAATTCCTTTTGCAGCGCTGACGGGCAGCGCGACATCAAACCAAAGCAATACACGAGCATAGCGTCGCCGGCCAGGATGGCTGTGGGCTGACTGTATTTCGCATGAACGCTCGGACGCCCCCGTCGCAGTTCAGCATGATCCATGATATCGTCGTGCACCAGGGTGAAGGTGTGGAACCATTCAACAGCTACCGCCTGGGGCAAGGCCTGTTCGGGTGATAAACCAAAAAGCTCACCCATCATGAGCAACAGAACAGGGCGTGTCCGCTTGCCACCGGCCATGACGGCGTAGCGGATGGGCTCATAAAGGGTGTCCGGATTTCCCTGGGGCAGCCAGTCGGCAAGAGAAGCCTCAAACCTTTCGCGGAGCTGCTCGGCGGAATGCATAGAGTGATTTATCATAGAAACATGAACACCTTATTGGCTTTGGCCTGGCGGCGCCGCATGACCCAGAAGAGCAAAATCCAGCGTACGGAGCGCCGGATCAGCAGCAAGCAGACGCACCCGCACCCGGTCTCCCAGGCGATACATCTTTTTCGTATTGACTCCCCTGATCAGGTGCTTCCGAGGTTCGGCAACAAAATAATCGCCGCTGATGCGGTCAAAAGCGACCAGTCCCTCGCTGAACGAATCTTCGGTAAGCACAAAGACCCCAAAGTCGGTAATACCGGACACAATAGCCGTAAAGGTTTCGCCAATACGGTCCTCCAGAAATTCCACCTGCTTCAGTTTTACCGACATGCGTTCGGCCTCCGCAGCGGCGCGTTCCCGTTCACTGCAATGGCGGCACAACGATTCCAGGTTGGCGATCTTCATCGAATGGCCACGCAACAAGGCATCCAAAAGGCGATGAGCCAGCAGGTCAGGATAGCGGCGGATCGGCGACGTAAAATGGGTGTAGTAGCGAAATGCCAGACCATAGTGTCCGATGTTATCGGTGCTATAGACCGCCTTGGCCATTGAGCGGATGGCCAGCGTGTTGAGCATGTATTCCTCCGGCTTGCCGCGTGCCTCCGAAAGCATGGCATTCAGCGAACGCGCTGTTTTTACCGGAGTGGAAAAATCCAGCCGGTAACCCATCATCCTTGCAATGTCGGCCAGTTCATTGAGTTTGTCCGGATCGGGAACATCGTGAACGCGATAAACAAATGGTAAGGATTTCCCTTTTTGCCCGGCCACATAGGCAGCAACCAACCGGTTGGCCAGCAGCATAAACTCTTCAATCAGGCGGTTGGCATCGGTCATCTTCTTCATGAATGCAGCCACCGGCCGGCCGTGCTCATCCAGGCGGAACTTCACCTCTGCTGAGTCGAAGTCTATGCTTCCTGAGGCATGGCGCTTTTTTCTTAAGTGACGGGCCAGACCATTTACCCGAACCAAGGTATCCCTCCACGGATTGGCTTTGCCTTCCAGGATTTCCTGAACTTCTTCGTAGGTAAACCGACGTCGGCTATGAATTACGGTTTTACCCAACCATACCTGTTCCACTTCGGCCTGCTCATTAAGCGTCGCCACCACAGAAAAGCAGAGCTTATCGGCATCGGGATTCAATGAACACAGATGGTTGGACAAGCGCTCGGGAAGCATGGGCACGCAACGATCCACCAGATAGACAGATGTGCCTCGCAAGGCGGCTTCGCGATCCAGCGCCGTGCCCGGCCGAACGTAATAGGACGCATCAGCGATGTGAATGCCTACCTCCACCCGCCCATCTTTCAACGGTTGTACGGAAAGCGCATCATCAAAATCGCGTGCATCAACAGGATCAATCGTAAAGGTGGGAACAGAGCGGAAATCGCGGCGTTGTTGCTCTTCATCGGATGACCATCGCTCAGGAAGTTGTTCTGCTTCCTGCAAGGCGGCTTTGGGAAACCGCAGATGAAAGCCCTGCTCTATCAGAATGGCCTTCATTTCGGTCTGGTGGGTGCCGGAGCGGCCCAGTCGCTCCACCACTTCGCCTACAGGCATCGGGTTGCGGGCCTGCCAGTGAAGCAGGCGCACCACCACCTTATCCTGTTCGCGCGCATTTTTGAGCTTGTCGGAAGGAATTAAAAAATCTATATGAGAGTTTTTTCCGGTAAGTCGGGCAAACCATTCCCCGTTGTGCTCATGCAAAATGCCTACGAACGTATCGGATGCCCGCTCCAGCACCTCTGCCACATAGGCTTCCCGGCGCCCGTTTCTGTTGGAAAGATGAACGCGCACCCGGTCGCCGTCCAAAGCCTGCCCCAGGCCACGGGGCGGAATGCGCAGATCTTCCTTTAACGCATCAGAAACCAGATATCCCACACCGGAACGGGTAATTTCCAAAATGCCCTCCACCGCATGCGAACCTTCAGTTTGTTTGTTACTACGGGCACGATAGCAAAACTGGCTACCGCTTTTTTCCAAAAAACCTTCTTGCACCAGAACCTCCAGCGCTTCGTGCAGGTCGGTCTTGTGAAATTGTTCCCCCAGCTGTTTGCGAATGCGTTTGAATGAGATAAAACGTCCTTCATGTTGCTGAAAAAAAGTTTTTAACGCTTGGTCGGCAACAGGACGGGAGGGCATAAAGTGATCGATACCGAAAGCAGGTTAGTAGGGCAAGGTATGCCAACGGCGCACGCTGAGCAACAATTGACGGGCGTAATCGGTTTGGGGATCAGCAAACAGCCGGTCGGTAAGGTTCTGCTCCACCAGTTCACCGTTGCGCATCAGCATTATCCGGTCGCAAAACCCTGCCATCAGATTCATGTCGTGGGCAATGAACAGATAGGCCAGGTTATGCTCGCGGCGCAGGTGTTGCAAAAGCTGCAGGATGGCCGCCTGCCCACAAACATCCAGTGAGGAAACGCACTCATCGCAAATTAACAGCCTGGGCCGGGTTGCCAATGCCCGTGCCAGAGCAATGCGCTGCCGCTGTCCGGCGCTGAACTCATGCGGAAATCGGGCGAGGCAGGAAGCCGGTAGCTGCACCTGGTCCAGCAAACGAAGCACCTGCTGACGGCAGGCCGATCCCTTTAACAGGGGCTGACCCGCTGATACCGCTTCCTCCAATGCCGAACCAATGGTGAGGCGCGGATTCAGGGAAGCAAACGGATCCTGAAAGATCAGCTGAATGCCGCGGGGCGGGCAGCCAGATCGGACAGGCATCAGCGGATCCTCAGGTCTGCCTCGAAAAAAAATCTGGCCCGTTACGCTATCCTGCAGCCCCAGAATGGCCCATGCCAGCGACGTCTTCCCACTGCCGGAAACGCCTGCCAAACCAACACTTTCCCCTTCATGAATGGTAAAGGAAACGTTATACACAGCTAAAGTCTTCGCAGGCCGCCTTACAAAGCCGGATTCGTAATGAGTCACAGACAGATTACGCACTTCCAGCAAAACAGGTGGGGATGCAGGCTGTGCAGCATTAGCATTGGAGTGTCCTTTCCCAATTGTCGGATGGGGAAGAACAGCTCCGGGGTGACTAACCTGCTTCCGGCGCTCTTTAAGACAACTGACCAGCCTTTGGGTAGCCGGGTGCCGGGGCTGCTGCAGCAGCTGTTGCGGAATTCCCGATTCCACCACCGTTCCGGAGTCAAAAACCAGAATGCCGCTGGCCAGCTGTGCCGCCACGCTCAGGTCATGAGTGATAAACAGCAGCGACATACGGTAATGGTCGCACATTTCGTTGATCAGATCCAGGATTTCAGCCTGCGCCACTGAATCCAGCGATGAAGTGGGTTCATCTGCCACCAACAGCTCCGGACTGCTGGCCAGTGCCATAGCCAGGAGGATGCGCTGCCGTTGTCCGCCGCTGAGCTGATGCGGATAGCTTTTGCTGATGCGCCGCGCTTCGTCAAGTTTGACCTGATGCAGAAGGTATAGCGTGAGGTCGTTTGCCTCCTGAGCCGATAGGTTGCGGTGACGGCGCACGGCCTCCGCTATCTGTGCGCCACATGTTAACACCGGATTGAGGGCCGTAAGCGGTTCCTGAAACATCATAGCTATGTGACGACCTCGTATGCCCGCCAACCGGTCGGGCGGGCAATGCAACAAGTCGATCGGCTGCTGATCCGCATCAAAGTACCACACCGAACCACTGACCTGAGTACCTTCCGGAAGCAGGCCCAAAAGAGCAAGCGCAGTAAGTGTTTTTCCGGATCCAGACAAACCGACAACGGCCAGCTTCTTTTCCCGCTCCACATCAAAACTCACCTCCTGGAGCTGGCAGCGGTCAGGCGACTCCGGCAAACGCACCTGCAATTGCCTGACCTGAAGTAAAGCCTTGCCTTGCTTCGGAGAAGTCCCGGAAGAATAGAGATCCTTAGGAATAAACTGATCTTGTTCCGTCAAGCAAAGCCAAAAGTGCGCTTACGGTTTTAACGCATGACCACCAACTTATGGTTGTGGGCCAGGTTGTCACCCACAGCGACAATATATGTGCCTTCCGCAAGCTGGGCTATTGGCAAAGAAAGGTGCTGCTCTCCGGCCTGTTGCTGACGAAACACCTTTTGGAAAGCGAGCAATCCGTTAAGGTGGTAAATGCGAACCCTTACATCACCGGGTTGATTTAGGTTTACCCTCAGCGTGGCTGAACCGGAGGCAGGGTTGGGGAACAACGATGTTTGCTGCACCGGAGTTTGGACGATTTCAGGCATACCTACCAGACTGGCCGAACGGAAAAAGCCTCGTCCGTAGCTGGCGATGTAGGTGTACATCGTTTGCCCGTAATAGGGCACCTGAATGATTTGCAAAACCGGCACGCGGTCCATTCCATCGTTTTGTTCGCTCCAACCGGCTCCCGTGCTGATGTCGTTGGCATAGACCCCCAGCTCGGTTCCAATCAATATCAGGTTGGGATTTACATAGTCAATGCAGGCACTCCACACCGGCATTTTGGGCAGGTTGCCGGTTATATCGGTAAACGTCATCGTGCTGGTGGCATTGGTGCTGCGCCATACATAAGAAGTATACCCATAGCGGGCAGCCACTACCACAATATGATCAGGATTGTGCGGATCCACGGCAATGTAGCGCAAGTAACGGCCGGAGGCTACCGAGCGGCTTTGTTCCACAATGCCGCTGTCAATGGCACTCCATGCTGATGCCTGAGCGTTGATGGATGGATAGCGAAACTTATTGGCTGCATACACCTGCTGGAAATTGCTGTAACGATATATGGTTCCATTTTCGGTTCCTGCATAAAGCGTGTTGCCGTCAGCAGAGAAAGCCACACAGGTAACCACACCATCGGTTTGGGGAAAGCGGAACCATTCCGGGTCGGAAGAAAAATTAAGCGCCTGGGTGGTTACCCAAACCCGCCCGGAGGTGGTGCCGGTGCCCATGGCGAGGAAGGAATAACTGCCGTCGGGCGCTTCCCATAAGTCATAAGGCGCGATCCAGTCGGCTCCGCCATCGGGATAGCCATCGCCGTTGGCATCGATGCGCTCATCAAAAAAGCTGTTGAACCCTCCGCTGCCTTCATTGCTGCTACGTCCCAGCGATCCGGTATATCGTTCGGCAAAAAAGGCTTTGGGATTGGTGCGCGAAATTTTTACATACATGCCGTCGCCACCCAAAATGTCGGTAGCTGCCTTGGGGGTATTGCCTTTGAAATTGATATACAAACCCCCATTGTCCTGAGAACCACCGAAAAGCTCTCCGGTTTCACGGGCCGTAACAGAGTAGAACTGGGTTACGTTGTAGTTGCGGTTTACCGCCTGAAAAGTGGGATAGGTAGCCTTGATGTTCTTCGATTTATAGATGCCTCCGTCCGTACCCATGAGCATTTCGTTATCGTTAAACGGATTGAAGGCAATCACGTGCATATCCGGATGAATGTAGGTGCTCAGGGAAAAGAAGCTGTTCACCCGGTACCAGCCGAGAGAAGGAGTGTATTTGTAGAAATACAACTGCCCGCCCAGATAAACGGCTTCCGGATCGGCGGGATGGACGGCAAGGGCAATATTGTAGGGCCCCTGACTGCCCAAAGGATTGAAGGTAGAGCTACCGCCCGGGCCGATTTTGCTAAAGGTATTTCCGCCATCCGTGGACATATAAACGCCAATCAAATCCACTGTCGTGAATCCCTTGCTCAGCACAGCATAGATATACGAAGGATTGGAAGGCGCTATAGCCAGCTCGATGCGGGCAGTAGTGGCATCATCGGGTAGTTTATTGCCGGTATTACCACTCAGCTTTTCGAAGGTGTTGCCGTTGGGCTGGGTGGAGCGGTAATAGTCGTTACCGATAATAGCGTGCACCATGGCATCTGATCCAATCTTCACATCCCAGGCATAGGTTAAGGAACTTGCACCGGTTACATTATTCCAGGTCGTACCTCCATCGGTGGAATACTTCAGGCCTTTGTTGGTTGCAGCATAAATCAGCGAAGGATTGGTGGGGCTGGAAGCAATTTTGTTTACGTAAGCCCACTCGGCGTTGGTGTTGTTGGGAATGGAAGGGGTTGTGGAAGGAAGATGCTGCCAGGTGGCTCCGCCGTCAGTGGATTTATACATGCCATTTCCCATGAAACCGGGAGCAGCAAAACCGATGGGCACATTCAGGCCCAGGTTGTAAAAGCCCTCCCCGGTGCCTAAATAGAAAGCACCATCAGCAGCCTGTTCGAGGCAGGTAACGGTTAAGGTGCCCAGGCCGGCATCAACGCGGATCCAGCTTTCCCCGTAATTGGTGCTCTTCCATAAGCCACCTGAAACGCCGCCGGCAAAGACTACACC
>JANWXQ010000075.1 GCA_025057275.1 Chitinophagales bacterium
GGGAAGCCACGGACATCGTTTCGCAATAATCACATGTTGTTTTTTCTCATTTTACATCCTAAGCTTCAGTTCCCTGTCCTTGTATGCCCAAACTTCAAAAAGAGACAGTCTGCTTGCGATGCGCCGGGCACAGATTGCACAGGCTTTGACACAACGGCCTCCGGTGATTCCGGCTCAGGGCCTGACCGAAACGCAACGCAAGGCCCAGCAGCTTGCACTGGCTGATTCTGCCTTCATCGCTGAAGTTTATCACCCTGAAACAAAACAGCCCCTGCTCAACGAAATTTTTGGCGTTTATCCGGCACGACAAAGCGACCTGCCGCCGAAAACAGCTTATCAGCCCGGTCGTTTCTACCGCGTGGAGATGTACCATTTCGCCCTCAACCGCACCACTGTGGGCATCGCTGACCTTACAACCCAACGCCTCATTCATCGGGCTTCCTATGCCGCCATGCAACCCGACTTGCCTGACCACCTGAAGCAGTTGGCGCTGCATCTGGCCATCGAGGATCCAAAAGTCGCTGAGGCTTTGGGCTTTCCTCCCGATCCGCAAACAGCCCTGATGTATGACACGAAAACCGCTTTAAACCATACCCGCTGCGAGCGCAGCATGCACTTGTGTGTGGCACCTACGTTTACCGTTAAAGACAAAGCCCTCTGGGTGATCGTGGACCTTACTGACTTGCGCATTGCCGGCATGCGTTGGACGTACACCGGGCCCGAACAACCTGTCATCACCGAGCGTATTGTACAAAACCAGGGCATTTTTGAACGCTTTTGTCAGCGCGATACCGCCTTGGTTCTCGGCCCATGGAGCCTGCGCTTCATGCTTACCAGCAGCGACGGATTAAAAATTTCCGACGTCCGATTCAAAAACCAGCAGGTTATCGATCAGGCCAAACTGGTGGATTTTAAGGTCAGCTACTCCAACACCGATGGATTCGGCTACAGCGATGCTGTAGGCTGCCCGATGTTTTCGCAGGCCGCAGTGCTTGCTGTAGAGCCCCCTGCCGTGGATACCCTGCGCAATGACCAAAATCAGATTATCGCCTACAGGCTGCGCCAGCAGTACTGGTCGCGCGGCTGGCCTGCCCCCTGCAACTATCAGTATGAACAGCGCTATACGTTTTACAATGATGGCCGATGGCGTTTTTCCGTAGCCAGTCTTGGACGTGGCTGCGGCAACAATGGCGTGTATCGTCCCGTACTCCGCATCGTGTTAGCCGGCAGCGAACATCAGTTTTTTCAATATCAGGAAAAAAACAATTGGATT
>JANWXQ010000105.1 GCA_025057275.1 Chitinophagales bacterium
TTCAGGCGGTAATAATTCAGGCCGGAGATCGGGTTGCGATGGGTAAAGGAATAAAACTGAGGCTGATTGGAAATGCCGGCCCCATTCAGCAGGGCAATAGGCCGGAAACTATGACCGTCTATGGCATGTTCCAGAACGAAATGATCGTTGTTCAGCTCCGATGCCGTTTTCCAGGAAAGCAGATTGCCGTCGACAACGATAGCACCTTCAAAATACATCAGCTCCACCGGCAGATTCAGCGAAGCCTGGGCGGTTCCGAAATCCGAAAATGCGGTCAGACCGGTACGCACCACCTGATTGACGGTGCTGGTTGCACAAGACCCCATGAGCCCCCAGCCGCTGCCCGCATTGCGCATGACCGTCCAGTTCAGTGCGCCGCCGGAATTGGTGTAGGTACCCGCTGTGTTGTAGAGGGTGATGGCATAGGCGCCACTGGTCATGGCCGGTGTGCTGCTGATGGCCCAATAGCCATTGTCCAGCGCCGGCATGTTGTAGTTGAATCCGCAATCGTTAACGCCCAGCGGTCCGGGCACAGAGGAATAGCTACTGAACCGAACCAGCAGATTGGTTACGTTGCTGGGTGAGGTGAAATTGATGTTGACGCGCTGGTAACCCTTGCCCGATGACGACTGGCCGACGGGAAAGTTGTACGATCCTGTGCTATTCACCGAACGGCGCAGGTTGCCATCCACGTAGGTAGCAGAACTTCCGCCATTGACCGAGGTAGTAGATGCATTGGTAACGTTTACTTCGTGGCTACTGGTAACGATGCGTCCGTTGGTCAGGGTAAGCGTACCGGTTACATTCAGGTTACCGGCCAGGTTAACGCTTACACTTCCGGTTTGATTGATCCAGACATTAAACAGGTTAAGCGTTCCTCCCGGCGAATAATTCTGCGTGGTGGAGCCTCGAAATTCCAAGGTACCGGTTCCTACATTGGTAAAGGTGGTACCTCCGGAAGCATTGGTAAAATTGCCGCTCAGGCGGATGGTTTGACCGTTGGCATTAAATACGGATGTACTGTTGGAAGTGGTGAAGCTGCCGGTAATATCCAACGGCACATTGGTAATTACCGAGCCAGTGGCTTTGGTTATGGTTACGTTACCCAAAGCATTGGTGTTGGTGAAACTTCCGTTGAGGTACTGAGTGCCGGTGCCGTTGAACAACACCGTTGAGGTGGGTGAGGCGATCAGGCTGCCGTAGTTATTGAAGTTTCCGCAAACGGTTAAAGTAACTCCTGCATTGAGCGTCAGGGAGGCGCCCGGAGCGATCGTCAGGTTGCGCACTGTGGTGTTGACGGAAAGCACCGGCTGATTACCTGAGGGATTGATGACGGCATCTACGCTGCAGGAAGGTGGACCTACGCAGGTGGACCAGTTACCCAGTTGCACAAAGTCTGTGTTCATGTAGCCGATCCAGGTAGCCACATTTCCTCCGAAGGTGCAGGTGGAACTGCTGAAGTCAATGGTGAAAGGAGCGCCAAAGCCATTCCAGTTCGTCACGCAAAGCAGATAGGATTCGCCGGCAGATACAGAGAGCGGCGCCTCAAAATTGGCGGGATTGCCTCCTGGGGGTACCACGCTCTGCATGCCGGTAAGTCCGCCTGCTGTAGCATTCCAGTTGCAGCGTACCGGCGGCAACAGATTGTTGGTGATATCGGAAACTGTTGCATTGGTTATGTTCCACAGAATCCAATCGTAAAAGCCGGCAGCATTGGCGGTGAATGTCCAAGAAAGCGTTCCTGCAGTGTTGATGTTCAGACGAAAGAAGGTGGGATGAATTTCACCATTGAGCAGGCACCCTGCGTTGGGAGGATTCGGATTTACGTTGGGATTGGAGACACTGCCCGGTGCGGGGATTTCCGCAACCGACCCGCAACCAATCGTTCCCATTACCGAACTAAAAACAGGAGCGCACATTTCAACACCGGCACGGCCTTCGTTTTTCAGACCGGTGATGTTACCGGGAGCAACATCAAGAACAATGGAGTAGCCGCCAAAGCCTAAGTCATAGCCATCCAGCCGCATGTAGTAAGTTGTGCCCGGGGTTAACCCTACATAGGTCGGTCCCGGGCATCCTAACGTAGCACTGCTCACACAGGAGCCTGCCACTGCCACCGGAGCGGAACAGGATCCGGAGTACAATTCAATCTGAGCCTGTAACAAGGTTCCACTCATGAAGCCCACATGCACCTGACCGGTGGAAGGGGCGGTAAAGGAATACCACAGCGTGTTCAGCGGTCCGCTGATCCAGCACAAGCCCCCCGGACCTTCGCCGGTACCTGTGGCCAGCGAATTGTCATCAGCAAAAGGGCGACCCATCTGCAGGGGAATGGCTCCGCATGCATTATCATTGGGAACCGAAGAGGCCGGTGTGGTAATGGTCAGATCGTAGTTGGCACAACCATACAAACCATCAATAAGAACGTAATAATTGGAATCGGCAACAACGTTAAAGGAAACGTTTTTGTCAGCTGCCTGATTCTGATTATACGCTAACGGAATACTTACTCCACAGGTGGATGCCGAGGCGGGGCAGTTTCGGTAAACCATGATGGCCGTATGCGGATTGGTGCAATTGCGCAACTGGGCCGTCACAATACCGGCAGATGGCGCTTTAAAGTGATAAACAATTTCCTCGCTGCCCACATAACTGATGCTGCCGTTGGCTATGGTATTGGCGCTGGTCAAATCATTGAGCTGGCCACAGCTTGATGTGTTGGTTACTGTGTACGGCAAAGCAGTAATGGAAACAAAACCCGTTCCGACCAAAGCACTACAACCTGAGCTAACCAGAGATACATCGTCAATGGCAGCAGCAGGATTATTGGAAACGGTGTTGTTGGTCCAGGTAAAAATCAGACGATAGGTGCCGGGAGCAACATTGCATTTGCTGTAGGTAAAAGTGGTCCAGGAGGAATATCCGTACAAGCCTGTGGGAGGGGTAAGGATTTCTGCCGGAGCCACCGGAGCCGATCCGGCTGTGGGCGTGTAGGTGCTGGGCGCAAGGTATACGCGTAAATGCGATCCATTATTTCCCTGCACCTTCAGCCGGAACGACAAGGTCAGGTTGGGTTCGGAAGATGTAATGGTAAAGTTGGAGCTGTACACATGTATCACCGTGCTTACCGTAGTGTAGTTGTTGTTGTTGCATGAACTGGAAGAAGATACGTACATGCAACGGGCGCCCGTATATCCGGTGATGGTTCCGCCTCCGGTTCCGGCACACCAGAAGTTGAACAGGGAATTAACGGCTGTCCAGCCATTTGCAGAAAGGGTGGTGCCGCTTTCCAACCCGCCGTTTCCGTTCGGATCAATAAGCACGGCAGCTTGAGTTTGGCCGAAACCAAACAGGCATGCAAAAAGCAAAAACAAAAAAATCCGTATCATGGCTTTCCTACTGGCAGAAATACCAAGGGCTGAAACAAAGCTAGAAAAATCCGGCAACCTATTGCCGCACCAGTTTGGACAAAACGGTGCTACCCTGGTCAGCCGAATGGATCCTGAGCTGATACAATCCGGCAGGCAAATGCTGAAGCGACAGCGCATGGGAACCGCTGCCGGCAGCAAAGCTGGCCGTTTCGCTAAACACCGTTTTTCCGAACAAATCAATGACCTCGATGATTACGGTAACGTCCTGCGCATTGGCATATTCCAGCGTGACTTCCCCTGAAGTGGGATTAGGAACAAGCTGGATCAACGTCAACAGGCTGCGCTGAGCCTCCAGCAACAACACGTGAGAATAGCTGTATTTGCCGGAGAAATCCACTTGTTTGAGCCGGTAATAATTCCTTCCCGGCAAGGGGTGATGATCCCAGAATGTGTAGGTCTGGGCCTCAAAGGATGTGCCTTTGCCTGCTACCGTGCCGATGGAATGAAAATCATAACTGTCGGACGACCGTTCGACCTCAAAATACTCGTTATCCTGCTCAGTCAACGTTACCCATTGCAACCGGTTACCCTCTGAAAAGGCATGACCGGTGAAGCTAACCAGCTCAACAGGAAGGTTTGTGGACGACTGAGCGGTGCCGAAATCACTGAAACCGCTAAGCCCCGTGCGCACCACCTGGCCAATGGTGCTCGTAGCGCAGGTGCCGTTCAAATGCCAGCCTGAGCCGTTGTTTTTCATGACGGTCCATTGGGTGGCGCCTCCGTTGTTGGTATACGAACCTGCTGCATTATACAGGGTAACGGTGTAGGCTCCGGAAGTCATCGGAGCGCTGCTGACGGCTGTCCAGTAGCCGTTGTTCAGAGCCTGCATGTTGTAGTTGTAACCGCAATCGGAGACATTCAAAGCACCCGGAACGGTGGCATACGGCTGGAAGTTGACCAGCAGGTTGGCAAAATTGATGGCCGAAGTAAAGTTGAAATTGATTCGTTGATATCCTTTGCCCGAGGAGAAGTGGCCCACCGGAAAATCATAGGAGCCGGTGGATGCCACATTTCGGCGCAGGTATCCGTCAATGTAGCTGGAGCTGCTGGCGCCGGTAATGGCTGTGGTGGCTGAATTGCTTACGTACACTTCATTCAGTCCGGTAGTGATGCGGCCGCTGGTCAGTGTCAGCGTATTGGTTACGTTGAGGTTGCCGAACAGAATAAGACCTGTTCCTGCCGGCTTGTCAATTACAACGGTACCGATATTGATGGTGCCGCCGGGGCTGTAATTCTGGTTGTTTACTCCGTTAAAAGTAATGGTGCTGCTTCCGGTTCCGCTGAGCGTGGTGGAACCGGAATTGATCGTCACGTTGCCTCCGATACGGAGGTTTTTGTTTCCGACGTTAATTACGCTTGTCGGACTGGAAGTGGTGAGGTTGCCGGCAATTTCCATGTCCTGAATGAAGTCCACGCTGCCGGAGGTTTTGGTGACCACCACGTTGCCCAGTTTGTTGGTTCCACTGAAATTCCCGCTCACCACCTGAGTGCCCGTTCCGATGAACTGAATGGTTGAGGATGGAGAAGCAATGATGGTTCCGTTGTTGGTGAAATTACCGCAGATGCTCAGGGTAACTCCTGCATTGATGGTCAGTGTAGCTCCCGGATCTATGGTCAGATTGCGGACGGTAGCATTGCTGCCTATGACCGGCTGATTAGCCGCCAGCTCAACAATGGCATCAATAGCGCATGAAGGCGTACCGCATCCTGCCCAGTTGCCGGTCTGATTCCAGGCCGTTCCGATAGCACCGGTCCAGGTTGCCGTGGTACTGCTGCCTATACCGCAGGTGGAGTTACTGAAATCCAGATTGTAAGCGGGAATCACATAACTCCAGTTGGAGATGCCGAGAATGTAAGTCTGACCGGCAGTTACAGCCAGGGGCTGTTCAAAATTACCCGCCACCCCTCCGGCAGGTACGGGGTTTTGCATGCCGGTCATTCCAATAGCAGAGGCATTCCAGTTGCAGCGCACCGGTGGGAGGGTATTGTTTTTAATGCCTGCACAGCCGGCGGTAGTAATGTTCCAGAGCACCCAGTCAAAATAGCCCGTGCCCGTACCGCTGAGGGTCCATGCCAGGGTTCCGCTGGTGTTGATGTAAAGCTTGAAAAAGCGCACGTTGAGTTCACCGCTAAGCCAGCATCCGGCATTGGGTGGGTTGGGATTGGTACAAGGGTTACTGGTCACACAGGTGCCGGTAACATCCTGAATGTTGCCACATCCATTGGAGTTGTCTGCATTGGTAAATGTGGTTCCGCATACATCCAACGCTCCTTCGCAATCTGCAGAGGTTGGCGTAAAGGGACCCGTACCATTGTCCACGACAATCTGGTAATAGCCCACGGCATCCCCGCTACCATCCAGCCTGATGTAGTAGGTAGCCCCTGGCGTAAGTCCGGAAAAGGTGACTCCCGGGCAGGCCAGCGTAGAGCTACCGGCACAGTTCATGTAAGTAAGGCTGCTGCAAGTGCCGCTGTACAACTGAATAGCTGCGTTAACCAGGCTACCGTTCTGGAGCCCAACTTTAACCGACGAAGACGGAGCCACAAACGAGTACCAAACAGTGTTTAGGGCGCCTCCTCCAAAGCAATTGGTGCTTGTCGGCTCACCGGTGCCCGAACTGCAGGAATTATCGCCGGCCGTCAGCACGCCGATGGGCAGGTTGATGGCATTGCAGGGCAGGTCATTGGGTTGGCCTGAACCCATAGAGATGATAGACAGGTCGTAAGTAATGGCATTGGGAGGAGCCCAGGAATCCACAATGATGTAGTACGTACCCGCAGAAGGAAGGCTTACCTGACGGGTGCCGGGGCCACCGAACCATCCCAGGCAGATGCCCGTAGCTGTTCCCGGGCAGGCGCTGTACACCATGAACCCCCCTTTAGTGGAGTTCATATTGGATAGCGTGATGGAAAGACACTCCGGTCCGGAAGCGGTGTAGGAATACACGCGATCTTCTCCGGATTCATAAATGCTGCCACAGGACCCCAGCATGGCATTGTTGTAATCATTACCGCTGCAAGCGGTGGACTGGCCATAAGTGTAGAAAGGCAAAGTGATGGGTATGGCATTTGCACAGGTAGTACCCGATGAAGTGGAACCGGAAGTAATGGAAATGTCATAGGTTACTGCACTGGGCGGCGACCAGGAATCAACCATAATATAGTAGGTACCTGCGGTGGGCAAGGTTACCGAGTTTGTGCCCGGGCCGTTGAAAGTAGCCACACAGATCCCTGTGCCGCTGCCGGGGCAGGCGCTGTACACCTGGCAGCCAATGTTGTTGGAGCTCACGTTAGAAAGCGTAATGATAATGCACTGCGAACCTGTTGCCGTGTAAGAATACACCCTGTCTTCTCCCGACTGGTAACTGCTGGCACAGGCCCCCAGGACTCCGCTATGGTAATCGTTGGTGGCGCAACTGGTGGTTTGCGCCGTGGCCGTGAACGGTAAAGTTACCGGAATGGCATTGGCGCACACTGTTCCGGAAGCTGCTCCGGGTGCTGAAATGGAAATGTCGTAAGTATATGCCGTTCCACCACTGGTTGACCCATCTACAACCAGATAATAGGTAACCCCCGCTGTGAGACTGGCACAAACAGACTTGCCGGTCGCATAGCTCTGATCAAAGGCCAGGCAGGTTGCACCGCTACAGGAGGTGTTGATAGGACATGCCGAATAGAGGTATATAGCTGAATACCAGGAACTGCTGTTGGAAATCGTGGCCGTTACCGTTCCGCTGGTTGAAGGAGTGAAGACGAATACTTCATCCTCACAACCGTAATAAGAAGTACTGCCGCATACATAGGCCGTGGTGCTGGTTAAATCGTTAACCATACCGGCTGTACTGCGTCCGGTGCTGGTGTACGGCAGGGTAGCCACGCTTACCACTCCTGTCCCCAACAAGGAATTGCACGCCGTAGCGCCCCCAGAACTCACTACCGAAATGCTGTCAATGGCTGCAGGGGGTTGCGTGCCTAGGGTATTGTTGTTTTTCCAGGTAAACACCAGACGTTTGGTGCCGCTCTGACAAGAAGCGGTCAGTGTCGTCGTCTGCCAGGAGGAAAACCCTTTCAGCGTATTTCCCAGAGCATAGGTATTCACTGAATTGCTTCCTGCCGTTACTGCAGTTCCCGCCGGGCATAGGGCAACCTGCAGAAAGTCAGGCCCTTCTCCGTAGTTCTTCCACCGGAATTTGATGGTTACCGTGGTATGTCCGGAAGGAATGGTAATGTCCCGGTAAAAATGGACGGTGGAGTTTACTGTGGTATTGTAATTGTGTGTTGCACCGGCAGGATCCGAAGAAACATATGCGCAGCGGGCTCCCTGGTAACCGGTGGCTGCTGTGCCCAAAAACCATTTGTTGGTCTGTGTGCCGTTTACTTCCACCCAGCCGTTAGCTGCCAGCGTGGTGCCGTTTTCAAAGCCGCCGTCGCCGGCCGGGTCCACCAAAAGAGTTTGAGCCCAAGCCGGCACAGGCAATGCAATAAGGCACAGAATTACCGCGGCAAAAAAGGTTGTCCACCTGTTGTTCATGGCAATTTTTTTTACTGCTAACGGGAACGAGGTTGAAACTGATCAACGCTGATGAAGTCGCTGCCCAGGTTATCCAACACCTGGGCTATGGTGCCATATTTTTCCCGACAAAAGAACCGGGAATCAGCTAATCGGGAAAGGACATCTCCTTTAGTGACCTGTTGTTCATCCACGCGGAGCAAAACCACCTGATGCAGAGGAGACAAAGCCACCACCTTAACGCCGGGTATCTGCTGCAACATGGCGGCAGCCTGCCGTAGCTCTGCTCCATCCAGACGTTCAAATTCCAAAATCATTTCATCGGGCCGTAATTCTTGTCCGCGCACATGAGTAAAGACGAGCAGCAAGACAAAACAGGCTGAAAACAGCAAGCGTGGGTTCATAGACGTTTCCCTCCTGAGGATAAATGTAATAATTTCCCTCCGGTTTATAAAGGCTCAAAGCTTTTAATTGAACAAATCGCCTTCTGCCACTAAATGGCTGCCGGCTGAGGCACCAGCCGCTGCAGCGTATCCGCTACGTAATCGATTTCTTGACTGGTGTTCATGGAGGAAAAGGAAAATCGAATGGCCACACGCTGGTCATGACCTCCCACCGCTTCCAGCACATGCGACCCTTTTTCGGCACCGCTGCTGCAGGCGCTGCCGCTGGAAGCACTGATGCCGTTGAGATCCAGATTAAACAGCAGCAATTGCGTCTGATCGGTTAAGGGGAAAGAAACATTCAGAATGGTGTAAAGAACATGCTCCGGATCGCCATTGATGCGAACGTCAGCAAAATCAGTCTGGAGGCGCTGCGCCATTTGCTGCCGCAACCGTGTCACGTATTCGATCTGTTCCTGCATACGGGAGCAGGACAATTCCAGTGCCCGAGCCATACCCATAATGCCTGGCACATTTTCTGTTCCGGCCCTCATGTTACGCTCCTGCCCTCCCCCAAACAACAGCGGCGGAATACGCAGATCATGACGCACATAAATGAACCCTACGCCTTTTGGGCCATGAAACTTATGGGCCGACCCGGCAATCAGGTGAACAGGCAGGGTTTTTAAATCCAATGGCAAATGACCAACGGTCTGCACGGTGTCGCTGTGGAAAATTCCGGCATACTGTTTCACCAGGTTTCCGATGGCTTGCAGGTCTGCAATGGTGCCTATTTCGTTGTTGGCATGCATCACGGAAACCAGAACCGGTGCCGGAAGGGTTTGAAGCAGTTGTTCCAGTTGCCGGATATCGATTCGGCCCAGGGAATCCACATGGAGTACATGGAGTGTTACCAGTCCCTCCCTTTCCAACTCTGCAGCCGTATGCTGCACACAGTGGTGCTCTATAGGTGTGGTAATCAGATGCCGGATGCCTTGCGACTTTATTGTACAGCGGAGCGCCATGTTATTGGCTTCGGTGCCGCCGGAGGTGAAAAAAATCTCTCCGGGAGTACAATTCAGGCATTGCGCTATTGTCTTGCGGGCTTTCTCAACGGCAGCCTTGCATTCGCGTCCATGAGCATGAATAGCCGAAGGGTTGCCAAAATGCTGTTCCAAATAGGGAAGCATAGCGGCTATTACTTCGGGATACAGAGGAGTGGTAGCCGCATTATCCAGATAAACGCGCATGAACGGTATGAGGCAGACAAAGATAAAAAAGTCAATCTGCCTTTAGCCCTTCATAGATGACGGCCACCCCCTGACCCACACCCACGCACAGGGTAGCCAGTCCGTATCGGATTTTTTTTCGATGCATGGCATGCAACAGCGTGCAACTGATGCGTGCCCCGCTGCAGCCAAGCGGATGTCCTAAGGCAATAGCCCCGCCCTGCACATTGACCAAGGCAGGATCCAGATCCAGTTCCTGCATGCAGGCAAGGCACTGGGCGGCAAAAGCCTCATTCAATTCCACCAGGCCGATTTCGGAGCCTTTTAGACCTGCCCGTTGCAGCGCCTTGTAGGTTGCCGGTACCGGTCCTATGCCCATATAGGCCGGATCCACCCCGGCCACTGCCGTGGCAACGATGCGCGCCAGAGGCTGCAAACCATACCGCTGAGCAGCTGTGGCTGTGGCTAACAACAGGGCAGCAGCACCATCGTTGATGCCGGAGGAATTGCCTGCAGTCACGGTGCCACCGGAACGAAACACAGGCGGCAAGGCAGCTAACTTTTCCAAAGTCACCTGACGTGGGTGTTCGTCGGTGGTGCACCAGCTTTGTGGCTGCTCATTCACCTGAACAGGAATGCGTTCATTGGAAAACCACCCCTGCTGTTCCGCAGCATGGTATTTCTGCTGAGAGCCCAGAGCAAACAGGTCCTGCTGTTCCCTGCTGATTTGAAAGCGTTCCGCAACATTTTCTGCCGTTTCTCCCATGGAATAAGGGGGATACTGCCTGGCCAGCCTGGGATTGATGAACCGCCAGCCCAGCGTCGTGTCGTGAATTTCCGGCTGGCGCGAGAAAGGCTCTTCGCTTTTAGCCAGAACCCAGGGGGCCCGGCTCATGCTTTCCACACCACCGGCAATGATCAGCTCGCCATCGCCGCAGGCAAGTGCCCGAGCAGCATAGATGATGGCATCCAGGCCACTGGCGCAAAGCCGATTGATGGTGGTGCCCCCAACCGAAACCGGCAAGCCGGCCAGAAGGGCTGCCATGCGGGCAACATTGCGGTTGTCTTCACCGGCCTGATTGGCACATCCCAACACCACGTCTTCAATGGCATCAGCAGGAACCGAAGGTTGCCGTTGCATCAATGCAGCAAGCGTAAGCGCTGCCAGATCATCGGGACGCACCCTGCTCAAGGCTCCGCCGTAGCGACCGATGGGTGTTCGCACGGCATCAATGACCCAAACTTCTTGCCTCAAAGCCGTTTCTTTGCCGTAAAGGTAGCATCCCCCCATGCTGCAGAGGATTCAGACGGTATGGTTGTTGCTGGCCATGGGATGCGCTGTTATGCTCTTTTACGTACCGGTTTGGGAAGCGGCGTCCCCTTCTCCGGCCGGTCCATTGTCGCAATTGGGTGCGGGAGTGCATTTCAAGCTGCTGGGATTTCCGCTGATGCTGTTCATCACGCATACCGTTGCCACCTGGTCGTTTCGCAACCGCCGGCGCCAGTTGCGCTGGTGTAACATCAACATCCTGCTGTTTCTGCTCTTTCTGTTCTCGGCTTTTTTTATCCTGGAAACTGAACAACATGCCCTGGCCGACCTGCATTTCAGCGAACTGAAGCTGGGATTCTATCTGCCTCTGCTGGGCATTGTATTCAATCTGCTGGCCCGCCGGGGCATACGCAGCGACGAAGCTTTTTTTCGCAGGCTGCAACGCAGGCAATGAACTGTTGAAAACTATTTTTTCCAGTTGCCTGCTCCGGACGGCGTATTTTTGATTCGTTACGCGATAGATTTATGTTCATAGTAAAAACGTGATGCATGGCCACTCCTATTTCTCAGGAAAAACTCAAAGCACTCAAGCTTACGCTGGATAAAATCGACAAGACATTTGGCAAGGGCACCATCATGAAACTGGGTGACACCATGGTGGAGCCTTTGGAAGTCATCAGTACGGGCAGCGTGGGGCTCAATCTGGCATTGGGTGTGGGCGGGCTTCCCAAAGGGCGCGTCGTGGAAATTTATGGACCGGAATCATCGGGAAAAACCACCCTGGCCATTCATGCCATTGCCGAAGCACAGAAAAAAGGAGGCATCGCCGCTTTCATTGATGCCGAACATGCCTTCGATAAATTTTATGCCCAAAATTTAGGAGTTGATGTAGAAAACCTGCTCATCAGCCAGCCTGACAGCGGAGAACAGGCCTTGGAAATAGCCGACAACCTGATCCGCTCCGGTGCCATTGACATCATCGTCATTGATTCCGTTGCTGCGCTGACGCCCAAGGGGGAACTGGAAGGCGAAATGGGTGACAGTAAGGTGGGCTTGCAGGCCAGACTGATGTCGCAGGCTTTGCGCAAACTCACCGCCACCATCAGCAAAACCAAATGCTGCTGCATTTTTATCAACCAGCTAAGAGAAAAAATCGGTGTCATGTTCGGCAATCCGGAAACCACCACCGGAGGCAATGCGCTGAAGTTTTATGCATCGGTGCGGCTGGACATCCGCCGCGTCGGTCAGTTAAAGGAAGGAGAAAGTGTGATCGGTAACCGGGTGCGCGTTAAAGTGGTAAAGAACAAGGTGGCACCTCCGTTCCGTCAATGCGAGTTCGATATTCTGTACGGTTCCGGAATTTCCCGGGAAGGCGAACTGGTGGACATGGGCGTTGAGCTGGGGCTCTTGCAAAAAAGCGGTTCCTGGTTCAGCTATGAAGGCGACAAACTCGGACAGGGCCGCGATACGGTAGTTCAATTGCTGCGCGACAATCCGGAGCTGGCCGCCGAACTGGAACAGAAGATCATGGAAAAGGTATTGGGCAAAACAGCTGCTCAGCAGCAACCTGCCAAATAGTTTGCGCTACGAAGGCTATTATTGCAGCTCACCACTAAAAACCAAAATCATGAAACGTTCTGCAACTGCAGTCTGGAAAGGATCCGGCAAAGAAGGCAGCGGAGCCCTGACCCTAGACAGCGGATTGATGAAAGAGGTTTCCTATTCCTGGCGAACCCGTTTTCAGGACCCGGAAGGCACCAGCCCGGAAGAATTGCTGGCGGCAGCGCATGCCGCCTGCTTCAGCATGAAGCTCAGTTTTGTTCTGGGCCATGCTGGATTTACGCCGAATAGTCTGCAAACCAGCTGCACGATTACCATTGAAAACGGAGTCATCAGCAATGCGCACCTGGTTGTGGTGGGCGAGGTGCCGGGTATCAGCGCTGAAGTGTTCCAGAATTGCGCCGAAGACGCCAAACAAAATTGTCCGGTCAGCAAAGTGCTGAACACCAACATTACCATGGAAGCACGCCTGACCTGAAAACAGGCAGGCTTCATGCATGCCGCAAGAGGGTGGGCACCGTGTTTCCTGCAAACACAGCCTGTTTTTCGTTCAGTGGTGGTGTTTTCTTTCCGTTGATTGGATAGGTGTAGAGCTGCCAGCTTCCGTTGGCATACTCCAGAGCGGTGAGGTTTTCCACCCAATCGCCGGAGTTCAGGTAAACTACTGTTCGCCTGCCGGTCTGTATCACTTTGATTTCCGGCTGATGAATATGACCGCAGACCACATAGTCGTAGCCCTGATCCAGGGCCAGAGCGATAGCTGTTTTTTCAAATTCACTGATGTATGCTACAGCCCGCTTCACCCCGTTTTTAATCCGTTTGGACAGGCTGATGCGTTCCTGACCCAGTTGCTGCAACAAGCGGTTGACTGACCGGTTTAGCAAAATGAGGGCGTCGTACCCGATACTGCCCAGCCGGGCCAGCCAACGGGAGTTGCGCATGGTCAGGTCAAACACGTCGCCGTGAAAGAACCAGTATTTTTTTCCATCCAGTTCCAGAACGAGCTTATCAGCCAGGTGAAGACATCCCAGCGTGGCATCGCTGTACCGGCGCAGCACATCATCGTGATTGCCGGTCAGGTAATACACGGTTGTTCCCCGACTCATCAGTTGAAGAATCTGTTGCAGGACCTGGGTGTGGGTTGCAGGCCAATAGCGCTTGTTAAACGCCCAAACATCTATGATGTCGCCGTTCAGCACCAGCAATTCGGGTTCTATGGATGCCAGGTAGTGAACCAGCTCGCGGGCATGACAGCCTACGGAACCCAAATGCAGATCGCTGAGCACAGCGGCTTTAAGCTTACGTCGTGGTGGCATCGTCATGTTCGGGCAAAATTTTTTTATACATATTAAAAAATTGATACCGACAGGTTAATCTATGTATATGCCCATTCTTGCAACGCACAATTTGGTGGTGGACGTGTCTGCTGAGTCGGACAACAGCCTTCCGGGTGAATTCTTCTTTTCTTTGCAGTTGCATCGTATGCGCACCCGAGGTCGCCGGCCAACGGTTCACGTCGTAACCCTGGGCTGTTCCAAGAACTTAGCCGATTCGGAACAGTTGCTGGCGCAACTGGCCGCTGCCGAATGGCCGGTTGCGGTGCATGGCACCCCCCGCCGAAACGACATCATCATCATCAACACGTGTGGCTTCATTGAACAGGCCAAACAGGAATCCATCAACACCATTCTGGACTTTGCAGAGCGCAAGAAGCAGAACCGCATCAGCCGGCTTTATGTAACGGGATGCCTCAGTCAACGCTACCGGCACCAGCTTGAGCAGGAAATTCCCGAAGTAGATGCCTGGTTTGGCACGCTGGAGCTTCCGCAGTTGCTCAAGCACCTGGGGACAGACTACCGGCATGACCTGGTCGGCGAGCATTATCTGACCACCCCATCGCATTATGCTTACGTAAAAATTTCCGAAGGCTGCAACCGCATCTGCTCGTTTTGCGCAATCCCCCTGATGCGGGGACCCCATCGTTCCAAGCCCATGGAAGCGATTGAGCAGGAGGTGCGTTCCCTGGTTAGCCGCGGCGTGGTCGAGGTGATGCTCATTGCCCAGGAGCTCACCTATTACGGCTTGGACCTGTACCGTCGCCGTATGCTGGCTGAGTTGTTGCGGCGCCTTGCCGACATAGAAGGTCTCGCCTGGTTACGGCTGCATTATGCCTATCCGGCTGCTTTCCCTATGGACGTTCTTGACGTCATGCAGCAACGCTCTAACATTTGCAGGTACCTGGACATTCCGTTTCAGCACATTTCTGATGGCGTGCTGAACCGTATGCGTCGCCAGATCACCAGGCACCAGACTTATGATTTGATACAGCGCATACGCGATCGGCTGCCTGACATGACCTTGCGCACCACCCTTTTGACTGGTTTTCCCGGAGAAACAGAGCAGGACCACGAGCAGCTGCTGCGCTTTGTGGAAGACATTCGTTTTGATCGTTTGGGCATCTTCACTTATTCGCATGAAGAAGATACTGCTGCTCATGCGCTGGAGGATGATGTTCCGCCTGAGGTAAAAGAACGGCGGGCGCAGGAGATTATGACCCTGCAGCAAAACATTTCGCTGCAGAAGAACGAAGCTCTCATAGGGCAAACGCTGCGCGTCCTGTTGGATCGCCGGGAAGGGGCCTGGTGGATGGGCCGCAGTGAGGGCGATTCTCCCGAAGTGGATAACGAAGTGTGGGTGGCGGACGCGGCCGGCCTGGCGGCCGGCCGCTTTGCCGACGTCTGCATTACCGATGCAGCAGCTTACGACTTGTTTGGCCGGGTCGCAGGCCACGTCGGCAAAGGGCCGGCTTCGCCGGCGTCCGCCACCCGGAATGCCTCCTTTAACGTAGCCCCTTAACACCTGGTCGTGGAAACTGTACTGCATTGGGACTATCGGCTGTTCTTCTTCATTAACCGCACGCTCAGCAATCCGCTCTTCGACTGGTTTTTGCCGCTGGCACGCGATAAATATTTCTGGATTCCACTATATGCTGGTCTGCTTGTTTATCTTTTTTTCCGTTTTCGCCGTCAGCTGCTTATTGTTTTGCCTGCCTTGGCACTTACCATAACCCTCACCGACCAGTTGACCGCTTCGGTGATCAAACCCTGGTTTGGGCGCCTTCGCCCATGCCGGCATCCCGATATCGGTGAATCGGTTCGCCTGCTGGTGGACTGTGGCCCGGCCTTCAGCTTCGTTTCTGCCCATGCCGCCAATGCATTTGGCGCCGCGGTATTTTTCATCGTCGTGCTGCATCCTGCACCCAACTGGTTGGTGGTGCTTGCTGTGCTCTGGGCTGTCTCTATTGCCCTTGCCCAGGTGTATGTGGGCGTGCACTTTCCTGCTGATGTGTTGGGTGGAGCTTTGTTGGGCTGGCTAGCAGGCCAATGCACGGGCCGCATGGCTCGTTGGGCATTAAAGCGATTCCCGAAGTAGTCATGAACTGGGGAAGTCTTTTGCTGCTGTTTGCGGCACCGCTGGTCGGTTCGCTGCTGGCTCTGTTCTTTCGCCGTCAGTCGGAACAGAACTTCAGCGTCGTACTCAGCTTCAGCGGAGCCTTTTTGTTTGCCATCGTCCTGATGCACCTGTTCCCCTCCGTTTTCCGCGAACTGAACCATGCAGGCTTTCTGGTGCTTGCAGGTTTTTTTCTGCAGATGCTGCTGGAACAGTTTACCCACGGCATGGAGCATGGCCATTTTCATGCGCGGCGGACCGGCTCTGCCCGCATCACTGCCCTGATCGTCGGTCTGATCGCTCATTCCCTGCTGGATGGCTTTCCGGTGGCGCGTTTCGATGCTGCCGCCGAAAGCCATCACGAAGTGCTGTACGGCATCAGCCTGCACAAAATTCCCGAAGGTTTCGCTCTGGCCAGTGTGCTGATTGCTTCCGGCTTTGGCATGGCGGTTACGTTATTATTGGCCATCGTGCTTGCAGTTGCAGCTCCTGCTGCTGCATTGATCGGCAATCACATCGGGCAATTGCATCCGGAGACCCTGTGGGTACTGATCGCACTGGCCGTAGGCTCCTTTCTGCACGTTACCACTACCGTACTGTTTGAATCCGAACATCCGTCCCACATCCTGAGCCTCAAGCGGCTACTGGCTGTTTTAAGTGGGGCTGCAATAGCATTAGTCATTTAGCTAAATGATCAATCATGGACTACCAATACCTTGTCGTTGACCCTCAGGTTGCTCCCGGGGTAGCTCTGGTGCGCCTGAACCGCCCTAACCAACTTAATGCGCTTAACCTGGCGCTGATGGACGAGTTGGCTGCTGCCCTGGAAGTATTGGATAGCAGCGAACCGGTGCGTGCCATCGTGCTGACCGGCAACGATCGGGCTTTTGCTGCCGGAGCCGACATCACCGAAATGGCTGATGCCTCCGCCCTGGATATGGCCCTTCAGCATCGCTTTGCCTCCTGGGAACGTCTGGAAAAAATCCGCAAGCCCCTGATTGCCGCTGTTTCAGGCCACGTGTTAGGAGGTGGCTGTGAGCTGATGATGGCCTGCGACATGGTGGTAGCCAGCGAAACGGCCCGATTGGGTCAGCCCGAAATCCGGTTGGGTGTTATGCCCGGTGCCGGCGGCACCCAGCGCCTGACCCATGCCATAGGTAAACCCCTGGCCATGGAGCTCATCCTCACCGGTCGTACGCTTTCCGCCGATGAAGCATTTCGTGCCGGTTTGGTCAACTGCGTCGTTCCCAAAGAATGCTACCTGGATGAAGCCATACGACTTGCTTGCCGCATTGCCGAACATTCGCCCATTGCCCTTGCCCTGGCGAAGCAGGCCATCAAACAGGCTTTTCAACTGCCGCTGCACGAAGGCATTCTTGCAGAGCGGAAAAATTTTAGTCTGTGTTTCTCTTCCGCAGATCAGAAAGAAGGCATGAGCGCTTTTCTGGAAAAACGCAAGCCCCGATTCACCGGTCATTAAACTGCGAAGCTGAATAGCTCAGGGAAGCCATTCGGCAACAAAAATGTTGGTTGACCGGCTGTCGGCGCTGTGACGGTTGGAACACCAGACCAGGTATTTTCCGTCAAACGAAAACATCGGAAACGAATCAAAAGACCCTGAAAAGGTAACCTGCTCCAGACCGGTTCCGTCGGTGTTGATGAGAAACAAGTCAAACGGAAATCCCCGCTCGTAGCGATGGTTGGAGGAAAACAGGATTTTTTTTCCATCGGGTGTAAACACGGGCGCCCAGTTGGCGCCACCCAACCGGGTAATCTGCCGCGCCTTACTGCCATCGGCATTGGCTATCCATAATTCCATACGGTTGGGTGCCACCAGCCCTTCTTTGAGCAAGCGGCGGTAAGAGTTTTTCTCTTCAATTGCCGTTGGCCGCGATGCCCTCCAGACGATCTGGCTGCCATCCGGTGAAAACCAGGCGCCTCCGTCATAGCCAAATGCATGGGTAAGCCGGCGCACATCGCTGCCGTCCAGCTTCATGGAATACAATTCCAGATCACCGTCGCGGTTGGAAGTAAACACGATGCGGTCGCCACGCGGCGAAACCGTGGCTTCTGCGTCGTAAAACCGGTTGTTGGTTAATTGGCGCCGGATCCGGCCATTGAGGTCAGCAATGAAAATTTCGAACGTATTGTACACCGGCCAGACATATTTCCCGATTTTACTCCGGTCGGGTACCGGGGGACAGGTGTCAGCATCCAGATGGGTGGAGGAATAAAGAATCAGCGAGTCGCCCGGCAGAAAAAATGCGCAGGTGGTTCGCCCTTTGCCCGTGCTGACCAACCGGTAGCGGAAAACGCCGGTATCGCCGGCGAGGAGCGGTTGAACTGCGCCAACAAAAATCTGATCGCATTTGTACTGTTGGTGGTCTGTTCGCTGAAACACCAGTTTGGTGTTATCAAAACTCCAGTACGCTTCGGCATTATCCCCACCGAAGGTTAACTGCCTGATGTGCTGCAAATGCCGCTCGCCGGGAAACGACAGTTGCAGGGTATCCGCCGGCTCAGTGACCTGCTCGCTGCTTTTGTTCTGGCAACTGATCAGCGCCACTGACCAAGCAGTTAAAAGCAAAGCAAAAAGCACCTTTCGCATACATCATGTTTGTTGGGTAAACAAAAAAATCGGATAGCCTTTTAATGTGCTGTCAAAAATATCTTACTCCAACTGCCAACCAGCAGCAGCTGCCGATCGGGCAACAATGTTGCAGTTATGTGACATTTTCCCAAAGGGAGTTGTGTAGAAACGCACACTCCGGTCAGATGAAATTTCGCTGCAGAAAGCGCAGTACATTTTCCAGACAGATCTTACGCACCACCACCTCAGCTGCATCAGTCAACAACAAGCTGGCGGCCAGCCCCTGCACTTCCACAGCACGAATCCGGTGGACCAGTTCCTGCTCCAGTTGTTCAAACGCCAGGGCCGTGGCAAAGTCATCGGCCGGGTCAATGTACCCCTCAAAATCTGAACCGATGCACAGACAATCCCAAATGCGATGTTTTTCTGCCTGGCTCAGGTTCGGATGATTCTTTACGCCTTCCACCAACCGGCTGATGTTATGCCAGACCAGCTCAATGCCGCTGCGCTGTTCTTTCTTTTTCTGCCCCAGAATGCGCTGATCCAGGCATAATCCCAATAAGCCCCCCGTTTTAATGATCAGCTCCACATCTTCGTCACAAACATTTATGTTCCAGGCATTCAGGCCGGGAATCACCTGATAGTCGTCCGGCTCTCCGGAGCGCCGGAAGTTCTCCTCCTGCTCCTTCAGCGTTTTGACGCCGGAATAGCCTACATGGCTGGCGATAACCGGTATAACGTCCGGCGGTTGCTGATGCAACGCAGGTCTGACGATTTGATCGTAATACTGGCGCCGGGCCGTAGCGCCCATGTGTTTGATGTCAATGAAGATGCGGCGGCCCAGGGCAGCTTCATTTTTCCGGTTTTGGTTGTCCAGACTAAGCAGATAGCGCAAGGCTGCCCAACCGATTTCACTAAATGGCGCCTGCATATTTTGCCGCTGATTGGCAAACAACGTCCCTTCCTGCGGAAAACTATGGGCATGCCCGCACAGCTGGTTGTCAAAATGATGGGCAAAGGTGATGAAGAACACCGGCGGCGACCATTGCTTAATGGCCTCTATGCGCCGCATCAGCTCGGGAAGGTGAGTATCCGTTCCCAACGCATGCATGCCTTCAATGGTAACAACAAAAGCCAGGTGCCCGCGCTGTAGCGCCTGATGCACGTCCTGAGCATTTTTGGCCACCACATAGGTTCCGGTAGCCTGCGTGGAGTCGCGAGCGTTGCGGTGAGGAAAAAGCCTCCACCTCAGTCGCTGCAGCCATGTGCCGTACACTTCAGCCTTGGTCGTAAGCCCACTGCGCGACAGCAAAAACCGGTATTCTTCTTCCAATTCCTTGAAATAGTCGTAGGCTGCAGATTGAATGAACTCCACCCGCTCCAGGGGCATGCGCATCAGCAACGACTGCAGATAGTCTTTTGCCGAACTGATGCCTTCTTCGCTGGACACCAAGCGCTGCAACAACATGCGTAGCTGCACTTGCGCTGCGCTTCCCAAAAGCGGCAGGCGGTCCGCCCAATGGAGCAATCGCCGCAGCAGCAACCCGTCCACCTTGCCGCCTCCCCGGAAAAAGCCCTTTTCAAACGGATACAGCGAAGCAAACAAAACCGCGCCTCCGCCGTTCCATAACTTCACCGGATCGCATTGCGCGTAACTAAATGCGCGCCGGCCCTTTCGCTGATGCTCCCAGTTGGACAGAATCACCGTCCACGGATGGTACCGGGGGCTGTTTCGCTGGGAGGTGTTACGCAAAAAGTTAAATGCCTTGCCATGCGGATGGCAGTGCAAATCGGCGTATCGGGGTTGACGGCTCATTACGGACGATAAAAGGAAGTAGAAACAAAACGCCTGTTGTTGATTACGGCAAGTTGTTGGAAGGCCGCCTCATCAAGACCGTAACCCTGCAGAAATTCCCTCACAAGGGCCGGTTCCTCCTTTTCCCTGACAGTCATGTAGTAATCGGTGCCAAACAAAATGCGCGAACCGAGCAGCGGATCCTGCATGTCGGCGCGCAACCGGTCGCGAACCCGCCCGCTGGTATGCCTCAGGGTATAGGAAATATCAGCATACACATTAGGGTATTTTCTCATATACTCTTTTATCTGAAGATACCAATGCGATCCCGTAACAGAATCGGAGTGTTCTTCTATCATTTCTTTGCCGCCAAAATGGGCAAAGCACAGTTTGAGGCTCCGGAATTCAGACAGTTCCAGCACATCGGTAAAGTGGGCCGGATCGGTAAACAGGTCTTTGAATCTCCCAGGCTTCAGCGAAGCATATGCCGTGAAATCACGCGAAGGTGCCGCCGGATTCAGGGAAGGTGGTCTCAGGTGAGCAGCCGTGAGCGGTCCGCGGTAAAAAATGCCGCCGGTGTCGCAGTGTACAACTATGGGCAGTTGGTGCGCAACGGCATATTCGTAAACGGGTCGTAATGCCGGATCAAAAGGATAAAAACCCAAAGCCGGATAGAGTTTGATACCTGTAAAACCCCGACCCGGCACAAACTCCCGCAGCTGGCGCATCAGGTCGGGACGGCGCGGATCGGCACAGAAAAAAGCTATCATCTGCTCCGGATAGCGCGCCTTCACTTCCGCCACTTCGCAGAGCTGGGTCAGATAGTTGTTTACCGCTTCGCCGGCACCCATAAAGTCCATGTCCAGGGTGAGCACCACCATCCGGGCATGCGGATACTGCGCGTAATGATCCAGCAGCCGTTCAAAAATATCCTGCTGCCTGCGCTCAGAGCCCACCTCCAGCATGCGGGCATACCGCTCCAGCAGATCGTGATCACTCCATGGGTAGAGCCTGCGGAACCATTTTGCCAGCGTACGTGCCGACTGCGGAACCAGGGAAAAAAATCGGGCTACAGGCAAACCATAAAAACGGTCCGGAGCACACTTTACATTAAAAATATGCGTATGCGAGTTGATCATGATGTTCCGGGTCTGGGCCCGGCTCCCCTAATGTTAATAAATTTATTTAATATCTGAAACCAGAAAGGCGCCCCCAGATGAACAGCAAAAGCCATCAGCAGCCACCCCAGTATGGTCGTCAGGTTGAAGTACCGCTCCGCATTGACGGCCACCAGCTTGTTGAAATACTTCCACCGGTAAGACACCGAAGTAAAAAACGTTCTTTGTTTCTGAACCGGATAGGCCGCTTCCAGGCTTGTGGCATGCGATGCATCCAGCCGGGTGATCCATCCCACAGGTAAACCCTGCCGCAGCAAAACAGCATAGAGGCTGTCGGCCATCTGCCTGCGCTCCGCTACAGAAAGTTGCTGCATGGATTCCAGCCATAAACTATCCGAACCAATAGCCAGCGCCTGATCCCTCAGCGCAGCACGCAGTTCCCGATCCTGCCACAGCGATGCTGCTATACGAAACAAATCGGCATTCAGCGCCACCACAATAAATAAAGACATCCACAGCAACTGCTTGCGCACCTTGCGTTTATACCATCCCGTAACCCGGTCCATGTACGAATCGTACCAGTGTACAATGGCCTGCTTCAGTTCTCCATCATTTCGCGAGCGGTGGAGAAACGACTGCAGCAACGACTTCAGATCGCTGCTGTTCAGCTCGCGCACCGCATCACCGAACAAGGAAAAGACTTCATCCTGATAGACCGGTAATTCCGCAACAACCGGCTTGCCTTCGTCGGTGTAACTGATTTGTATCGGGCGGTGATGTCTGACCAAAACCTCCACCAATGCATCGGCAAAAACCTGCCCATCCAGATAGGCCGGCAGACTCTCGGAATCGTATTTGCTGCTGGCAATAAGCGGATGGCGATACAGATCATCAGTGAAATTGCGGTTGTGGCGGTCGTTAAACACCCTGAGCAACGATTCGTACAGCAATACTGCTCGCGAATTTTTGCCGATGCGCGAATTGTAAAACTCCGTAAGACTGGAAACGATGATGCTGAACAAAAGAAAAACCAGCAGCAGCGAGGTAACGAATTCAAAAATCAGGGTCATGATCTGTCATTTTAGGAATGCATAATCTTTTGACTTACCGAATGCCTTCTCCAGCAACCGACAGGAATACGATAAGAAGCATTCATACTATAAAGCATTACGAAATGTACTGATTTTTTGATTAGCCGGCAGGCAGGTTTTTAGGAACTTTGTGCCGGTTCTGCCTTTCCTTACCGCTTCAAAACAACGCAGCCATGAGCACCCCGGTCACCCTCTATCCCGAATCCACGCGGGGCCGTGCCGATTACGGCTGGCTTCAGGCCAATTACAGCTTTAGTTTTGGCGCCTACTACGATCAGGAGCGATTGCATTTCGGCGCTTTGCGCGTGCTGAACGACGACACGGTAGCTCCGGCTGCCGGTTTTGACTGGCATCCCCACCGCAACATGGAAATCATTACCATTCCGCTCAGCGGCCACCTGCAACACCGCGACAGCATGGGCCATACCGCCGTTATCGGCCCCGGCGAGGTGCAGGTGATGAGTGCAGGAACCGGGGTTTATCACAGCGAGTTCAATGCCAGCGCTGAACATCCCGTCAGCCTGCTGCAAATCTGGATCCTGCCGGAGCGCCAGAACGTAGCGCCCCGTTACGACCAGATCCGCCTTCCGCAACCTTCTGCCGACATGATCACCGTGGTCGGTCCGCGCGACAACGGCGGCCTGTCCTGGATTCACCAGCAGGCCTGGATCACTCTGGCTCATCCTGCTGCCGGACAAACCCTGACTTACCCCATGAAGCAGTCCAAAAACGGCTTGTATCTTTTTGTTATCGAAGGAACCGTTTATGCGGCCGAACAGGAACTGAACCGCCGCGATGCCCTTGGCTGCGAGCGCATGGATGCACTCAACATCCGGGCCGCTACCAACAGCCGGCTGCTGCTCATTGAGGTTCCCCTGTTGACGTTGACCGGTTCCTGACTTCGCTGAGCAACCGCTTAGTTTTGTTTCATGCGCAAATCGTTGTCGTGGGCTTTGCTTGTCTTTCTTTTGCTCGCTGCCTGCCGGCAGAGGCACAGCGACAGCAGGGTGCCGCCTGCCATCCCTGATGAGCCGCAGTACAACATTCCTGAAATCGACTCGCTTACGGAACGGATCCGCAAAGACCCCAACAATCCGGAACACTATTTCCGGCGGCATCAGGCCTTTTTGAACCACGACGATCCCAGGCGGGCGTTTCAGGATTTAAGCATGGCCATTGCGCTGGATTCCTCGGCACTTCACTACTACGATGCCATGGCCGAACTGGCTCTGAAAACCGGAGCTGCCCAGGCAGCCGTGAAAGCCTATCAGCAATTGCTTCAGCGCAATCCGTCGGATAAGCAGGCCGTCATCAAGCTGAGCAAGGTTTATTATTTGCAGAAAGATTATACCCATTCGCTGCTTCAATTGGCCCGCGCCGAAGAGCTGGACCCCTCCGATGCCGAAATCTGGTTCATCCGAGGCTTGAACCTTAAGGAAATGCAGGACACCGTGCGCGCTATTGCCGCTTTTCAGAAAGCCGTATCGCTGAAACCCGAATTCTATGATGCCTACATTCAGCTGGGCCTGCTGCATAGCACCCGCCCCAGCAGCCTCGCTGCCTTGTATTACGATAACGCCATCCGCCTGGACAGCACCAGCACCGAGGCCTACTACAACAAGGGTAAGTTTTTTCAGGACCGCGCCCTACGTGCTTTCGATGCCCGCCGCTTTGATGAAGCGCATCAGGATTTTGAACAGGCCAAAGCCATTTACCGTCAGTTGATCTCCATCAGCCCGCAATACGAGCCCGCTTATTTCAATCTGGGCTTCATTTACGCCAAACAAGACTCGCTGGACAAAGCCTATCGCATGTTTGACCTGGCCATTAAAATGAATCCGGCCTATGCCGAAGCGTATTACTACCGGGGACTGATGGCGTTGCAAAAAGGCAACCGCCAGCAGGCAGAAGCCGATTTTCGCCAGTGTATATCCCTGAAACCTGATTTTGAGAAAGCAGCCGCAGAGCTGAAGCAACTGCCCCAGTAGCCGGCTACATGGCCTCGGCCACTACTTCTTTCACCTCTGGTACCATTCGCTTAAGCAATCCCTCAATGCCTGCCTTTAGCGTGATCATGGAGGAAGGGCAGCCGCTGCACGAGCCCTGAAGCATCAACTCCACCCGGCCGTCATGAAAACTTTTGAATTCGATGGCGCCGCCATCCATTTCCACGGCTGGCTTCACGTATTGTTCCAACATTTCTTTGATGCGGGCCACTACGGCATCCTCACTTTCAACCGATGCGGCTTTGGGCTGATACCCTTCTTCCACAACCGGTTTTCCCTGCTCCAGAAACTGCTTGATGAACTGGCGCAGGCTGCCGGTTATTTCCGTCCAGTTGGCATCAGGGGTCTTGGTTACGGTAACGAAGTTGTTCATGATAAACACCCCTTTGACAAAGGGAAAACCAAACAGTTCGGTAGCCAGCGGTGACGCTTTTGCCGTTTCTTCATCCGGAAAATCTGCCGATCGTCCCGCAAACAGCGGTATATCAGCCACGAATTTCATCGTTTCCGGGTTGGGCGTCATCTCGGTGTACACCTCTACGGCCTGTTTCTTTCTGTCGTCCATAGCGCGGTTCCTCATGGGCAAAGTTAGCGCATCCCGCCGCAGCGGGCAGCAGCCAAACATCCGGCCTCCGTACCTTGGGGCAGTGAAGAAGCCGTCGGCACGAACGCTTCGCCACCCGCAGTCGCGCAAAAAAGCCGGCCGCCCGCCGGGTTCACTGATTTACATTGGCAACAAGCAACAGCGGCCCATTAAACTGCGGTGTTTCGTTTATGATGAAAATTCCTTCAATGATGTGCTCCTGGACAATCCCGAACAGGCGGCAGCACTGAACCGCAATGGCCAATGGCTGTGGCTCAATGCCGATGGCATCCACGATCCCGCTGTGGTGGAACAGCTGGGCAAAGTGTTTCACATCTATCCGCTGGTGCTGGAAGACATTCTTAATACCAACAGCCGCCCCAAACTGGATGACTACGCCGGCTACTGTTTTATTGTCCTGAAAATGCTGTCTTTTCCTCCACAAGCCAACGACCTGCGGGTGGAACAAATCAGCCTGGTGTTGGGTAGCAATTTTCTGCTCTCCTTTCAGGAAGATGAATACGACTTGTTTGACCCGCTGCGCAACCGCCTGGCCACTGCCGACAGCCGCCTTCGTAAGGCGGGAGTGGATTTTCTGGCGTACAGCCTCATTGACCGGATCGTGGATGAATACTTCGTGGTGCTGGAGCAAATCGGCGAACGCATCGAAGCACTGGAAGAACAGCTTTCCTCACTGAACGACTCGGCATTCGTCAACACCCATGCGGAGCTGAAGCGTCAGACCCTGGATCTGCGCCGTGCCGTATGGCCTTTGCGGGAAGTGGTTAATGCCTTGCTGCGCAACGAAACCCGACTCATTCAACCCGGAACCCTTCCTTACCTGCGTGATGTGTACGACCACATCATCCAGGTCATAGACATGGCGGAAGTGTACCGCGATTTGCTGGGGGATTTGAAGGATGTGTATTTGTCCACCCTCAGCTTGCGCATGAGTCAGGTGATGAAGATGCTGACCATTATTGCCACCATCTTCATTCCCCTGACCTTCATCGTAGGCGTTTACGGCATGAACTTTCATTACATGCCGGAACTGGAGTGGCGCTACGGCTACCTGCTGGTTTGGATTGTTATTGTTTCCGTCGCCTTGTCGCTGGTTTATTATTTCCGCCGCAGGAAATGGATCTGAACGCTACGGCAACAGGTGGTTCACTTCCTTCCAGATCAGTTCCGGCTCAAAGCCCTTGCGCATCAGGTATGCTGCCAGTTTATGCCGGGCCGTTTCTTGTTCCTTGGGCAAGGTTCGCAATTTCTTGGTGGCTTCACGTCGCAACGTATTCAGATAATCTTCATCCGAAAGGGTGCTTAACGCCGCGGAAATACCGGCTTCTTCTATGCCCTTGCGCTGCAGCATGTGGGCAATTTTCCGTTTTCCCCAGCCTTTCAGATGCAGGCGGCCCCGGGCAACAGTTGCTGCATAGCGTTCTTCATTGACGTAGCCATCGGCCTGCAGGTGGCGCAGGATCTGCTCGGTCATTGCCGCACTGCAGCCCAGGGAGGCCAGCTTGCGCCGCACGTCCTGCAGCGATCGCTCCTGATAGGCACAGAACCGCTGCATGCGTCCGGTAAGCCGTTGCAGATCGTCGTCACGGGCAGCATCCTTACCCATGTCAGTTGATGATCAGCAGTCGTGCCACACAGGTGCCGGTGCCGTCGGCTTCGGCAGCAAACACATAATACACGCCACTGCGCACCCGCCGGCCATTTAAGCCTTTACCATCCCAAATCACCTGACTGCCCAGCGCCCGGGTTTGGTACACCAGCGTCCCCGTGGCATCGGTAATGCGCACTTCTGCATTGTCTCCCATTCCGCTGATGGCTATGGGTCCGCTATAATTTTCGCGAACCGGGTTGGGATAAACTGCCGGGGCACATACATCGGGTTCGGCCCGCAGCACATCGGTGCGGTAAACCAGCATGCCACGATCGGTGCCGATGTACAACTCGCCATTGCGGTCGTCCATGGCCAGCGCCAGCACCGTATTGGAAAACAACGGGCTGTTTTCGGCAGTAAAATGTTCCACCAGCTCGGTGCCGTCAGCAGAAAACAGCCACAATCCGTTGTTGGTGGCAATCCATTTTCGGTTGGCACCATCCACCAGAATTTCGTTAATGGTTTCAGTTTCCAGCAAATAGCCATTGTAGCCACCGCTGTTGACGATGATGCGTTGCGCCTCACATCCGAACGAACTAAACACTTGTCCCGGACAATAAAATACCGCCACCCCCTGATCTGTGCCCACCCAGATGGTGCCGTTGCGGTCACGGGTCAGGCAAAGTACCTGAAGCGTAGGCAGGTTTCCGCTGCCCGGAACATTGATCAGCTTTTTGTATTGGTCGTCTGTCGTTTGCTGCAGCGAGCTGCCGGGATGAAACACCAGAATGCCCTGCCGGGGCAGCAGGAACCATATCTGACCGTAATCATCAGCCACCACATGCGTAATCCAGTTTTGCTCGATGAACAGCGGTGGCTGAAAACGCAACCACTGATCGTCGGCCGTGCGGCAGACGATGGGATACTGGGCGCCCAGATTGGATATCCACATGTTTCCGGCGCGGTCCAAGGCCATTCCGGTAACTTTTACCCGAAGGATATCGCCCACCGTTCCTCCCAAAGTGCTGTTGGTTTCATCAAACTGTTGGGTAACTCCAGCTTCATCGTCAAATTCAATAATTCCGTTCCACATGCTTCCGAAGTAGGTCTTCCTGCGCCGCTCATCCACCGCCACGCATACGATATCGAACGTATCGGTGAGTCCCGGTGTGTTTTTGTAGTCGTAATGGTTCCACCAGCCTCCCAGGCGGGCAAAAAATCCATCCTGGTTAAACGTAAACGAGTAAGACGAATTCCATCCGCCGGGAGCCACATACACGCTATGGGTTTCACTATTCACCGCCAGGTCGAACACCCTTGGTGTCCATGGTCCGTTCGGATAGATGGGTTCTGCCACGCCCTGATGAAAGCGAAGCAGACCCTGAAAAAAATCCGCCACCCACAAATACCCTCCTGCCAGCACCGCCTGGTAGGGCTGGGCACAGGACACCGAATCACGCTGACCGGAAGCATAATGGACCGTAACCCCTGATCCGCCCATGCCAATCTGCGAAATGAGCAAAGCATTACCCGACACATCCAGGTTGTACACATTAAACTTGGGCCGTCTCCAATAGGCCTCCCAGGTTCCGTTTTGGAGACGGAAAACTGTATCCACACGCGCTGCATAAACGGCTCCGTTGAACTGCACCACATCGGAATAAGCGCCGACAAAAAGCCCCTCCGAAGGACCGATGAGCTGCCAGCGCCGGTAGTCGGCAAGGAAGGGATCGTTTTTGTCGGCACGAAACAGGCCCTGTGCAGTAGCCGCATACAGATACTGCTCATCTTCCGTGATGCCGTTTACCTTTACTGCAAGCCCTGTCGTGCTGGGGTAGTAGGTGTCCTTGACTTCCAACTTTTCCAGATTCAGCACTACCACGCCAAAGCCACAGGCCAGGTAGGCCAACGACCCGCTGAAATGCACGCCGTAAATGCCTTTGTCGCCCAGAATGTTTTTTCGCTTGATATCGGAAAGATTGATTACTTCTCCTTTGACAATCAAATCCAGATTGCTGTTGGCATAAACGATCAGGACCACATCCATGGCATCGTAATACGCCACCAGAGTTGTGTTAATATCTGAAAGGCCGTTGATTTTGGAATATTTTCTAATAGAAAAATCATTAAGGCTTACCGCATACATGGATAGTTCCGTCGTGCAGAACAAATCGGTTGCCGAAGCCGCTACGCTGTTGGCGTTCCGGTACACCAGTTCGTCGCGCCACTGACCGATGCTCAGTTGCTGCGCCCGCACATGCCTTGACAAAAGCAGTGCGGCCACCGCCAGAAAAACCCACCTCATAACCAGCGAAATTAGAACCTGCTGCATTACCTCAACGAAGCAGCAGCATGGTCAGTATCCGTCGGTGACATGCCTTTGGTCTATCTTGGCACAGTACCGCAGTGCATGCGTTCCCTCACGGTTTCCCTTCTGTTTGTTGCAGCGGCATGGTCATCGCTGATGTACAGCCTGTCGGGCTGCAAAAAAAAATCTGTACCCGCTGCTGAGTCGTCTTCCCTTGCCGATGCCGACTCAGCCGGTTTTGTGGGCGACCACATGTGCCGCTCCTGCCATGTGCAGGAATACGAGCTCTGGCGCCAATCCCATCACTACCATGGCATGTTGCCGGCCTCCGATAGCACCGTACTCGCTCCTTTTTCTGGTGAAACCCTGCAAGCTGACGGCATCACCTCCCGCTTCTATCGCTCCGACTCGCTCTTTTTCGTGGAGACCCAGGGCCCTGACGGCAATTCCCGATCCTATCCCATTGCCTATACCTTCGGCTATCACCCTTTGCAGCAGTATCTGGTTCCCTTTCCGCAAGGGCGCTTACAGGTAACCCGCCAAAGCTGGGATGTGGAGCGCAAAGTCTGGTATCATCAATACGCCGGCCAGCAACTGGCTGCCAACGACTGGCTGCACTGGACCCGCGGCGCACAAACCTGGAACCTGATGTGCGCCGAATGCCATAGCACCAATCTGAAAACCAACTACTTTCTGACTGCCGACTCGTTTGCCACGACGTGGTCAGTAATCAACGTCAGTTGCGAAGCCTGCCACGGACCGGGCAAAAAGCATGTGGATTACATCCGCTCCAAAGCGTATGCCGATGGGCAGCGCATACCCGGCTCCCTGCTGACCCTGGGTGGCAAACCCACTGCAGAAGCTCAGCTCACTACCTGCGCCCCCTGCCACAGCCGACGGCTTTCCATAATCCAACAGCCTTTCTCCGAACTTACCCTGCTGGACCATTACGTGCCTGAAATCATCCGCACCCCCCTCTATCAGGCCGATGGTCAGGTTAACGAAGAAGTGTATGAATACGGTTCTTTTCTCCAAAGCCGCATGTACCTGCACAACGTCCGATGCAGCGACTGTCACGATCCCCACAGCGGCCAACTGCGCCTTCAGGGAAATGCCCTGTGCCTGCAATGTCATAAGAAAGAATTGAATGAATTCTCCCACACCTTTCATCAGCCCGAATCGCCGGGTGCCCAGTGTGTAAGCTGCCACATGCCCACCAAAACATTCATGGGCATTGATGTGCGCCACGATCACAGTTTTCGCGTGCCACGTCCCGACCAATCGGTTCGCTACGGTGTATCCAATGCCTGCAACCAGTGCCATACCGACCGCTCCGCCCGTTGGGCTGCCGATCAGGTGCGCCAATGGTATGGCCCGCAGCGTCAATACCACTTCAGCGACGACCTCATCCCCGGCAGTCGCGGTCAGGTGGCCAGCCTTCACAAGCTCTGCCTGCCCGACACCAATGTGCCTCCTATCATCCATGCTACTGCACTGCATTACATGCAGTTCCATTTTCATCGCGACAACATCAATTACCTCATTCGGGGCTTGTCCCATTCCGATGCCTTGATCCGCTACCAGGCTTTACGCACTTTGGCTTTTTATCCCTCGGCCCAGTGGTACACGCAGGTTTTGCCCCTGCTGAACGACACCGTGCGCGCCGTTCGCGTAGCCGCTGCTGACCTGCTGCTGGAACATGCTGACAGCCTTCCTGTTGCCCTGCAGGCTACTTACCGCCTTGCGCGGCAGGAACTGGAAGCCCTTATCCTGCTGCAAACACCTTTCCCCACCGGCCGACAGATGCTGGGCGACTTTATGGCCCGCCAGCATCGCTATGCCGAAGCCGAACAACACTATCTGGCCGCCCTCAGAATGGACAGCCTGCTGCTTCCTGCCCGACTCAGCCTTGTAACCGTTTACAACATCCTGCAGCGCAACCGCGATGCCCTCCGCCAGTTGCAGATCAGCCAGGCCATAGATCCTTCCAACGACCGCGTCAATTATTACCTGGCCTTGCTTTATGTGGAGTTAAAGGATTTGGAACAGGCTGCCGATTACTTTGAGCGGGCCGCTCGGGTTTCTTCCAACCCGCGCGTCTTTTACAACTATGGTCTTCTGCTGGAGCAACTGAACCGGCTCCAACAGGCTGAACGCATGTACCTCAAAGGGCTTTCTCTGGCTCCTGATGATATGGACCTGAACTATGTGCTCACCCTGTTTTATTACAAGCAAAAACGAAATAAAGAAGCCCTCCCTTATGCGCTTAAGCTGCTGGAACTGATGCCGCAGAACCCGATGTATCAGCAACTGGCGCAACAACTGCAGCTCCCTTAGCCTATCGGCAAGCTAACTTTGTCCACGATGAAGGAGCAGATTCAGGTTACCCTTCCCGATGGCTCTCAACGGTCGTTTCCTGCAGGAATAACGCCGCTGGAAATTGCCGCTGCCCTAAGTGCTTCTTTGGCCAAAAAGGTGCTTGTGGCCAGAATCGATGGCGTTGTGCGCGATGCCTTTACTCCCCTCTACAACGACGTTACCTTGCATCTGCTCACCTGGGATGATCCGGAAGGAAAAGCCGCCTTCTGGCATTCCTCCGCCCATCTGATGGCCGAAGCGCTGGAAGCCCTTTACCCCGGCATCAAGTTCGGCTATGGCCCTCCCATCGACCATGGCTTTTACTACGATGTGGACCCTGGCGATCGGCGCATTTCCGAAGCCGACCTGGAAGCCATTGAAAAAAAAATGGCCGAACTGGCCGCTCAGGATAACCGGTACATCCGCCGCGACATTGCCAAAGCCGAAGCCCTTGACTTTTTTGAAAAAAAGGGCGACCCCTACAAAGTGGAAACCATCCGCGAACTGAACGACGGCGAAATATCCTTTTATCAGCAGGGAAACTTCATTGACCTGTGCCGCGGACCCCACATTCCCTCAACCGGACTGATCAAAGCCATTAAGCTGACCAACATTGCCGGCGCCTATTGGAAAGGCGACGAAAAAAACAAACAGCTTACCCGCATTTACGGCATCACCTTCCCGAAACAAAAAGAGCTGGACGAATATCTGCAAATGCTGGAGCTGGCCCGTCAGCGCGATCATCGTAAGCTGGGCAGGGAACTGGGCATTTTCACCTTCGACGATGACGTAGGCCCCGGATTGCCGCTGTGGCTGCCCAACGGAGGGGTCCTCATTGAGCAACTGGAGTTGCTGGCCAAACAAACCGAGGAACAGGCCGGATACGTGCGCGTGCGTACCCCGCACATTGCCAAGGAAAGCATGTACCTGACCAGCGGTCATCTGCCTTATTACCAGGACAGCATGTTCCCCCCCATGGAACTGGAAGGCGGACGCTACTACCTGAAGGCCATGAACTGCCCCCACCACCACAAAATCTATGCTGCCGAACCGCGCAGCTACCGCGACCTGCCCCTGCGCATTGCCGAATACGGCACCGTTTATCGCTACGAACAAAGCGGAGAGCTGTTCGGTCTGATGCGCGTGCGCTGCATGAACATGAACGACGCCCATATCTACTGCACCGAAGAGCAGTTTGCCGATGAATTCCGCGCCGTCAACGACATGTACCTGCGGTATTTCAAAATTTTTGGAATAGAAAAATATGTCATGCGATTCTCCACCCATGACCCGGCCAAGCGCGGTCAGAAATACCTGGATCTTCCGGAATTATGGGCAAAGACCGAAGGCATGGTACGCCGGGTCCTGCAGGACAGTAACATTCCGTATGTGGAAGTCCCCGACGAAGCAGCCTTCTACGGCCCCAAAGTGGATGTTCAGATCTGGAGCGTCATTGGCCGCGAATTCACTTTGGCCACCAATCAGGTGGACTTTGGCCAACCGCTGCGTTTCGGTCTTACTTACACCAACCGGAATAATGAACCGCAGACGCCTATCGTCATTCACCGCGCTCCGTTGGGTACCCACGAACGCTTCATCGGTTTTCTCATTGAACACTATGCCGGCAGCTTTCCCCTATGGCTGGCACCCGTGCAGGTGGCCGTCCTTCCCATTGCCGACCGCCATCTGGATTATGCAAACAACCTGATGGGTCGCCTCCGGCAGGAACGCTTGCGCGCCCGCCTGATGGGCAGCGACGAAAAAATCGGCAAACGGATCCGTACGGCTGAAACCGCCAAAATCCCGTACATGCTTGTTGTTGGCGATAAGGAAACATCGGAAGGCACCGTGTCCGTGCGACGTCATGGTCAGGGCGACCTGGGCCCGTTTTCCATAGAACAGCTAACCCGACGCCTGCGTGAGGAAATCGCCGAAGTGCTGGGTTAACCCAAGGTGCCGTTTGATGCAAATCCTTACTTTTGCTCTACCGCATGTTGGAGGATGAGCCAAATTATTTTTAGACCATCGCGTTAGCGGATGCATTTATACGCCCGTTCCATTTTCCTTTGCCTCTGTTTGCTTTGCTGCGCCGTTGCAGCGCACACCCAAACCGTAGTGGGCGGCACTCTTTCGTCGAACACCACATGGACGCTTACGGGAAGTCCCTACATTGTTCAGGACGATGTAACCGTAAGCGAAGGCGTCAGCCTGACCATTGAAGCCGGTGTGGAAGTGCGATTCAAAAAAGGGCGCTCCCTGATGGTTAAAGGATTGTTGCGCGCTATCGGCACCAGCGATAAATACATTCAGTTTACCCCCGACACCATCGCCGACCCGGATGATTTCTGGTGGTCCGGCATCTATTTCTCCAGCACGGCGACTCCGTTCAACTTCAACAACCAACAGGGCTGCCTGGTCAAGTATTGCCGGTTTCGTTATGCAGGCCTGCCCAATCTTGTCATTGATCCTACCGGCCAGACTGCATTCACCCTTTCGGCATACCACAGTTTGGGTGTGCTGTATTGCATCATAGAGCACAGCGCATGCGGTATTGCTGCATCCAATGGTTCTCAAGTCACCAATAACAAGTTTTTGTTCAATACCTCCGATCTGTTAAGCGGACCTCTGGTCAAAGTTGGGCAAAACTCCGCCATTGCCAATAACCTGTTCTACCAAAACGCCATTGCTGCACCCAGCGGCATGCTCAGCGTGGAAAAAAATGTTAAAGTTTTTAATAACCTTCTTATAGGTAACGGATTTATAGATTTTTATCCTTCACTCATTTTTAAGGATTCCTGTTTATTCTATAACAATACCGTGGTGGATAATGTACTGCTCAGCATGGAAGTGAAAGGCGCTCTGATCTACAACAACACCATCTGCCGCAACCAGGCCGGCATGCAAACCTTTGAGCTGCTTACCTGCAAGCCCACCTTGTATGCCAACAACCTGCTGGCCAACCCCACCCTGCTTCCCGGAACCGAAACCGAACTGTTGGCTGCTTCCGGTTCCGACACAGCCTCGGCACCGCTGAACTTCTGGGGAAGCGCCGACAGCGCCTTCGTTGCTGCACGCATCACCGACCACGACGACAATCCGTCGCTTTGCAAGGTTCAGTTTATCCCCTTTGCTTCTACTCCTGACACCTTGGCCCCCATAATTCCGCCCCTCAACGTGCGCAAAGGCATTAACTGGTCCAATGGAAAAACCTACGTGGCCTGGGATCCCAACACCGATGCCGACCTCAATGGCTACATCGTTTACTACGACAACTTTACCGGTTATTCGTTTTCTCAAAAAATTATGGCCGGCAAGGTTACATACGTGGAACTTTCGGGGGTCAATGCCCTAAGCGATATTGCCGTAACCGCTTACGACCACCTGGCCGACGGCAGCAACGATCAGTATGAAGGCCATGAAAGCTGGTTTACCCTTGCCGTGGCCGATAGCACCGTAGGCTATTCCGATAAAGCTACCCATGCGCAGATTTTCCCTAATCCTTCCAACGGCTGGATAACTGTAGAGGCTCCGATGTATTCCCCGGACTCCCGTATCGAAGTCTACGACCTTTCCGGTAACTGCATCATCCGCGAACTGCTTACCGCCCCATGCCGCATTCACTTGCCTCACAGCGGCATCTATCTGGCCCGGGTGTACCTGCCTGCAGCACCCGTGACCCTTACCAAAATTGTTGTGCTTTCCCCATATGTACACTAAGTGCTTGCATACTCGCACGAACACCGTTCAAGCTTTTTGATAACCAAACCTTTTTTGCCTTGAGCTTTTCTCTCCGACGTCCTCCACGTAAGGAACCCGAACACCGCATCAACCACATGATCACCGCCCCTCAGGTGCGCCTAGTAGGCGACAATGTGGTCAACTCCATTTACAGCATTCGCGAAGCCCGTCGTCTGGCCGAAGAACTGGGCGTGGATCTGGTGGAGATCGCTCCTACCGCAAACCCGCCGGTCTGCCGTCTGGTGGATTACAATAAGTTTTTATATGACAAAAAGAAAAAGGAAAAAGAAATCAAAGCCCGCCAGGTCAAACAGGTAACCAAGGAAATTCGCTTTACCCCCAACACCGATGACCACGACTTTGAGTTCAAAAGCCGCCATGCGCAAAAGTTTCTTCAGGAAGGCGCTAAAGTGAAAGCTTACGTGCATTTCCGCGGGCGCATGATCGCTTTCAAAGACCGAGGTGAGCTGCTCTTACTTCAGTTTATGGACCGGTTAAAGGATTATGGCCGCTCCGAAGGCGACCTGCGCATGGAAGGCAACCGCATGTGGGTGGTCCTCACCCCAAAGCCCAAGAAATAAGCCGCTTTCCTGGCTTGGGGGTTTGACCGCCTCCCCCTATCTTTGCCGCTCTTTAATCGCGGCACCTATGCCCAAAATGAAAACCAACTCCAGCGCTAAAAAACGCTTCAGCCTCACGGCAAGCGGAAAAGTCCGTCGCAAAAAAGCGTTCAAGCGCCACATCCTGACCAAGAAAGACCATGACCGCAAGAAGCGACTGGGCCGCGATGCCTTCGTGACCGGAGGCGACCGCAGTCGTGTCCGCAAAATGCTTCTGGCATAGCTCCTGCCGCTAACCGTAAATCACAGCCTTATGCCCCGTTCCGTAAACAATGTCGCCAGCCGTCGCCGCCGTAAGAAAATTATCCGTCAGGCCAAAGGCTACTTCAGCAAGCGAAAGAACGTTTACACCGTTGCCAAGAATGCGGTGGAAAAAGGAATGCAATATGCCTATGTGGGCCGCAAACAGAAAAAGCGCGATTACCGCTACCTGTGGATCGCCCGCATCAACGCCGCTGCCCGTCAGCATGGCCTCAGTTACTCCCAGTTCATGGACAAACTGGCCAAGTCTAACCTGTCGCTCAATCGGAAGGTACTGGCCGACATGGCCTACAGCGACCCCCAGGCCTTTGCATCGCTGGTAGCCAGCCTTCGCTGACCTGCTTACTTTTCCGTTCCTACGCCGTTCTGCGCCGCATCCCGCAGCGCCAAAATCAGCTTGTCCAGCTCGGATAGCTGGGTATAGACATGAGGAGTAATGCGCACACAGTGAATATTCTCCCAGTCAATGGCTACTGCATGAATCTTGTACTTATTAAATAAAAATGCATCCAATTCCGCCGGCTTGATGCCTGCAATCGACACACCGGCCAGGGCACATGCATATTTTGGTTGCAGCGACGTATGCAGGCGTACGCCCGCTAGGTCTTTGGCTTTTCGGCACCAGTAATCTTTCAGATAACGCAGCCGCGCTTCTTTGCGTTCGCTACCGATGGCCTGATGAAAATCCAGTGCATAGCCAATGGCCTGCTCGGCCGGAAACGAGCGTGTTCCCTGTGCTTCAAATTTGCGGATGTCGTCGCTGCGCGGTTCGGGATTGGCCATCAGGGGCCACAAGGAAGCAATGCGTTCTCTTTTTACCCAAAGCAGGCCGGTGCCAAAAGGCGCACACAGCCACTTGTGCAGGCTGGTGCCCCAGTAGTCGCAGCCCAGATCGGGAATGCGAAACTGAATTTGGGCAAATGCATGAGCCGAATCGCAGATGACCTGCACCTTCGGATTTTTTGCGCGCACGGCATCAGCAATGGCGCGTACCGGCAAAATCTGACCGTTCCAGTTGATCAGGTGAGTCACATGCACCACGCGGGTCCGGTCGCTGACGGCATCGGCATAGCTGCGTACCAGATAGCCCTCATCTTCTGAGGGCAATTCCAGATTGACCCAAATCAGCCGGATGCCTTCCCGCAGCTCGCGTTGCTTCCACATGTTGATCATGTTGGGGTAATCCTGACGGCTTAGTACCACCTCATCGCCGGCTTTCAGATCTATGCCGTTGATGCAGATGTCCAGGGCTTCGGTGGCATTGCGGCAGATGGCCAGCTCTTCCGGTGAGCAACCCGCCAGTTGCGCCAGCCGTTGCCGCAGGGGCTCACGCCCCATATCCAGAGTCCGCCACATATAATAAGTCGGCGCTTCATTGCTCCATTGAATGTATTTGTACTGCATCTCCTGCACATGCTTGGGCTGGGGACTTACGCCTCCGTTATTCAGGTTGATGATCGTGGGAGACACGGTAAACGCTTGTCGGATCATAGCCCAGTACGATTCATCCTGAGCCAGTTCGTCGGGTGTCAGGTTGCGGCGCAGGCGGCTGGCCCGGGCTATATGTTCCGGCGTGATTCTACCATTGAACGCGGGTAATCCCAGGGCGGCCACAGCCGCACTGCTGCTTCTCAGAAATGTTCTCCGCGACAGCATTATCAAATTTTTTCTAAAGTGAATGTATAAAGAAATGGGCAGACGTTGGCAGAACTTCTGCCGACCGGTATCTTTCGCTGCCATGCTGCCTCCTGCCTCGCCATATTCCCGCTACTGGCTTTTGGATGCCGATGTGGTTTTTCTGAACCACGGATCCTTTGGCGCCTGTCCCCTGCCCATCCTGCAGCGCCAGGAGGAACACCGGCGCGCTATGGAACAAGAACCGGTCCGATACCTTGTGCGCCGGTTAGAGCCCCTGCTGTGGCAGACCAAAGAACAACTGGCTTCTTTCATCGGCACCCATGCCGCCGATCTGGTTTTTGTGCCCAATGCCACGTATGCCCTCAATACCGTATTGCACTCGCTTTCGTTTCACCCCGGCGATGAACTGCTCACCACCACGCACGTGTATGGCGCCTGCCTTCATGCACTTCAGGTAGCGGCCCAACGCACGGGCGCCCGTCTGGTCATAGCCGATGTACCCTTTCCTGTCTCTTCGCCCGATCAGGTCATGGAGGCAATAAGCCAGGCGATAAGCCCGCGAACCCGGTTTGCCGTCCTGGATCACATCACTTCACCCACGGGTTTGATATTTCCTGTACAACAGATGGTGGCCCTGCTTCAGGACGCCGGCGTGGATTGTTTTGTTGATGGCGCCCATGTGCCGGGGCATCTGCCGTTAGATCTGCGCTCCATCGGAGCCGCATATTATGCCGGCAATACGCATAAATGGTTGTGCACCCCCAAAGGCTCCGCTTTTCTATACGTGCGTCCCGATCGTCAGGCAGCCATCCGGCCGCTGGTTACCAGTCACCGCTACGACGCCCCTGTTCCCGAACCGCAACGCTGGTCGTCGGCTTTTTTTTGGCCCGGCACCACCGATTTTTCCCCCTGGCTGTGCATCGCTGATGCCCTGAACTGGCTGCCCACCCTGATGGGCAACCTGACCGACCTGATGAAACACAACAGGGATTTGTGCTGCGCAGCAGCGCAACACCTGCAGAATCGCCTGCAGCTCGCGCTGCCGGCACCTACTGAGCTCCTGGGCTGCATGACCGCATTTCCGCTGGGACCGGCTGAACGGCCGCCTTATGCTTTTGGTTACATTCATCCGCTGCAGGAGGCGTTGTGGGAAGCATATCGCATTGAAGTACCGGTAATGGTCTGGGGCCATCCGCCTCAACTCATCCTGCGGATTTCGGCCTATTGCTACAACAGTATGGCCCAATACGAGTACCTGGCCGAAGCGTTACGGAAACTGCTGCCCCGCTACGTGCCTTTGCGCAGAATGTAAAACGGATTGGCCTGTGCCGTGGGCGTAACCGTCATTTCGTTGATGCAAACGTGCGGCGGCAGATTAAAGCAATACCACACCAGTTCGGCAATATCTTCGGCGCGCAGTGGTTGCAAACCTTCGTAAACGGCCCGGGCCCTTTGGCTATCTCCCTTAAAGCGCACCAGAGAAAACTCCGTTTCCGCAAGACCCGGCTGCAGGTTGGTTACCCGGAATCCGTACCGCAACAAATCAATACGCATGGCTTCCGACAAGGCAGCCACAGCCGCCTTGGTGGCACAATACACATTGCCTTTTTCATAAATATATTTTCCTGCCGTTGAACCGATGTTAAAAACATAAGGCGCTGATGATTGCTTGAGCAGGGGCAGGAGCTGGCGGGTTACGTAGAGCAGCCCCTTCAAGTTGGTGTCCACCATCTGATCCCAATCGTCCACACTGCCGCTGTCTATCGGGTCCAACCCGGCAGCCAGTCCGGCATTATTGACCAGCACATCCAAAGCAGGAGCAAAGTGCGGCACCTGTTGCAGCGACTGTTCGGTCGCTTCGCGGTTGCGGACATCAAAGCACAACGATAAAACCGGCGTACTCCACCGTTGTTGCATCGATGCCTGTAAAGCGATGAGTCGCTCCATTCGTCGTCCGCAGATTATGAGCCGGCAGCCACCGGCTGCAAAGCGTTGTGCGATAGCCTGCCCAAATCCTGAGGTAGCTCCGGTAACTAAAACGGTTTTCATAGATAAAAAGCGTTATCTATTGCAACATTCCCTCTATGGCATCAGCCAGGTCGCTGGCCCAGAGGCGGTACTGCCGGCCATCGGGGTGGAGGCCGTCGGGTGCCAGCCAGTCGGCATACAAGCGCGTGTAGGGCGTTATGTTGATATAGCGGGCACCGGCCTGAAGCGTTTCTTCCGCATTAACGGCGTTGAAGGCATCTATTTCCCGGGCAATCTGTTGCCGGTTTCGATCGGCAGCATAGGGTGTTACCCCCCAGTCGGGAATGGAAAGCACCACCACACGCCGTGCATAACCTCCGGCATAGCCAATGGCCTGCTGCAGCAACTCCCTGAATGCTTCGCGATAGGCTTCTGCTGTTCCTCCCCGGTACTGGTTGTTAACGCCGATGAGCAGCGTAACCACATCATAAGGAGGCTTCAGCGGCGTCTGAGCCAGCGCCTGTTTCAGTTCATCAGTGGTCCAGCCGGTAACCGCAACAATCTGAGGTGTGGCACAGGGTATGCCCCGCTGACGAAGCAGAGCGGTTGCCTGTTCGGGGAAACGTTCCTGTTCCTTAACTCCTTCACCTATGGTGTAAGAATCACCCAGACACAACAGGCGCAGAGGCCCGGACTCCGCTGCTTGTTCAGCCATTACGGCTGACAAGATCGGTAAGAAAAAAGCAACAAAGCCGAACACTTCCGCACATTCCGGTAAACGAAAGTCCGAAATCCGTTTTACGGGTTCTGTCAGTCAAAAAACTCTAACTTCTGAATAAGAAATTTTCGTTCATTTCCGAAAACACAATAGTACAAACCCGGAGGTGCAGCAGCCTTCTTCAGTTCCACTTCCACCTGATGCCTGCCGGCTTCCATCAACCGGTTGCGGAATACGGTCCATGCCGGCTGACCGGTTACGTGATGTACTGACAAAGTATAATACCCGAACTCCGAAAGGCTGACCGGCAGGATGGCTTTGCTTTGGGTGGGATTGGGGAAGACGGGATCCAGACCAAAGCGAAGCAATCCCGGATCCTGTTGCGGCAACCCGGTAGCCAAATTCAGCACGGCAGCCCAGATGCTGGTGCTCAATCCATCCATGCGCGTCCATATGGCGGCCACAGTTCCGTTTTGTGCTGAAATGTTGGTGTAGTCGCCGAAGAACACCGATGCAGAGGGATTGAATGGGCTGTTGCTTATTTTCTGATTGGTGAATGTTTCTCCACCATCAGTAGAAACAGCCAAATACACGTCCGTGTTTTGATTGCTGTGCTCGCGACGATCGTAAAAAACGATATAGATGTGTCCGGTTACCTGATCAATATCCATCCAACTAAAAAACTGATGGCGCTGTGTGGTGTCGTCGTTCACACGCACCGGTGCAGACCAGGTCAGTCCGCCATCGGTGGACTTGCTCAGAAAAACATCCGTATCATGAATGCCGTTGCGCTGGTCGGTCCAGTTGACGTAAATAGTGCCGTGATAGGGGCCGCCGCTGAGGTCGCATTTGGTTACGGGCAAGCCATTGCAGCGATATATGCCGGGAATCTTGTAATCCCAGCCGCCGGGTTGTTCGCTGATGACAAGGTCATGTTCCATCCAGGTGATGCCTCCATCCAAGGAGCGATCAAAATAAATCGTGTCGCGGTTCGACCAGGCCACATAGATTTCTCCGTTGGGGCCTACGGCCGGCACCGCGCCCTCAGCCGTATCATCGCTGTCAATGCAGTTGCCGGCAACCTTGTTGATGCGCACTGCAGGACTCCACGTCAACCCTCCATCCAAGGATCGGGAAAACAGAATCACACTGCTATCGTTGGGGTTACTGGAGCCGTAATCGTCAAATTGGGTCCAGGTTACGTAAATGGCGTTGGTGGCCGGGTCCACCACGGCCCATTCTTTATCCTGTGCCCTGGCCCCGTTAAGACCCATGTAGGTACCGTTAGTCCAGGTAAGGCCGCCATCCGTGGATTTTTGACAAACAATCCGGTCAATCCAATTGCCGTTGGGCGGATTGCTCAGATGAAAAAAATAAAAATGTCCGGCCGTGTCAGTTATCAGGCAAGGATCGCCCCAAACGCCATAAGAGGATGTGAGCGTGGATTGCTGCCAGGTAAGGCCACCGTCAAACGACACATAGACGTTATTCAGATTAGCACCGGCTACCAGATGCTGCGTGTTTTTCGGATTGATCCAGATGGCCGGCTCATTGGGATTGCCGCTGCCGTCCACCAGCACGTTGAGTACCTGCGCCCTGCCTATGGTGCCCAGCAGCAGTACAGCTCCCACAAGAAAAAACTTCATCATGCAATCAAAAATAAAAAGGCAGAAGCAGCCTGCATCAGCAATGCCTCTGGCTACAAAGGCTATAAGCCTGCAGGTGGTTTTCCTTTCGGGTACTTAACCGTAAAGCCAAACTGTACCTGCTGCTCTTCAGCAGGCCTGATGCCGAGCAACCAGGTGAGCTGGCCGGTTTCCTTGTTGAGTTGCGCCCCACCGGATTCGTCCGGCGATACTTCAATTTTACTTTGCCGCGATACGGGAATCTGATCGATCAGCTCCAGCGTGATGGCTTCTTTACGGTTGTTGCGTGCCGACAGGCGATAACGCATGGATTTGCGTACCTGATCACCAAACGTCGTGGTCCTGGTAAATTCCTTTACAGTTTCGCGTTTTACTATGATGCTGCGGTCGCGGCCCAGTGATACACTGAGAGTGTCGCCGGTTTCCGCAGGATTGATGTGGGTTTGCCCGACAAATGCGCCTTCAAAAAACACGTTGGCCATTCCGGGCAGGAAGTTCAGGTTTTCCCAGCCGCTGATGGCTGCTTTCAGGAAAACGTCATCGTCCAATTTGGGAATGCAATAGTAGCGGTAGGTGGCCGGCAACTGATGGTCCTGCACCGAAACCAGTTGCGGTTTGCTGCCGGATAAAATGGTGTACGGCAGCGATATATCAAACTCTACGGCCAATTGCATCTGACGCACCTGGGTAAAATCTGCCGCCGTTTTGGAATAGGCATCTTCCATCAGGGTTGGAGCCGACTGGATTTCAGCCCGATTTTTTCCCTGCACGATCTGCACTTCCTGCAGCGAAACGGGTTGATAAAAATCCAGATACCACGGATACAGTGTGGGTCCGGCAGCGCCGGCAGCCGGATTGCCGGTGGAAAGCTTCAGGCGCACATCGTTCCAGTCAATGCCGGTGTTCTGGTAAACGGATGCTTTATAGGAAACCTGCACCGGTGAAGTCACGTCTTTGACCCGCATGTCATACACTGGTGTCCAGCCGGCATCGTTGGCTACCAGGATTAGTGTAAACCGCACCGATCGCGTTGATGGACTGGCCACGGCCACTACCACCTGACCGGAGGGCTGTTGCAGCCTTTGGTTCAGTTCGCCCAGTTGCTGCTGCAGCCGAAGCAAACGTTCCGACGCCTTTTTCTCCTTTTCTTCCAGATCCAGACGCTGGCGATGGAGTTCGCTCATGCGCTGATTGTAGTAGTCGTAAACACGGCTGAGTTGTTCCAACTGCACGCCGGTGTTTTCGCCGCCCACTTCCCGGTTGGATTGCAGCAATTCCATCAATCCCTTGACCACCTCCTTTTGACCTTGCAACTGCCGCACCTGCTGCGTCATCAGTTCTACAGAGTCGCGCAGCTTGCGAACCGCCGGATGGTCTTCGGGTGATTTCAAAAAGTTCAGCGAAAAAGAAGCCGATAACAACGTAATGTCGCTGCCTGCTGACACCTGTACGCTGGAGGGGTTTACGTTGCGGGGCAAATCGGTAAACACCACTTCACTGGAGCCGTTGGGAATGGATGCAACACCCTCAAACTGAAGTTCGGCCTGCTGCAGATACACGGTTGCGGCCTTGAGCGTCGGACGCACGGTTACCTGTTGCTGCCCCCAGGCGCTTTCTATGCCGAAAATCAGCGATCCGCAAACAACGAGAAGCATGATGCCTTTATTCATGATGAGATGGTTCGGTAACAGCTCAATTAACGAAGGGTACGAAAAACCATTGTTATGCCAGCACCTGATCTTCCATCATAGCCGGCATGGGGCGGTAGTTGTATTGTTGGTCACGCAGCCGCGGCTCAAAACCGGCTTCCCGAATCGCCTGTTGGATGCCGGAAGCCGTAAACCGATGGCGCGCACCGGCAGCGCTCACCACATTCTCTTCAATCATTATGGAACCAAAATCGTTGGCGCCACCATGCAGGCAAAGCTGCGCCACTTCCTTGCCCACCGTAAGCCAGGATGCCTGAATGTTCTCAATGTTGGGAAGCATCAGACGGCTCAGGGCCACCATACGGAGGTATTCATCGGCCGTTACGTTGTTGCGCACGTTGCGCAGGCGGCGCAACAGGGTGCCTTCATCCTGAAAGGGCCAGGGAATGAAGGCAATAAAACCCTTGCTGTGCACAGGCTTTTCGGCCTGCACGGTTCGGATACGCACCAGATGGTCAAAACGTTCTTCAATGGTTTCCACATGGCCGAACATCATGGTGGCCGTTGTAGTTAGCCCCAAACGATGAGCGGCACGCATGATGTCCAGCCATTCCTGACCGCTGCATTTTCCTTTGCTGATCAGCCGGCGGACGCGGTCGCTGAGGATTTCGGCACCGGCGCCGGGCAGGGAATCCAAGCCGGCATCCATCAGCGCGCGCAGTACCTCTGTGTGGGTGCTTTGTTCCAGTCGTGTGATGTGGGCCACTTCCGGAGGGCCCAGCGCATGCAATTTCAAATTGGGATAGCGCCGCTTCAGCTCCCGAAACAGATCGGTATAAAAACGCAGGCCCAGTTCCGGATGATGCCCGCCCTGTAAAAGCAGTTGATCTCCGCCATAGCGAAACAACTCTTCGATTTTTTGTTCATACTGTTCCAGGGTGGTGATGTATCCATCCGGCGCACCGGGCTTGCGGTAGAAGTTGCAAAACTTGCAGTTGGCTACGCAGATGTTGGTGGTATTGACGTTGCGGTCAATAATCCAGGTGACGACCGGTTCGGGCTTGAGCTGCATGCGCAGCTCATGGGCGGCTGCCATCAGCTCGGCAGTAGGCGTATGAGCAAACAGCCAGGCGCCTTCTTCCAGAGAAAGAAAGTCCCCCCGGATGGCCCGAAGCAGTAAGGCGTCGCTGTTCATGATGTCAAAGGTAGCCTGCCCGCCGTTGCGCTGAAACGCAAGCAGGCAAAACCTGCCCTGCTGCTTTATTGAACCATGACCTGCAGGGCACGCCTGCTTTGGGCGCTTTCCCACACCAGCAGATAGCTTCCTGCCGGACAATCGAGGGGCACAGGAATGATTTTGTGCGACTGGTCTGCCTGCTCACTGCGCTCCCACACCTTTCGGCCCAAAGCATCATAGAACAGCAGGCGGCCCTGCACTGGTCTGGTACTTTGCAATCCGATGCGCAGCACGGTTCGGGCGGGGTTAGGGTAGGCCACAAAAAGGGTAAGCCCTTCCTCGCCGGCCACCGACACGGTGGCCGGACCTACAGTAAACTTCCAGTACCCCTTGGGTGCGGGTAGCGGCTTGTTTACTATTCGGCCGCTGTAGGAATGACCGGTGAGGAAGTAAAACACTTCCGTTCCTTCGGCCAATGGCGGCAGATAGGCATAAAAAGAATCATTGCCCATAGGCAGGAGCTGAAGGGAAAGAAAAGGTTTGGTGGTATCTGTGGTCCAGTTCAACAAAGCATATTCTATTCCGCTGGGCGATTGCAGCCGGGCTTCGATAAGAATGGGTTCACCGGCAGCAGCAGTCAACACCGGTGCATGGGAAATCCACACCGGATCGCTGTGGCCAATTTCCTTGGTGATGCAGTGAATGGCACCGTTACCGGCTATGATCGGCGCATTGGAATTATCGCAATCAATGCCCACCACGTTGTAGCCGGGCAATGCCTCACGCAGAATGCGCAGCGCTGTGGTATCGTATTCTTCTCTGTAAGTCGGCACTATAAGCGTTTTGTTGACAAACACAGCATTGGTATAGGTTCGATAGTAGGAATTGGGAGGAAATAAGCCCGAGGTACTGGGTACCATGGGAATGCGCACAACGCGGTAGGGGCGGCCGTAGCAGGTTAGAAAATTGTCTAATACGTACTTCAGATTATCTTCCAACTGCGGCCCGTCAGACACGCCGGGGGGAAATTCCCCGACCAACAGGGTTTCTTCATCGAGCAATTTCATGTGCATATCAATATGGTGAATGGCGTCGTAGGGCAATATTTCCATCAGGATGTACCGGTTCAATCCCAAATACTTTTTCATGATGGTATCAATAGCCGCCTTGTTTTTTACCGTCACATTCCAACCATTGAACGGTCCGTTTTCATCCAAAATCAGTTCTGAAGAAAAGCCGGTGCCGTGGCCATCAACCATGAAATTTCCGCCGGTGTGCACCAGGTCGTCAGGAGCAGCAACAGCGTCATAGCAGGCGATACCCAGCTTGGCAGCCAGGGCCTGGGGAATCACGTCATCTTCGGGACGGGGTCGGTTGTAAATCCAGTCGGCAAACGCACGTTCTTCTACGTTGTTCCGGTATATGGTCCACGGGCCATAATCGCGGCACCAAATGGAATTGTACGGCGCATGAAGAAAACGGATATTCGTCAGAGGCACCGCAGCACCGGCAAGCGTGTTTTTTACCTGTTGCGAATCCTGCGTAACGATATAAACAAATGTTTCTTTCTGCGCATGTTCTACAATCTGGGTCAGGATGGTAGGAAAGCCGGCCCAGGTAATGAGCAGCCCTTCCAGTTCTTCCCACTCGGCCATGGCCCGGGGCATCCACGGAGGAGGACCGCTGCCCCGCAACAAACCCCGTTGCTCCAGGTAGGTGGGCAGCAAAAGCGCTTCCTCTTCGGTTAGCCATTGAGGAAGCTGTTGCGCCTGAAGCCCTTGAACAACGTTCAGCACCATCAGGAAAATGAAGCAACCCGATAAAGCATTTTTCATGACCTTAAAGGTAGTCAGACCAGTCAGGATTGGCCTCATTCTTGATTGGCTTTGCTGATGTGCGGGAACGATAAGCACCATGGCATTCCTCCTACTGCTCCTGTTTTTGGTTGGGTCGTCAGCGGAAAGGGGGTTGCAGTTGCCACCAGCCCTCTCGCCAGGGCATCCGGATCATCAGGGCCGTACCGAATACGATTACCGGATCATCCGCGACATTCCATTCGCTACGGTTGACAGCTACGAATTGAAACTGGATCTCTATCTGCCGGTTACAGATCAAAAGGTTCCTGTGGTTGTCTGGATTCACGGTGGTGCCTTTGTAGGAGGTGATAAGGGAGTTGCCTGGAAATACGCTCCGGCCTATGCGCAGCGCGGCTTTGCTGTAGCTTCAGTGAATTACCGCCTGCTTCCGGTACGTTACCCTGCCCAGATTCAGGATGTGAAAGGCGCTATCCGTTTTTTGCGGGCCCAGGCTGATGCCTACGGGCTGGATGCAGACCATATCGCCCTGCTGGGAACTTCTGCGGGAGGCATGCTGGCCTGTCAGGTGGGTGTCAGTTGCGGATATAAGCCATGGGAGGGAACCGTTGGGGGAAACACCGGGCTATCCAGTTGCGTGCAGGCCGTAGTGAATTGTTTCGGATCGGTCAGTTACGAAAACATCACCCAACATCGGCTGCCCATGCGCAAAGAGCATCGCATGGCTCGCTTGCTGGGCTGTTCACTGGACCAGGATACCTGTTGGCAAAAACTTAAGGAAGCCGCTCCGGAATTTCATGTGGATTCGGCCGACCCGCCTTTTCTGATTCTGCATGGCGAACGCGACCTGACCGTACCCGTGGATAACAGCCGCGATTTTCACCGCATCCTGCAGCGGGCAGGTGTTTCTTCCACGCTCATTGTTGATCCACGCTTTGACCATGACGTGCGCATCACGCTGGCCCACTTTGAAGAGATCATCGCCTTTTTGAACAAGCACCTGAAGCCACAGCACTGAGCTATCGTCGCCAGTCCAACAGCGCTTCAACCGCATCCGGAGAAAAAGTGGCTATGCCACAGGCTGCCTGCACACGTTGCCGCTCGCTGAACGAGTCGTCAATAAATATGGCCTCCCGTTCCTTGATGTAATCGCTTTTGTGGTGCTGTTCGGGCACCACAACAATTTGATCAAACAACCGCTCGCTGATGGCCGCAGCCTGTAAAGACTGCAGCACATCCCGGCGATGGCGGGTCAGCAGCACGAGGCGCTTGCCGTTATTTCTGGCCTGATACAGAAACCGGATCAACTCCACGTTCACGCCTTCGGAGTCCAGCAGACAGTCATCCAGATCAACATAAACCACCTGGTAATTCAGTTGCAGATCGAAGCGGGAAACCAAAGCCCGCTCCACGCCGGCGGAAATGTTCAGCGGCTGCAGACGCACATCGAGATTCATGCGATCAAACAACGACAACAGGGCGAAGTTCACGCCCAGCGCGCGATACAAACCCATGGTTCCTGCTATGCGGGGAGCAATTTCCAACAAAACGGGTTCACCGTTTTGCCGCCTTCGCACCTGAAAGAACCAGGCACCGCGCAGGGAAAGCTTTTCGTTGATCACAGCGGCCATCTGATGCAGGGAAGCATCGGCAACCACCGCGCTGCGCACGCTGATGCCTGAACTGATGCGTTGCCTCCGACGGGCACCGGCAAACAACAACTGCCGGTGCCGGTCGGTAAAGCAATCAATGGTATATTCCTCTCCCGGAACGAACTCCATCACCATCAGGCCGGGATCGCGCTCCAGTGCGGCTTCAGCCTGCAGGCGGCTGTCAACCCGCAAAGCACCCCGCGAACCTTGTCCGATTTCGGGCTTGAGAAACAGGGGATATGGTGCTTCTGCCGGCGATTCGTATACTTCAGGAACAGGCAACAGATTGCGGAAAAAAGCATATGTCAACCGCTTGCTGCGGCAAATGCGGCAGGTTTCTGCAGCGGAGGTTACCACTTCGGCCCCCAATTCCGCATCCCGCCCGGCCAGTCGGACGATAACCGAATCATGAGCGGGAAAAACGTAGTCGATCCGGTGCTTTTGAATACAGGCTTTTAGTGCGGACAGAAATTGGGGTTCATCCACAAACGGAAGGCCACCGATGTAGTTGCGATAAACCATTCGGCCATGGTCGTCCACGCTGCTGGCGCCCCAAATGCTGAAATGGCGAGAATAAGCCAGCGACCGATGCAATTCCAGCCCTATCTCTGTACCGCAGGGAAATACGAGAACCCGTCGGGATTCGGCCATTGCGCTAAGGTACACCGAGGCCCTAAGCATCAACCGGTGGAATCTGTCGGGCGTATTCCGGCTCCAGAAACACTTTCATGGTTTCTGCAAACTGACGCATACGCATCCGATCCGAAAAGACAAACAGCTCGTTAAGTCCTCCGGCCGATTCAAACAACAGCTCACCACAAACACAAAAGACATTTTGCCCCAACGATGCAGTCCATGTGCCCTCGGGGATGCGCGCTGCATCGGACGGCGCCTGATCCGGCGTGAAAGCATATATGGCATCGCGGCAGGTAATCCGGATGTCATTATAGGACACCGTCCCTGATGCCTTGCGGTCGGTGATCAGCAAACGGTCGGGTAAAAGGGCCAATTGCTGCTTTCCGGCAGGCAGCAGGGGAACGTTCAGATTGAGGCGCAGGAAGGGTGGCTGTCCGGTTCGTAATTTGACCACCTGACCCTGCTGAATGGTCTTGACGGTGTAGGTTCCTTCCTTTCGCTCCCGAACCTTAAGCACATTCCATATACGCTTCATTTGCCGCAACGCTTCAAAGGCACTGACCACCTGGCGAAAACCGTTGGTTCGTTGCTCATCGAGGTCATAATAAACGACGGTGAACCGGCGCATGAGATCATATTGCCAGGCCACCACCCCCAGCAGAAAAGCCAACACGGCCGTTACTCCTGCATGCACCAGAGACTTGCCAGCCACAGCAGAAAAAACGACTAACAGCAGGCCGATCAACCCCATCACCGGAAACCAGGCCATTCGCCGGCGGCGATGGTTGATATAGTCCAGCAACTGCTGGGCATCGGAATCCACCAACAGTCCGGACGCAGCGGTTTCATATACGCGCTCCAATTCCTTTTCCGGCAAAACCGATGCAACAGGCGGTGTTGCCGTTTGTGCAAAGTCGCGCTGAATCTGGTGAGGGTCAGCAGCCTTCGCTCTCTTTTTCCGCTTTCGGCCTAAGGACTGGCGATAATAAACCCCGCCAGCCCCCATGTGAACATAATGACCTCGCGGACCAGTGCCGATGCGCAAGCCACGTACTCCGAAAGACACCCCCATACCGCTTTTGGAAAAATTGAAACGCAGCGGCCCCAACTGAATGGATTTTCTGATGTAAAACGGCATGACCGGGCTTCCCCATAAATTTAGGTAGCCTCAGGCAGCCTGAGCAAAAGCCGTAATGAAAAAAAATCCGAAATGCCGCGGCCCGAAAAGGAGATTTTCCTAACGCACCCTCAAAACATGAAGCATTAGGAAAATAGATGATGAATCAGTTGGCTTCCTATTTCTTTTTGGTGGGAGGGAACTCACTCAGTATGCGGTTAACGGCATCGGTAACCCGCTCTTCGGAAACTGTAGAACTGGTTACTTCCGCTGTGCCCCGGCCCTCCCATATCAGTTCCTTTTTCCTGGCATCAACCAGATCAATGATCAACGTGCCTTCGGTGTAATTATCTACATGCACCTGGGTGGTGCGCACCGAACCCCCGTACCAATAGCGCCGTCCATAATAACCGCCCATGTCGTAGGTGGTGGCCGAGGCACTCTGCTTCTCCTTGGTGCGCACGATCAGATCCACCAAAAGGTCCGGATCGTTGGAGGGACGCAGCCCTTTGCTTTCCAGAGCAGCCGTCACAGCACTGATGATTCTTTTTTGAATCAGCGGACTGATTTCATCTGCTCCGATTCGGGGGTCAGCGCAAAGGATTTATAGGCAGAGAAATCAACGCTGTGGTCGTAGTCGGTGGAAACTTTCAACGTGCTGCAGGCAGTAAACAGCAGCAGGCATGCCCCGAAGGCGAGTGGTGACCAAGAAACCGCTTTCATGAAAAAAGATCGTCTTTGCGGGGCGAAATTAAATAAGTACCAAACACAATGAAAAGAGCTTGCACCAGCTTCTGCTAAACGGTCATAATCTCTTTTTCCTTGGCCTGCAGGTGCTTGTCCACCAGAGCAATGTATTTATTGGTCAGTTCCTGAATGTCTTTTTCGCCTTTCTTGATGTCGTCTTCGCTGACGTGTTCCTTTTCCAGCTTTTTCAGTTGCTCAATGGCTTCGCGGCGAATGTTGCGGATGCTGATGCGTGCGGTTTCGGCGATATGATGCGCCCGTTTGACGTGCTCGCGACGCCGCTCTTCGGTAAGCGGAGGCTGAAACAGCTTGATTACCGCTCCGTCGTTTAACGGGGTAATGCCGATGTTGGCGGCAAGAATGGCTTTTTCAATAACGGCAAGCATGTTTTTTTCCCATGGCTGAATGATGAGCGTGCGCACATCGGCTACGGTTACATTGGCGGCCTGAGCAATAGGCAAGCGGGATCCATAGTATTCCACTGTGATGCCTTCCAATACGGCGGGCGATATTTTGCCGGCCCGCACATGGGTCAGTTCGTTTTCCAGATGCGCAATGGTTTTTTCCATGTGTTGGCGCGCCTGCTCCTGGATGTGTGGAATGTTCATGTTCTACCAATGCTCTTGCCGCTAACAAAAATAATCCGCAGGAGTCAGAGGTGCTGATTCATCACGCACTAACCAGCGTGCCCACCGGCTCGCCGCGCAACACCCGAAGCAGATTGCCCGGCCGGTTCATGTCAAAAACGATTATGGGCATGCGGTGCTCGCGGCAAAGGGTGAAAGCCGTCATGTCCATAACATTAAGATTTTTGTTATAACAATCGTCGTAGGTAATTCGTTCGTAGCGCTGGGCCTGGGGGTTTTTTTCGGGATCTTCGGAATAGACGCCATCCACCCGGGTGCCTTTGAGCAGCACGTCGGCATTAATTTCCACCGCCCGCAGGGCCGCTGCCGTATCCGTGGTGAAAAAAGGGTTTCCGGTGCCGGCTCCAAAGATGACTACCCTTCCCTTTTCCAGATGCCGGATGGCCCGGCGTCGGATGTAGGGCTCGGCGATCTGTTCCATTTTTATGGCCGATTGCAGACGGGTATCCATCCGGTGTTTTTCCAGAACACTCTGCAGGGCCATGCCATTGATTACGGTGGCCAGCATGCCCATATAATCGCCGGTGGCGCGTTCAATACCCGACTCCTCACCATCCATACCCCGGTAGATGTTGCCGCCCCCAATAACAATCGCCACCTGTACCCCGGCATCTACCGCCAGGCGGACGTCTTCGGCATACCGGTTAGACTGTTGGGGGTCAATGCCGTAGGGCTGATTGCCCATTAGCGATTCGCCGGAAAGTTTGAGTAGCACCCTGCGGTATCGCAACTCCACAATACCCGTTTGCTGCGCAAAATAGCGATTCGCCCCCAAGCCAAGAAGCTGCCATCAGGACTTCACCTGCTGTTCAGCATCGGCAGTCTTCTGTTTAGGCTGCGGCGGAAAAAAGGTTCGCTGAAACAACAGAATCAGAAGCACGCCGGTGGTGATGGACGCATCAGCAATGTTGAAGATGGGGCGGAAAAAAATGAAATAATCACCGCCCCAGACCGGCACCCATTGGGGCAGGAACCCCTCAAAGAGCGGAAAATAGAGGTAATCCACCACACGGCCATGCAGCAAGGGCGCGTAGCCGCCCCCTTCCGGAAACAACACGGCAACCTGGTCGGGCGTGCTTTCCGAAAAAATGCGGCCGTAAAAAACAGAGTCCACGATGTTTCCCAGGGCACCGGCCAGAATCAGACTGAGACTAACCACCAAGCCTTTAGGTGCACCTCGGCGAATGGTGCGGTTCAGATACCATATCAGAACGCCAACAGCTATCAGACGAAATACCGTGAGCACCAGTTTGCCGGCTTCGCCACCCAGCGATAGGCCAAAGGCCATCCCTTCGTTTTCAATAAAGTACAGATAAAACCAGTCGGCAATCCGGCGACTTTCCGAATACTGAAAAGTAAGCTTGACCCAGAACTTAACCGCCTGGTCGGCCAGCAAAACGACCGAAACCACCAGCAGCGAGAGCCGCATTTGGTTCACCCGCCCTCCTGATGTTGTGGTGCATGGCTTTCCAGCCGTTTACCTTCCATGCTCAGGGTGGCATGGGGCACGGCCATGAGGCGTTCTTTTTCGATGAGTTTGCCGGTTACGCGGCAAATACCGTAGGTTTTGTTTTCGATGCGCACCAAAGCCTTATCCAGGTGATCTATGTACTTACGCAGGCGGCTGGCCATCTGCACCAGATATTCCCGCTCCATGGAAGTACTGCCGTCATCGCTGGAGGCAAAGGTGGTTTCACTGATGCCAGAATCGCTGTCACCCTTTTGGCCTATTTGTTCCTGCAGGTAGTTCAGGTCGTTTTTGGCCTGCTCCAGCTTTTCCAGAATTATGCTTTTGAATTCGGCCAACTCTTTATCGGAATAGCGCGTGCGGCCTTTGACGCTGCTGGTGGTTTGCGCCTGCGGCATCACTTCAGGGCGTTGCGGTAACGGACGCTTCAAGGTCGCAGCCTGTTTGCTTTTTAGTTCAGCCAGCTTGGCCACCGGAGTCTGGGGTATAGGCTTGGGAGCAATGCTGGTTATGGGAATTATCTTTCGGCGACGCGGCCGGCCTGCAGGCTTCTCGGAAGTCGGTGGTGTGGCAACGGCAGGCTTAACCGGAGCTGCAGCAGCGCGGGATGGGGCTTTCTTCAGCGCAGCCTTTCCTGTAACATGCGCCTTGGCGGAAGGCCTTGCGGCCGGCTTAGCCTTAGATGCTTTGGATTGCTTGGCAACCGCTTTGACCTTGCCTGCCGAAGCAGGTTTGCTATTGGCCGTTGGCTTTACCTTGATTTTTTTCTCAGAAACGGTCTTTTTTACGCTTTTTGCACCTTTAGACTTGGTTGAAACCGGTTTTTTTGCGGCCTTGGCGGCTGCTTTTTTGGATTTTGCCATAAACTATTTGCTTTTTAAAACCTTAATTCTGACCGCTAAATCGTTTACCTGAATCTGGTGGGCTTCTTCCAATGTAGGTGAAACAGTGAGGTTATCGGCCAAAATTTCCGCGCAAATATATTCTTTATGATTAAATAATACGGGCTGCAGCTCAGGCATGTCCTGCAATACCACGGCAATACGGTCTGTTACATTGAAATTCAGTTCCTTACGAAGTTTTTGTATCTGGTTGACCAGCTCGCGGGCCTGCCCTTCCTGCTCCAGTTCGGGGGTAATGGTCGTGTCCAATGCCACCGTCAGGCGGCCATTACCGGCCACCTGCCAACCGGCTACCTGTTCAGACAAAACTTCCAGCTCTTCCGTTCCAATGTGCCACTTCATGCCTTCGTTTTCAAAAACGACAAAACCGTCTTGTTCAATTTTCCTTATTTGTTCCGTTGTCAACTGTTCAGCAAACTGCTGAAATGCTTTCATGTGTCGTCCCAGTTTCTTTCCCAGCAATTTGAAGTTGGGCTTCACGCGCTTGCGTAACAGGGGAGAATCGTAGTCGATGAATTCCAACTCCTTGACGTTGATTTCTGAAAGGATTAACTGTTTCACCCGCTCAACCTGTTGTTTTTGGCTATCGTCGCTTACGGGCAGCAAAACCTTTCGCAACGGCTGGCGCACTTTAATGTTGACCTTTTTCCTAATGGAAAGAGCCAGTGAACAAATGTCCTGAGCCAATTCCATGCGCTCCTCCAACCTGGAATCCTGAACAGAGGCATCGTAAGCCGGCCAGGCGGCCAGGTGAACCGATGAGGGAACGTCGCCGCTCTCCCTTGAAGCGGCTGCGAGATTACGGAAGAGCCAGTCGCTGAAAAACGGCGCTATCGGGCTCATGAGTTGCGCCAGCGTGCGGAGGCATTGATGCAGGGTTTCAAAAGCTGCCAGCTTATCCTGATTGATGCTGCCATCCGGCAGGGTCAGATTTCCTTTCCAAAACCGACGACGCGATAAGCGGACGTACCAGTTGCTCAGGTGCCGGTCCACAAACTCTTCCACCATCCGGGCTGCCGGCGTGGGGTCATAATCGTCCAAGCAACGGGTAACCCGCTGCACCAACGTCTGCAGCCGCGACAGGATCCAGCGGTCCAGTTCGGCACGCTGCGCTAGGGGTGGGGCCTTGGCGATTCCGGGCACATAGCCATCAATGTTGGCATAAAGGGCAAAAAAGGCATACGTGTTGAACAAGGTGCCAAAAAGATTTTTGCGCACCTCATCAACTCCGTGGAGATCAAATCGCAGGTTATCCCAGGGCTGGGCATTGCTCATCAGATACCAGCGGGTGGCATCGGCACCATAAGCGCTGATGACTGCAAAGGGATCCACTACATTGCCCAGCCGCTTGCTCATCTTGTTGCCGTGTTTATCCAGCACCAAACCATTGGCAAGCACGTTGCGGAAGGCTACCGAATCAAAAAGCATGACGGCCAACACATGCAGCGTATAAAACCAGCCTCGCGTCTGATCAACACCTTCTGCAATGAAGTGGGCCGGAAAATCCAGCCTTTGATCAATTTTCTCTTTATGCTCAAAAGGATAATGCCACTGGGCATAGGGCATAGCCCCACTGTCGAACCATACATCCACCACGTCAGCAACCCGATACATGGGCTGACCGTCATCGGCCATCAAAACGATTTCATCTACATAAGGCTTATGCAGTTCGGGTTGCAGGCCTTTACGGTGCAATTCCTGCTGGTAAGGGGTAGCCAGTCCGGCCGCCACGGCTTTTGCTGATTCCTGCATGAGCTGGGCCACCGAACCGATGCAGCGTTCTTGTTTGCCGTCCGCCGTTCGCCAGATGGGCAGCGGCGTGCCCCAGAAACGTGAGCGGCTCAAGTTCCAGTCCTGCACGTTTTCCAGCCAGTTGGCAAACCGGCCTTCGCCGGTAGCCGGCGGTTTCCAGTTGATCTGCCGGTTGAGCTCCACCAACCGATCGCGGCAGGCCGTTACGCGAATGAACCAGGATTGCAGCGGATAATAAAGCACCGGTTTATCGGTACGCCAGCAATGCGGGTAATTGTGCTCGTACTTTTCGATGCGAAACGCTTTGTTTTCCTGCCGGAGCTTCAGGGCAATCCGTTCGTCAACAGATAGAAATTTTTTCCAACCATACCTGCGGCATAAAGCGGCTTTTTCTTCCTCACTGTAGTACTGTTCTTTGACGTACTCGCCGGCAAAATCGGTTACCTGCTCGACGAAACGACCCTGCAGATCCACCAAAGGCACCTGTCGGCCCGTGGCATCGGCCACCGTGATGGAAGCAATACCGTTGGCCTTACAGATGCGGAAGTCGTCGGCACCAAACAGCGAGGCCGTGTGCACAATACCGGTGCCTTCATCGGTGGTGACAAAGTCACCGGTAATCACTTCAAAGGCTTTCCCCTGAGGCTGCACGTAAGGCATCAACTGCTCGTACTGCATCCCTGCCAGCCGGCTGCCTTCCACTTCAGCGACGATGCGGTACGGAACCTCTTTATCGCCGGGCTGGTAGTTGTCCAGAGGGGCGTTCTGTTGCCCGGGATTGAAATAGCGCGAAATGAGTTCGGCAGCCAGCACCACAGCCTGTGGCCGTGCCGTAAAGGGATTCAGGGTTTCAACCAGTGCATAGCGAATGCCGGCACCTACGGTCAGCGCACAATTGGATGGCAGGGTCCACGGGGTGGTTGTCCAGGCCAGCAGGTAAACATCCTGAGCGGTGAGCGCCTGGAGCCACTGGCTGCGTTCGTTGCGTTTCACCAGGAATTGGGCCACCAGGCTGACATCTTTGATGGGTTTATAGGTTCCGGGCTGATTGAGTTCGTGCGAGCTGAGGCCACTGCCGGCAGCTGGTGAATACGGTTGAACAGAATAATCTTCATATAAATACCCTTTATCATACAACTGGCGCAGGAGCCACCACAGCGTTTCTATGTAAGCATTATCGAATGTGATATAGGGATGCTCCAAATCTACCCAATATCCCATGCGGCGGGTCAGATCATCCCATACTTCTTTGTACTTCATCACCTCCCGCCGGCAGGCTTCATTGAATTGTGCTACGGAAATGGTGTTGCCGATGTCATCCTTGCGAATGCCCAGCAGCTTTTCCACGCTCAGCTCCACCGGCAGGCCGTGGGTATCCCAGCCGCTTTTCCGCTCCACGCAATTGCCACGCATGGTTTGGTAGCGGCAGAACAAATCTTTAATCGTTCGGGAAATAACATGGTGAATACCGGGCAGGCCGTTGGCTGAAGGCGGGCCCTCATAAAACACAAAGCGGGGTCCGTTTTTGTTCTGCTCGATGCTTTTTTCAAAAACCCGGTGCTGCTGCCAGAATGCGCCGATTTCCTGGTCAATCTGCGGCAGGTTCAGGGTTCGGTATTCCGGATAGATGGGCATAATAAAGCGCAAAAACGTTCTGATGCTAGTTGCGTTCTTCCGCCAGATGCGGCTCAGGCACATGATCTTCCGGACCGGTAACATCCAAATGATCAGCAGGGGTAACCTGCGGCAGGCGGCGGCGATCCACCCAGTGCCGCATGGCCAGCAGCAGCGAAGGCAGCAACAGCAGATTGTTCACCATGGCCACCACCAGCGTGATGGACGTCAGCAGGCCCAGATAAAATGTACCGCCAAAGTGCGATAAGGTAAAGATGATGAATCCGAAAAACAGGATCAGTGAAGTGTAGATGATGCTGATGCCTGCTTCGTACAAGGCCACCGATACGGTTTGCCCGATATCCCAATGGTGCCGATGCAGTTCCTGCTGGTACTTGGCCAGAAAACGAATGGCATTGTCGATGGCAATACCGAAAGCGATGGAGAAGATCAGCACCGTAGAGGGCTTTAACGGAATGCCGAAAAAGCCCATCAGTCCTGCCGTAATCACCAGAGGAATCAAATTAGGAATCAGGGAAAAAACAATCATGCGCCAGCTGCGAAACAGATAGCCCATGCACAGGGCGATGAGCAAAAAGGCCAGCAACAGGCTGTCGGTAAGTCCGTCAATGATGTAGCGACTGCCCTCCAGAAAAACAACGCTGGCTCCGGTAAATGTGATCCGGTAGGCTGATGTATCAAAAATGGCAGCAACGATCGGAGCAATGCGCTGAAGCAGGGTATCCATTTTCAGCGTGCCCACATCGGCTACCGCCAACGAGATGCGGGCCACCTGACGGCTGCTGTCCACAAACGTTGCCAGCAACCGGCTGCTGTCTTTGGCACCTCCTAAATAAGACAAAAGGAAGGGGCGCTCCAGTTCATTGGGCAGCCGGTAGTCCTCGGGGCCTCCCTGGAAGTAAGCCTGCCGGGCAAACTTTATGCCCTCTACAACCGACAAGGGGCGGGAGAATTCGTCAAAATGCGAAAGGCTGTCCTGAAACTGATCAATTTTTTTCAGCCGAGAGCCCTGCAACACCCCGCCTTTTTTGCGGGTATCCACCAGCACTTCAAATGGCATAACCCCATGAAAATGCTGTTCGAAAAACTTCAAGTCGGTGTACACCTGATCGTCATGGGGAATGTCGTCAACGATAAAGCCGGTGGTTTTCAAACGCAGGATGCCGATCAGTGCCAGGCCAACCATTGCTGCCGTGCCGATGAAAATCCACCGACGTCGGTAAAACACCAGATGCTCCAGCCAGCGCAGCAGCTTGCGCAACCAGCGATTGTCCAGATAATTGATGTGCCGGGGTTTGGGCTCAGGCACATAGCTGTAAAAACCCGGAATCAGAATGATGCTGATCAGGAAAATGGCGGCTATGTTCAGGCCGGCTACCAGGCCGAATTCCTTGAGGATCTGACTTTGGGTAAAGAAAAACACGCCGAAGCCGATGGCTGCCGTCAGGTTGGTAAACAATGTGGCCAGGCCGATTTTTTCCACCATCCGCGCCAAGGCCTTTACCTGATTGCCATGTTTGACGTATTCCAGATGATATTTATTTAACAGATATATACAATTGGTTATGGAAATTACGACCACCAGGGGAGGAATCAGGCCGGTAAGGATGGTTACTTCATAGCCCAGCCAGTGAATGGTGCCCAGCGTCCATATTACAGCAATGGCTACCACGAGCAGCGACACCACCACGGCATAGCCGGAACGCAACACCAGCAGCAACACGAGCAGGGTGGCTCCGGCCGCCAGCAACAGAAACAACTTCATTTCATCGGCAATGCGGGTAGTCATCACCGTGCGGATGAGCGGCATGCCACTATAGTGCACCCGGATGCCTGTCTGATCGGTGAACAAAGCGCCGTAATCGGTAATACGCTGCACGGTAGCTTCGCGCGCCCTGCTATTGAGCCGCTGACTTTGAATGCGCACGGCCATAAGCGTGGCACCGGTCTGCGGATTGTACAACAACCCCTGGTAAAACGGCAACTGTTCAAACTGCCGGCGCAGCGAGTCCAGAAGACGTCGGCTCATGCGATAATCAGGGAACAAGGCAAAAGGCACCAACCGCTTCAACGCCGTGTCGCGCCGTAATCCATAAGCCCGGTTAATGGAAAGCACTTGTTCTACACCGCTGATCCGGCTGATCTGATCGGCCAGTTGCTGCCAGGCATAAAACACCGATGGGGTGAACAGGCTGTCGCTAAGAATGCCCAGCACCAGCACATTGCCATCTTCGCCAAATTGTTTCTTGAAGGCTACATAGTCGGCGTACCTGGGATTGCTGGTCGGAATGATCTGCGGATTGCTGTACGTCATCTGCACCTGACGGGCATGATAAAACAGAAATGCCGTAACGGCCAGTAGTGCAGTCAGAAACCACAGGCGGTAACGGATGAGTAAGCTGGCAATTAGTTGCCACATCAGGGCCGCAAAGCTAACGAAACGCCTTCCGCCAGATGACAAGCCGTTGAGCAGAAAAGCCTATATTTCGGAATCAAAGCTCCGCACATGAGTTTCCTGCGCTTTCTGCTTGCCGCAGTGTTGGTATTAGCCCTCGTGGCCGTCATCCTCTCTGCGGTGGCTCCAACCCGCATGGAGCTGACGCGCGACATCTACATTCAGGCCCCCCTGCAGCAGGTCTGGCAACAGGTCAGCACCCTGCAGCAAATGGACCGCTGGTCCCCATGGAATGAACTGGACCCCAACATGAAAAAAACCATTGAAGGAACCGATGGCACGGTGGGCGCCGTTATGCACTGGGAAGGAAATCAGGATGCCGGATCCGGCAAACAGACCATTTCTGCCGTAGAGCCTCTGCATCGCATCGATTTGAAAATAGAATTCCTTAAACCCTTTCGCTCAGAAGCAGACAGCTACATTCAGGTGGACGATTCCGGAGGCGGCACCCAGGTAACCTGGGGCTTCAGCTCCGTAACCCCAAGGCCGTTTAACATCGTTTACATTTTCATGGATATGGAAAAACTCATAGGTCAGGACTATGAGAAAGGGCTTCGCCGCCTGAAAGAACTCACCGAACAGGAGCATCTTTCTGCTCCTTCCTGAAAAAATGCACTGATCGGATACGGATCGGGGCTTGTCCGTTCAGGCTGCATCAGACTTTTGCCCCGGTGAAATAGTTTTACATTCAGTTATTCTGCCATGAAATTCTCCAAGGCAATGGGCTTTCTGGCCGCAGCCGTTTGGGCTGTATTGGCAAGTTGCACGTCAGAGCCCGTGGTTCCTGATACCCCTGATGTCGGGGGAAGTCAGCTGAAGGATACCGTTTTTTATAATGTTTCCTATGGTGCCCACGAACGCCACAGGTACGACATCTACCTGCCAAAAGGCCGCAGCGACAGCACCCCTGTGGTGTTGATGATTCACGGCGGCGCATGGAAGGCCGGGCAAAAGGAAGATATGAATTATTACGTTAACCAGCTCCGCTCTGTCTGGAGTGATGTGGCAATCGTTAATACGAACTACCGGCTGGCCAGCAATGCCGAAAACATTCATCACAACGAAATCATGGCTGACCTCGATGCTGCGGTGGCCCACCTGATCGCCAACAGGAATTCGTATCAGATCTCCTCGCGCATAGGCCTGTTTGGTGCCAGCGCCGGCGGGCAACTGGCCCTCATCTATGCCTACCGATACAACCCTGACATCCGCTGCGTGGCCAGCCTGTTCGGCCCTACCATCATCAGCGACTGGAGCTGGTACAGCAGCTTTAACCCCTGGCTGGGCAGCTCTATAGGGGAAATTCTCACCGAATACGTTGGCATGCCCTGGGATACCGCAGCATACAATGCCGTGAGTCCGTATTGGAACATAACACCCACCACCCAACCTACCCTGCTGTTCCACGGCACGTGGGATCCCATAGTGCCCGTGTATCAAAGCCAGTGGATGTATGGCAAACTCATCCAATCAGCCGTTGCTGCCGAGTACTACGAATACCCCGCCTTTCACAGTTTTGATGACACCCAATCGCTGGATGTGGTCACCAGGACAAAAACGTTCTTCAAGAAATACATGTAAGAAGCAACCACTATTCAATTTAGAATATCCCTTAATAACTATTCAAGTCCATCTGGGGCTGAATGCGCTGTTTTTTGCGCAAAGAGGAAAGGATACCACATGCAACACAGCTCACTGCACTTACAAAAAAATCCCGTCCTGTTTTCTTGAATTGTTTGCGATGCTATGATGAGGCCATGCTTTTGAGCAGGGAAAACATGGCTGTTGGTCCAACCCTAAAGCTTTGCCGTTGAGTCAGCTTCAGCCCCCACGGCATTGAGTTCTTGGAAAATACGCAAAGCCTGGTTAAAGTCAGCCACATGCCGAATGGTAATGACCATATTTTTTTGCCGCTGTACGAGCTGACAGCGGTGCGGATGTGTTGTCACGTACTGCATGATGCGCGAAAACGCCTCCGAGTCGTAGAACGGTGAGTCGGGGTCTTCCACGGTGTACCATTTCATGATACCGCCCCGCAGTTGCACCTTGGCCAGGCCAAGGCGCCGGGCCAGCAAGCGGAGGTGCATGGCCTGCATCAGCCGATGCACTGCCTGAGGCATGGGCCCGAAGCGATCCACCAACCGGTGTGCGAATGCCTGCAGTTCGCCCTCATCCTGCAGCTTGTCTAATTCGGTGTACAGCGCCAGCCGCTCGTTGATGTTGGAGACATAATCGTCGGGAATCAGCAGTTCCACATCAGCCTCCACCGTGCATTCGGAAACGGAAGGAAGCGCTTCGGGCAATTGGGCATGTTCCGACTGGCTGCGCCGCAATTCGCGCAACGCTTCATCCAGGATTTTCATATATGTTTCATAACCAATTTCCGTGATGAAACCGCTCTGTTCAGCACCCAGGATGTTGCCGGCACCTCGAATGTCCAGATCCCGCATGCTGATCAGGAAACCGCTGCCCAGATCGGTAAATTCTTCAATGGTGCGCAGCCGGCGCCGCGCATCCTCCGTGAGTGTGCTGGCCGGTGGGGTGATCAGATAACAGAATGCTTTGCGGTTGCTGCGTCCCACCCGTCCACGCAACTGATGCAGATCACTGAGGCCAAACAAATGGGCATCGTTTATCAGAATGGTATTGGCATTGGGAATATCCAGTCCGCTTTCCACAATGTTGGTGCATACCAGCACATCGTACCGGTGTTCAATAAATCCGATCATGATCTCCTCCAGCTGTTCATCCTTCATTTGTCCGTGTGCTGCGGCAACCTGATACTCCGGACACAGCTGGCGAATCAGCTCGGCAATCTGGTCTATGTCTCTGATGCGGTTGTGGATGAAAAACACCTGGCCGCCCCGTTCCACCTCAAAACGTATGGCATCGCGGATGCGGTCGGCGTCCATTACGATGTGCTCGGTTTCTATAGGCTGGCGGTTGGGCGGAGGCGTGTTGATGATGGACAGGTCGCGGGCCCCCATCAGCGAAAACTGAAGCGTACGGGGAATGGGCGTAGCGGTAAGCGTAAGTGTATCTACTGTGGTGCGCAGCTTCCGGATCTGTTCTTTGGCGGCAACACCGAACTTTTGCTCTTCATCAACAATCAACAGGCCCAGGTCTTTGAAGCGTACCCGTTTGCCCAACAGGGCGGTGGTGCCGATGATGATGTCGATGCGGCCTTCTTCCAGTTTCCGAAGGGTAGCCTTTTGTTCGGATGCCGTTTTGAACCGGTTGAGGTAATCGACGGTGCAGGGAAATTCGCTTAGCCGCTCGGCAAAGGTCTTGTGATGTTGCAGTGCCAGAATAGTGGTTGGAACGAGCACAGCCACCTGCTTACCATCGGCAACGGCTTTGAAGGCAGCGCGTATGGCCACTTCGGTTTTGCCAAATCCCACATCGCCGCAGATGAGCCGATCCATGGGAAACGATTTTTCCATGTCGGCCTTTACGGCCCGCGTGGCTTTGAGCTGATCGGGGGTATCTTCATACATGAAGCTGGCCTCCAGCTCGGTCTGCAGGTAGGTGTCGGGGGAAAAAGCAAAACCCCGGGTGGCACGCCGTTCGGCATAAAGGGCAATGAGTTCTTTAGAAATATCCTGAATACGATCTTTCACCCGTCGTTTGAGCTGTTCCCACGCGGCGCTGCCCAGCTTGTTGACCCGCGGGGGCGTGCCGTCCTTTCCGACGTAGCGGCTGATCTTGTGCAGCGACTGGATGTCCACGTAAAGCAGGTCTTTATCGCGGTACACCAGACGAACGGCCTCGCGCCGGATGCCGTTGACTTCAATTTTCTCCAATCCACTGAATATGCCTACCCCGTGGTCAATATGGGTAACGTAATCGCCGGGGTTCAGTTCAGCCAGCAGTTTGAGGGCAAGAATCCGGCTTTGCGAATAGCCTTCGCGAAGGCGGTAACGGTGGTAGCGGTCAAAAATCTGATGATCGGTAAAGCAGGCTATGCGCACATCGTGATCGATGAAACCGGCCTGAATCGCAAAAGGCACAGGCTGATAAGTGATGCCGGCTTTGAGGTCTTCCAGAATAGCTTCCAGACGTTGCAACTGCTGGCGGCTGTCGGAAAAAAGCAGAATGCGGTACTGTTCTGCCTGCAGCTTGCTCCATTGCTCAATCAACAGAGGAAACTGTTTGTGAATGGAAGGCTGTGGGGACTGATTGAAAGCGATTCTGCAGGTAACCGCAGGGTCCGGAGTCAGGGTAATCCGAGGCCATGCCGACCAGCTTTGCTGCAGCTCATGGGCTGCAATCCATTTAGACTCCGAACCGGTTACATCCACCGCTTCATTCAGCGGCGTCTGTGCCGTCTCTGCCCTGGGGGCCAACTCATCCAGGCGATCCAGGCAAAAGCGCTCATTGGCCATCCATAATACGCTGCCGGCAGGCAGAAGGGCCGGAAGCGGAACCCCGCCCGGGCGAAAAGCCGCCTGCTGGGTGTTGGCCACTATGCGGATGAAGTCGTGCCGGGCTTCACTGACCTGACTGAGCGGATCAAACGTGCGCAGGCTTTCTATGTTGTCAGAAGAAAATTCAATACGAAAAGGCAGGTCGCTCCCGTAGGAAAATACATCCATAATGCAGCCGCGCACGGCAAACTGACCGGGTTCGTATACAAAATCGGCAGGGGCAAAACCCTTTTGCTGCATCTGTTGAGCCAGCTCATCCTGATCAACCGTCTGACCGCATCGTAGCGTAATGACGGCTTCACTCAAAGCCTTGGCCGCAGGAACCCGCTCCAGCAACGCTTCGGGATATGTGACCACCAGTTGGGGCGGGCGGCCGGAAGCGGTAAGTGCGCCGAGCACCTGGGTGCGCAATTGCACATGGCTGCTCAGCAGCCGGTCAAAAGCGCCGGGGCGCCGAAAAGAATCGGTAAAAAAATGAACATGCCGTTCGCCGGCCAGATGCTGAATGTCGTTAAAGAAATAGGCCGCATCCTCTCTGTTGTTGCAGACACAGAGCATATCGCGACCCAACTGCTCAAACAGGTAAGCGGCCATCCAGGCCGGCGCTGAGCCGCAGGCCTTGTGCAACAACACCACCGGTGGCTTTTCACCTGCCGGCGCCGATAATGCCGTCACAGCCTGCTGCACCGGTTCAGAAGAGCTAAACAGGCCAAGCAGCTTTTTGTTCACCGGAGGCAAAAGTAGGATGCTGCAACTTGCCGTAACGGAGCAGATGCGGAATGCAATTAATTCATTGTTTTGCGAAAAATTTTTCCAATGAAAAAACAACTGCTCTTCCTATTGGCTGTGGGTTTGCTGCACCCGGCCTCTGCTCAGACCCGCTGGAATCTGGATGCTTCACACAGCAACGTGAAATTCACCGTCACCTACTCCGGTGTGGCGGAAATGGATGGCCAATTCAACAGCTTCGCCGGCACCATCCTTTCAAACAAAGAGGATTTTACCGATGCTCAGATTGAATTTACGGTAGACGCTGCCAGCATTGACACCGACAACGAAAAGCGCGACGAACATCTGCGCAGCGATGATTTTTTTAATGCGGAAAAATTTCCCAAGATGACCTTCCGCAGCACGTCGTTCCGAAAGACCGGCGATCGAACTTATGTGCTGGAAGGCGATCTGACGATCCGCGACGTCACCAAACGCGTGAAGTTTGACGTAAACTACGGAGGCACCGTACTGGATGCCCGTGGCAACACCCGGGCAGGCTTTGTGGCCCGAACCACCATTAACCGCTTTGACTATAACCTGAAATGGAACCGGGTGGTGGAATCCGTTTCCGTGGTAGGCGCCGATGTGCAGGTACGTATCAACGTTACCTTCATCAAGGCCACCGGTTAGCGGCGCAGCGCTTTTTGCTCAAACCGTTCCAGTTTTTCAATCCATTCCGGAAAAACGGGAACGGTTTGTTTTTTATCGTAGTCGTAGCAAACCATAACGCTCCGTGCACGGGCCACAGGTCTGCTGATGCCGCTTTCGCGCTGGCGGAGCTCGTATTCCAGTTCAAAACTTTTGGTTCCGATGCGGGTGCATCGCACCGCTATTTCATGGTCTGCCGGCGTTTCTATCGGCATTAAAAAATCCACGCTCATGCTGGCCAGAATCACCGGCGGCTTTTTCCAAAGATGATCCGGAATTCCGGCGATTCGCCGGAAATAGCCCATGCGGGCTTCTTCAAACAACGTGAAGTAAACGGCGTTATTGACGTGACCGAGCAAATCAAAGTCGCTGAACCGAAGCTGCACCGGATGGATGTACGATATATCAGAATACTTACAATAGAAGAAAATCCATGAACTCAACCTCTATCCTCCCAGATGCGGCACAGGTGGATCATGGTTTCCATGGATTTCAGCATATCCTGTACACTGACCCATTCGTAACGGGAATGAAAGGCATGCTCTCCGACGAACAGATTCGGGCAAGGCAGGCCCATAAAAGACAGCCGGCTTCCATCGGTGCCCCCGCGAACGCTGACGGTACGGGGCTCGAGACCGCTGCGTCGTATGGCCTCCAGCGCATAGTCCACCACCCGGGGATGACGATCCAACACTTCTTTCATGTTCCGGTATTGTTCCTGAACATCCATGCTGCAGGTGGCACGCGGAAATCGCTGCATCACCTGCTGCACCAGCGAGCGAATCAGCGCTTCCTGATGCATCAGGCCTTCCTGCGTGAAGTCACGCAGCAGCAGTTTTACGGTAGCCTGCTCCAGGGCTGCCTGAACCGTTACCGGATGAATGAATCCTTCCCGACCTGCTGTGGATTCCGGGGAAAGCTGCTCCAACGGCAACGCATGAACAAAAGCAGCAGCCATGCGCACCGCATTTTCCATTTTTCCCTTGGCAAAGCCGGGATGCGCGCTGACTCCATGAAAAACAACCGTAGCCAGTTTAGCCCACCAGGTTTCCGTTTCTACCGTGCCCAGACTCTCGCCATCCACCGTGTAGCCATAATCGGCGCCCAGCTTAGCCATGTCCACATGATCTACCCCGCGGCCAATTTCCTCATCAGGAGTAAACAACAGTTTGATGGTGCCGTGGCGAACGTCCGGGTGCTGCATCAGCCATTGTGCTGCCTGCATGATAACGGCCACTCCGGCCTTGTTATCGGCCCCCAACAGGGTAGTGCCATCAGCTGTGATGATGTCGTTACCGATTTGCTGCATCAGATCGGGATGGTCTTCCGGCCGGATGATTACGGAAGGGTCGCCGGGCAACGTGATGTTTCCTCCCTGATAATTACGGTGCAGAATGGGTTGTACGCCCGCACCGGTGAGATCAGGCGAGGTATCCACATGAGCACAAAAGCAGATGACGGGAACTTTTTTCGGACTGTTGGAGGGAATGGTGGCATACACCAGTCCGTATTCATCCAGATGCGCATCAGCGATCCCCAACTGCCTGAGCTCCTCCACCAGCATGCGGCTCAGCACCTTTTGCTTTTCGGTGGAAGGCGACGTAGCCGAATCCGGATCGCTTTGCGTATCAATTTTTACATAGCGAAAAAAACGGCTGATCAGAGCCGGCGCCTCAGCTGCAAGATCCATGGCAGCAAATGTAGCCGGATTAACCCAGGCGCCCTGCTCATCAGACCGGACAGGTGGCCGCTACCCGTCGGGGGCTGATGCTGTAAGCGCAACGAAAATGCCCCTGGGGACAACGACGATGACCATGCAGTCCGCAGGGCCGGCAGGACAGTTGCTCTTCAGTTTCCAAAACAAATGACCGCTCGCTCAGCGGTCCGAAACCGAAGGCGGGAACCGTTGAGCAAAAAACGGCGGTTACCGGCGCATTGACTGCAGAAGCGATGTGCAACGGCGCCGAATCGTTTACGTAATTCATTGCTGCTTGCTCCATCAGGGCTGCCGTTTCGTTAACCGACAGGCGACCTGCCAGGTTGATGACCCTGCGTGGTAGCGCAGCTGCCTGCCGGCAGATGGCCTGGCACCCTGCAAAATCGTCAGATCCTCCGATCAGCACAACGGCTTTGTCTGCCGGAAGCATGCTGATCAGCTCAATCCATTTTTCCTGCGGCCATTGCTTGGTGAACCAGACCGATGCCGGAGCTAAACAGACAAACTGCTTCACATCCTGCTCCTTCAGCAGGGCATGAATGCGTTCCCTGCTTTGAGCCGACACGTAGATGCGCGGCCGGGCAGGCAGGGGATCGGTAAGGTGCTCAATCAACCGTTGATTGCGCTCTGTTTCATGAAGAAACGTCCCGTCTGCTCCTGCACCAATAGCATGCACCACGCGCCGGGTGTAGCAGAAAGAAAAAGGATTGCTGCTAAAGCCCACGCGTTGCCTGGCGCCGGAGCACCAGGTAAGAAATCCCGAACTGGCAAACCGGTGCAGGTTGATGACCGTATCGTAGCCGGTGCTGCTGATCAGGCGGCAGAGACGCAACAATTCCTGCAGCCGGTTTTTCTTCTTGTTGAAGGTAAGTACCCGATTCAGGAATGCATGATGCTCCAGAGCGGTTTCGTTGCCCTGCTTCACCAGCATATCAATACGGGCATCCGGAAAGCGCTGATGCAACTTTTCAGCGATGGCTGTAGCCAGAATCACATCGCCGAGAAAAGCAGTCTGTATAACGAGAACCTTCAATCCGTCCGATTTGCAACGGGCGCCATGCTCTCCTTAAGCTCAACAGATGCTGCGCAGGAAACTACGGCGGAAGGCAGCCGAAAGGAAATCTTCCTGAAGGTTTGGGCTAACCTTCCTGTGTCGTTACCCGGTAAAAAGCGACTACTGTCAGCTCCTTGTCAACAGACTTGAGGACGTCAGCGACCGTCTTTTTGGGATCTTTAACAAACTCCTGACTGAGCAGGGTGTTTTCCTTGAAAAACTTGTTGAGGGCACCGGCGGCAATCTTGTCAACCAGTTGTTCGGGCTTGCCTTCTGCACGCGCTTTTTCCCGTGCTATGTCCAGCTCGCGATCAATCACCTGCTGGGGCACGCCTTTCTGGTCAACCGCTACGGGATTCATGGCTGCTACCTGCATGGCCACTTCACGGCCTACCTGCTCAACAGCCTCGGTTCGGGCTTTGTTAAGCAGCACCAATACCCCCAGTTTCTTGTTGCTGTGCACATAGGGCACCACTGCGGCGCCGCTGCAGGAATGAAAACTGCGCAATTCGATTTTCTCGCCGATTTTTCCCACCAGCTCGGCCAGGCGTTCCTGAATGGTGATGCCCTGGAGCGAAGCGTTCAGCAGGGCATTCAGATCGGCAATGTTTTGGTCAAGCGCCAATTGGGCAACCTGCCGGGCAAATTCGTTGAATTCCTCATTCTTCGCTACAAAGTCGGTTTCGCAATTGAGGCTGCAGATGACACCTCGGGTGCCGTCAGCAGTGGTCAGCGCAACCACAACGCCTTCCTTAGTTTCCTTACCGGCACGCAGGGCTGAAACCTTGGCGCCTTTCTTACGAAGAAAATCTATGGCCGCTTCCAGATCGCCTCCGGTTTCGGCAAGAGCTTTTTTACAATCCATCAGACCGGCACCAGTGAGCTGGCGCAGGCGGTTGACATCAGCAGCTTTTATTTCCACCATGCTTGTTTTTTCGGGTTTTTTGTTCAGGGCAGGGTTAACGCATCGGGCGGGAAGAACGACCACCGCTGCGCCGGCCACCTCCTTTGCCCTTGGGCTTTTCTGTGATTTCCACGTCCTTATCTTCATCACCAGCGGTTACCTCGGCAATCAAGGTTGAAGGCTCGCTTTCCTCTGCCTGTTCGCTTTCCTCACGCTCCTGCTGCCGCTCGGCCAGGCCTTCCACAATGGCATCGGCCAGAAAGTTGGTGATGACGGCTATGGACTTGGTAGCGTCGTCGTTGGCCGGTATGGCAAAGTCTACAAGCGTGGGATCGCTGTTGGTATCCACCATGGCCACGGTGGTGATGCCCAGGCGGCGAGCTTCGGCCAGAGCAATGTTTTCATGCAGGATGTCCACGATAAAGACTGCAGACGGCAGGCGAACCAGTGTGGAAATGCCGTTAAGCACTTTTTCCATTTTGGCTTTTTCGCGGCTCAGGCGCAAGCGCTCCTTTTTGGTGATGTCGCCGGCATTGCCTTCCGCCAGCATGCGATCGATGTTCTGAAGCTTTTTAATGGATTTGCGGATGGTGGCAAAATTGGTCAGCATACCACCGAGCCACCGTTCGGTAACGTAGGGCATGCCGGCGCGCAGTGCGGCTTCGCTGACGATCTGTTTGGCCTGTTTCTTGGTGGCCACAAAGAGAATTTTTTTTCCGCTGCGGGCAATCTGGCGCAAAGCCGCTGCCGCCTCGTTGAGGCATTCCAACGTTTTGTTTAAATCGATTATATGAATGCCCTTGCGCTCCATGAAGATGTAAGGCGCCATACGCGGGCTCCATTTTCTCTTCAAATGGCCGAAGTGAACGCCTGCCTCAAGCAGTTGCTGATAGGTAACGGGTTCCACAGGAAAATGGTTTCTTGAGAAAAAAGAAATTATCGTTTGCTGAACTGGAAGCGTTTGCGGGCTTTCTTGCGTCCGCTCTTTTTGCGCTCCACAGCCCGGGGATCCCGGGTGAGCAGATTGGCTGCCCGCAGGCGCGGTTTGATTTCCGGATGGTCGGCCACCAGGGCGCGGGCAATGCCCAGCCGGACGGCCTCCACCTGGCCCTTCACCCCACCGCCGGAAACGGTAACATGGATGTGGTAGCGGCCATCGGCTTCTGCTGTCTGCAAGGCATGATCCAACAAGCTGTAATAGATGTGATGCGGAAAATAATCGCGGTAATTTTTTCCGTTGACCACAATAGCGGTAGTGCCATCGGGGGAAGGCAGGAGACGCACGCGCGCTGTAGCCTCTTTGCGACGACCTACCTTGATGGGAGCAGTAGCCATGTATGAATGAAATTTTTTATTTGATCAGAACCGGTTTTTGTGCCGCAAAGGGATGTTCCTGCCCGCGGAATACATGCAGCTTACGGTACATGGCAGCGCCCAGTCGGGTCTTGGGCAACATGCCACGGATGGCTTCTTCCAACAGGTATTCAGGCTTTTTGGCCAGCACTTTGGCCGGCGTGGTTTTTTTCAGCCCTCCCGGATAACCGCTGAACGTTACCATTTCCTTCTGCTGCATTTTTCTTCCGGTAAGCCGAACCTTTTCGGCATTAATAATGATGACGTGGTCGCCGCAATCTACATGTGGAGTAAAAACGGGCTTGTGCTTACCCATTAGCAGACGGGCCGCCCGGCTGGCAATGCGACCCAGTACCTGATTGTCGGCATTAAGCAACAGCCATTGCCGTTCAACGGAGCGGGAGTTGGCATGCTGCGTGCGAGATGTACCTGTTTTCACCTGAAGCAGTTTTGCCGTTTTAACGGGGCTGCGAAAGTAAACCGCTCCAGGCAAAAGACAACGACTTGAGGCATTATTTTTTTGGCGGACCTTTGTAACTTATTGAATTACAGGCCAAAAAAAGCTTGGTTTTTATTAGTGGCTGTCCCGAACACTCCTTTTGCCTTAAACAGTCCGGAGCCTGTGGTTGTTAAATTGCAGCGCAGAAAAAGGTTATGAAATCCTGCTACGACTTTCTGGTCATCGGTTCCGGGATTGCAGGTCTGACCTATGCCCTGAAGGCTTCGGAGCACGGAAGTGTTTGTGTCGTTACCAAAGGCACTGAAGATGAGAGCAACACCAAGTATGCGCAGGGAGGGGTGGCTGCCGTCTGGGATTTTTCGGAAGACTCCTACCATCAGCACATTGCTGACACCCTGGATGCCGGCGACGGGCTGTGCAGACGTAAAGTCGTGGAACTGGTGGTGCAGGAAGGTCCCGAGCGGGTGCGCGAACTGATTGCCTGGGGAGCGCGGTTTGACAAGAACGCAGCCGGCGAATACGATTTGGGCCGCGAGGGCGGCCACAGCGTTCCCCGTGTGCTGCATCACAAAGACCAGACCGGCTATGAGCTGGAGCGCGTATTATTGAAACAGGCCAGCAGGCGACCCAACATTCGTTTACTTACCCACCATTTCGCCATTGACCTGCTTACCCAGCATCACCTGGGAGTGAACGTTACACGACGCACCCGCGACATCACCTGCTTCGGAGCCTATGTGCTGAACACCCGCACCATGCGTATTCACACGGTGCGGGCACGCCTGACGCTTGTAGCAACCGGGGGCGCCGGCCAGGTGTACCGCAACACCACCAACCCGCTGATAGCCACCGGCGACGGCATTGCCATGGTGTATCGCGCCAAAGGACGGGTGGAAAACATGGAATTTTATCAGTTTCACCCCACAGCGCTTTTTGACCCGGGAAGAAATCCGGCCTTTCTTATTTCAGAAGCCGTACGGGGTTTTGGCGCCGTGCTGCGCACGCGCGACGGCAAAGAGTTCATGCACCGCTACGACCGCCGCGGTTCACTGGCGCCACGCGACATCGTAGCCCGTGCCATAGATAATGAAATGAAAAAACGAGGCGACGAATACGTGTACCTGGACTGCCGCCATCTGAATCTCCGGCAATTTATTAAACATTTTCCTACTATTTACAAAGAATGTCTGGCTGCCGGCTTTCATGTGGCACGGGATCTGATTCCCGTGGTGCCGGCAGCGCATTACCTGTGCGGCGGTATCAAAACCGATGTGTACGGTCAGACGTCCATCCGGAATCTGTATGCCTGTGGCGAATGCGCCTCTACCGGGCTGCACGGAGCCAACCGGCTGGCCTCCAATTCGTTGCTGGAAGCGCTGGTATTTTCCCACCGCGCTTACCTGCACGCTGCCGACCGCGTGCGCACCGTTCCCGTCCCGCAGGGACTGCCCGACTGGAACGCCGAAGGCACGTTGAATCCGGAAGAGCGCGTGTTGATCACCTTCACCCGCCAGGAAGTGCAGAACATCATGAGCAACTACGTAGGCATTGTACGTTCCAACCTGCGCCTGCAGCGCGCCCTGCAACGGCTGGAACTCATTTATCGGGAAACGGAAGCACTGTACCAACGCACCGTTGTTTCGGTAGAACTGTGCGAACTGCGCAATCTGATCAACGTGGCCTATCTGATTATTCGTTCCAGCCTGCTGCGGAAAGAAAGCCGTGGGCTGAATTACAACCTGGATTATCCCTACAAGAAAAAGGTTGCACGATCTACAGTTTTGTAAGCGTCAAAGTCAAAGCAGCACGGCTAAACGCGGAAAAAATCCTAACTTTGCAGGAAATCCATTAGTTAATAGTTTAAATTTTTTTCAATGAAAAGAGGTAAAGTAAAGTTCTTTCACACCACCAAAGGGTACGGGTTTATTGTGGACGATGAAACCGGACAGGACATTTTCGTGCATGCCACCGGCCTGACGCAGGAAATCCGTGAAGGCGACATTGTCGTTTTTGACATAAGCCAGGGCAAAAAAGGGCCTAATGCCGTCAACGTGCGACTGGCTTAAACCCTAATGCTTCGGAACCGAAAGACCCCCGCCCCGCGGGGGTCTTTTTTTTGCCCGGACCCCTCAGGGGCTATACAGCTTGTGCCGCAGCATGTAGCGCCGCACAGCTTCAGGTACCAGATAACGCACCGATTGACCGCGCCGCAAACGGGAGCGAATGCCGGATGCGGAAACCGGCAGGGTTGGCGCATCGAAAAAACGGATGTTGGGCAGTGGCATCATTTCCTGCTGCTTGGAGGAAGAACGCCGGTACACCAGAACCGGATAGTTCCGCATCAGTTCCTTGCCGTTCTTCCAACGGGGCAGGCTGTGCAAGGTATCCGAACCCATCAGCAGGGCAAAGGATCTGCGCGGGTATCGTTCCTTCAGCACCTGAAGGGTACGAACGGAGTAAGACGGTGTAGGCAGATGCAATTCAATGTCGGAAACATGAAACCGACGATTGCCAGCCACAGCAAGTTGCACCATGCGCAGACGATGCCGGACATCCGCCAGTTGCGCTGGTTTTTTAAACGGATTTTGGGGGGAAACCACAAACCATACGGCACTGAGGCCGGCTTCATCGCAGAGAAATTCGGCAACAATGAGATGGCCGATGTGTATCGGATTAAATGAACCAAAGAACAGTCCGGTCATCTGACAAGCAATCGGCAAGTCCTCATGCGGCAAAATAAGCCTTTGTCAGAAAAGCCGGAGGAACAGCCGGCGGGAGTTACAGCGGTTTGAAACGCTCAAAGAGCTGCCCGCAGCCTGTGCAAAAATGGGTGCTGCGGCATAGAGTGGTTCCAAACAGGGAATGCAGGTGCGTATCGTTACTGCCGCAAAACGGACAGGTTGCCTGTCCAAGCGTTTGTTCTGTCCATGGACTATCGAACTGCGGAGGAGGCGCCAAGCCGAGCGCCTGAAGCTTTTTCCGACCCGATTCGCTTATGCGGTTGCTTGACCAGGGAGTCTGGCTGTCGCGAAGGACTTCCACCTCAGCGAACCCCAGGCCACGCAGCTGTTCCGCTACGTTAAGCTGAATCAGCGCAGTGGCCGGACATGCCGTGTACGTGGGAATGATCTTGACCTGCACGCGATTGTCATTCACTTTGATTTCGCTAACCATACCCAGGTCCACAATGGACAGATCAGGCAATTCCGGATCATGCACCTGAGCAAGCGCATCCCAAACCGCCTGCAGGCTGAGCACCGGCGTCCGTTGTTTTATATGCTCCGTTACCATGAGGCTTCAGGTTGCGAACGGATAACGGCAGCCATTTCATCCAACAGCGGTTGCAGAAATTCAGTATGGTATCCTTTTCTTCCTCCCCAGCCTGCTGGGGCATCGGACAGCGCCGGCACCTGAAAGCCCCAGGAAAGCAACCGGTGTTCCACTTCAAGGAACCAGCGGTTTTTCAGGATTTCTTCTCCTGCAAAAACCCCTGTGCCGGCCAGCTCCTGTTCGTACGGGCCCGGCTCGAAAATGCCCATGGCCAGGGGAAAGGCATCGTTGAGCGCTGCCTGCAAACGGGCATGGCTCTCTTCCGAACCGCGGGCCAACCGTTGCAACAACGTATTGGCGTGCAGGATATGGTATTTTAATTCTCCCGAAATGCGATTGGCAAAATGAGCCATAGGAGCAAAGGAAGACTGCCGCAACATCTGATAGCGTAACCATTCGGCATGATCAAACAAAAAATGACGCATCAGGGTAAAATCGTAGTCGCCGTTGGGGTGTTCCACGAGGTGACAGCAACGAAAGTCGGCAGGCTTGCGGCTGAACGCCATCGTGTCGGGATCGGGGCCGGCAAAATGTTCCTGTAATAAGGTGTACAGCGCCAGGGCATGACCGATTTTGTCCTGGGCCATAGAAGCCATGGCAATGTCTTCTTCCAGAATGGGCCCCAGACCGGTCCATTCGCTGTGGCGATGACCGATAATGAGGGCATCGTCGGCCATTTTAGTGATCAGCTCAACGGTCGGATTCATGGAGCTGCGCCTGTTTGTAAGAACTGATTTTGTGTCTGAGGCGGTATCCGCTGGCCTCACGGTAAGTCTTGTCAGGGGTAGTGGAAAACATATCTTCGTTTTCATAACCTGAAATATGGATTTGCGATGAGGGCACCACCCAAAGGCTGGAGCAATGCTGGCGCCGGGCAAACTGTTCTTTGGCAAAGACCAGCGCGAGCTCGGGGTCAGGTGCATGCACAGAGCCGACGTGCACGTGCTGCTCCCCGCGACGTCGCTGGTGAAACACTTCGTAAGTAACCCATTCTTCCGGTTGCTGCAACGGATGAAAATCGGCAAAGAAAGTGCCCAACCGCTGCACGCGGGGGTCTTCACTGTTCCACTGTATGCCGCTTTTATCGTCAATCATACCAAAACGTGTCCTCCCTCAGGCAAAAGGAATGGTTACTGATTGCTGCGGATTCATAATGGCCTGCCGAATCCAGCGGCCCTGCGCTTCGGCCAGGCGGCGAACGGCAAGGCGCTCTGCATTACAGGGACCGTCACCATTGATGACCCGGTAAAACTCAGCCCAGTCGGGGTCGCCAAACTGCCAGCGGCCGGTCTGCGGGTCTTTGCGCAGTTCGGGATCGGGAAAAGTAATGTCCAACTCCAGCACCTTGGGTACATAGGAATCCAGAAACTGATTGCGCATGTCGTCGTTGGACGCCATTTTCACTTTCCAGCGCATGAGCTGTTTGCTGTGCTTGGATTCCTGATCCGGGGGCCCGAAGAAATGAATGATGGGCCTGTACCATCGGTTCACGGCATCCTGCAACATCGCCCGTTGGCTTTTTGTGCCCGTAGCAAGTGCGACAAATGCATCGTAACCCTGTTTGAGGTGGAAAGATTCTTCATAGCAAATGCGTTCCAGCGCCCGGCAATAAGGTCCGTAACTGCCCTTGGAATTGGCCACCTGGTTGACAATCGCAGCCGCATCGATCAAAAAGCCGATCACCGCTACGTCGGCCCAGGTTTTGGCCGGATAGTTGAACACGTTGCTGTACTTGGATTTACCGCTGAGTAAATCATTGACCATGTCGGCACGCGACTTACCCAGCGTTTCTGCTGCGCTGTACAACAACTGGGCATGGCCGACTTCATCCTGCACCTTGGCAATCAGGGCCAGCTTGCGCTTAAAGCCCGGCGCCCTTGTGATCCAGGCACCTTCGGGCAGCGCGCCCATGATTTCGCTATGGGCATGCTGTTCAATAAGCCGTATTAACTGACGCCGGTATTCATAAGGCATCCAATCCTGCGGTTCGATTTTTTCTCCGCGGTCAATGCGGGCTTCAAATTCTGCCAGCTTCTCGGGATCATCAGGAGGAATCTGATGTTCCGGATCGCTGAAAACGTAACCTCCGCCGTACATGGTTTAGCTTTTGTGATGTTTTGCCTGATCGCCAACGGCAATGCCGTTCAGCACAATGCCTGCTATGTGATCGGTAACTTCCTGCGGGGAAAAGCGCTGCTGAACTTCCTTCCACTCATGCAACCCGTTCAGCAGACTGAACAGGGTGTAGACAACCACGTTCTGGTCCATCTGCCGAAAAAGGCCCTGGTTCATTCCCTGGCTCAATACCTGACGGACCTGCTCTTCGTAACGGCGGCGCAACTCCAGAAACTGACTGAGCCATGGCTCACTGAGATGACGCCACTCCCGGAAAAACACCGCCGATGCAGAAAAGTTCTTCAGCACAACGCCCACGTGTTCGCGGATGATGGCCTGCAGCTGGGCTGCCGGCAGATGGTGTTCGCTTAAAGCCCGGTTTAAGCCGGAGAAAAACTCATCGGCCATCCGGAAACAGATTTCCTTCAATATGCTGCCTTTGGATTCGTAATGGTTGTAAAAGCTGGCCGCTTCAATCCCTACCTCTTTGGCCAGATCGCGCATGCTTACGGCCATATATCCCTTTTCGTGAAAGTGCTCACTGGCCACCTGCGCTATCTGGTCTTTTCGGTCGGGAGTTTTCTTTTCCGGCATAGACTAACAATTGTTAGCAAAGATAAGACCAAATCAGTCATCAGCGACGCGCAGCGCTCTCAGGCGGATGTTGCAGCAAAAAGGGCAGTCAAAGTGCCTCTGTGGCCACAGCCTGCTGTTATTTTGCTCATGATGTTTGTGTTGAATTTTATTTCAGACGGCGATTTTCCCGACCCGCAGCAGACCCTGCCAGACGGACTCGTTTGCCTCAGCAAACGATTTACGGCTTCCATGGTCCTGAAGGCTTACCGGCAGGGCATATTTCCCTGGTTCCGAGAAGGAGGATTCGTTCACTGGTACTGCCCTCCGCAGCGAATGATCCTGTATCCCGGCCAGCTGCACATAAGCCACAGCCTGAAAACGTTGCTCAACAGCAAGCGGTTTTCTGTTACCGTAAACCGGTGTTTTCAGCAGGTCATCACCCAATGCGCCCGCACCCACCTCCGGCAAAAGGGCTCTACATGGATCGACCAGGCTTTTGTACGCGTGTATTCCAAGCTGCATGAACTGCGCAAAGCGTTAAGCATTGAAGTCTGGCAGAACGACCGGCTGGCCGGCGGATTGTATGGTGTGGTCATGGGCAGTATGCTTTGCGGGGAAAGCATTTTTTCCCAGATGCCTGATGCAGGAAAAGTGGCCTTGGTTTTTCTCTGCCGAGAGCTTCCCTTCACCGTGATTGATTGTCAGGTGCCCAGTCCGTTTTTGGAGCAGATGGGCGGCACAAGGCTGCCACGGAAACAGTTTTTGCAATTGCTCAGCCAGTGCCTCAGCGAAAAGGACCGCTGGCCTGAAGTTTCTGCCGTACCTGCCGGCAATTCCTGAGGCTGCAGGCACCAGCCGGCCGGTTAGCTTTCCACAGAAGAAATCTTACTTTTAAGTGCATATTGTTATGCAACGATATGGAAGCGGAAAAATGGCAGGAAGAAGCTGACGAGCTTGACATGCAGCACATGCCTCCCATGGCGCGGGTTTACGGTAGCGCCGTGGACGGAATCAATGCGCTGACCATCACGGTTGAAGTCACCATCATGAGCGGCATCAAGGTGTTCGTGGTGGGCCTTCCGGACAATGCAGTCAAAGAAGCCGTGCATCGCATCGAATCCGCCATAACGCATTGTGGTTACCGGATGCCCAGGCGCAAAACGGTTATCAACCTGAGTCCTGCTGATCTGCGCAAAGAGGGCAGCAGTTACGATCTGACCATGGCCATCGGCATTTTGGCTGCTTCCGGACAAGTGCAGGCGGAGGAACTGGGCCGCTACATCATCATGGGCGAGTTGTCGCTGGATGGCACCCTGCAACCCATTACCGGCGCCCTGCCGATAGCCATACAGGCACGAAACGAAGCGTTCACCGGCTTCATTCTACCGAGGGCCAATGCACGGGAAGCTGCCATTGTCAATAAGCTCACGGTTTATGCTGCCGACCACCTGCGCGATGTGGTGGATTTTTTTAACAAGCAGCGATCGCTGGAGCAGGTAGTGGTGGATACACGAGCGGAATTTGCCCGCATGCAGCAGCAGGCCGAATTTGATTTTGCCGATGTCAGGGGTCAGGAAAACATCAAGCGGGCCATGGAGATCGCCGCTGCGGGCGGCCACAACCTTATTCTGATTGGTCCGCCCGGAGCCGGTAAAACCATGCTGGCACGCCGGCTGCCTTCCATCCTGCCGCCGCTATCGCTGCAGGAAGCTCTGGAAACCACCAAGATTCATTCCGTTGCCGGTAAACTGGCGCATCACACGGCATTGCTTTCGGTAAGACCGTTTCGTTCACCCCATCATACCATCAGCGATGTGGCCCTGGTCGGTGGCGGCATACATCCGCAGCCCGGAGAAATATCGCTGGCCCATAACGGCGTATTGTTTCTGGATGAGCTGCCCGAATTCAAACGCACGGTGCTGGAGGTGCTGCGTCAGCCGATGGAAGAGCGCAGGGTAGTGATTTCCAGGGCGCGTTTTTCGGTAGAATATCCAGCCAACTTCATGCTGGTGGCGGCCATGAACCCCTGTCCGTGCGGTTTTTACAATCATCCGGAAAAAGAATGTGTATGTGCGCCAGCAGCCATTCAAAAATATCTGAATAAAATATCCGGCCCGCTGATGGATCGAATTGACCTGCATGTGGAAGTAACACCGGTGGCCTACCGCGATCTGGCATCGGCCCGGCCGGGGGAATTCAGCGAGGCCATCCGGGAGCGGGTAGTGGCTGCCCGTCAACGGCAGGCTGAACGGTTCCGGTCCAGCGATGGCATCCACTGCAATGCCCAGATGACTCCGGCACTCATGCGGCAGCATTGCCGGATTCCGGCTCAGGGCGAAACGCTGATCAAATCGGCAATGGAAAAACTGGGTTTATCGGCCCGCGCTTACGACCGCATTCTCAAAGTAGCCCGCACCCTGGCCGACCTGAACGGCACGGAACATATTCAGTTGGCTGATCTGGCCGAAGCCATACAGTACCGGAGTCTGGATAAAGAGCGATGGCAATTTTAGGCCCGCTCAATAATCCAGCAGGCGGCCTTTTACCAGAAAGCGAAACCTTTTTCCCTGCATTTCGGCCTGAACCACATCATAGTCCAGCCGGGTAACCAGGTAATTGGCCGGCGGCAAGGGAATCAACCGGCCGGCCAAAAACTGCTGCAACCGCCCGCTGCGGTCGGTGAATAATACGCTGTTCTGACTAATCTGAAAATTTTCTATGGGTGCATTTTCCAGCTTGTACAGCTCGCCGTGGTACAGCACCTGCGTTTGTTGCAGCTCATCGCTGAACAACACCACATGATCTCTGACGGCCAGCAGTTCCGGTTCGTAATTTCCCAGATCATAGAGATCGCCGTTTTGAAACACGCGAAATGCTCCTTCGCGATTGACGTAAGCCACCGTGCCGTTGCCCACCTGAAAAGTTTTCGGATTGAATTGCTCCAGGGTGTATTCGTCGCCGCGATAAAACACATGCAGACCGGGTTCGTGCAGGTCGGTATAAGCCAGCAAATCGGTTCCGGCCAGAATGCGTTCCGGATTGGCCGGCTGCAAATCATAAATCTGATCGTTCCAGAAGGCGTTCAGCACTCCCTCATACGGCTTAAAGGCCACGATGTTGGGTCCGCTGGCCATCACCTTTACCGCTGGGTTAACACTGACGGCTTCCACCACCTGCCTTACGCGGCCTCTGAAATAGATATGGAAATTTCTGGTGGCTGCATCCAACCAGGCAAAAAGGCTGTCGGTTAACACGTATGTTCCCGGAAAGCGGGTAAGCAAAACAGGGCGATCCTGATCCCATACGTAAAGCCCACCAGGTGTGCGCATGTAAATGAGCGATGCGCTGACGCCGTATTCGGTAACCACGGCATCAAACGGTTTGTGCAGCTTGCCGGATTGAACGATGCGCAGATCGCCGCGGTTGTCGGTGAAGGCAACCGCATTTCCACCGATCTGCTGGTTGCGGGGTGGCAAAAAATCCAGGCGGCGAAATACGCTATCGTCCAGCAGGATAAACTCATCGCGCAGATTGACGAAAGCCGAATAGGGTTGCGCAGAAGCGATCTGCAGGGAAATCAGCAGCAGGAAAAACAACCAAAAGCACTTAATCATAGCAAGCGAAGGAACAGAAAACCCGCAAAAAATATGAATTGATCATGAGGATGCAAGGGGTTACGAAACAGGGGCTTCAGGCAGAAACGGCGATTTCGCAACCGGCATAGCGCTCTTCCAGGTGTTCCAACAGTTCAAAAATTTCTTCTGCATCATCCAGTCTGACCAATTGATCGCGATAGGTTTTGATGCCGGGCAGGCTGCGGAAGTAATTGCTGTAATGGCGCCGCATTTCCAGAACACCCAAACGGACGCCTTTCCAGGAGATGGAATGATTCAGGTGCGTACGCACAGCCGCGACGCGTTCTGCGATCGTGGGCGGTGGAAGTTCGTTTCCGGTGGATAGATAGTGCTTGATCCGGTTGAAAATCCACGGGTTTCCAATAGCTGCCCGGCCGATCATGACACCGTCCACCCCATAGCGCTGCCTGATGAACGCTACCTGTTGCGGTGTGGTCACATCGCCATTAAGAAAAACAGGAATGCGGATTCGGGGATTGTTTTTTACTTCTCCGATGAGATCCCAGTTGGCCTCACCCTTGTACATCTGTTCGCGGGTGCGGCCATGAATGGTCAGGGCAGCAATGCCGGCATCCTGAAGGCGTACCGCCACTTCCTGAATGTTGATGGAGGCAGCATCCCAGCCCAGGCGGGTTTTCACCGTTACGGGCAGCCGGCTTCTGCGAACAATCCGGGATGTCATTTCCACCATTTTGGGTACATCTTTCAGGATGGCTGCACCGGCGCCTTTGCAGGTAACGGCCTTAACGGGGCATCCGAAGTTGATGTCAATCAGGTCGGGGCGGGCGGCTTCAATAATGTCGACACAATCCGTCATCACCTCAATATCGCCGCCGAAAATCTGAATGCCGATAGGTCGTTCGGCCTCGCTGAAGTCCAGCTTTTGAACGCTTTTGGCCGCATGGCGAATCAGGCCTTCCGATGAAATGAATTCAGTAAACATCAGATCGGCGCCGTGTTGTTTGCACAGCGCCCGGAACGGCGGGTCGCTCACATCTTCCATCGGCGCCAGTAACAGCGGAAATGCGCCGAGATTCAGGTTGCCGATCTGCACCATAGCGGATTGCCCTCAAAGTTCCGGCAGCGCAAAGCATTTTCAAAACAAGTGAATGAGCACTGCTACTTTTGAGCGCATGGCTTACCGCCGCTATTTTACCGACGGCCTGCATCCGTTTATTCAGTTGTTGCTGCTGGCCGCGCTGATGCTGATCAGCTCGTCCGTTTTCACCTTGCTGGGTATGTATCTGGTTCGCCCCTTGTTTGGCATCACTGCCCTGGACGTGGTGGTTCAGGCCGCAATGGAAAACCCGCTGATGGTGGCCGAAAATGCGGCACAAATCCACGCCTTGAAAACGGTGCAGCTCATGGCATCTGTAGGCATGTTTCTGGTGCCCGCCTTGTTGTTTGCCTGGCTAAAGTTTCCCGACGGCGACTACCTTTTTTTGAATGCCCGGCCATCGCTGATCATGGCAGGGGCCGGCACGCTGGCGCTGTTGCTTGCCGTTCCGGCTGTTAGCTGGTTATATGAATGGAACAAAACCCTGCAACTGCCCGATGCCCTCGCTTCTTTACAAAAATTATTGGATGAAGCCGCACATGCCAACGAACAGCTTACGCTGGCCTTTCTGGCCACGCCTCGTCAGACAGAGTTGTTCATCAATCTGATCGTCATTGCCCTTATCCCGGCTTTGGGAGAAGAGTTGCTGTTTCGGGGCTGCATCTTTCAACTGCTTCAGGAATGGACGCGCCGCAGCCATGCGGCTGTCTGGATTTCTGCTGCCCTGTTCAGTCTGGTTCATGGCGATTTGTTTGGGTTTCTGCCCCGCCTGATTATGGGAGCCTTGCTCGCCTACCTGTTTTTGTGGACCAGCAACCTGTGGGTGCCCATCATCGCTCATGCGTTCTACAACGGCATTCAGGTGCTTCTGGCCTTTCTCTTTGATCACGGCTGGATCGGCTTTGATATTCGAGAGGAAAGCCGCATGAGCTGGCCCGTGGTGCTGGTCAGTTCCGTGATCTGTGTTGCTGCCGTTTACTGGCTCAACCGTCATGTAGAAGAACGAAAATTTATATACTGATATGCAGCCCTCCGAACAGTGGTATTGCCTGACCACGACACGGGACTATTTTGAGGCCCTGCTGATGCAGCAACGATTGGAGGCGTATGGCATCACCGTCATATTAATCAACAAACTGGACCGGTCGCAGCTTGCGCATGGTTTTGTGGAAGTGCAGGTGCCGCTGGAACATGCCAGGCTGGCGCTGGAAGTGCTGGAATCGTCATGAGCGAACTGCCAAGGCGGGCGCTGACTTCCGTATTTTTTGTGGCTGCAGTGGCGGGCTGCATACTGGCTTCCCGAATGAGCTGCTATGTGTTGCTTACAGCTATTCAGGCTGGTTGCCTGTATGAATACCTGCGGCTGATCAGACCATTTCAAAGCTATCCTTACAAAGTCCGAACCATCTTACATGGCCTTGTCCTGGCCTTTGCCTGCCTCTGGCACCTGAGCATTTTTGGAGTGAATAGCCAGGATGGTTTCTTGGCCAGCTGGCTTGGTTTGCTCGCAGCAGTCGCATTGCTCCTGGTTGCCGAGATGGTGCTGTTGCGCACGCTGTATGTAAGAAGTTTTTTGCTCACTGTCGCCGGATTAGTGGCCATTTCCTGGACACTGCATCATGCGTATCTGCTCACATTGCCCGTTGGTTCCGCATGGTATCCCTGGCCTGCTATGAAGCTGTTCGGTGTGGTACTGCTCATCTGGGCCGCTGACACAGCCGCCTATTTTATCGGAAGCCAATGGGGCAGGCATCATCTGGCTCCTGCCGTTTCTCCTAACAAAACCTGGGAAGGCCTGATCGGTGGTGTGGCCGGCTCTTTGGCGGTTGGGGTGGTACTGTGGTATTTTCTGGGTCAGTTCCCTTTGCCCTTTTGGTTGGCGCTGGGTTCAGTAGTGGCGATTGCCACCGTGGCCGGCGACCTGATGGAATCGTGGCTCAAGCGTAGGGCGGGCGTCAAGGATTCCGGATCGCTGCTGCCCGGCCATGGCGGACTGTTGGACCGATTCGATGGCTGGCTGACGGCCATGCCTGCAGCCGCCTATTTTGTGCTCGCATTTGCCTCCTAAATCATGCGCATCCACCGGGAAGGAACCACCACCCTGCTAACGGCTGCGATCGTTTTGCTGGCCGCCAACGGCTTGATGGCGCTGCTGTCGCCAACCCTTGTGTTGGCTGCATTACCGGTTTCCATGGTATTATTTTTTCTACTATTAAATTTTTTCCGTAACCCGTTGCGAAAGGTTGCCGCACCGGATGGTTCGGTGCTTTCTCCCTGCGATGGCAAAGTGGTTCAGATCGTTACGGTAAGGGAAGACGAATTTTTCCGTGACCATAGAATACTCATCTCCGTATTCATGTCGCCTTTGGATGTGCACGTCAACCGGTGTCCGGCAGCAGGCCGCGTGGTTTTCTGCCGTTATCATCCGGGACGTTATCTGGTGGCCTGGCATCCCAAATCGTCCCTGCTGAACGAACGAACCACTGTAGTGATTGACACCGGAAAGCAGCAGGTGCTGTTCCGTCAGATTGCCGGAGTGCTTGCCCGCCGCGTGGTGTGTTACCTAAAAGAAGGAGATGACGTGGCAGCCGGTCAGGAAATGGGTTTTATCAAATTCGGTTCGCGGCTGGATGTTTATTTGCCGGTCACCAGCCGTGTGCGGGTTGCAACCGGTCAGCGGGTGCGCGGCGGGGAATCCGTACTGGCCATGCTCGATCAAGAGATTGCGGCAACCCTGGCGTAACCAAAAGCCATACCTGATAATTATTTTTAATTTAATGTTACCCTTATTCCTCGTGAAGAAAAATGTGCGGGGTTACCTTTTCTTTACTTTTGCATCCGGCCTATGGATTCAGGGGTTCTGTTGTCATTGCAAAATGTAGGCAAGAGCTTTGACAAGGTTCGGGCGCTGGACGGCGTCAGCTTTGCAGTGCCTCGTCAGAGTATTTACGGAATTCTGGGGCCCAACGGAGCCGGCAAAACCACTGCCCTGCGCATCATCACCACCATTCTGAAGCCGGACCAGGGTCAGGTCTATTTCAACGGCGAGCCGCTGCAGGACCGCCACGCTTCGCTGATGGGGTATATGCCGGAGGAGCGGGGGCTGTACAAAAAGATGATGGTGGGCGAACAGCTGATCTATTTGGCCCGGCTAAAAGGTTTAAACGCCCAACAGGCCAAAAAGCAATTAAGCTTCTGGCTGGAAAAGTTTGATATAAAAAACTGGTATAATAAAAAGGTGGAAGATTTATCTAAAGGCATGGCTCAGAAGGTGCAGTTCATAGCTACCATCCTGCATCAACCGCAACTGATCATTCTGGATGAGCCGTTCAGCGGGCTGGATCCCATCAACACCCGCCTGATTGAAGAAGAAATCCGAAGCCTGAGCCAGCAGGGGGCAACCATCCTGTTCAGCACGCACCGCATGGAGCAGGTGGAAGAATTCTGCGAACACATTTTGCTCATCAATAAAGGCAGGGTGATTTTGAGCGGCAAGGTGAGCGAAATCCGGCAACGATTCAAACGCAATGAGTATTCGTTTCATTATGAAGGGCAGCGTCCCGATCTGCCGGAAAAGGTCAACATTGTTCGCGACGAAAACCACGAGCTCGTGGTCAAGTTGCCGCCTCAGCTTTCGGGCAATGATCTGCTGCGCGAGCTGATTGCCCGCAACGTGCACATTACAGCATTTGCTGAATTGCTTCCGTCGCTCAACGAAATTTTCATCAGTCAGGTAGCGGCATCTGCCCATGAATAAAATTCCCGTCATCATCGCCCGCGAGTATATCACGAGGGTCCGCAAGCCGGTATTCATCATCACCACCCTGCTGGTCCCGGTGCTGATGGGCCTGATCGGCATATTGCCCTTCTGGATCATGAAGGCCAGCACCACCACCGGCCGCATTGCTGTGGTGGATGAAAGCGGCTTATTCCGCAACCGGCTGGAAAGCAGCAAAGAGCTGCAATTCGAATCGGTAAACGAGCCGGTAGATTCCCTCGCCAAGACGTATTCGGAACGGGGCTTTACTGCCGTACTTCATGTGCCGGCATCCTTTGCCTTGGATAAGCCCGAAGGCATCCGCTACATCAGCGAAGAAGCTCCCGGAATTGCCACAGCCGAAAAAATTTCCGAACAGCTGACTGCCGTGGCTACACGACTGCGTCTGCAGCAGGTGCAACTGAGCCCTGATCTCATGGATCAGCTCACCAAACCCATCCGCTTTACGACCTTCATCAAGGGAAAAGAGGGAAGCATCGGGCTGGCTTCTGTAATCGGCTATTTTTCGGGACTGTTGCTTTATGTTTTGCTGCTGATCTACGGAACGCTGGTAATGCGGGGCGTGATGGAAGAAAAATCCACCCGCATTGCCGAAGTGATTGTTTCTTCGGTAAAACCGCATGAACTGATGGCCGGTAAGATCATAGGCATTGCTTTGGTGGGTCTTACCCAGTTTGCCATTTGGATTGTGTTGGGATTTGTGCTATTCGGTTTCTTTTCCGGATTTCTTCCCGACCAGACGCAGGCAGTACAGCAGGTGGCTGAAGCTACCGGCCAGCCGCTGGAAGGCGAACAGACCACTGTTGTTCTGGCCGGTTTGGCCAAAGAAGCTGCCAATCTGCCTCTCGGGTTGATTGTGTTCGGAGTGCTGTTTTACTTTTTGTTTGGCTACCTGACGTACTCATCCCTGTTTGCCGCCATTGGCGCAGCCATGTCGGATGAAAGCGACCAGTCGCTGTCGCTGATTGCCACTGCACCCATTATCATTGCTTTTATCATGGGAATGGTGGCTATGGCAGCACCGCACAGTGGCATAGCAGTGTTCGCTTCCATCTTTCCGCTCAGCTCACCGGTAGTGATGCCGGCGCGGTTGGGCTTTGACCCCCCGGTGGGCCAGCTCGTACTCAGCATGCTGTGTCTGATCCTGTGCTTTCTGCTGTTTTTGTGGTTGTCGGCAAAAATTTACCGCACCGGCATTCTGCTGTATGGCAAAAAGGTAACCCTTCGTGAGCTGGGCCGTTGGCTGACGTACTGACCGGATGATGCCTCTCATGAATTTTTTCTACACCAAAACTTGCCTGCATGGTTCGCTGACTGCCTTGTTTATGCTGTTGCTGCTGGCCGGATGCGGCAAAAAGAAATCAACGGTAGTTGAGACTCAGGAACAGAAACCTGTTGCCACAGCGCTTCAGTCCAGCGCGCCCGATTTCAATGCCGACAGCGCCTATGCCTACATTGCCGCACAGGTAGCTTTTGGCCCGCGCATCCCCGGTACCGCAGCTCACGAGAACTGTGCCCGTTGGATGGAAAACCAGCTTCGTCGCTGGGCCGATACGGTTTACGTACAACGAACAACAGTAGAGATTTACAATGGCAGCCGGGTGCCCTGCATCAACCTGATCGCCTCGTTTAACCGGACCGTCTCCAAACGGTTGCTGTTGTTTGCCCATTGGGACACCCGGCCCTGGAGCGACCGTGATCCGCAGTTTCCCCGTAAGCCTTTTGACGGCGCCGATGACGGAGGTAGTGGCGTAGGCGTATGGCTGGAATGCGCCCGTCTGTTTGCCAAGCAACCTCCTGCCGTGGGTATTGACATTGCTTTTTTTGATGTGGAAGACTATGGGCCGCCAGCCTGGGAAACCGAATCGCCTCACAACGAAGAGGGATATTGCCTCGGCTCGCGGGCATGGATCGATCGACCCCATGTTCCCAATTACCGCGGCTATTACGGCATTCTGCTGGACATGGTGGGCGCCCGCAATGCCACCTTTTTGCAGGAAGGCGTGTCTCTGGAATTTGCTCCCTCCATCGTAGAAAAGGTCTGGAGTACCGCCGCAGCGTTGGGCTACGGCAATTACTTTCTCAACGTTCGGGTGCCCGGCATCGTGGATGACCATACCTACATCAACCGCTTCAACTTTACGCCCAGCATCGACATCATTCATTTGTCGCGAGAAACCGAAACCGGTTTCGGCCCTCACTGGCACACCCAAAACGACAACATGAGCATCATTGACCGCAATACTCTGAAAGCTGTAGGCCAAACGGTCTTGCAGGTCATTTATGCGGAGCCGGCTGAAGTGCTCTGACAAGCGCCCCGCCGAATTTGATTTGTCCCTGCCGAACTTTGCCCGCTCAACTGCGGGCCTGCATGATCACCTATCAACGCCGCCATTACGACAACAATACCCTGATCGACCTGTATCGCCACCTGATCAAGCCTCGAATCATAGAGGAAAAAATGCTGAACCTGCTTCGGCAGGGTAAGGTGAGTAAGTGGTTTTCAGGCATTGGGCAGGAAGCCATATCGGTGGGCGCCACCCTGGCTCTGGAGCCCGATGAATACATCATGACCTTACATCGGAACCTGGGCGTTTTTACAACGCGGGGTATGCCCTTTTACCGGTTGTTCAGCCAATGGCAGGGTCACCCCAACGGTTATTCCAAAGGCCGTGAGCGTTCGTTTCATTTCGGCAGCAACGAACACCACATCGTGGGCATGATCAGTCATCTGGGCCCGCAACTGGCCATTGCCAACGGCATTGCTCTGGCTCATAAGCTGAAGGGCGAGCAAAAGGTGGCGTTGGCCTTTACCGGAGAAGGTGGCACCAGTGAAGGCGATTTTCACGAAGCGCTGAATACAGCCAGCGTTTGGGATTTGCCCGTCATCTTCCTGATTGAAAACAACGGCTACGGGCTTTCCACCCCGGTCAGCGAACAATACCGATGCGAAAAACTTTCTGACCGCGCTGCCGGTTACGGAATGGAAGGCATCACCATTGATGGCAACAACATTCTGGAAGTGTATCATACCCTGCAACAGGTGCGCACGTACTGCATTACCCATCAGCGGCCGTATCTGGTAGAGTGCATGACGTTTCGCATGCGAGGTCATGAAGAAGCCAGCGGCACCAAGTACGTTCCCAAACATCTTTTTGAGGAATGGGAGAAAAAAGATCCTATCCTCAACTACGAACGGTACCTGTTGGCCAACCAAATCATCAGCGAGCAGGAGGCAGAAGCTTTCAAAGCCGCCGTTCGTCAGGAAATAGAAGAAGGGCTGCAACGCGCGTTCAGTGACCCCGTTCCGGTGTTCAGCGAACAAGAAGAGCTTGCTGATGTGTATGCTCCATCGCCAACGATTCACGAAACAGATGCCCCGGGGGAAACTTCACGCTCCCTGCGCTTTGTGGATGCCATTGCTGAGGCAATCCGCCAGGCCATGGAACGGCACGACCAGCTGATCCTGATGGGCCAGGATATTGCGGAATACGGCGGCGTATTCAAGGTTACCGAAGGTCTGGTTCAGCGCTTCGGTAAAGAGCGGGTGCGCAACACACCTTTGTGCGAGTCAGCTATTGTGGGCGCTGCCCTGGGCCTGAGCGTCAAAGGATTCAAAAGCATGGTGGAGATGCAGTTCGCCGATTTTGTTACCTGTGGCTTTAATCAGATCGTCAACAATCTGGCGAAAATCCATTACCGTTGGGGGCAGCATGCCGATGTGGTTATCCGCATGCCTACCGGTGCTGGTGTTGGCGCAGGTCCCTTTCATTCCCAAAGCAACGAAGCCTGGTTTGTGCATACGCCGGGTTTGAAGGTAGTTTATCCCTCAACGCCTTATGATGCCAAAGGCCTCTTGCTGGCCTCATTTGAAGACCCCAACCCGGTGATGTTTTTTGAACACAAAGCCCTGTATCGAAGCATCAGCGGACCTGTTCCGGAGGAGTATTACACCCTACCGATCGGAAAGGCCAAAAGGGTACGCGAAGGCGATGAAGTAAGCATCATCACTTATGGCGCCGGGGTGCATTGGGCGCTGGAAGATTGTGCTGATGTTTCGGCCGATGTGATTGACCTGCGAAGTTTGTTGCCCTGGGATACCGAACAGGTTGCCGAAAGCGTCAAGAAAACCGGCAAGGTGCTTATTCTTCACGAAGACACTTTGACCGGTGGCATGGGTGCGGAGCTGGCTGCATGGATCACCGAGCATCTGTTTCGTTGGCTGGATGCTCCGGTAATGCGTTGTGCTTCACTGGACACCCCGGTACCTTTTTCCCTTCAACTCGAACAACAGTTTCTGGCGCGGCACCGGTTGCGTAACACCCTGAACCGCCTGCTCGCATTTTGATATTCGTGCCCCTTCTGGAAACTTGTCCGTTTTACTACACCAACGCGGCCGATGGCGCTGCAGCTTTTCAGTACCTTTTCCGTAAGAAGGAAATCCGTTTATGACAATTCTGCACGTCAGTGCCGAATGCTACCCTGCCGCTAAAGTAGGCGGCATGGGCGATGTGGTTGGCGCATTGCCCAAATACCTGAATGCCCGCGGTGCCACGGCAATGGTGGTTATGCCCTGGTATCAGAATGAATTTTTCACCACCCACTCTTTCGAAACCGTTTACTCCGGACGCTTCCGCATGCATGCAACCCATTCCTATCAGGTGCTGCGTCTACAGAACAGTAAGCTGGGTTTTGACCTGCATGCTGTTCGCATCCCAGGCCTGCTGGAGCAACCTGATCCCTACGGTTACGACAACGATGCCGACCGGTTCATCGCCTTTCAAACCGCAGTGGCCGGTTGGCTGAACACCTGGAAAACGCTGCCCGATGTCGTGCATTGCCACGACCATCATACCGGCCTGCTGCCCTTCTTTTTCGCCCATGCCTTTGCCTTCAACCGGCTGATGCATCTGCCCACCGTGTTTACCGTGCACAACGGCAGTTATCAGGGTTGGATCAACTGGGAAAAAGATTATCTGTTGCCGGCCTACGACCATCAGCATCGCGGATTGCTGGAATGGAGCCATGCCATAAACTCCCTGGCCGCCGCCATTAAATGCTGCTGGCGCTTTACTACGGTTTCGCCCAGCTATCTGGAAGAACTGTGGAACGAGCCGGTGTTAGGCAAGTTGTTTCGTGATGAAGCGGCCAAAGGGCAGGGCATTCTTAACGGCATCGACGATGAGGTGTGGAATCCGCAAACCGATCCTCTGTTGAAAGCGCGTTACGACGAAGAATCGGTTGCCGAGGGAAAGCGAATCAATAAGGAATACGTCTGCGGGCAGTTCCAGCTTTCTGCTGACAAACCGCTGGTCGTGTTTATCGGCAGACTGGTGGCAGAAAAAGGTGCCGATCTGCTGGCCGACAGCTTTTACCGGATGACCCGTGAAACGGATGGAGGTTTCAGCTTTCTGGTGCTGGGCAGCGGCCTGCCCGATCAGGAGCGGGGACTGCGCGAGTTGCACGCTGCCCTTCCGGGGCAGTTTAACTGCTATATCGGATACAACGAAGCCCTTTCCCATCTGCTGTATGGGGCAGCCGATTTTCTGCTCATGCCGTCGCGCACCGAACCGTGCGGCCTCAACCAGCTCTATGCCCTACGGTACGGCACCATCCCCATCGTGCGCAGCGTAGGCGGCCTGAAGGATACCGTTATTGACTTTGGCGATCCGGGCGGCTTCGGCATCCGCTTTGAACAACCTTCGGTTGACGACATCTGCCATTCGCTGCGGCGCGCCCGTCAGCTGTATGCACAAACGGCCCGACTGGAAGCGCTCCGCCCCTACATGATGAAATTTGATCATTCCTGGAACGAAGCTGCAGGAAATTATTTAGCATTGTATCGTACTCTTGGCGGCATCTGATTATGGGTCCCGAACGCGTCATAGCGGTCATCATGGGCGGTGGCGCCGGAACGCGCCTGCATCCGCTTACCCTGTATCGGGCCAAACCGGCTGTACCCATCGCTGGCAAATACCGGCTGGTAGACATCCCTGTTTCCAACTGCATCAACTCCAACATCCAGCGCATGTTTGTGCTGACGCAGTTTAATTCCGCTTCGCTGAATAAGCATATAAAAAACACCTATCACTTCAGCATTTTCAGCAAAGCCTTTGTGGACATTCTGGCTGCCGAACAGACCCCCAGCAACCGATCGTGGTTTCAAGGCACGGCTGATGCCGTTCGTCAGTCCCTGCATCATATTTACGACCATGCTTTTGACTACGTCCTCATTCTTTCCGGCGATCAACTGTACCAGATGAACTTTCAGCATTTGCTGGAGGCACATGAGAGCAAAGAAGCCGACGTAACTATAGCTACCATACCCGTTCGGGAAGAAGAAGCTCCTGAGTTCGGCATTCTGAAAACCGGCAGCGACGGCTTCATTGAAGCCTTTGTGGAAAAGCCGTCGCCCGAATTGCTGCCGCACTGGAGCAGCGAGGTCAGCGAAGAAATGAAACGCGCCGGTCGCACTTACCTGGCCAGCATGGGCATTTATGTTTTCAGCCGAAAGGTGCTCTACGAAACCCTGACCACCCTGTTGCAGGCAACGGATTTCGGTAAGGAAATCATCCCCCTATCGGTCGGAAAACTGCGCATGTACAGCTTTGCCCACGAAACCTACTGGAGCGATATCGGTAACATCCGCTCCTTTTACGAATCCAACCTTTCGTTAACGGATGAGGTGCCTGCCTTTAATCTTTTCGACAGCCAAAACCCGGTCTATACCCATCCGCGCAATCTGCCTCCGGCCAAAATCAGCGGCACGGCCATCCATTCCTGCATCCTGGCCGAAGGATCCATCATTCTCGCAGACCGGCTGGAACGTTGCGTGATTGGCACCCGTTCCCGTATCGGCAAAGGCACCCGGATTTACAACAGCTACGTGATGGGCAACGATTACTACCAAAGCCTGGAGTCGCTTGCCGAAAGCCACACGCTGGGCATTCCGGCCATGGGCATTGGCAACAACTGTTACATCAAGAATGCTATTATTGACAAAAACTGCTTTATCGGTAACGACGTACATATTGAAGCCGGCCCCCACCTGCCGGACCAGGAAACCCAATCGTATGTTATTCGAAACGGTATTGCTGTCATCAAAAAAGGGGCGGTCATTCCCCATAAATTCAAACTGCAGTAACAAAAGCTTCTGCTATTCGCATTACCTTTAGATTATGGTCGTTTATACTGCCCGTCATACGGCTGTGCCGGAGGCGGAAAATCAAGAAGGGGAAAAGGATTGCGACTCTATTGCTAAGCTCAAGGTTACACCCTGCTGCTTGTGGCGAGTGTTCTTTCAGCTAGTCATGGCTCTACTTCCATCATTTCCCCTGATGGCCCAAACAGTGAATTGCCCATTGCTGGAGCCCAATAACAACCACACCGAAGCGATCTGGCTTCCACCCGACACAGCAATAAGAAGCACGATTGCTTATGCCGGCGACCACGATTTTTATAAGTTTATTGTTCCTCATTCAAAGCCGAATTTGAAAGCCACGTTAAGTGATTTTGAAAAAAATTATAATCTGTGGCTATTAAACGACAAGGGGCTCCGCATTGCCAAGGCCACCAGTCCGAAAAAAATTGACGAAATCATCATTTTCAATTTAGCTGTGCCCGACACCTATTTCCTGGTTGTGTTTCATCCCAAAAACGCATACGATGAAAACGACTGTTACCTTCTGCAATATCATCTAAGCGAGTATCAGTTTCGTACGGCGGATGCCGGCTTACCGGAAGTTTATCCGAATCCTGCCAGCACGCAACTGTTCGTGCCGCTTTCTCCACATAACGGTCAGCTTCGTCAGGTCGAGTTGCTTTCAGCCGCAGGGTTGGTCATTAGACCCCTTTCGGGATGCCTGGATCAAAATCTATGGAAATGCAATGTGAGCACAGTGCCTAAAGGATGGTATCTGTTGCGGATGGAATTTGACAGCGGGCAGGTCCGCCAGGTGCCCGTTGTGATTGTACATTGAGCTGACTGCAGGAAGGGCATTGCTTATATTTGAACGGTAACGCCCGCATGCATCGCTTGCGCTGTTGCTTTTTTGCCTTTATTTTCTGGAGCGGCAGCACCTTTGCTGCTTCGCTGCAAAATCATATCGGATTTATTGAAAACATCGGTCAGATCTGCGATGCTGAAGGCAGGCTCAATGAAGAGGTGTTGTATTTGTATGAAGCACCGGGTTTCCGGCTACATCTGCGCAGAAACGGATGGAGCTATGAATGGGTTCAGCCTACGGAAAGCAGCGATGTTGAATGCCAGCCGGCCAGGGCATTGCAACAGCGATTTCGGTCCTGTCGCGTTGATGTGGTCGTGGATGGCGCCGTCCGACAGCCGGCAATAGTGGCCCTGCAGCCGGCTTCGTTTCCCATACATTACTTCGGATCTGAAGGGCTTGCCATAACCCATGTGCGACATTTTAATCAGATAATTTATTATGATATTCTTCCCGGAGTGGATTTGGAATTTATGCTCCTCCCGGGGCCCAGAAAGGCCTTAATCAAATACTCCTTTCGTATTCATCCCGGAGCCAACGCAAACGACCTGCGTCTGCTTTATTGCTCCTCTGCCGCTGCACTCCATGCGGCTGATGACCTGTACGTACGCACAGCGGCAGGAAGTGTCAGCGAAAGCCGTCCGTTGTGTTTTGCCGGCGAAAGCAAGGAAGGTTTCTATGGCGATTTTATCCTCAATGGCAATGCAGTGCAGTTTTCCATTCCGTCATCGTACCAAAACCAACCGGTGCTTATTGACCCGGTGCTCTCTTATTCCACCTATTTCGGAGGCGATTCCCTTGAATACAGTGAAGACCTGAAACTGGATCATGAAGGAAATATCATTGTTACCGGACGAACCGCCTCTGCTGGGGGTATTGCTACGGTCGGCGCCTACGACCAAACCTACAACGGAGGCGCTTTTGACGTCTTTTTGTTCAAGTTCGATGCACAATTTCAGATGCAATGGGCTACCTACTTCGGCGGCAACCGAGTAGACTACGGTTGGGCGCTTGCCGTTGATGGCGCAGGCAGGATTTACGTGGGCGGCGAGTCCTACTCCAATGGCCTGGCCACGCCCGGAGCACAGCAATCGGTAGTCAATGGCCTGGAATCCGACGGCCTGCTGGCTTGCTTCAGCAGCAACGGCCTGCTGGAATGGTGCCGCTACTACGGCGGAGTCAATAAAGATCAGATCCTCAGCATTGCATGCGACAACCTGGGCCGCCTCATTGCCACCGGCTATACACTAAGCAGCGACAGCATGGCCACGCCCGGAGCCTTTATGCCTGTTTACGGGGGAAAAGGCGACATCTTTCTGGCTGCATTTGATACCGCCAACGGCAACATCGTCTGGGGCACGTATTACGGCGCCGATAAAGACGATCGCGGCCATCATGTAGCCGTAAGCCCAACGAATCAGATTTATCTTACCGGAACGGCTCTGAGCAAAAGCGGCATAGCCACGCCTGGCGCTCATCAGAGTCAGGGAGCCAACCTCATTGATGCTTTTCTCGCCCGTTTCTCATCCAATGGTTATCCCGTCTGGGGCACCTACATTGCCGGTGCCTACGAAGAGCGGGGCCGCGATTGCATAGTGGACCTGGAAGGCAACATTGTGGTTACCGGTTTCACCCAAAGCGATACCGGCTTTGCCACACCAGGTGCCTGGCAACCCTATCACGTATTCGGCATTGACAGTACCGGCTACTACACACTGGACGCCTTTTTGCAGAAGTACGACAGCAATGGCGTGCTGCTGTGGGGCACCTACTTTGGCGATACGCTCAGCGAAACCGTCCGCGGCCTGACCATCAACAGCCACAACGAAATCCTGATCTGTGGTGCCACCTTTTCTGCGAAAGGCATAGCCTACGGGAATGCCTGGCAGACCCACCTGGGCGGTGTATCCGATGCCTGGTTTGCCAAATTCCGGCCGGATGGACAGCTGGCGTTCAGCTCTTACTTCGGTGGCAGTGGCGACGAACAGGTGGGAGGTTATGGCCTGAACATCGAAACCGACGCGCTGAACCGTATTTACCTCTGCAGTTCCACCACCAGCGACGACAGCATAGCTACACCCAATGCTTATCAGACCTACCGCGCCGGTAACTACGACATTTTTCTTGCCCGCCTGGATGACAAATGTTTTGACCGCTACGAACCCAATGATGCCCTGAGCAGTGCGGCTCCCCTTCAGGTAACCCATTCGTCGGACGAGCATGCACTTTATGCGGCAGTGGCCTCAGCTACAGATAATGACTTTTTTTCATTTGTTCTTAACCAGCCTCAGCAGCAATTGCTGGCATCGTTATCAGCCCTGCCTGCCGACTACGACCTGTTTGCTTACGATGAAACCGGAACGCTGATCGGTCAGTCGCAAAACAGCGGCCTGCAGGAGGAAAACCTCAGCATCGGGCTGGTTGTTACCGGTACATACTACCTGTCCGTTCAGCCGGCAGGCAGCACCCAGTGGAACGACAGCCTGTGTTACGAACTGCGTGTTCATCTGGACAGCCTGTTGTTTACGGCTGTTGCTCCAACAGGCAAAATCAACTTCAGGGCAGTGCCTAACCCTTTTACGGAACAGGTGTGGGCTGAATGCTTTTTACCTGAAGCTGCTGCCGTTACGCTTTGTTTAACCGATCTGCTTGGCACACAAGTGCTGTGTCATCGGCAGGAGCTTGCTGCCGGCCAGCACCGGTTGATGCTCGCTTCCGATACCTTACCTGATGGAATGTATGTGCTGACATTTCAAACAGCCGATTACTGTTTTACCCAAAAAGTCATCCGGCTGGCGGGCCGTCAATGAACTGATCCAGTTGAACGATGCAACTGATTTAATAATGCATATTTCTCATATGTGTAACCGGCAATCAGTCGAGCGATCAGGTAGCCGTTTTTTCCATCCAGAAATCCCCGTCGCATAACAAAGCTGCGAAAAAACATCCAGGCAGCACGTAAGCGAATGCCCAGTACCGGGCCACGGCCCTCCGCCTTCATGGCATTGGCGGCTACCACGGCAAATCGCTTCAGATGCTGCCGGTACGTTGGCAGGTCGGTTGCCGTGTAATGCAACAAATGACCGGGCAGGTTAACTATCGGTGTTCCCTGACGCAAAACCACCCGATCATGGGGATCGGTGCCTCCCCACTGTCCGTAAGCCCGGTGCCAAAGCCGAACCTTACGATCCGGATACCAGGCACCATGCCGGATCCATTGTCCGCAGAAATTGCTGAGCCGGTTAACCCGATAAGCTTTTGCTTTTAGGTTTGGCTTCACTGCCAATAACGACTGCCGCAGGCGCTCATCCAGGGCTTCATCCGCATCCAGACTGAGCACCCAATCGTGGCGCGCCTGCTGCAAGGCAAAGTTTTTCTGATGCACAAAACCTTCAAAGGGGTGCAAAACCACACGGGCACCTTTTTCCCGGCAAATCGCTACTGTCTGATCAGTGGAATAAGCATCCACAACCACAATCTCATCCACCACCCCGGAAAGCGAATCCAGGCAGCGGCCAATGTTCTGCTCTTCATTGTATGTAATGATGATCGCTGAAATGCCTGACATGTCGTTCAAAAAAGGCCGAGTATTCTGTCACAGGTTTTTTTCAGAAAAAAAGAAATTCCTGAAGGCTCGCTGAGAACAGGACATGCCGGGTCCCCCAACTTGAGATAATAACGGGCAAAAGTAGATGGCTTCATTCCGTAACGGCGCAGAAATTGCCGGCCACCGTTATTTCCGTTTGCGCGTCCTGTAGATTTCCTCATAAAGTGATACACTCTGCTATCGGCAATTCCTCTGAATATCCGGCAGCCCGCCAGCCAGAGCTTCATGGCCAAATCGTCATCACTGCCCATGCCCGGTGAAAATTCCTCGCTCATACCGCCCACCGCAAACCAAAGGCGCCGGTGAATGACATGAGGCGGCCATTTGGCGCCTGACCAGTCCCTAAATGGAATCTGACGGTAATGCGCTAACAAGGCCTGAAGGGAGAAGGTCTCGGGGCTTTTACCAAAATCCCTCACCATAACACAGTTATTGCCGGACGCATAGGGCTATGCAGGTGGAAGAAATCATAAACTTGTCCGTTTGAGCTTGCTCAATAGCCCGAATCAAAAAAGTATCCCAGCCCGGAAGAACAAACATATCATCATTGAGATATAAAAAATAATCTCTGGTGGCATGTGAGGCCATCAGGTTTAATGCCTTGCATATGCCGATATTTATTGAAGTATGGCTGTAGGAAATGCCTTGTTCATGCAACCACTCACCCGTGCCGTCTTTACCCTCATTGACATGCACCATGATTTCATGCTCAAATTCAGAATAGCTTCGCAAGGAATCAATACATAACTTCAGATAGGGCAAATTATTCCATGTTGGGATCAATACAGAAAACACGTCAACAGGGTCTATTTGTTATTGCCAATCAGATAAATGTATTCCAGCAGCAAGAACAACAAATAAAAAACAGTACCAATTTGCTCTTCAACAGTAGCTTCTGATAAAAAAGAAGAAAGAACTATAATATTAAAGCAGACAAACAACCAGTTTTTCTGTAACAAGGCTACTATCAGAGGAAGCATTACAGCAAGAGTAAATACCAGCAATCCGACTATTCCTGTTCCGGCAGCAACAAATACAAACTGGTTGTGCGGCAGCGCAAGCCGTTGGGCCATGGCATCGCTGCCCAGTTTTGCCGTCATTTCTACTTTCAAGTCGCCAATACCTGTGCCGGTTAGCCAGTTTTCCTGAAACAACTGCCAACCGGCCAGGATACTGGCCACCCGGCCGCCATCGGAATAGTTGAGCGCAAGTTGACCGGACAACAGGCGGGAAACGTCATAGCGCATATAGGCCACCTTGGCGCGAAGCGTCGGAATGGTTACATAGGCCAGAACGGGCAGCAGCACCAACACCAACAGAGCCGCAACGGCATGAAGAAAATTTTTTTTCTGCCAGATGCTCCGCAGCAGCAGATAAATCAGGCACAGATACAACGCCAGCAACCCACTGCGCACGGCCAGCAAATGCAAAAAGAAAAAAAGAAATGCTGCCGCCACCAGCTGAAGCGGTCGCTCCCAACGGTACCTGAGCACATAGTTTTTCTGCCACAAATACAGAACGGCTAAAAAAGCAAAGGCAACCATCAGGCTGTACCGCGTATGATGGAAAGGTGTTTCCGGCATCTGGCCCATTTCATACATGCGCAAGAGCCGCTCCTCGTGCAGCATGACGTTGAGCGATATCTGCAGCGCCGTCAAAACAGAAAGAAAGACAAACAAATAAAGCAGGGCATAGACCTGCCTGGTGAGCAATCGGTTTTTCAGGCCGGCAAAACAAACCGGTAATGCGAGAAAGGGCAGCTTAATGCGTAACCGTTCCTGATAAAAAGACGGATCTTTGGTGGAATTCAGGCCGCTGAACAAATAGATAAAAAACACTAAAGTGAGCAACATCAGCAAGCGATCGGAAAAAAAACTGCGAAAGGTTTGCACCGGCGAGGCCAGAAGCACATAAGCACACCACACGATGATGGCAATACTGGACATGGCATAAACGGTAAACAAGCCCCCGATCATGGCAGCCAAACACAAGACGGGAACGGCCTGCCAGTCCGCATGTCGTAAAGGCGCCCACACTTGCCTGTAAATTGGGGCGGCAAGTTAGCGGAATTCCCCAACCCCTTTCGGTTGTTTCTGCTGCTGCGCTCGTCAAACTAACTTCACGATCTTTACCTGTTTGTGAATCCGGTGCATGACCTTGCAGCTCGAATTCGCGGCGGTGATGCGTCTGCCCTAGCCCGCGCCATCACCTGGGTGGAAAACGATGACGAGAGAGGACTGAAGCTCTTGGAGCAACTGCCGGCCGGCAACATTCCCGTTCTGGGGATAACAGGCCCTCCGGGAGCAGGTAAAAGCACGCTCGTTGATGCCCTCGTTCAGCTATGGGTAAATGAGGGCCGACAGATAGCCGTTCTGGCCGTTGACCCCAGCGCTCCCGATGGCAACGGCAGCCTGCTGGGTGACCGCATCCGTTTGGCCCGTCACTTCCTTAACCCACAGGTATTCATCCGATCCGTTTCCAGCCGTGGTGCATCCGGTGGCCTCAGCGACCATGCCCTGGACATCATCTATCTGTTGCAGCAGGCTCCGTTTGATCTGATCATGGTTGAAACCGTAGGCATCGGTCAAACCGAACTGGACATTGCCTCTTTCGCCGACTGCACCGTAGTGGTGCTTACACCGCAAGCAGGCGATGAGGTTCAAGCCATGAAGTCCGGATTGATGGATGTGGCAGATGTTTTTGTGGTCAATAAAGGCGATCTGGTCGGGGCCGAATGGTTTGCCAGTCAGCTGCGCCAGCATGCAGCGCTTCGCCGTTCAGGCAAAAAGCATAAGAAGACAGAACCCACCCCTGTGCTGCTTACTGTGGCCACCACCGAACAGGGGATTGACTCCCTGAGCCGACTGTTGGACACACTGTTAGCTGATGATGCTCCTGCTGAGCAGCGTCAACAGATACTGACCCTTCGTTTGCGGCGATTGATCGCAAGGGAATGGATGAAAAAGCTACCCGAAGAACAACTTCGCATGGCTATTGCACAGGCTCCGCAACCGGTTCATCTGTATCGGTTGGCCTGCCAACTGGCTGAACGGATTTGATATAAACGTATAATTATTTTTTTACTTTATGTAAGGCTTACCGGCCGCAGGTCTTTCCATAACGGACTGGGAAAAAGGCCCTCCTGCACCCATCGCTGCAACAGCTGACTCACCCGGTAACGATCGTCGGGGAAAGTCAATCCCGTCCATTCGTCTGATGCCGGCACGGCCTGCAGGCTAATTCTTCCCTGATCCATTAACGAACAAAGGGCCTGCGCCAGGGTTAACTCGCCATCGTGCAGGTTATGCTGTTCAAAAACCGCTACTTCCCTGCTTATTTCATCATACACATCTTTATGCAACGCCCAGCAATTCATGGAAACCGGTTGGTGCGGCGAAACTTCCCGTCTGCCTTCAGGCAGCACCTGAATGCATTTTTCCTGTTCCCGAAGCACCTGTGCTTCGTGCACGCTGCTGACTCGTCCTTCCGTGTCATGGGGGCAAAAGGCCCTCCAGACCGGTCGATGATCCGTAACGGTAGCGGCCAATTCGTAAACCGCAACGGCCTGTTGCTGTGACGGCTTATCCGCTTCGCACCAGCTGACCATGCGGGCCAGGGTCTTTCTGCCGTAGTAATCATCGCCATTCACCACCACAAACCGGCCGGACAGCCTTGCGGCCCCTGCCAGCACTGCAGCAGCCGTTCCCGACGGACGCTTCCTGGCTGCAGCAACAGGCTGAATTACCGTTTGAACAGGAAGACGGTTGTGCAACCAACCCAGCCTTGCGACCATCAGGTTTTCCAGGCCGCTTCCGGTCACAATCACTACGCAGGAGCAACCCAACAACAACGCATCATAAATCGTGTATTCCAAGAGCCATTCACCAGAAGGACCTACGGGCGCAATGATTTTGTTGCTACCGAACCGGCGGCTGCTTCCTGCCGCCAGTATAACCAGCGACCACATGACGAGCGTTTAAAATTAGCTTCCCGTGCACTTGCACGGCGATCCTCCAGGTTGTTTCTTTCGCTGCCGTTCATGTCTCTTCCTGCAAAAAGCAAACCCTGGCAACAGCCCATCGTCCTGATGGGCGGGCTGTTTTTTCTTTTTGGATTTATCACCTGGCTTAATGCAGCTCTCATTCCTTATCTGAAGCTGGCCTGCGAACTGACCAATCTGGAATCGTATCTGGTTGATTTTGCCTGTTACATTTCTTATTTCGTTATGGCTATTCCATCGTCATGGGTACTGCAGCGGACGCATCTCAAAAAAGGCATGGTGTTGGGGCTGCTGGTCATGGCCGTAGGTACGCTTTTGTTTTTACCCGCAGCTTACACGCGCACGTACGGTCTGTTTCTGACCGGGCTGTTTGTCACCGGCACCGGTCTTGCGCTGCTGCAAACCGCAGCTAACCCCTACGTAACCCTGATTGGACCGGTGGACAGCGCTGCACGGCGCATCAGCATCATGGGTATCTGCAACAAGACGGCCGGCGCCATAAGTCCCTATGTGCTGGGGTCAGTGGTACTGGCCGATGCGGATGCCTGGAGCGCCCGTTTACCAGAAGCCAGCGGAGCAGAACGCGAAGCCCTGCTTCAGGCGCTGGCCTTGAAAGTGGTGCCGCCTTACGTGCTCATCACCGTTGCGCTCTGTGCTTTGGCGCTTTGGGTTCGCTATTCCCCACTGCCCGACCTGGAAGCCGATGAAAATGAAACGGTAGGCGATCCGCTGCCTCATCGGCCTTCGCTGCTGCTGTATCCGCATCTGGTACTCGGCGTGGTCGCGCTGTTTTTTTACGTCGGTGCCGAGGTGATTGCCGGCGACACCATCATTGCTTATGGCAGTTCACTGGGCTTGCCGATGAGTACAGCCAAAACGTTTACCACCTTCACCCTGCTGGCCATGCTGGCCGGTTACTTATTGGGGGTTTTCACTATTCCACGCTACATCCGTCAGGAAAAGTTTTTGCTTCTGTCCTCTGCGCTTGGATTGTTGTTGTCTGTGACCGCATTGGTAACGCCTCCCGCCCTGTCGGTAACCTGCATTGCCCTGCTGGGTCTGGCCAATGCCATCATGTGGCCGGCCATCTGGCCGCTGGCACTGAGCGGACTGGGTCGCTATACCAAGTTGGGTTCAGCCTTGCTGATTATGGCCATTGCCGGCGGGGCTTTGTTACCGCTGCTTTATGGTTTTCTGGCTGACCGCTTCGGCACCCAACAGGCTTACGTCGTACTGTTGCCCTGTTATCTGGTTATTTTCTTCTATGCGTTTCGCGGCCATAAAATCCATGAGTGGCGTAATATAGGTTGAGAGCAAACCGGTAAGATGTAAGGACAATTTATCTATTTGCTTTGGATTCGTTTGGAAGCATGCGCATCATTGTGCTTGCCGGAAGCAATGTGGAACCGCGGCTGCATTACCTGCAGCAGGCGGTAAAGGGTATAGAAGAAACTATTGGGGCGGTGGAAGGCCTTTCATCCGTTTACGAAACCGAACCGTGGGGAGACGCTTGTCAACCCTGGTTCTTAAATGCAGCAGTCAAGGCAGTGACGAGCTTGTCGCCCCATCAGGTGTTGCGGCAACTGCACCAGTTGGAACAGTCCGCCGGTCGGCAGGAGCGAAGCGGACCCCGTCCCCTGGATTTGGATCTGATTTTTTACGAACAGCTCATCTTGTCCACCCCCGAACTAACGCTGCCCCATCCGCGCCTGCACCTGCGCCGCTTTACGCTGGTGCCGCTGGCCGAACTGGTGCCGAAATGGACCCATCCGGTATTGCGGCAAACCATAGAAGAGCTGCTAAGCCAGTGTACGGACCGGCTGGCTGTAAAGCATACAGATTACAAGCTATGAAACAGTAAACATTAAGACTGAGGGGAAGCACATCGTCGCAAAGGAGGTGCAACCTATTTAAGCAGCTCATTCGCCTTTCGCTGCGCTTCATTGAGCACTTTCTGTGCTTCCTTATCAGCTGCATCAATAATCGCCTGAGCCTTTTTATCCGTTTCCTGCTTCAGTTTCTTTGCTGCTTCCTGCGCTGCGGCTTTGGCGATCGGATTTTTCGCTTCGGCCACCAGCTTGTCGGCCTGAGCGTACCCTTCCTTTTTTAGCTTATCGGCTGCCTGCTGGGCCTGCTGGCGGATTATCTGGGCCTGTTGCTGTGCCTGCTGCAGTAGGCGATCGGCTTCAGCACGGGCATCTGCCTTCACTTCCTCCAGTTTTTTCTCAACCTGTTGCTCGGCTGCCTGAGTGAGCGTTTCCACCATTTGGCTAGCCTGTTGCCGGAAGTCGGTGTTGATCACCGGCTTGCTGACGGTGCCTCCTATCTTGACCAGAACCTGCACCGGATCCGGCAACTGCGGACTTGTACCCAGGGTTTGCTGCAATTTGGCCATGCCTTCGCTAAACACCTGCACTGCTGCTGCGGGTAACTGGGAACGCGGAATGCGCAATTGCACCTGATAGTCCAGGCTCTGGTCAAAGCCATGCGTTCCGGAGATGATGCTCCTGGCACCATTCCACGAAGTTTCAAAAGGACTGACATGAACGCGGCCGTTTTCAAAACGGAACGACAGGCGCACATCGGGCACAACCAGCTGCCGGTACTGCGTCATTTTCAGCGCATCCGCCAACTGCTGCAGGGGTTGAAAGTTGGCTACGGTGATTTGCCGGCTGGCTAATGTTCCAGAGCCACTGAGCGACATGAGCACGGGCTGCATGCGTTGGTCCAGCCGGCCGCTAACAGCCAGGTCACTGGAAAAACGACCGGAAGCATGTCGCGCAATTGGGGCTAAACGCGCCGCTGCATCCACTGCATTAACGGTCTGAACCAGATCCAGATTTTCCAGCTTGAGCGAATAACTGAAAGCAGGCTCCTCGGGCTGACGGGTGCTGTAGCTTCCGCTCATCTGAACCGAGCCGCCCAGCGTGTTGAAAGCAAGCCGCTGTAGTTCCAGTGCGCCATCGCGGACAGCCAGCATGCCGTTGACCTGACGGAGTTCCATATACTCGTACAATATCCTTGCGGCAAAGAGCTGTACGGTAAAATCCACGTTGGCAGGAACAGGAATCACTTCCATTTTGGTAGTGTCCACCGGATGCGTGGCTGTGGCTGTTCCGGTCATGAATTCATTCAGGTCAATGAGTTGGGAAGAAAGCTGAAGCGAGCCTTTCAGCAGGTCACTGCGCATGAGGTAGCCCAGCAGGTTCTCTACGGCGCCGTTGGCTGCAAAGTCGCTGGCTCCGGAACGGGCCTGCAACATGAGGCCAACCCGTTCGGGTCGGAAGGTCAAAAGCCCCTGAGCAATGCTTAGTGGCGGGTTGCCTGACGACCGGTAGTTGATCTGTTCGGCAGCGATTTGTCCGCTGGCCTGAAACTGATCGTATCGCCTCTGTTCAATGGAAGAATAGCGCCCTTTAAGGGTTACATCGCTGCGCACGACGCCACTGAGTTCCGTGCCTGCAGGCAGGGGAACCAGATTTTTCAGATTGCCCAGATTGATCACGCCCTTGACCATGCCGTTGATGTTGGGATCACTGACCGGAGTAGAAACCAGCATGCGCGCATCCACTGCATCGCTGCCTAATTCGGCGTGCAGTTGCCTGAGGTCAATCATTGTACGGTCCGGATCGCCGTCGGGATTGCTGAGCCGCAGATCCACCTGAACGTTGCGGATGGCCTGAGGAAGATCCGGATATTGTGCCTGACCATTTTCCACCTTCAGGGAAACTTCAAAGGCCGGATTCTGTTGTTCGCCGTAGGTGCCCCAGACCCGTCCGGATGCCGATACAGTCCCGCTGGCTTTCACCCGTGCAAAATCGGCCGTGTACATGCCCGGGACCAGGGATAACAGGTGGCGAAAATCGCTGCGGCCCAATGCCCAGCGTAAATCCATGCGGATGTCTTCCTCCGGCATGGCCAGCCAGCCGTCCAGCGATAAAGGAAGATCATTCAAAACAAATTCGTTTTTCTCAAATGTATACAAAGCGGAATCCAGATTCATCCTTAAAGTGGCGTCGGCTTTCAGTTGGGCACGGTTCAGATAGGAGACGCCGCCATAGCGAAACTGCAGGCTACCCACCTGACTTTTAGTAACCAGGGAGAAAACGGACTGGGTGAAATCACCCTTTCCGCTGTGATCCACCTTTTCCAGCCTGAGGAAGGTGCCGGTAGATTTATCGTCATAAACCACGCGGCCGTTGCTGATGCGATATGACTGCAGCTCCACCCGGTACGCAGCCTGGCTGCCGGCAGCCGCTGACGTATCCTCTTTGGTGATGTTGTAGTTGGCACGTCCATCGGTCAGAATATGGATGTACACGTTTGGGTTGATCACTTCCGCCGAACGGATGCCAATGCGGTCGCCCTGCAGTACGTCAAACAACGACAGGGTCAAACGCAATTCGTCGGCCTGCAACAGCGTATCTCCCTCAAATACCTCCTTGCCGGCAATCGACAGATCGCCTATACAGAGGCTGAGCTGCGGAAAACGGCGAATCAGCGACAGACTGACGGATCCAAAATCCACCTTCGCTTCCAGGGATTCGTTGACGGCTGCTTTCACCTGAGCGGTAAGCTGCTCCCGAAACAACAACGGAACCGTTGCGGCGGCAGCCAACAGCAACAGCAGCACGATGCCCAAAACCAGAAGAATTTTTTTGATCATATTTTCTTCCCTTGGATGTGATTCAGAACATGCGCTTTCCCCTATGGAGTTGGATTATCGCGTGCGGGGATCAATGCGCCATTTCACTCATGAACTTGAGCCGCAGCAGTTGGACTTCTTCAAACGAAAAGTTTTCCCTGCCCAGCTCATTAACGGCTTCCGTTATGGAATCGCTCTGGGCGGTGCGGAAGTAGTCAAACACGGCTTGTTGCCGTTCCTTATCAATCAGTTCATTGATGTAGTAATCCAGATTGAGCCGCGTGCCGGAAGCTACGATAGACTCCATTTCTTCCATCAGCTCGGCCATAGTCATGTTTTTGCCGCGCGCTATATTTTCCAGAGGAATGCGCTTATCAACATTTTGAATAATATAAATTTTATTCGCTGATTTGTTGACCACGCTGCGCACCAGCAGTTCGGTGGGCTTTTCCACTTCGTTTTCATCCACGTAGCGTGCAATAAGGGCTACAAACGGACGCCCGAATTTTTCCGCTTTGCCTTTGCTGACACCGGTGATGCGCGTCAATTCCTCCAGAGTGGTGGGATACATGGTAGCCATTTCCTCCAGCGACGGGTCCTGAAACAGAATATACGGTGCAAGCTTTAGCCGGTCGGCTTCGCTTTTGCGCAAATCCTTAAGCAGGTTGAGCAGTTGCGGATCCAGCGCTCCGGTGCCGCCTTCCGGTTCAGCATCTTCCAGATTGTCAAAATCGTGATTGATGGATATGGGAATGCTGTACGGCTTGGCAAGAAATTTTCGGCCTTTTTCGCTGATGCGGATGACGCCGTAGTTCTCAATGTCTTTGATCAGCAAATCGTGCAACAGGGCCTGGCGCAGCACCGAATTCCAGAAATGGCTGTCGTGATCTTTGCCGATACCAAAAACTTCCAACTGATCGTGCCGGAACATGGTGACCTGATTGTGGCGGTTGCCGCACAGGATGTCCACAACGTAATCAATGGTAAAGCTTTCATGTATGGCATCCACCACCTGCAACAGGTCGCGCAGGTATTCTTTTCCTTCCAGTTGCTCTTTGGGGTGCAGGCAATTGTCGCAGTTGCCGCAGTTGTCTTCTTCGTAGCGCTGACCGAAGTAATGAATCAGGAATTTGCGGCGGCAGACTGATGTTTCGGCATAGGCCACCGTTTCCATAAGCAGATGGCCGCCCAGTTCACGCTCGTTCTGCGTTTTATCGCGCATGAACTTTTCCAGCTTTTCGATATCGTGGTAGTTGTAATAAGCCACACACTTGGCCTGCAGGCCGTCGCGTCCGGCCCGGCCGGTCTCCTGATAGTAGTTTTCCAGCGACTTGGGCATGTTGTAGTGAATAACGAAACGCACATCGGGCTTGTCAATACCCATACCGAAGGCAATGGTGGCCACAATCACATCAATGTCTTCATTCAGAAACTGATCCTGCCGCTCGGAGCGAACGGAAGCTTCGAGGCCGGCATGATAGGCTGCGGCCCGAATGCCATTCACCGACAGGTATTCGGCGATTTCTTCCGTGGTCTTACGGCTCAGCACGTAAATGATGCCGGACTTGCCCGGGTTGCTTTTGATGAATCGAACGATTTCCTTTAGTGCCGCATCACGTTTTACCTTGGGCCGAACTTCATAATACAGATTTGGCCGGTTAAAGGAAGCGATAAATACGTTGGGGTTGATCATTCCCAGATTTTTGATGATATCGCTTTGCACCTTGGGTGTGGCCGTGGCCGTAAGCGCCATTACGGGAATTCGGTGACCCATGGCTTCTACCATGCTTTTGATTTTCCGGTATTCCGGGCGGAAATCATGACCCCACTCCGAAATGCAGTGGGCTTCGTCCACAGCAACGAAGGAAATCTTCAGCTCGCTCAGAAAACGGATGTTATCTGCTTTGGTCAGGGTTTCAGGTGCCACATAGAGCATTTTGGTGTTTCCGTCCACCAAATCCTTTTTGACCTTTCGCTGCTGCACCTTGGTTAGGGTGGAATTCAAAAAATGGGCAACGGTGTCCCTTGTGCTGTAACCGCGGATGGCATCCACCTGATTTTTCATCAGGGCAATCAGTGGTGAAATGATGATGGCCGTTCCCTCAGCTATCAGTGCGGGCAACTGATAACAAAGCGACTTGCCCCCGCCGGTAGGCATAATGACAAACGTGTCGTTGCCATCCAGAATGCTGCGGATCGCCCGCTCCTGTTCCCCCTTGAAATGGTCAAACCCGAAATGCTCATGCAGCGCATCAAGCAACTGCACCTTGCCGTTGAGGAGTTGCACAGGCTCGGGACGCAGCAGGCGCGGGCGGTCGTCTTCAGCTGCTGATTGTACATGAGCTAACGTTCCGTTTTCCGAAGCTTTACTGGTTTTTCTTTTTCGCGGCCTGATTTCTTTTACATCCGATCCTGAACTTTTTCTTCCCATTCCTGTTGACACACTTTTATTGTTATCCGAAATAAAAACGGTTTTTAGCGCAAATCATTGTTTGTTCAGACTTCATCCCGCTGCAGATGAGCAGCAATTTGCATGATCTCCCAACGCTGCATGTTGAGGCGAGGCAAGGACGCTTGCTTTCGTCCCACACTAAAAATAAACGTTTTTATACTTTTACAAAACTATTCCCTTCACTTTTATTGGCCAAACCAAAAGCAAACCATCGCTCGGAAATTCTGCGTATTGCCCGGGCCACCCTGGAGGCAGAGGCCAGTGCCGTTGCGGGTTTAGCGCACCGACTGAATGCAACTTTTGTTACCGTCGTGCGTCTGGTGTACCAGTGTCGGGGGCGGCTTATCGTAACCGGCATCGGAAAAAGCGCACTGATTGCGCAGAAAATAGTAGCTACCCTCAACTCTACCGGCACGCCCTCTTCCTTTTTGCATGCTGCCGATGCCATCCACGGCGATTTGGGCATGATTCAGCCTGAAGACCTTCTGCTCTGCATTTCCAACAGCGGAGAAAGTCCTGAAATACGCGTCCTCGTGCCTTTGGTACGGCACAACGGAAATCCCATCATCGCTATGGTGGGCAATCTGGAAAGCTTTCTGGCCCGCAATGCCGATTATGTTTTGAACGCTTCGGTCAGGCGCGAAGCCTGCCCAAACAATCTGGCCCCTACAGCCAGCACGGCTGCACAAATGGCTTTGGGCGATGCTTTGGCCATGTGTCTGTTAACCCTGAGGGGATTTTCGCCGGCTGATTTCGCCAAACTGCATCCGGGCGGAGCCTTGGGCAAGCGCATGTATCTGCGGGTGCGTGACCTGTACGTGCGGCACGAGCCTCCCAAAGTATTGCCTTCCGACAACATGCAAACGGTTATTCTTGAAATTACCACGAAGCGACTGGGCGCCACGGCAGTGCTTACCCCCAAGGGCAAACTGGCCGGGATCATCACCGATGGCGACCTGCGCCGCCTGATGGAAAGCCGCTCGCAGTGGAATGGACTTCAGGCCCGCCACGTGATGACGCGGAATCCCAAAACCATTGACGAAAACGAACTTGCCGTCAACGCATTGGAGCTGATGCGTCGCCACAAAATCACGCAGCTGGTAGTTACCTCCGCAGGCCGCTATGCCGGCATGGTTCATGTGCACGACCTGTTGCAGGAAGGACTGATCTGAGCGGCCACCTTTCTGAATTCGCCTCCGGTCTGCTTTTATCTTCGTGCTGTGAAGCGTAACCACTACGCCGTCATCATGGCTGGCGGTATTGGAAGCCGGTTCTGGCCGTACAGTAAGACCGGATTACCCAAGCAGTTTCTGGATATCCTAGGCGTGGGCAAAACCCTGCTGCAAATGACCTACGATCGGTTGCTCCAGATCGTTCTTCCCCAGAACATTTTCGTGATCACCAATGCCGATTACGGCGCCACCACCCGCAGCCAGTTGCCTCAGTTGCCTGAATCCAATTTGCTGCTGGAGCCTTACCGGAAAAACACGGCTCCCTGTATAGCTTACACCACCCTGCGACTGATCAGTCTGGACCAGAGTGCTTCGGTTGCCTTTTTTCCGTCCGATCATTTCATTCTGGGTGAAGACAAATTTGCCGCTGCCGTTACCGCCGCTTTGAAAACCAGCGAGAAAAAAGACGTGATCATCACCATAGGCATCCGCCCCACCCGCCCCGACACCAACTACGGTTACATACAGTTTCTGGAGCACCGCGAGGAACACGGTCTGTATAAGGTGAAAACATTTGTGGAAAAACCACCGGCGGAAATTGCCTCTGTGTTCTATCAGAGTGGCGATTTCCTTTGGAATGCGGGCATTTTCATCAGCAATGTGCGCACCCTGCTCAATGCCTATCAGCATTACCTGCCTGAAGTCATTCAGTACTTCAAGGAAATCCGACGATGGCTCAATACGCCGGAAGAGCCCGCTATGGTATCGCGAGCCTATTCCCTGTGCCCCAACATCAGCATCGATAATGCCATCATGGAAAAAGCCCGCAACGTTATGGTCATGCCGGCCGCCTTCGGTTGGAGCGACCTGGGCACCTGGGCTTCCCTTTATCAGGCATTCCCCAAAGACTATCTGGGAAATGCCGTTAAGGGAAAGAACGTCATGATTTACGATGCGCAAAACTGTATGGTCATGGTGCCCGACCACAAACTTGTGGTGCTGGAAGGGCTGGAAGACTTCATCGTCGTGGATACGGAAGAAGTCTTGCTCGTTTGCCGACGCGATCAGGAACAACGAATTAAAGAAATCATAATGGATATTCGGCTGAAGAAAGGCGATCGCTTTGTTTAAGCGGCTGATGGGCTGCGCCTTACCCGAACCGCTTCATACAGCAAAAAGGCAAAAACCACCCCGTACTCCACGGCCAGCAGCCACGATACCTCCTCGTAAGGCACCTTCCGGTATGCTGCATACGAGGCAACGGCCAGGGCCGACCATACCACCGGAAATCGTAAGCCGGTCAGCGGCGACAACAAAACCAGCGTGCTCAGATACCAGGGATGCACAACGGGCGAAAGGAAAAAGTAAATCGACAGCGATGCCAGCATCATCATCGGCAGGCGCTCCAGAGTGGGCCGCTGCTCCCGAATCGCCAGAAAGATGATGCTTCCAGCAGCTACGGTGCCCAGCACCGGCCCCAATACCTGAATGGGATTATAGCCGTACACATGCTCACCGATCCAACGCAGCAACCGATAGATGCTGCCGTTAAATTCAAAGCTCCGGAAATAGAGCTGCAGCGACTGACTCAGGTGGTCCCATGCGGAGCGGTCAGCAAAAGGAACAAACATCAGCCCAAACAACGCCAGCGTAACCGCAGCAAATGGAATAAACCGCCGACCCAGCCGCCGGGGGAGAAATAGCAAAAACATAAGCGGAAGCAGTTTGGCCGATGCCGCCGCTGCCCACGACGCTGCAGCTGCAGGCAACGGGCCGGACAGCAACAACCGCATGCCGAGAACAAGAAAAAAAATCATGATGCCTTCCATGTGCAGGTTGCCGGTCAGTTCGGTGATGACCAGTGGATTCAATCCGTACCACATCGCTTCGGCAGGCTGACGCCCCAGCCGCCGCAACAGGCCGGGAAGCATCAGCAACGTTCCCGCTTCTGCCACCAGAAGAAAGAGGCGCAAAACAAGCACGCCGCCAAATACATCGCCTCCCCCTGCGGCTGCCACACGGAAAACGCCCTGTAGCAGGGGAGGGTAAACAGAGTAATACTCCGGGGAATTCATCGCATGCAGCAACTCAGGAAGCGGAGCCTGTACGGCCATCCCGCGTTGGGCCACCTCCACGGGTCGCAGCGCATAGGGATTGATTCCGTTATGCCATACATGACCGTCCCACAGAAAACGGTTGAAGTCATCGCTCAGCGCCGGCACCGACGCTGCATAAAACAACCGAAACAGCATAGCCACCGCCAGCCACTGAGTGATGGATAAAGCGGCGATGTTTTTTATTAAAAAAAGATACAATGCAAAAAGCGATAGCCACACAACGGCCAGAGCGAAAAACTGTTCGCGCGGCAAGCCGTAGGCCAGCACCAGATGGCCGGCTGTTGCAGCCCCGAGCGCCGCTGCAAGATCAGGCCTGCGCCACCCGAACCTCCAGCCTGCGGCGCGCATGAACCAGAGAAACCACAAACACCCAGATAAATCCTATGGCCAGCAACAGATGGAACGCTACCATCATCCACTCCTGCCGCCAGACTGATATCAAAACGGCTGCAGCAAAAAACAAACCCAACAGTCCTTCAGCCACTACGCTGCCCCCCAACCGATGCGTGACGTAGCGGTTGTGCCTCCACTCTTCCCCCTTACGGCGCACATTGAACTTAGGGGTTCGCACAAAGGCTGTACTGCGGCCCAAAAGACCCTCCAGCACGGCTAATGCATTTTGCAACGAAAGGCCCAGGTACACTGTCAGCAGCAGCAGATACCTCTTGACAAAGTGCAACAACGACGTCTCCCGTTCATGATGCGCTTTGTAGCTGGTCCAGAAGAACAATCCAAAATTCACCAAGCTCCACAGCGATAGTACAGCAAGTACCATCCACAAGGGATGATCCGGGTGGTACCGCTTCAGCATCGCCACCGGCACGCTGAGCAGGGCCATAAGCAATATGGCCAGAAATGCTGTGCTGTTTAACAGATGAAAAAAAGCATGAATACGTACGGTTAACGGCAGCCGGTCTTTCAGGACGCTGACCAGGTGCTTGCGTGCACATTCTGCTGCCCCTTTGTTCCACCGGAACTGCTGGCTTCTTACTGCTTCCAAGGTTACCGGCAACTCAGCAGGCACCACCAGGTCCTCTACATACACAAAGCGCCATCCCAGCCGCTGTGCACGGTAGCTGAGGTCTAAGTCCTCAGTCAGCGTGTCGGTTGCCCAGCCACCGGAGCTGACAATGCAGCTCTTCCGCCAAACGCCTGCTGTTCCGTTGAAGTTGATGAAGAAGCCTGCCGAGTTTCTTCCGGCCTGTTCCACGGTGAAATGTGCATCCAGGGCCATGGCCTGCAATTCGGTGAGCAGCGAATAGTCGCGGTTGATATGACCCCAGCGCCCCTGAACCACGCCCACTTGCGGATCGGAAAAATGCGAGAGTGCACGCAGCAAAAAATCCGGATGAGGCACAAAGTCGGCATCTAGAATGGCGATAAACGAACCTCGTGCCTGTTCCAATCCGTAAGCCAATGCTCCAGCCTTAAATCCGCTGCGGTGCTGCCGCCTCAGGTGAACCACCTGAAGCCCCCGATCTTTAAGCTCCGGTAACATGTGTTCAATAAGGGAAGTCGTTTCGTCGGTAGAATCATCCAGGATCTGAATTTCCAGCCGGTCGCGCGGATAATTCAGTCGGGAAACGGCATCCAGCAGGCGCTGAATGACATACAGCTCATTGTACACCGGCAACTGAACGGTTACATAAGGCAGTGGCTCAGGCAATGCCGAGCGGACTGCAGCAAATCCTGAAGTGCTTTTTTTTCTCTTTTTTAAATAAATAAAAACCAAATGCAACTGCGCAAGGCTGTATCCGAGCAGGAACAAAGCAGCAGTGCCGTACAGGAAAAGCAGTAAAGCCAGTTCCAAACGATAGATCATCGCAGTGCATATTTAAACACAGTAAACAAAATTTTGTATCCGGCCAGAACGGTACCGCGCACCGTACCGGACACCTTGGATTGTCCGATGCGCACCCGGTAGGGCACAGCCACCTCGCAACACCGGAGGCCCTGCCGGGCTGCTTTTACCTGCATTTCTACCGTCCAACCGTAATTGCGATCGCTCATACCCAGTTGCATGAGGCTTGTCCAGCGAATGGCGCGAAAGGGTCCCAGATCGGAAAAGCGATAGCCATACAGCCAACGGATCAGGGTAGTAGCCAGTTGATTGCCCCAACGCTGCGCAATAGTCATGGACCCCGGCTGCCGAAGCGCGGCCACCCGCGTCCCGATCACCAGGTCGGCCTCCCCGTTGCGGATCGGAGCAATCAGCTGACCGAGCATTGCGGGGTCATCCGCAAAGTCGGCATCCAGAAAGACAACAAGGTCCGGAACCCTGGACAGGCCGCTCAAATAGGCCAGTCCGCGCAGGCAGGCCGCGCCATACCCCTTTTCCGGTTCTTCCAAAACCGTAGCGCCGGCTTCGGCTGCTACCTGTGCCGTTTGGTCTTTGCTCCCGTTGTCCACCACCACTATGTGGCGCACCTCCGACCGGTCAATGGCTTTTACCACCAGACCGACAGACTGCTGTTCATTCAGCGCCGGAATAATAACATCTACAACAACGGACACCAACTACAAGGAGCGTCCCAAATTTAAGAGCGCTTTAGCCGGACATGCATATGGCTTACCTGCTTGACTCACGCGGTTCAAAAACCAGCGCCGCTGAATTGATGCAATACCGCAAGCCTGTTGGCGGAGGACCGTCAGGAAATACATGACCCAGGTGGCTGCCGCATCGGCTGCAAACCACTTCGGTACGCACCATACCGTAACTGTAATCGGGAAATTCCTTGAGTGCTTCTGGATTGGCCGGTCGCAAAAAACTGGGCCATCCGGTACCGGAATCGAATTTATCGTCCGACAAAAACAGTTCCTGCCCATCGGCCGGGCAACGGTAAACCCCTTGCTCGTGGTGATTCCAATAGGCGCCGGTAAAGGCTCGCTCCGTGCCTTTCTGTCGCATGATGCGAAACTGCTCTTCGGTGAGCAGCTGCTTCCATTCCTGTTCGGTTTTAACCACAGGAAACTGTTCGTTCATGGCTTCAGGTGAATGTTTCTTTTGTCCGCAGGCCTCAAGAGCCGCACAGATCAAAAATAACGTAACCGCACGGCCAAGCCTGTCGGAAGAGCAAATGCGGTTCCGCATAGGGAATGCTTTTAATCAAATACGAAGTTACCGCTGCTGCAGTTTGGCGATGCTTTTGCGCCGTTGACTTAAGAATAGGTACAGGTCAGCTATATTTGAAAAGCGCCTGTCGGCTATTATTCCCCCATCGTGTCAGGCGTCGGGCAAAAATCTTTTCTTGAACCACCTGGCTCATTTGTTTTTGTCAGCCCACTCCGAACCGCTCATGGTGGGAAATTTTATTGCCGATTCCGTTAAGGGTCGCCGCTGGAACGATTATTCTCCTGCTGTTTCCCAGGGCATTCTCATGCACCGCGCCATTGACTCGTTTACCGACACGCATGCACTGGTTTCTGAAAGCAAACAACTGCTGCGTCCGCATTACGGTCTGTACAGTGGCATACTGGTGGACCTGTTTTACGATCATTTCCTTGCTGCCGGCTGGCATCGCTTCAGTGCGCTGCCGCTTGCTGCATTTGCTGCAAAGGTCTATGCCGTACTGGAGTCCTATTTGCCCATCATGCCTGAGCGTAATCGCATCATGTTTCCTTATATGAAACAGGAAAACTGGCTAATTCGCTACGCAACCGTTAACGGCATTCGGCTGACCTTGCACCAATTAAGCCGGAGAATGCCCAGCCGACCCGACTTCACGGATGCACATGAGTTTTTGCTGCGCCACCACGAATTGCTTCAGCAACACTTCGACCGATTTTTTCCCGACTTACAAAATTTTTTGCATAACAGGTGGCCGTCGGCGGCCTGAGTTCAGTCTGACCTTAACGACCGGTGAGAACCATCGGTATCCGAAAGATGCCTGCAGCCGTGTGCGCAACCACAACCACGTTCCCACTACCAATGTCCTGCGGCAGCGCTACGGTTGCTGTTCCTTTACCCCCCCTTAACTCCAGCTGCACCCGGTGCACCGGCTGGCCCAGCAGATTGTACACGACCACCGGAGCGGTTTCGTAAACCGGCCGCTTCAGGTCAACTTCCAAAATAAACAATCCCGAGTTGGGATTGGGATAAGCGCGCAGCAGGTCATGAATCGTCAGGTCAGGAAAACCTATGCTCGTATCCGGTGTAAAAGAAATTTCCAGCTCAAAATAACCTTCCAAAACATCGTGGCCTTCCACTACTACGTAATAAATGGCCGCGTCTCCGCTGTGGTAAATGCTGTCCGAGGCATAAATCCCCTGACAGAAAATGCCGTCGTTGTCGTTAGCGGAAACAACATTTCCGTAAGCATCTAAAATATGAATATACGTATCCAATCCGTTTGTATTGCAGGTGGACACCTTCAGTCCGCCGGGCTTGTTCAGCGACACCTGAAAGAACACATCCGGCGACGGCTGATTGTCCGGACCGGTAAAGGCATCGGTGAAGCAATGGCTGCTCAGATTGTTGCCGGAGTAATTCCAGGGCAGAGCAGAAACGCTTATGGGCAGAGCCTGCGTGTTGCCTGCCGGTTCAGCAATGGCCTGAACCCACGCCGCATCGGAAGGCACTGTCGAGGCGCCGCACGTTACCTGACAACGATAATAGGTGGGCTGACTGACCGTAGCGAAGTACACCGTTTCCGTTGCCCCGCTGATGGGAGTCCAGTTAAACCCGTCAGCCGATTGCTCCCACTGATAGGTTTGCCCAAGCCCTATGCTGTTGCCGGTCAGCGTTAGTTGCACGTTTTGCAGAGGGAAATCAAAAGAGCAGGCTTCGGCAACCGATGCCACTGCCGACCCCGCCGTTGGCGGATCAATACAAGGCGGCAGGGTAATCAGGTTAATGACCAGGTCCTCGGTTTCACCGTAGCTGCTGATGGCACAAGGAGGGGGCGCTGTATTGGTTTCATGCAGCAGAATGCGCATGCCGGTTAGTCCCGCTGTCGTTCCTGATGGCGGCAAAAAGTTGAATGCAGGCAGGCTGCCCGGCAGGGAAACCGGTCCGTACTGATACACCAGTTCATTAATGTCCAGAAAATCGCCGTCTTTGTTGTAATCAATAAACACACTCAGATACGATGGATAAGGATCGCCCGTGCAGGATCCGTTTACCAGGGTTACGGCATTGGTTGTGTTCAGATAAACATCCACAGGTTGCAGGTGCTGGGTGTAGGTTTGGCATAATGCGGGCGCAGAAGCAAAAACATGGCCGTTTAGGATAACGGTGTCCAGCTTGGTGTCTTCGGCCTGTGTGGCATAGGAGGGACAATAACAGAAATAAAACGGCTGAAGCGTGACCTGCACCGGAACCGAATTCTGCGTTAAGCCTCCGGAGCAACTGATGCGGCAACGATAATACATAGCCTGCGTTACCGATGCTACGGTATAAATCAGACTGGTGGCGCCCGTTATACTTGACCAGTTCACGTTGTCGGATGACGATTGCCATTGGTAGGTAAGTCCGGAGACAGCAGGATAGTTATCCAGCGAAAGCGTCACGCTCTTGCCGGCACATACTGCAGCCGGTGAGGCCACCGTAGTTCCAGCTGACCAGGGCGTAGATACGCATGACGTTACCGATCCGATCTGTACCAGATAATCTTCGGTTTCGCCGCGGCTGTATCCGCCACAGTAACCGGCCGGATCCTGCTCACTGAGCACCAGCCGCATGCGCGTTAACCCCGGCTGTGCCGTGGTGGGTGGCACAAAAGTGATTTCATTGAAACCGTTAAGCTGCGATACCGGTCCACCGCTGTACACCAGCTCATTGCCCGATCCGAAATCGGAGTTCTGATTGTAATCAATGTACACATTAAGAAAAACGTCATATGCCTGACCGGTGCAGGAGCCGTTGAACACACGCAATTTTTGCGGCACTCCCGGCGTGAGCAGGGGTGCAGGCAGGGCTGTATAGTCCGTGTAAGTTTCGCACAACGTGCCGCTGCTGCCGCTAACCAGAACACCCAGCTTCACCGAATCAATCTTGCTGTCCTGACTGCTGAATGCATACGACGGGCAATAACAGAGATAATGCGGTTTCATCGTTACCTGCACCGCTCCTGATGTGGCTGATTGTCCAGACAGCGAGCAGGTAACCTGACAGCGGTAGTACTTGGCTGCTGTTTGTGTGGCGTTGTAAAAGGCGCCGGTCGCTCCGGTAATGTTGGTATAATTGGTGCCGTTGGTGGACGACTGCCATTGGTAGGTTAAGCCTCCGGCATTGCTGATGCCGCTGAGGCTCAGCACAAATACACTGTCTTTACAAACCGGATTTTGAGAAGATATCGCACTTCCTGCATTGGGGATTCCGCTGCAGGCATTCAAAAAGGTAAGCCGAACATTAGGGCGCATGCTCCGCACCAATCCAAAGTCCTTGGGTTCGCTGAGATCATTGTACCAATATTGACAGCGGCCCGTTGCCAAGCTTTGCCTGAATTGCTTGGCCGTCATGGTTTCTCCGCCGTAACCTCCGTAATTGGTTTCTACAAAAACCTCCAGATTGGCATTTCCTAGATAAAATGATGTGCTTAGCGAAACGGTTACCCAGTTGTTTGCTGCCAGCATAGCTGCAGTAACCGTACCCGACCAAACGGTGGTTGCGCCGCTGATGGCCGATGCATAGGTTGTGGAGGTTAGATTCGTGGCATTGCTTGCCTTCATCCGGATCACTACCGGCGTGGCCTGAGCCGCTCCGCTAACCGAATTGACGTAGAAACCGATTTCCGTTATGTATTCGGTATTACCCAGCTCACTTTGCAGATACAGCATTTGCGTGCGTTCGTAACCCCAGTAGCAGCCCAGAGGACGGTTATCGCTGGAATCGTTTGCATTGGTTGATGGAACAATGACCGTCTGGCCGATTGCCGGAAGCATAAAAAACATAGACACCAACGTCCACACATAGCGCAGGTTGTGCATCATGTAAATTTTATTTTAGGTGTTGAAAAGCGTTAACGCCGGATGATAACCAAAAATTCCGAGCGGCTAAGTTAGCGCATTCACTGTCAGCACCCCAAGCACCGCATTCCCTTCTCTGAAGAATTCAGAAACCAATAAAATGGCATGCCGCCGCTATTCGCCTTGCTTTTCTCTCCAAAGCTCATTGAATGATTTGGAAGGAAATTGAATCATGCTGCGATAAGAGCCCCACGATTTGCCAAACAACAACCGGATGCCGGCATTCTTCAATGAGCCTGATCCCATGTTCATCAACCGTCGGGATAACATGACTCGCTTCCAGATCTTCCAGCTCAACCGTTCCGTAAACGAATCAAACCCTTTTTCGACAGCCTGCTGGCGGTTAACCACGAGCAGATGATGCAGATTGATTTTCATCGGGCACACTTCCGTGCAGTTGCCGCATAACGAAGAAGCCTGGCTCAGGTGGCTGTACGATTCCATGCCGCGCAGATGTGGCGTGATCACCTTGCCAATCGGTCCGCTGTACGTGGTTTGATACGCATGCCCTCCGATGTTTTTGTACACCGGGCAGGCATTCAGGCAGGCTCCACACCGGATGCAATACAGCGCCTCCCGCTGGCGCGCCTGCGCTAACAGGTTGGTGCGTCCGTTATCCAGCAAAATCACAATCAACTCCTCAGGTCCGTCGGTTTCGTACTCCTGCCGCGGTCCGGTATACAATGTGTTGTACACGGTAACCTTTTGTCCGGTACCGAAGGTGGACAGCAGGGGCAGAAACAGGGCCAGGTCGTGAACGGAGGGAATAACTTTTTCTATACCTGCAATAACGATGTGCACTTTGGCAAACGTTACGCACAAACGTGCATTGCCTTCGTTTTCCAGCACAAGCACGCCACCGATATCCGGCAGGATGAAGTTGGCGCCCGTAATGCCGATGTCCGCTTTTAGGTATTTCTCCCTAAGCCGCATACGCGCTTCATAGGTTAGCTCCTGCGGCGTCAGATGTTGCGGAGTGCCCAGCTTGTCATGAAACACCCGTGCCACATCTTCCTTGCTTTTGTGCATGGCCGGAGTAACGATATGAAACGGAGGCTCTCCATCCAGCTGCTGAATGTATTCGCCCAGGTCGGTTTCCACCACCTCCACCTGCATGCGCTCCAGAAATTCATTCAGATGCAATTCTTCAGTGGTCATGCTCTTGGATTTGACCACACTGCGCGCACGCACCCGCTTCACTACGGCCGCGATTTCCTGAAGTGCATCCTTCGCTGTTTCCGCCCAAACGACCCGTGCACCGCGCCGCACGATATTGCTCTCAAATTCCAACAGCAGTTTATCTAACTGTTCCAGCGCCTTCCATTTCAGGTTTTTGGCCCGCTGGCTGGCCAATGTCAGATCGGCAAACTGCTTCTTTCCTTCCCGTACTTTTTTGTCGTATTGTTGAATGTTGTAATTGAGTTTTCGGTGCAGCTCATGGTCAAAGCCTGCACGCCGGGCTGCTTCATGAAAAGCCTGTACGGTTCGGGCCATTATGGCCGCAAAGGTAGTGTGGCCATAGGCTTAAAGGCGCCGTTGGGTCGTCTGCTCATCCACGGCGCCATCCTGAAGCTGCTGCAACGACACCAGTTGATAGTATAAACCTTTTCGCGCCATCAGCTCGGCATGCGTTCCCTGTTCGGCAATCCTTCCACGATCCAGAACCAGTATCAGATCAGCCCGCCGGATGGTGGACAGCCGGTGCGCAATGACGATACTGGTCCGGTTGGCCATCAGCCGTTGCAGGGCTTCCTGTACCAACTGCTCCGAAGCGGAATCCAACGACGAGGTGGCTTCGTCCAGGATCAATATCGGCGCATTCTTGTAAATAGCCCGGGCAATCGTCAGGCGCTGGCGCTCGCCTCCACTCAGCAGCATGCCCCGGTCGCCAATCACCGTGTCGTAACCATGTGGCAGCTGCATAATGAACTCATGGGCATAAGCCAGCCGCGCCGCTTCTTCCGCCCGTTTCCGGTCAGGTTGTTCAGCGCCTAAGGTGATGTTGTGAAGCACGGTATCATGAAACAACACCGGATCCTGCGTAACCATACCGATGAGCTGCCGCAAATCCCGCAGCCGGATGCGGCGCAGGTCGATGCCATCCAGCAGAATTTGTCCTTCCGTCGGATCATAAAACCTTGGCAACAGGTCGGCAAATGTGGTCTTTCCGCTGCCGGAAGGACCTACCAGCGCCAGCACCATACCCTTGGGGATGCGAACCGACACCTGCCGGAGCGCATACCGCTGTATCTCATAGCCAAACGAAACATTACAGTATGCAATGGATTCATTAAAATCTTTTTTTGCAACCGCATCAGCGGCATCGGCAATTTCGTTGCGCAGCCGAGCGATCTGCAGAATACGCTCCCCGGCAACCAGCCCCCGCTGAATGTTGGAAACTGCCGAAGTAATGTTTTTTACAGGGGGAATCAATTGCGAAAAAACAGCTATGTATGCGATGAACTCACTGGCCGTCAGTTCCCCTTCCATGCGCAGCACCAGACTTCCCCCGTAAATCACCACGCCGGCTACGATGCCCACGGCCAGGGTTTCCGACAGTGGCGAAGCCAGCTCCCTGAGATTCTGAATTTTCTTGGCCAGTTGCCGTGCCCGGCTGTTGAGCTGTTGAAATTCCTGCAGGCGCTGTTGTTCGGCGCCGAAGGAACGAATCACCTTGGCTCCGCTCACCGTTTCTTCCGCATGGCTGAGCACCTGTCCCAGCAGCGGTTGCGCTTCCTTGGAGTACCGTTGCAACCGCCGGGTCACTATCCCGATGGCCGCAGCCCCGGCCGGTATGGTGAGCACAGTAAATAAGGTCAGTTTAGCCGACAGGAGAAACAACAGTACAAAATAGGCTGCAACCGTCAGCGGATCCCGGAAAAACACCCGGATAGTGGTCACCACCGAAAATTCTACTTCCTGTATGTCGTGCGACAGAATGCTGAGTAAGTCCCCTCGTTTCTTCCGTTGCAGATAAGCCGGATGCAACACTACAAGCTGCTCGTACACCACCTGCCTCAAGTTTTGAATCAGCCGGGTTCCTACCCGCACCAGAATGCGCTGCGCCCAATACCGGAACAAATTGGCTGAAAACACGCAGCCCAGCATCATCAAACACACAAAGACCAACGCCCCCATCTGCCCGCGGGCCGCCAACATTCGGTGAAACCAATAATTAAACAAATCCACCACATATCCGACCGACAGCGATGGCTCCGGCGCTTGCTGCAGGCCTGCTGCAGTCACTTGACCAAACATGACGTTGAGCAACGGAACCAGCAGCGAAAAGTTAACCGCGCCGAACACCACGCTGAGCACGACCACCACCACGTACTCCGGCAAATACGCAAGCCACGGACCGGAAAACCGCAGCAGCCTCCAATAGGTGTTCATTACATCCAAAGATGCCGGAAAGCCGGCAAAAAGGAAAACCGCGCCCTTGGCTGCCCCTGCTTTTCCCTGTACTTTCGTCGTTTACCCCAATGTTTCCGGCCATGGCTTCGGTTCGTCAGCAAAAAGTAGCCGGCCTGATCCAGCAGGCGCTCAGCGATATTTTTCGCAAAGACTTCTCGCTGCCCGCTGGTCCGGCTCTGGTAACCATCAGCGAAGTTCAGCTCTCCCCCGATCTGTCCGTAGCCCGCATTTACCTGAGCGTGTATAAAGCTTCCGATGCCGCGGCTTACCTGAACGAAGTCAATCAGCACAGCCAGGAAATCCGTGGCCTGCTGGGCCGCCGCATCCGCAACCGCGTTCGCCATATTCCACAACTTCTTTTTGTGCTGGATTCCACCCTGGATAACGTCTTCCGGCTTGAAGAACTGTTCCGGCAAATCAGGAAAGACTGAGCCCTGCTTTCCTATATGAACCTCCCCTGGAAATTTGCCCGCCGCTATCTGTTTGCCCGCAAATCTTCCAATGTCATCAACATCCTTTCCTGGATTTCGGTGTCCGGCATTGCCATCGGTTCGCTGGGGCTTATTCTCGTATTGTCTGTATTCAACGGCTTCCGCAGCCTGGTTATTTCCTTGTACAATTCCTTCAGCCCCGAATTCGTCATTGTGGCCGCTGAAGGCAAAAGCTTTGTGGCCGACTCTGCCCTGATGGCTGAGTTGTCGGCCATACCCGGCATCAAGGCCGTCAGCCGCGTCATTGAAGAAAATGCTCTCCTGATTGCCGGCGACCATCAGGCCATCGCCATCATCAAAGGAGTGGACGACGCCTATGTTTCGGTTACCGGCGTGGACCAGGCCATTGCCGAAGGCTTTTTTTCCGTTCAAGATTCCATAAGCCCGCAGGTTGTGCTGGGAATGGGCGTGGCCCAATCACTGAATATCCACCTGCAGGACCCGTTTGCCCTGATCAGCATTTACATACCGAAAAAAAACGTCACCCGCTGGATCAACCCGATTGATGCCTTCCACCGCGAAACGGTTCGGCCTGCAGGCATCTTCTCCATTCAGGCAGAAGTAGACAATAAGTACGCCTTTGTTAGTCTGGACCTGGCCCGTCGGCTGACCGGCTATTCCCAACAGGTAACCGCTCTGGAAATTGCCGTAAACCCCAGATCCGACATCGCTTTCGTTTCCGCCGCACTATCCAATGCCATCGGACCCCATCTGAAAGTCAAAAACCGCTACCAGCAGAACGAAACCCTGTATCGGGTGATGAATACCGAAAAATGGGCCGTCTATGCCATTCTCACCCTGATCCTGCTGGTCGCTTCGTTTAATATGGTGGGATCGCTGAGCATGCTGGCCATAGAAAAAAAGCGGGACATCAGCATGCTCAAGGCCATTGGGGCCGGTTCCCATTTGATAAGAAATATTTTTATATATGAAGGTCTGCTCATTGCCTTAACCGGCCTGCTGCTCGGCACTGCCTTATCCTTGCTGCTTATCCTGCTGCAGCAGCGCTTTGCCCTTCTGAAAATGGCCGGTACTTTCGTCATTGATGCCTATCCGGTTGAAGTGCATGGCTCCGATCTGCTCCTGGTGCTGGCTACCGTCATGGCCATTGCCCTGCTGGCCGCCTGGTATCCTGCCCGACAAGCCGCAAGTAGTCCGATTCGGATTGAAAAATATTAGTCCGCCGGCCCTTTTTAGCGCTTCTGCTACATTTATGCCATGAACGACATCCGGCTGCACGATCTGCGCTTTCGTCGCTACCTGCCTCACGAAAGCATCGTGCAGCGCATCGCTCAGATGGCCGATGAAATCAACCGCGACTTTGACGGCCAGCACCCCCTGTTCCTGGGTATCCTCAACGGCTGCTTTATGTTCGCTGCCGACCTGATGAAAAACATCACCATACCCTGCGAAATCTCTTTCATCCGATTGTCCTCGTATCGGGGCACTACTTCCACCAATCAGGTGACCATGCCCATCGGACTAGATCGCTCCGTTCAGGACCGCAACGTCATCATTCTGGAAGACATTGTGGACACCGGCAAAACCCTTTACGAGTTGTTTCGTACCCTGCGGCCGCAACGCCCTTCCCAGATTGCCATTGCGGCCTTACTGCTTAAGCCCGCAGCCCTGCAATACCACCTGCACATTGACTACGTTGGCTTTCAGGTGCCCAATGACTTTCTGGTAGGTTACGGCCTCGACTATGATGGCCTGGGCCGCAACCTGCGCGATATCTATTCCAAAATTCCCGGCTAATCCCGTTTTTCACCGTTCCGATGATGACCAACCTCGTCTTGTTTGGACCGCCGGGAAGCGGCAAGGGCACCCAGGCTGCTTTGTTGCGTAACCGTTACCACCTGCTTCACCTTTCTACTGGCGATGTGTTTCGCAGGGAACTGCAGAACAATTCATCCCTGGGCCGTGAAGTTCGCTCCTATCTGGATCAGGGCCTGCTGGTGCCTGACCAGCTCACTTTTCAGGTGCTGCTGGCAGAAATTGACCGTCATAAACAAGACGCATTCCGTGGTCTGCTGTTTGACGGCTACCCACGTACACTTGCACAGGCGGAAATGCTGCATACCTATCTGCAAAAAATAAATCAGCCCCTGAATGCGGTGTTGCTGTTAGAGGTCAGTGATGAAGAAGTCATCCGCCGCATTCAGCTTCGCGGCGCCTCCTCCGGCCGCACCGATGATACTAGCGACGAAATCATCAGAAACCGCCTCCGGGTCTATTACAGTCAAACCCTGCCCCTGGTGGACTACTACCGCCAACAGGGCATTCTGCACGCCGTTGCCGGAGAGGGTTCAGTGGAAGAAATTCATCAGCGCCTTTGTGACATAGCGGACCGCTTCTTTTCCTGACCGGTGGCTGCCGAATCCAACTTCGTTGATCAGGTCCGCATTTATTGCCGCGCCGGACGGGGCGGCAACGGCGTCGTCCACTTTCGCCGCCTGAAATACATGCCCAAAGGTGGTCCCGACGGTGGCGACGGCGGCCGCGGCGGTCACATCATCCTGCGCGGCAACAGCAACCTGTGGACCCTATTGCACCTGCGCTACCGCAAGCACATTCATGCCCCCGACGGCCGCAACGGCAGCAGAGAATGCCGCACCGGCGCATCCGGAACCGACGTCGTTTTGGACGTGCCGCTGGGCACTGTGGCCAGGGATGCCGATACCGGACAGTTTCTTTTTGAAATAACCGACAACGAAGAGCAACACATTCTTTGCCGTGGCGGCCAGGGCGGCCTCGGCAATGCCCGCTTTGCCACACCCACCAATCAGGCACCCACAGAGGCCACCCCCGGACAGCCCGGTGAAGAAGGATGGAAAATTCTGGAACTGAAACTGCTGGCCGACGTTGGCCTGGTGGGCTTTCCCAATGCCGGTAAGTCCACCCTGCTGGCTGCCTTGACGGCTGCAAAACCCTTGATTGCAGATTATCCCTTTACCACCCTCGTTCCCCAACTCGGTATTGTTTCGTACCGCGAACACCAGTCCTTTGTTATGGCCGATTTACCCGGCATTCTGGAAGGGGCTCATCAGGGCCGCGGCCTGGGCCACCGCTTTCTTCGTCACATTGAGCGCAACGCCGTCCTGCTGTTCGTCATTTCCGCCGATGCACCCTCTATTGCCGAACAATACCGGGTGTTGGTGGAAGAGCTGAAAGCATATAACCCCGAGCTGCTGCACAAGCCCCGAATGCTGGCCATCAGCAAAGCCGACCTCATTGACAAGGAACTGGAACGGCTGCTCAAAAAAGAACTGCCGCCCCGCCTGCCGGCCCTTTTTATTTCTGCACACACCGGCTACAATCTGAATAAGCTTAAAGACCGGCTGTGGCAAATGCTTCATGAACATTCCGACGCTCCATAGCCGCCTTGATTTAAGACCATGAGTCTTCCAGCTTTTGAAATAAGCGCATTAAGAAAATAATAAATAATAATTTTTTT
>JANWXQ010000006.1 GCA_025057275.1 Chitinophagales bacterium
CTTGCGCAGGAAAACGGCAAGGATCGCTTCATCGCTACGGTGCGCGACCTGTCGAAGGCTTTTGCTTTGGCTGTGCCGCACGAGGAGGCGCTGCGCATCCGCGAGGAAGTTGCCTTCTTTCAGGCTGTTCAGGCTGCCCTGGCCAAACGGTCGCCGCTGGTGGCACGCCCCGAAATTGAACTGGAGCATGCCATCCGCCAGATCATTGCCAGTGCCGTGGTGTCCGACGGCATGCTGGATCTCTTTGCTGTTGCCGGTTTGAAAAAACCCGATATCTCTATTCTGTCTGATGAATTTCTCAGTGAGGTAAAGGGCATGCCGCACCGAAACCTTGCCATAGAGTTGTTGGAGAAGTTGCTGAAGGGAGAACTCAGTGTGCGCCGGCGTAAAAACGTTGTGCAGGCGCGTTCTTTCGCCGAACTGTTGGAGCGCACCATCCGAAGGTATCGGAACCGCGCCATTGAGGCAGCGCAGGTCATCGAGGAGCTGATCGCGTTGGCAAAGGAGATGCGGGAGGCCAACGCCCGCGGCGAAAAACTCGGCTTGACCGAAGAGGAAGTCGCCTTTTACGACGCCCTGGAAACCAACGACAGCGCTGTAAAAGTGCTGGGTGATGAAACCCTGCGCACGATTGCCCGCGAACTGGTTCAAACCGTGCGCAACAACGTTTCTATTGATTGGACGTTGCGCGAAAATGTGCGTGCGCATCTGCGCACCCTTGTAAGGCGCATTCTCCGCAAGTACAACTACCCGCCGGACAAACAGGAAAAAGCCACGCAAACGGTGCTGGAACAGGCAGAACTTTTTGCCGAATACTGGCAGGCTGCCTGAGGGTTTGCCAAGATACCGGTTGACTTTTGCTTTTTATCCGAAAGGCTCCCGGCTGCACCGGCGCATCGGCAGGGTGTATGCCATCAGCATGCTGGTGTTGCTGATCACAGCCTTTCTGATCTACCGTCTGTTCGGGGGCTGGGGTCTGTTCTATTGGTTGGCCGTGTTGGCTGCCGTCACCCCGCTGGGAGGGATGATCCCCATA
>JANWXQ010000023.1 GCA_025057275.1 Chitinophagales bacterium
CAACGTAACTGGGAGCTTCAGGCAGGCTATAATTTTTACAGTAGGAAAAAAGCAGCCTATCGGAAAGACCTGGTGACGCTGACCCAGCAGGAGCGGGAGGGAGAAGCCCAGCTCAACACCTTGGGGGAGTGGAGTGTGCGCAGCACCCTTTCGGGCATGTTGTGGAAGCAGCAGCTCAGCTGGCAGGCCGGTGTCGACCTGAACGGGCAGCAGGCCACCGGCGACCGCCTGCACGGCGATCGCAAAAAACAAAGCGACTTGGCTGTTTTCGGCACGCTGGAGTATCAGGCTACCCCATCGTTAAGCCTGCGGCCGGGGCTGCGTTTGGCGCACAATGCTTACGGTGTTCCCCTAACCCCTGCTTTAAACCTGCGCTACGATTTTTCGAAGCACATTCATCTGCGGGCTGGGCTGGCCCGTGGCTTCCGTGCCCCCTCGCTTAAAGAACGGTATCTTTATTTCTATGACAGCAATCACTCCATTTATGGCAACCCCGACCTGAAGGCAGAACAGTCGTTCAGCGCCAATATGTTCTGGCTTTTTGAATACGTTATGGGTGCGGTACAGCTCAATTCGGAAGTGGCCGTCGCCTACAACGACATCAGCAACCTGATTAATCTGAGTCTGGTGAATGCGCTGGAGCAGGAATACACCTACATCAATGTCGGTCAGTATCGCACGCGAACGGCCACTGTGCAGACGGAAGCGCACTGGAACAGCCTGCGGCTGCATGCCGGATTCATGCTGCAGGCTATTTCTCATTCGTTAAGCGATACGCTGACCACTGATGGTTTTGTGATTGCTCCGGAGTACCGGTTTCAGATTATGGCAGGCCAGCCTGATCGGAACCTGCGGGTGGCTTTGCTGTTTCGCCGCACGGCGCCCATGCCGGCCTTTAGCACCGATGCTGCCGGTGTCGTTTACGAAAAAATTGCTCCGGCTTACAATCTGCTGGATTTAACGCTGAGCCGCTCGCTTTGGCAGCAACGTCTCAGCCTGCATGCAGGCATTAACAATATCCTGAATGTGAAAGACGTTCCCAACCTGTCGTCCTCCACAGCAATTCATTCCTCTCAGGATGCCATACCTGTTGCCGTGGGCCGGTACGCCTTTTTGGGAATCAAGCTAAACGTCATCGGTCCGTGATGCGTGGATTGAGCTTGCCGATGGCTTTCGGGCTGTTGCTGTCGCTGAGCAGTTGTTTCCGGGAAGATGTGCCGGTGGTTCTGCCTCCTCCGGGTGGACTGCAATACCTGCAGGTTCCTCAGGGGCCTGATTACAGCCGGCAGTACTACGTGGACCTCGAAACCGCAGATACCCTTGGCATGCCGGTTTCCATCTGGGATCTGTGTTTCGAAGCGCAGCCTGACGGCTGGAATGTCTGGATTAACGGTGCCAATCAGGCCCGCGTGGCACAGACCACCGCTACCAGCCTGACCGGAATAACCGACACGGCCGGTTTGGTCTGGAGAATTGATGCGCCATCATGGGATCCGGATTCCACAGCGATTGGTGCCTGGCTTACGCATAACTTTTTCTATGTGTTGGATCGGGGTCCTGCCTTTGCCGACAGCATTCGCTTTTACAAGTTCCAACTAACGGGTCTAAGCGCCATGGGATATCTGCTGACGCTTGCTGCCCTGAAGGACACGCTGCCCATCAATGTGGTCGTGCAGAAATTAATCGACCGGCAGTATATGTATTTTGCTTTTAACAAGTCAGCGCCTTTTCCGTTCCAGGAACCGCCCACTGACAACTGGGACTTGCTGTTCACCCGCTACCGCCACATTTTCACCGACCAGCAACCGCCGTTGCCCTATGTAGTTACCGGGGTGCTGATCAGTCCTCAGGTAGCAGTGGCAGTGGATTCCACCATGGACTTTGATTCCATAAGCTATGCAACGGTGCAGCAGCTGGAATTCACCAGCCGACGCAACGTCATCGGATATGCCTGGAAATACTACGATTTTTCCGCCCAGGCCTTTGTAGTGCGCCCCTACATCAACTACATCATCCGCGACACCAAAGGCATA
>JANWXQ010000067.1 GCA_025057275.1 Chitinophagales bacterium
GATGCGGTCAAAGCATTCCCAGTTGCGGGCGGCCTTGCCCAAACCTCCGTACACAATGAGCTGGTCGGGCTGTTCAGCGACTTCCGGGTCCAGATTGTTTTGGATCATCCGGTAAGCGGCTTCCTGAATCCAGCCGCGGCAATGCAGGTGCTGCCCGCGGGGGGCGCGCACCACCCGTTTATCGGCAGGGGGCTCCACGTGAACCTGACTTTGCATAATATCTTTTTTTATTTGTTTTCCTGTGGCGCTGCGGTCATTTGCTCACAACGATGGAGCAGCCGGTGCACGTGGTCCTGAACGGCCTGAACCGCAAAGCGCGTCTGTTCGCCCTGGCGCAACCATTCGGCCAGCAGCAACAGGCTGCTCATGGCCAGGTAATCTACGGGTTCCTGTCCGGCAATACGCAATTGCAGTTCGTGATATTGTTCCTGAAGCATACGGCCGGCCTCGCGCACCCAACGCTCTTCCTGAGCCGATTGTACCCTTACCGGATACCGGCGCTCGCCGATCTGCACTTCGATGGTATAGCTCATGCCGGCTGGTGGGGCGTATCGGAATCCTGCAGCAGCAGACAACGGTCCAGGTGCGCCCGCGCCTGTTGCAGGCAGCGTTTGATTTCCTGAATGCGACGGATGCGGGCAGCACGATCGGCGTTTTCGCGGCTCAGGCGGCGATTCTGTTGACGAAGCTGTTCCACCGTTTGTTCCATCAGGCGCTGTTGTTGCAACAAATTGCGGCGATCGTCTGCCAGCCGCTGCAGATGGCTTTCCAGCAACTCCAGTTGCTCCTGCACCTGTCGGAATTGCTGCTCCAGATCAACGACGGACGACGGCATGCAGCTCTTGTTCAAAAGTACGAATCAGCTTTTCCATAAATGCATCCACCTCTCGATCTGTAAGGGTTCTTTCCTCATGCTGAAACACAAACGAAAGGGCATACGAAATGCGATCGGAACCCAGCCGTTCATCCGCATACACATCAAACAGGTTGACGGCAGTCAGGTGGCGGGGAATGAGTTCTGCAGCGCGGCGGCTGAGGGTTTGGTAGGAAACGTCGGTACCTACGATGAGGGCCAGATCACGGCGCACGGCGGGAAAACGCGGCAACGGACGAAACTGCACCGATCGGCGCACCCACAACGTTTCCAGCGCCTCCAAAGAAACCGATGCATACCACACCGGACGATCAATGTCAAAATGCTGCAGCACACGACGGCGAATGCGGCCCAGCCAGGCCACCGGCCGACCGGCACTCCATTGAATGCCTTCCCCCCAGGCAAACGAAAACGGCTCGATAAACAGTTCGGGTAAACCCAGATGGCGCCAGAGGGTCTCCAGGTATCCTTTGGCATCAAAAAAGCCCACTTCCTGCGGAGCGGCCAGCCAACCCTCCGGCTGCTGATGGCCGCAAAACCACATGGCCAGTTGCGGAACTTCGCTGACCCGATCGTTCTGCCATTTGTAGCTGTGGCCCAACTCAAAGAGGCGTAAGAGCGTTTGCTGGCGATTTAAGTTATGCGCCACCACTTCCAGACCGGAAAATACCAGGTCGGTACGCAGTGAATCCAGGCCGGCATTGGCACTGCCCAGCAACCGAACGATCTCTCCTTCCGGCTCTTCGGCCAACAGCCGGGCATAAGAAGAGGTGGTTATGGAGTTATTAATGATTTCATTAAATCCATTTGCCGTCAGGAAATCGGCCACACGGCGTTGCAGGGTTTCGCTCTCCGGCAGCGGCTGGTGAGGCACATGGGCCGACAGGCGCGATGCAGCAGGAATCCGATCCAGACCGCTGATGCGCAGTATTTCCTCCATGACATCCTGCGCCTGCCGCACGTCAGCTTTCGCGGTGGGCGCCGTTACGGTTAGGGCTTCGGTATTGTTGGCGATGATGTGGAAACCCAGGTCAGCAAGCACAGCGGTGGCTTCATCCCGCGGACAGGGTTTTCCGGCAAGGCGATCCAGCCTGGACCAGGGCAACACGATGGTGCGGCCGCCTATCGGTTGGGGATTAACATCTACCGGCTCAGAATACCGTCCGCCGGCAAGTTCTGCAATGAGCAGGGCGGCCCTCTTGAGCGCATAAAGAGCACCTGAAGGGTCAACGCTTTTTTCAAAATGCAGGGCTGCATCGGTGCGCAACCGATGACGCAGCGAGGTGCGCCGGATGGCTTCGGGCCGAAAGATGGCGCTTTCCAGAAATACCCGGCAGGTGCTGTCGGTAACCCCGCTGTTTTTTCCTCCGTAAACCCCGGCTATGCACAGCCCTACACCGCCGGAGCAAATCATCAGATCATCTTCATGCAAATGGAGCAGGTTTCCGTCCAGCGTTTCAAAGCTGGTGCCTGAGGGCAAATTGCCTACTTCAATGGCCGGGGCCGGGAGGCGATCGGCATCAAAAGCATGAAGGGGCTGGCCGCATTCCCACATGACGTAATTGGTGACGTCAACGATGTTGTTGACCGGCTTTAGCCCGATGCGTTGCAACAGCGACTGCAGCCATTGCGGCGAGGCCTGAATCCGGACATCGGTCAGCACCAAGCCGCAATAGCGGATGCAATCGCGCAGATTGTGAATTGTTACCGGCAGTGTGGAAACCACGCTATCGGCATGAAAGGCGCTGACGTCCGGCTGATGCAGCGACAGGCGCTTTCCGTAGCGCACATTGACGGCAGCCACCACATCGCGGGCCACACCCAGATGCGACATGGCATCACCCCGGTTGGGGGTCAGGCCGATGGTGAACACCTCATCCTGTTCCACACCGAAATATTCACTGTACGCCATGCCGGCCGGAGCATCGGCAGGAAGCACGAGGATGCCCTCGTGGGCAGTTCCGATGCCTATTTCGTCTTCCGCGCAGATCATTCCGAACGATTCCACGCCGCGGATGGATGCCTGTTCTATGGACAGCAATTTTCCTGAAGCCGTATGCAGGGTAGTGCCGGGCAGGGCTACCACCACCTTCTGGCCAACCGCTACATTAGGGGCACCACAGACGATCTGAACCGGATCGCCGTGGTTGATGCGAACTCGGGTAATGCGCAGCCGGTCGGCACGGGGATGCGGCGAAACCTCTATCACTTCACCCACCACCAGCCCCTTCAACCCCCCGGGAACAGAAGACCAGTTTTCCCAGGACTCCACTTCCAGACCCACATCGGTCAGCAGGTCGGCAAGCTGATCAGCAGGAAGTTGCAGATCCGCGTACTGCTTCAGCCACCGATAGGAAATCTTCACGGTTCAAAAATAGCCATAAGCAAAGGGGATGCAGGTTGTTGTTATTTTACCGCATGAGCCTGACGCTGTCCACCCCTGCATTGTTGTTTCCTGCCATAGCGTTTTTGCTGATTGCATACACCAACCGCTACTTAGCTATTGCCCGGCTGATGCGCGAGCTGAAAGCCAACTGGAAGCAGGAACACAGCCCGCTGCAGTTACGTCAGATTCAGTGGCTGCAACGTCGCGAATTGCTGATCCGCTACATGCAGACGTTCGCCATTGCCAGCATGTTCTGCTGCGTGCTTTCGCTGGCCCTGCTGTTTTTCGGAAGTCAGCAGGCCGGCGGATGGATGTTTGCCCTTGCCCTGCTGCTGATGGCGCTGTCGCTGGCCATTTCGTTGCGCGACATTGTGCTGGCCGGTGGCGCACTGCGCATCGAACTGGAGGAATTACAGGAAGAACTGCGCGCTTCAGAAGCCGACCGCAAGTCCTGATTTGGCTATCTTTGCCGGAGCCGGAGAGGTGCCTGAGTGGCCGAAAGGGGCGGTTTGCTAAACCGTTGTACTCTGCAAAGGGTACCGAGGGTTCGAATCCCTCCCTCTCCGCCGGACGTGCCGGTGCTGGCAAACGGCGCAATCAGGCAGACCATTTTTCTTTCGGGGTGTAGCGCAGTTGGCTAGCGCACCTGCTTTGGGAGCAGGGGGTCCCTGGTTCGAGTCCAGGTACCCCGACACAAAAAACCCTGCCGGATCGGGCAGGGTTTTTTTTTATGGCCTGCAGGAATGAAGCGTTTCAGGAAATGCTTAACTGAATTTTCTTTTCGATGTCAGAAACGGCCTCACGGAACTCCTTGTCGGTGTCCATCAGGTCGCGCACGGCCTGGCAGGAATGAATTACGGTGGAATGGTCGCGGCCACCAAAATGCCTGCCGATGATTTTCAGTGAATTCTTGGTGTACATCTTGGCCAGGTACATGGACAACTGACGGGCCTGAACGATGTGGCGCTTGCGGGTTTTTTCCCGCAGCTTATCCTGCGGCACGTTAAAGTAATCGCAAACGGTTTTCTGAATGAAGTCAATGCTGACTTCGCGGGAAACGCTTTTGACGAAGTTTTTGACGATCTTCTTGGCCGTTTCCAGGTCAATTTCCCGCTTGTTGAGCGAAGCCTGAGCCAGCAGCGAAATCAGGGCACCTTCCAGTTCGCGAACGTTGGAATTGACGTTGTGTGCGACAAATTCCACGACATCGTGGGGAAGTTCTATGCCATCGGCATACATTTTCTTTTCCAGTATGGCCATACGGGTTTCAAAATCGGGTACGCCCAGGTCGGTGGTCAGCCCCATTTTGAAGCGGGAAAGCAGCCGCTCTTCAATGCCTTCCAGATCGCGCGGGGCCCGGTCGGAGGACAACACAATCTGTTTGCCGCTCTGATGCAGATGGTTGAAGATGTGGAAGAAAATATCCTGAGTACGATCCTTATTAGCAAAAAACTGTATATCATCCAGCAACAACACGTCAATCATCTGATAAAAGTGGATGAAGTCGTTTACCGTGTTGTTCTTGAGGTTGTCAATGAACTGATTGGTAAATTTCTCGGAGGGAACGTACAGGACGGTTTTTTCGGGAAACAACTGACGCACCTGATTGCCGATGGCATGCAGCAGGTGGGTTTTGCCCAGGCCAACGCCGGAGTGAATGACCAGGGGATTAAAGGCCGTGCCCCCGGGTTTCTGAGCCACTGCCCAACCGGCGGAGCGCGCCAGCCGGTTGCAATCGCCCTCCACAAAATTGTCGAAGGTGTAGCTGGCATTGAGCTGCGGATCGATCTGGATTTTTTTCAGTCCGGGGATGACGAACGGGTTTTTGATTTCCTGACCCAGCATAACGGGAGCCAGCACTTCCGGATTCTTGCTGTCGGCCACGTTCTGTGTCGGATAGTTGACCGTCTGCACGGCGGCTGAGGTGCCGTCCATGACGATCTGGTATTCCAGGCGGGCATCCTTGCCCAGTTCCCGCTGGATGGTTTTTCGCAGCAGCTTCACATAGTGCTCTTCCAGCCATTCGTAAAAAAACTGGCTGGGCACCTGAATGGTGAGCACGTTTTTGATCAGCTTAACCGGCTGGATCGGCTCAAACCAGGTCTTGAAACTTTGGGCGGGAACATTGTCTTTGATGATTTTCAGGCAGTTGGTCCAAACTTCTTCTGCTGTTCTGATGGGTTTTTTCTGTCCTTGAGCTGATGGGGTCATTCGTTCAACACGGGTTTTCAATCCAATGAACCAATAGGAGCGGGTCAAACTTCCGGTGAAATTTCAAAAAAAATTTACCGTCACCCTCTTGACTTTTTCACCGCAATTACAGTATGCGGTTTTATCGCAGCGCGAAAAAAAAAATTTTGTTGAAGCATGCAGTATCAAGCATTCGCGCTGAGGAAAAAGAACAGGCATCACGGCAAAAGGCAAGTTACCAATTACTGCAGCATTGCCGAAAACTTTTTTACACAACGGGCGTCAGTATTTTTTTCAGGTCAAAAAAATTCTGGCGACTGCGGCACGGGAATTGCTAGCAAAGATTTTCGCTTTATCTGCGGTATTCACCGAATACGCTGCGCAAGGCATCGGCAATTTCGCCTAGTGTGGCCATGGCCTCAACGGCTGCAATCACCGGCGGCATCAGGTTGTCTCCGGATCGGGCCGCCTGCCGTACATCGTCCAGCATCTGCTGCACCAACTGCGGGTTTCGTTGCTGGCGCAATTGCTGTAACCGATGCATCTGCACCTGACGGATGCTGTCGTCAATCTGGGTTACCGGAGGGCGGCTTTGTTCTTCGCTTTGAAACCGGTTAACGCCGATGATGATTTTTTCGCCTTGCTCCACGGCCTGTTGGTGCCGATACGAGGAGCGGGCTATTTCCTCCTGAATGTATCCCTGTTCAATGGCGTGGACAGCCCCGCCGAGCTCGTCAATGCGTTGCAGGTAGCTTCGGGCAGCTTCTTCCAGTTCATCGGTGAGGCGCTCAATGAAATAACTGCCTCCCAAAGGATCTGCTGTTTGCGCCACGCCGCTTTCATAAGCCAGCACCTGCTGGGTGCGCAGGGCCACAGTGGCGGCCTGTTCGGAAGGAAGACCCAGCGCTTCGTCGTAGCCGTTGGTGTGCAGCGACTGGGTGCCGCCCAACACAGCGGCCAGCGCCTGCACGGTTACGCGGATGATGTTGTTGAGCGGCTGCTGGGCTGTGAGTGTGGACCCTCCGGTCTGGGTGTGAAAGCGTAGCATCTGCGCACGCGGGTCGGTAGCCCCCAGCTCGCGGGTAAGCTGAGCCCACATGCGGCGCGCTGCACGAAACTTGGCGATTTCCTCAAACAGGTGATTGTGTGCATTAAAGAAAAACGATATGCGACGGGCAAATACATTGATATCCAATCCGCGCCGGATAGCGGCCTGCAAATAGGCTTTTCCATTGGCCAGTGTGAAGGCCAGTTCCTGCGCTGCCGTGCATCCGGCCTCGCGCATGTGATAGCCCGAAACCGAAATGGTATTCCATGCGGGCAATTCGCGGCTGCAGTACTCAAAGATGTCCGTGATCAGCCGCATAGAAGGCTGAGGCGGATAGATGTAGGTGCCGCGAGCCGCATATTCTTTGAGGATGTCATTCTGAACGGTTCCGGAGATTCTTTTCAGATCACAACCCTGCTCGCGGGCCAGAGCAATGTACATGGCTAGCAAAATGAAGGCCGTAGCATTGATGGTCATGGAAGTGGTAACGGCATCCAGACGAATGCCGTCAAAAAGCCGACGCATGTCGTCCAGCGAATCAATGGCTACGCCCACCTTTCCGACTTCGCCTTCGGCCATGGGATGATCGCTATCGTAGCCGATTTGCGTAGGCAGATCAAAGGCTACCGAAAGGCCTGTGGTTCCCTGACTGAGCAAATAGCGGTAGCGGCGGTTACTTTCTTCGGCCGTGGAAAATCCGGCATATTGCCGCATGGTCCATAGTTTGTCGCGGTACATGGTGGCGTGAATGCCGCGGGTAAAGGGAAAGGTGCCCGGATCGGGCGGAAGCGCCGATGGTTGATTGTATAACGGCAAAACCTCAATTCCGGAGTCGGTAAACACTTTTCCGGTTCCGGAACTCTTTGAATGCCCGACCTGATTCATGTGTTGACTGCTTGATGAACCAATGGTTAAAAGTAGCCATTATCCGTCCCTGCCTCTGCCGCCTGGGCGGGTAATAAAAGAATCAGTAAATCTTTTTTACTTCCGACTTAAGCGCGTCCAGCGCGCGTTGGGTAGGAACGGCCGATTCCGTTTTGATAAAATATTCCAGCCAGGCACGGGCCAGGTCTTTGCCGGTGGCTGTATCCGGCAATTCGGAGGCCACCCGGTTGATGATGCTGATCAGCTCTTCCTTGACCTGAACGATCTGCATCCATACCTCGGGAGAAACATAGATTTGTTGCGACAGGTTGTGTTCAAATTCCACGCGGATATTGACGATTAATGCCCGTTGTAAATCCAGCGCTGACATGCCGGGCTTGTTTACCCGCTGCAACATGCTGGTAGGGTTTATGCGTTCCAGAAACAGGGTGAGCCGTTCGTACGCCTGCAATCGGATAGGCAGCGAATCCTTATAGCGTGCGGCACGCACTTCCAGTTCCTTGCGCTCACGTTCGCCATCCAGAAAGAGCTTCAGCAACAGGTAGGCGGTGAGAAAAACCACCAGGGCGGGCACAGTGTATTTAAGGATTTCCAATAAGTCAGACCACTGCATGCCGTGCGGTTTTCCTGCAAATAAAGCCAGATTTACTTATCTTCAATAACCTCAAGGTTGCCCTACTTTTGCGTTAAACCTTTAGTGATATGTCAGCGAATGCACCCACCACCGAAGTGCCCCTGCACCTGACTGCAGGAGCGCTAAGCGAAATCCGGCGCCTGATGCAGGAACAGGCCGGAACAGGAAAAGAGTACCTGCGCGTCGGCGTAAAGGGGGGTGGCTGCAGCGGCCTGACCTATGTTCTGGAATTTGATCAGCGCCAGCCCGACGACTTGTTGTTCATCATGGATGAAGTGCCTGTAGTGGTGCAGCCCATGCATCTGCTGTACCTGCACGGCATGACCATTGACTATGAAACCGGCCTGAACGCCCGGGGCTTTGTCTTTATCAATCCGAATGCCAAGAGCACGTGCGGCTGTGGTACCTCTTTCAGTACATAGCCTGCTGCGGCTAAAAAAAATCCGCACGGATTTCGCTGAGCGCAAGTTCCACCTCCCTGCAGAAAACGGTAAACAGAAGCTCTGTTTCGCCCGTCCGTTCCCCGGTGTCTGGAGCACGGTGGAGGTGATCCATGAAGCCGGCGCGGTCGGCAATGCCCAGCATGGCCAGGTTGGTTTTGATTTTGTGCGTGGCTGCCCGGGCCTGTTCCATGGAACCTGCTTTCAGATGCCGCCCGATGTCCAGCAGTAACTCCGGCGTTTCCTGAAGAAACAGCAACAACACCTCACGAAGCGAAGCCAGGTCATCGCCATAATAATCATACAAAAACTTTAAATCGTACCGCTTTTCCAACCGTTGCTTTTTGAATGATTGTACCTGCATGGAAGAGTAAGCCCGACCAAAGTTCGACGTCACGCCGGGCCACAAGGATTTTTATTGTCGCCTTATGCACATGTCTGCATCACGGATCTGTTTTAGCGGACAATCAGCGGAAGCCATTGGCTGATGCCGCCGGCCAACTGCACTTCTATCAGGTAAGGACCTGCGGATACACCGGAAGTATGCATGAGAGCTGGAACGGGTTGCCAGCGCTGCACTACTTCGCCGGTCAGTCGTCGCAGCGAAACGGCTGTTGCATGTGCAGGAAGCCCGCTGAGCATAAAACAGCCTTCGGCCGGATTCGGATGCAGCAAAATTCCTGAGGCCCAACTGACAGGCTGCGAATCTGCTGAAAGCAAAACAGCAGCAACGTACGTGCTGTCGCAACCTTCGGGTGAAGTGACGCTGAGGGTAACCCAAAACGGACCGGAGCCGGGAAACACATGGACCGGAGCCGGATCGTTAAATACCTCCGGAGAATTATCACCGAAATTCCACTTCAGTGATGAGTAGGTAATGCCGCTTCCGAGGAAAAAGTATATGGAATCGCCTACCTGTGAGTAGGTAAAGTAGGCCGGCGGTTTTGCCCAGACGGTCAGCGGCACTTCAAGGAACGCCGAGCAGGCGGAAAGTCCCACAGTAAAAGATCCGGGATGCGGAAAATAGGTGCCCCAGTGATCCTGCTGCACAGCAACCTGACCATTTAGATACCAGAAAAAGGGTTGCGAACTGACGGTGGTATTAGTAAAAAATACATTTTCATCCTCACACAACTGAGCAGCCGATGCGACAAACGACACCTGATCGGGGCAAGGCGTTTGTCCCTGACTGTCGCAGCGCACCAGATAGGCATCCACCTGAATTTGGCCAAATCCTTCGGTAGTGCCGCCCAACAGCAACTGGCCATCCGCTGTTTCCGTCAGGCAAAATGCCACATCGGAGCCGGAACCGCCAAACGCCGATTTCCATTCAGTCATTCCATTCGCATCCACAGCAAGCAACATCATCTGGGCACTGCGGCTTATCGTTTGGGTAACGCCAGCAACAGCCACTCCATTGCTGCGACGTACCATACGATAGCCAAAATCGCCGGCAGCGGCAGGGTAATGCCACTGTGCATATTCCCCCTGCCCGTCGGTGCGAATCAGCGTCAGCAACAGAGAATCAGGGGCCAGGTGATGAAACCCCAGCAGCCACAGATTACCATTTCCATCTTCGGTTACGTCAAATCCCAGGTCTTCTTTGCTGCCGCCAAATTCTTTGGTCCACAACAAATTAAACGCACTGTCCAGCCGGGCTACCAACATGTTGTACATCGGATCGGTGGAGTTGCTGTAGCCGATCAACACATAATCGCTGTTGGCCGCCTGCCAAATGCCCAGTGCCTGCTCGTTGCCCGGCCCGCCAATGTTGGCCGAGCGAATCAGATTTCCCTGCTGGTCGGTTTCAATCACATACATGTCGTTGCCGCCGTTGGTGAACGACGTGCTGTAGCCGCAGAACACCAGGCGACCTTTCTGGTTAACCAGGGCATCCAGCACGCCTTCGCTGCCTGAACCTCCATGAAATTGCTGCCACAGCAGGGCGCCTCCGGGATCGTAACAGGCCAGGTACATGTCGTATGTTGCAGGCGAAGCGGGAACATGAACTCCGGCTACGACATAACCGGCCGGAATTTCCAACACGGCATTCGCCTCTTCCACGTAAGCCTGACCGAAGGTGCGTGTCCACACGGTGTCGCCTGCAGCGGTAAGTTTTACCACCCAGCCATCGCCAAACACCGGATCGGTACTGGCGGTATAGCCGACGGCCACGATGCTGCCATCGCTGGCGGATAACAGGGCATGAAAGGCTTCAGCCTTGGATTTGCCGTAGATGCGTTCAAATGCAGGCTGCGCCAGCCCTTCGGCCACGCAGCACAACAGCAAGACGATTCGCCACATGCAACCGAAAGTAATACACTTCGGCTTGCACAACAGCCGGGAAGGGCCTTGTTTCCGGCTATTTTTGTCAAAAAAACGCATGGCCTTTCGCGCTGAAAAAGATACCCTGGGTATCATGCAGGTGCCCGCCGACCGCTACTGGGGTGCCCAGACGCAACGAAGCATAGAAAATTTTCCCATTGCACGCAACACGAACCGCATGCCCGTGGAAATCATCAGGGCTTTTGCTATACTCAAAAAAGCCGCCGCCCTCACCAACCATGAGCTGGGGGTATTAGATAAAGAAAAATGCGATTTGATTTGTACGGTTTGCGATGAGATTTTAAAGGGGCAACTGGACGACCATTTTCCTTTGGTGGTCTGGCAAACGGGAAGCGGAACCCAGACCAACATGAACGTCAACGAGGTAATAGCCTACCGAGGTCATGTGCTGCGGGGCGGTCAGCTGACGGATGAAAAAAAATTTCTTTCTCCTAACGACGACGTTAACCGTTCGCAGTCATCCAACGACACCTTTCCCACGGCCATGCACATAGCGGCCTATCAGATTCTCCATCAGATCACCCTTCCCGGCTTGCGGCACCTGCGCCACGTACTGGCACAAAAGGCCGAACGGTTCCGCCAGGTGGTGAAAATCGGAAGAACGCATCTGATGGATGCCACCCCGCTGACGCTGGGCCAGGAGTTCAGCGGTTACGTCAGCCAGTTGGATCATGGGATGCGTCATCTGGAAGATGCGCTGCCGCATGTGGCGGAACTCGCCCTGGGCGGCACCGCCGTAGGCACAGGACTGAATGCGCCTGCCGGCTATGCCGAACGGGTTGCAGCGCGAATCGCACAACTGACCGGTCTGCCCTTCGTTTCAGCCCCCAACAAGTTTGAAGCGCTGGCCAGTCATGATGCCCTGGTAGCCGCTCACGGAGCATTAAAAACGTTAGCCGTTTCTTTGATGAAAATCGCCAACGACATCCGGCTGCTGGCCTCAGGGCCGCGATGCGGCATAGCCGAAATTTTCATCCCCGATAATGAGCCCGGCTCTTCCATTATGCCCGGAAAGGTCAATCCCACACAATGCGAAGCGTTAACCATGGTCGCTGCTCAGGTTTTAGGCAACGACGTAGCCATTAACGTAGGAGGTGCCAATGGCCATTTCGAACTCAATGTATTTAAGCCCATGATCATCTATAACTTTTTGCATTCGGCTCGGCTGATCGGTGAAGCCTGTCGCAGTTTTGCTGATCGCTGCGCCATGGGTATTGAGCCCAATGAAGCGAACATCCGCCGGCATCTGAACAACTCCTTGATGCTGGTTACAGCGCTGAATCCGCACATCGGTTATTACAAGGCTGCAGAGATTGCCCAGAAAGCACACCGCGAAAACAAAACGCTGCGGGAGGCCGCATTGGAATTGGGCTACGTTACGGCTGAGCAATTTGATCAGTGGGTTCGCCCGGAAGACATGGTGGGCCTGACTGATTTCAATTGATTTTTTTGATCAACAGTTCAGGTGTGCGGAGCCGAGCGCCGCGCCAGACGAACCTTTACGAAGGCATATATTGCCGGCAACAGCGAAACGATGATGATCAGCAGGACGATCCATTTGAAATGTTCCTTAACGAAGGGAATATTGCCGAAGAAATAACCGGCATAAGTAAATGAGGTTACCCAGGCAATCCCACCAATCAGATTGTAGGCCGTAAAGCGGCCCAACGGCATCTGACCCACGCCGGCAACAAAAGGGGCAAACGTGCGCAGAATCGGCGCAAAGCGGGTATAGACAATGGTGATGGCTCCGTACTTTTCAAAAAAGCGCCGGGTGCGGTCCAGATATTCCCGCTTGATGAAGCGGTAGTTTTTCTCGTACACCTTGGGACCTATGTAACGACCTACGGAATAGTTGACCTGATTGCCCACAAATGCCGCAACGATAAAGGTGGCCACCGACACATGGACGCTCAGTCCTGAGGTGGCCTGTGCAGCCAGCGCACCGAATGCAAACAACATGGAATCGCCGGGCAGAATGGGCGTAACCACCAGCCCGGTTTCGCAAAAGATGATCAGGGCCACGATCAGAATGATGGCCGTTCCGTATTGGGCCAGCAGCTCGGCCAGGTGCTGATCAATATGGAGCAGAAAATCCAGAAACCAGTGCAGCAGATCCATGAGCGGCAGCGAAGATATGGGTGGCAGGATAACTGCTGATCCATTTGCCCGTCTTATCGCAGCTTTCTGATTTTCCTGCCACTGTGCATAAAAAATTTCTGCCCACCCTTAACCATTGGTTATCTTACCTGCAAATTCAGAAAGATGAAAAGACAGTTCGCCTATCGCCTTGTGGTGCTGATTGCCATCTGCTGGTTTACATCCTTTGAATCGGGAGCCCAGTCGTTTTGGATTGGCGCCGGCGGCGCTTACAACGGCACCTGGCTGCTGAATGATAACGTCAACGATCAAGGTCCAAACCTGAACCCCGCTGCTACCGGAGCTCCATCCTTGGGAATAATGGCCCTGTATATGGCAAATGAAATTTTTGGTGTTTCCCTGGAAGGCCAACTTTCGCGTATTGATCAGCGGTTTAACGGCACCGATGCAGGTGTAGATTTTGAAGCCCGCACCAAAACCTCCTGGATTGATATTCCCCTGCTGCTTTTTTTACGCAGCAAAGGAGGCTTTTACATGGAAATCGGACCCCAGTTTTCTTTGCTGAATAAAGTAACCGAAACCGCTGAAACCACGCCTTCTTCGCCCTTAGCCTACACCGATAAGGATTTTACCGACAATTTCAAATCCAACCAAATCTCCGGTGTTTTCGGGCTGGGTGGCATGTTTCCCATTACCGAAACCATCAGCCTGAAAGGCGGCCTGCGCCTGCAATACGGCTTTACGGACGTCATTGTAGAGCTGTCGGAAGCGGAATTTCTGCCAAAGCTTTTGAACAACGAATTGTCCATTCCAGCCGCCTACGCTCACTTAGATCAGAACCGCCAGTACAGCTATGAGCCCACCAATGCCCTGAGCGCAGGAATTCGACTGGGCGTGTTATTCATGCTGTCTGGAGAATAGCCTGCCGTTACAGCGGTCGGGTGATGGCTTGAAGCATGTCATCGTAAACGGCCGGCGTGGCTGCCAGGATCTGTTTTCCCCACAGAAAATCTGATGTTCCCCTGAAATCGCTGACCCGGCCGCCGGCTTCCTGCACGATGAGTGCGCCGCCCGCCACGTCCCAGGGATTGAGGTGGTATTCAAAAAAAGCATCGAAGCGGCCACAAGCCACATACGCCAAATCCACCGCTGCCGAACCCAGCCGCCGCACGCCATGGGTGTTGTTAAAGAAAAATTTTAATGCATCAAAAAACTGCGGGGCTTCGTCGAAATTGCGGTAGGGAAAACCTGTGGCTATAAGGGCATCGCGCAGGTGCTGACAACCAGAAACGTGGATGCGGCTCCCGTTGCACCAGGCCCCGCCCCCTTGCCAGGCATAAAAGCATTCATCGCGGTTCACTTCATGCACGATGCCCAACAGCAGCTGATTGGCCTGCAACAACGCCACGCTTATGGAAAAAACGGGTAGGCCGTGAACGAAATTGGTGGTGCCGTCCAGCGGATCGATTACCCAACGCAAGTCGCTTGGTTCGCTCAAAACGGTTTTTTCTTCCGTGAGAAACGTGGCTTCGGGCAGCAGGCGGTGGAGCTCTCTGACTAAAAGCAGTTCGGTTTCTATGTCCACATACGAAACCAGATCGCGTATGCCTTTCCGCTGAACCGCTTCCACGGAAAACGATTCACGCTGCTGCCGGATTAACGAGGCGGCCTGTTTCACTGCGGCAACCCCATCGTGACAAAGACGTTCCAGATTCATAGCCGAAATTTCTGTTTGGAAAACCGCTCGGCCAGTCGGATCCATGTGCCGATCACCAGCATGACCATACTGAATATACTGGCCAGCCGGCCGGCTACATCGCCGTATCGCGTATAGAACGTAATGCGGTGGTTGGCCAGCATGGCCGATGCACGCACGTCGGGAACCCACCAGGCGGTGCGCTGAAGCACCTCACCCCGTTGACTGATGAACCCTGAAGTGCCGGTATTGGCTGACTGGGCCACATCGCGGCGCATACTGACGGCCAACAGCCGGGCATACTCAAAATGCTGCTTGTAGCCAGCCGTGTTTCCCCACCAGCCATCGTTGGTAATGACGAAGAGCAGCTGAGCACCGCCCAAAACGTATTCGTTTACATACTCGCTGAAGACGGATTCGTAGCAGATGAGTGGCGCAACTCCTGTGCTGTCGGCAGAAAAAAATACCGTACGATGGGGTTGCATACCCAGGCTGCCTCTTATGCCTCCCAGATTCAATGCCAGAGGCTCCAGAAAACGCAACAATTCCGGATAGGGCATGCGTTCCACTCCTGGCACCAGTTTGGATTTGTGGTAGTAAGGAACAAAATCAGAGGTGTCCAGCTGGATGGCCGTGTTGAAGGCATCCCAGTAATAGCTTCCGTCATTCGATTGGCGGGCTGTGGCCGTAGCCTGATTGGGGTATCGGGCATAAGCGTGAATGCCGGTTACCAGATGCAGGCGGGGAAAAGTGCTGACGAACGCTTTCAACTTGCGCAGGGAGGGATC
>JANWXQ010000098.1 GCA_025057275.1 Chitinophagales bacterium
AAGGTGAGGACGGATTCGGCGGCGTAAATCTGGTAGTCGGCCAGGTAACCTTCTTTGATGCCCTCAGTGAGGCTGTATTGGAAAGTGGGCCGGCCTTCCTGCGTGGCGCTGTCCCAGCAATCAAAAAACATGTAGGTGCTACGCACCAGTTGGCGTTCGTGCTCGCTGATCCAGCGCAGTTCACCGGGATTGGGCGTGGCCGTCAGGCCAATGTGGATGGCGTCGAAATGGGCAAGCGTAGCGCGATGGGTATTATAGATGGAGCGATGGCACTCGTCGGTGACGACCAGATCGAAATAGGCGTGGCCGAAACCGTCTGGTCCAAGTTGACCGGCAATCGTATTGAGCGTGCCCACGACAATCTGGCCTTCGAGACTGCGTTTGCCGCCATATAGCAGGGTGCAGGGGTAATCGCGAAGGTAATCGTCAAATGTTTCCTTGGCCTGTTTAGCCAACTCGATGCGGTCGGCCAAGAACAGCACGCGCGAGATGGCGGCGGCCTGAAACCAGCGCTTAATCAGCATGGCCAGTGTCAGGGTCTTGCCTGTGCCTGTGGCCATCTCAAAGAGCATCCTGCGGCGGCCGGCGATGAGGGCTTCATCGGCGGCCTGGAGGCAGCGGAGTTGGTAGGGGCGGATCTCGACATCTTCACCCCGAAAGCGGAAGCGCGTGGGATATGGAATGGCACGGAGTGACGTGGCGATGTTGCCTGTGCGGTGCTGTCGGAGATTGGCGCGGCGTTCCAGGTCGGCGGGCGACGGCAAGCCGAGGATGGGGCGGGCATCGCCATTTTCATAATCCCAGAAGTAATGCTCCTGGCCGTTGCTCAGAATCACGAACGGTGCGCAAAGGGCTCCTGCATAGTCGTTGGCTTGTTGCTTAGCCGAGTAGGGATCAACGGAGAACCGCTTCGTCTCGACAACTGCGAGCGGTTGCCCGCGCCGGTTTTTTAGCAGGTAATCGGCGCGCCCGTCAGCAGCGGGTTCTTCTGTGGAAACCTGGGACTTGTCTTCGATGTCCCAGCCCGCCTCGCGTAACAGGCGATCCACAATGATTCTGGCGTCGGCTTCAGTCGGCATACGTGCAACGAACAGTGATTACAAACCTAGACTCATTGTCCGTCTATTCACTTGGTTGAGGTGAAAGTCTAATGAGGAGGGGTTGCCTGCTGCACCGGGATTGATTCTTTGGCTTCCCTTTTGGATTTGGCCTTGCAGTCGTCGGCAACTTCTTCTTTGGTCGCCTAAAAACTGATTTTGCGGCGCAGCTTGATCGGTGGCGCAGAAGACAGCAGCTACGGATGGCTGAAGTGACTGCAGAAACGCAGCCAGCAGACGTTGCTCAATGCTGTCGGAGGTTTTGGGCATTAGCATTGGCCAGAACCACATTTTAACGCCGGGTGGCTGGATTCCGGAGCTTTCCAGTTGCTGAATATTCATCATAGCATACAACGGGTTTTTAACATCAGGGTCATAGTCTAATCGTTTGGTCTGTCAATAATTTGTTGCTCTTGGTTTCATCGGAAGGTATCGCAAGCTCCGCCGGATTTCATCTGTTGTATCGTAGCGGGGTTCTTTCTGCTTGCATGGATTCCTCCTCGTTTTCCGGTAAAACGAACTGCAGCAACCATAAAACACAAATGTAACTTTTGGCTTCTGCGAATGGATGGGCAGGGATACTGTCAGGAAGCAATTGCATCCCCCCCCTCAAAAATCCTTCTCCCCATATTCGGTGCGGATGGTTTGGGCGGTTTTGCCTTCGTCGTTGAAGCGGTAGCTGACCGTAAGCTGTACGATACGATCGTATTTACTGTACTCAATGGATGAATAGAAAACCTCATTATAGGTAGTTATCGTCTGGCGGTTGGTATTAAACAGATTCTGAACCAACAGGTTGGCCGACCAGTGCTGGGTGATGATCCATTTGAACGTAAGGTGG
>JANWXQ010000106.1 GCA_025057275.1 Chitinophagales bacterium
GGCACGGGTTGATTGGCCGTAGGTAGCCCGTAAAAGGCACTGTCAATAATGTAGTTTTCATCGCCGGGCAGATAGTCCAACATGGATACCCGTACGGCCATCATTTCATCGTAGGTGGATTGGCCGGCGGTTACCGTCACCGGCGGATTGCTTGGATTGTTGGGGTTGTTAACTGTATTGTCAAACAGCGCACGACCGTAGATTACGGCACCTACCGGAATTTTCATCAGCTTGGTGAGGATGTACCCCATTTGCCAGTCAAAGTCCCATTCCGGAATGAGCAGGATATTGGTGGTGTCGTTGTTGGCATCTACCATGTAAATCTCCCATTTCACACAAATGAGGTGGGAATGAGGTTGCACCTGTAGCAAGGATTTTTCTACCCAAAACGTGTCGGAGCGTTCAAAAAAAGCCTTAACGGTGTTGGCAGGAATGATGAATGGCCCATTCAACAGATAAGGTTTATGCCAATACATTAATCTTTTGGCATACACAGGCCTAATGTTGGAACCTTGAGCAAATTTGAGTTTAATGATGGTGCTGTCTGTCATTCCTTCTGTACCGGGAGCATAATGAAGGGTTACCACCCAATCGGCGCCGGGGGGAATGGCAAAGCCCATGCCGTAGGGTAATTTGAGCATCAAAGAACCGGGCGTCCAGCCGAAAAGATATTCAGCATAATCGCTGAAGGCACCCTGACCGCCACCCGGGAATCCGGGACCGGCTTCCAGGGAGTCTTTTACCCACGACTGATTGGACGTATCCTGATAAACGAATATATGATGCACCACGGAGGTGTTGGGCAGAAATTCTACTTCCTGAATGTATTTGGTCTCCGTGTAGCCGGATTGGATGACAAAGGTCTGGTACGTGTCAAATCCGTTGGGGGGAGGTGCGGGAATGGTAAAATGCGGCAACACAATGGTGTCATCCGCATTGGTCATCAGCGAACCGCCTGAATACACCGGCGGGTCAGGGGCCATTGATAAATCGCCGGCAGGCATTCCGGCATTCACCCAATCGTTAATAGCCTGAATTTCCGCTACGCTAAGCACGCGTTCTCCCCAGAAGTGATTGTAATTGGGGTCAGGAGGCCAGGGAGGCATTTTTTTGGCATTCACCTGTGCCTGAATGCTGAAGGCATGCTGAACGGCATCGTCATAACTCATCAGCGGAAAGGGAGCCACCGCACCTTCATGGTGGCAGGTGGAACAATGCTTGTAAATGATGGATGCCACGGTAGAGCTCCAGTCGGCTGTCTGAGCCACAGCCCCCTGTCCAGCCCAAAGCACACTCAGCAGGACTACCGTTCGGAAGACTTTAGCCATTAAACTAATAAAAATGTGTGGTTAAAAATAGGGAATAATCCATTAAGGATGACAACGTAATGAAACGCCGCTGATCTTTGTTGCTGATGAACATTTTGCTACTGGGATCCGGAGGGCGTGAACATGCCCTGGCCTACAAACTGGCCCAAAGCCCGCTGTGTACGCGCTTGTTTATTGCACCCGGTAACGCAGGCACAGAGCGGCAGGGGGATAACGTGCAGGTTTCGCCTACCGACTTTGCTGCTGTGCGCAGCCTGGTAGTGCGGGAACAGATTGAGCTGGTGGTTTGCGGACCGGAAGAACCGCTGGTCAGAGGCATTGCTGACTTTTTTACCCATGATCCCGCTTTGGCTCATGTGGCTTTTGCCGGACCGTCGCAAAAGGCGGCCCGGCTGGAAGGCAGTAAGGCTTGGGCCAAAATGTTTATGAACAGGTACGGTATTCCTACGGCGCCTTGTCACATTTTCCGTGCCGAACAATTGGATGATGCGGTTGCTTACATCAGGCAGCATCCGTTGCCCGTGGTAATCAAAGCCGATGGCCTGGCTGCCGGCAAAGGGGTTTTTGTGTGCGAAACGGAACAAGAGGCAGAAGAGCAGTTGAGGGCTTTGCTGCGCGACAGGAAGTTGGGATCGGCCGGCACAACGGTGGTGATCGAGCAGTTTTTGCAGGGTGTTGAAATGAGTGTTTTCATACTCACTGACGGGCAACGTTATGTGTTGTTGCCGGAGGCTAAAGATTACAAACGGATTGGAGAGGGTAATACCGGTCCCAATACCGGCGGTATGGGGGCCATCAGCCCCGTTCCCTTTGCCGATGATGTCCTAATGCAAAAGATTGAACAGCGTATCCTTCAGCCTACGCTTACAGGATTGAAGCAAGAAGGAATTACCTATCGTGGATTTCTCTATGTTGGCCTCATGATTGTGGGCAAGGAACCTTTCGTTGTGGAATACAATTGTCGCCTGGGTGATCCCGAAACCCAGGTGGTGGTGCCACGGATCAAGTCGGATCTGGTTCATTTGTTGATTCAGGCGGCTCAGGGCCAATTGGAGACTCCAGCGATCCAGGTACTTCCGTATAAAGCCGTGGGCATTGTTCTGGCATCCAAAGGTTATCCCGGCACTTATGAAACCGGATGCCTCATTGAAAATCTTACGCTGACCACGGAGTGCCTGGTGTTTCATGCAGGCACGCGTCGCCGAACCGATGGTCAGGTGGAAACAGCGGGAGGCCGCGTGCTCACCGTAACTGCTTTTGATCAGTCGTTAGCTCAAGCGCGGCGGCGTGCGCTGCAGAATGCGGAGCTGATCCGTTTTGAAGGAAAATATTTTCGCCGCGATATTGGCGACGATGTGTGCATCCAACACCACTAAACTGCCTGTCGGATGTAACACAAGTGCAATCTTGAGCTATGTAGTGTAAGGTGGGTCATTTCGATTTCTGGAAGCATCTGGTTTATGCTGATTTCACCTCAATGCGCTCAGCCGTTTTTTATCGGACGTAGATCACTCAGCCACATAAGCGATTTGCTCATATCCCTTAGCAAATTTACAGTCCAAAACAACAAGCGAAATGAAGAGACTTTCATCCATATTGCTGAGCATTTTTGCTTCCTTGCACTTGTGGGCACAAAACATGTATTATGTTTCCACCGCCGGCAACGATGCCAACGACGGGAAAACATTGAGCACCGCTTGGCGTACGATTCAAAAAGCGGCCAATACGGCTGGTGCCGGCAGCACCATTTACATTCGGGGAGGAACCTACAACGAACGCATCAGCGTGAATAAGTCAGGCAATGCTACGAAAGGCTATATCACCTATATGCCTTACCAGGGTGAGTATGTGATTGTGGATGCCACGGGAAAGACCGGCAATAGCGATAACGTATTTTACTTGTACAACCGCAGCTACATACGCATCACGGGATTAGAAATCCGTAACAACACGGTACCTGCCAACAAAGATGGGGCCGGTATTTTTATTGAGGGAAAAGGGAGTTATCTCGAAATTAGAAAATGCACTATTCACCATATGCTGGGCACTAATGCCATGGCCATCACTGTTTATGGAACCAATAAAAAGTCGGCAATCCAAAATCTGGTTATTGACAGCAACTGGGTTTACAACTGTGAGCCGGCACCCAGTGAGGCTATTACGTTAAACGGAAACGTGCGCCTGTTTCAGGTTACCAACAACATCGTTCATGATGTAAACAACATTGGCATCGACTTTATCGGAGGAGAAGGTACCTGCCCAAGTGCTGCTAATGACAATGCCAGAAACGGTCTTTGCGCTAATAACCTTGTTTATCGTGCCCGCAGCATTTATGGGGGTGGGTATGCTGCCGGCATCTACATCGACGGTGGCGACAGCATGATCGTTGAACGCAATCGCATTTTTGAGTGTGATTTAGGCCTTGAAGTTGGATGCGAAAACGCCAATAACGTTGCCGCCTACAACATCATCCGCAATAACATCATCTACAACAACGATAAACGCGGGCTTAGTTTTGGAGGCTACAATTACCCACACACCGGCAAAGTCGAATATTGCCAATTTTTGAACAACACCCTGTACCACAACGACGTGCTTAACACGGGGGAGGGAGAGCTGTTTATTGAATATGCCAACCACTGTACCGTCAAACAAAACATCATCGTTGGCAATGGCGTGAGCTATCTAATGAATTTTTATGTTACAGGTACAACGGGAAATCAGTTTAACTACAATTGTTATTACACAACCTCCGGCTCTCCGAAATTTATACATAATAATATTTATTATTCATCTTTCTCTGCATATCAAAATGGTTCGGGACAAGATGCTCAAGGCATGTTTGCCCATCCGGCCCTGGCAAATCCTTCGGCATTTGATTTTCATCTGCTTGCCGCATCCCCATGCATTGATGCCGGCGACCCTTCCTTTGTTCCTTCCGCCGGTGAAAAAGATTTTTACGGCAACAATCGGGTTATCGGAAGCCGGGTGGACATTGGAGCTTCGGAGTTCGGAGGCAGTTATCGAGTGGCCGCTTTGGGTTTTTCGCTCACCCTCTACCCCAGCGTTGCCCAGGACTTTCTTCGCGTAACGGTCCACATTGCCGAGCCACAAAGTGTAATGGTATTTGTAACCGATGTAAACGGCCGGAAATTCCATCAGGAAAAGCGTGAGCTTTTTTCAGGCGTCAACGAATGGTCGGTTTCGCTGGCCCCTTGGCCGAAAGGCAGGTACTTTTTCACCGTAGAGACGGCTCACCGCAAGGTCACTCGCCCCTTTATAATTCCCTAAAACTTCACCGACCGATCTTAGTATTTGTATTCGGAACGCGCAAACAGCCTGACTATGGAAATGGGTCCATTTCCATAGACAAAAAAGAAGATGATCAGGTACAACACCACCACGCTGACCAGCCATTCGGTAGAGGTTACAAAACCCTGCCGCACATTGGCATAAAATACGGCCCCTACCAAAATGGGAAAAGATAACAGACAACACACTCGGGTAAGCATGCCCACACCAATAAACAGTCCGCAAATCAAATGCGCCCAACCGATAATCAGTGCCAAAGGCATGTTGACCTTGCTCATATCCAGGGCGTGCACAATTTCTTCCAGTTCGTGAATACGGAACAAAAACATGTAGCCCTTAACGAGTAACACCAGCGCAAGCACCAGGCGCAAGCCGAAAATGAAGGCGCTTAAGTTCTTTTGACTCCAGCTGTCCAGTTGTTCTGCCCAGGTCATGGCATAAGGATTTGTGCAGTTACTAAGATGAGAATTTTCAGAAACTTTTTTGAAAAATATCAATACAGCAGACGCTGTAACACTTGTTCGCCTACCTGCCGTCCCTGCTGTTGGCCGGCTGAAAGTCCGCTGCGAAAATGAATGCCCCCTAACAAGCGGCTATGCGAAGCCTCGGCAGCGGCAGCGTGAAAGGAGCTGAACTGCCTTGCCGGCAAGCCAAAGCGCACCTCTGCGGAATCGGTAAAAGCAAAATCGGCTCCGAACAGCGCCGTGAGTACGGTTGCCGCAGCAGCCGAAACCACACTGTGTCCGCTGGTGTATTCCGGAAACGGCGGTGTCTGAATCAACGGCTGCCATTGGTAATCCAGATGCCTTTGGATGACGGTTACGGGGCGGACCCGCTCGCTGAAGTACTTTTCTTCCCAACAACTGATGAATCCATCAAACAGCGCTACACTAACCAGCAAATACGTCTTCGAACTGCGATGCAAGTCCGCCCGGGTTTGCCTGAGTGCCTGCATGGCTATCAGTAACCAGTGAGCTCCGGGAGAAAACTTTTTTATGGTATAGGTGATATGCCCCGATAGCACGGTAGTGGAGGGATTATCATCCCAATACAGAGCAACAAGTCGGGCCGAAGAATCCAGGTTGCGGCTAATGGCATAGACTTCCTGCACTTCCTGCATAAAGGCGCTGTCTCCATTGGTATCGTAAGCCGGTGGCCGGGCCGGCCTGAACTGAGCGGCATCTTCCAGGGCCAAAGGTTTGATTTTTCCCCAGTGTGGCTCCAGGGCTTCCGCGTAGTCCGGTGGCGTAGGAATCCAAAACCCTTCCTCCGACCGGTGCTGATAACGTTTCATCTTGCGTGTGGCTGCATAATTATCCGATGAGGCCCTTTTTAGCACCCAATCGGCCATTATTTGCCCGACGTGAAGGCTACCCTCAGTCAGGCTGCCGTATTGCTCATGCCATGCTGCCAGAAACCGCTGCAGGCGGGCATCGGCCGAATCGTCGCTGAACAAAAGAGCCTGTGCGGTTTTCCAGAAGGCCACATAAGCAGCCAGACGGGCATCGAATGCCAGCTTTGCAGCGACCGGTGGTGGTTCATCAAAGCCATTAAGCCGGCCAGACACTCCGGGCCGCTCTGGTTCAGCAAGGCGTAAGGTTTCGTAAAAAGCAATATTAGCATAGGTGTAAACGCGGCTGGCTACAGGGGCGGAAAACACGTCGTGGCGGATCAGGTCCAACAAAGCATACTGTGCCTCGTGCAATGACTCTGCATCACTTAAATCGCTCTGGCCTTGAGCTGCTGCTCCATACAAAACGAACCATGCTAAGAACCATGTCAGCAACGGTTGCCGCAGTGTCCTTTCTGTTCCTTTCGGCAGGTAGCCTAAGGACATGGCTAAAGAGTTGACAGGCGGAAATTACCCAAGACTGGCGGAAAAGAAACCGGTCATTGAGCCATGCGGTTCAGTTGCCACAGCAGGGGGGCATCGTTGTTTCGGGTAAGGAGCAGCAGGGGCCTTTTTCGGGTGCGTATTATAGCAGCACGACGCACATCGCCAAACGCCATCCAACCGGTAACCAGAGGCGGAAGAGCCCGAAAAGCCGTTCCATCGAACTGGAGTATAGCACCCGGTGAGGCATCATCACGACCTAACTCAGCGCGGATGGCGTGATGATTTCCTGCCACCAGGAGTTCGCTGCGCTTGTCGCCCGTGATATCGCAAATCAGTAAGGCATAGACACGGCTCAGTTGCGCTTCCACCGGTAAGGGCACAGCGGCAAATCTGCCGGTTCCGTCATTGAAGAAAGCAGCAGAGGCAAAGGTGTATGCCGGCAACTGCACGGCAGAAGCAATCTGTTCCGGGGAAAAAATATCTTCCAGCCGCTGGTCAGCATACTCGCGGTAATAGACATATTTTTTTCTTAATATGTTTATCTGATCCAGGAGTTCATCGCGCGAAGGCATGGGATAGGCGGTGTCGCCAAAATAGTAGCAGATAATCGGGTCGGTGGAACCGTTACCGTCAAAATCGGCGACGTAAAGCGTAGCAGGCCGTTGCGTGGAGGCATTCATGAGGTGGTTTTCACCGCGGTTGCCGGCAACGAGATCGGTGTGTCCGTCGCCGTTCAGGTCTGCGGCCAGTAATGCATTCCACCACCCGTGGGTAGATTGCAGTCCGGCGCTGTCGGTGTGTTCCCTGAGCTGACCACCACGGTTTAGAAACAACCGGACAGGCATCCATTCGCCGCACAGGAGCAGATCAGGCCAGGTGTCGCCATTCACATCAGCCCACAGCGCATCGGTCACCATGCCGGAAGCCGCCAACGCGGGCACGGTTTCCTGTGTCACATCCTTAAACCGACCGTTTTGGTTTTCCAGCAGGTAACTGCGGGGGCTTAACCCGTATTGGCCCGGAATTATCCGGCCTCCAACGAACAAATCGATATCGCCGTCTTGGTCGTAGTCAGCGGCGGCGGCGCAGGCTGTGCTGGTTGGCATGTCCGGCAGGGCTGAACGGATCCGGGAAAATGTACCACGGCCGTTGTTCAGATACAGACGGTCCTGCAGCAGGCTGTCTTCGGCTTCAAACTCATAGCCGCCGCTGCACACGTAGAGGTCGGCATCGCCATCGCCATCGGCATCAAAGAACAGGGCCGCCACATCTTCGCTGGCGCTGTCGGCCAGCAGGTCGGCCACAGGCATGGCAATAAAGCCGCCTTTGCGGTGCTGCACCCACAGTTGACCACATTGACCGGCAGCGCCACCCAGAAACACGTCGTCCAGCTTATCGCCATTGATGTCGGCTATGGCTAAGGCCGGACCCATTCGTGAAAATTGATGAGGCAGAAGGGGTTCGCGCTTGAAATCAACATATTCGTTTTCCTTATGAATGAATGGCAGGATTTCCGGCGGCAGAGGCTTCAACAGGGCAGGGGAATCAGAGGGCTTTTTGTCTTTGGCGATGCCCGCTTGTGTCCAATACACACTTATTGTGGCGTTGGCCGGTACATTTTCCAATACCTGGCGTCGGCCGTCGGGCCAGATAACCACCAACCGCTGCACCTCTTTTTCTTCATTCAATCCGAACAGCAGACGTTCGGAAACCGACGACTGGTAGCCGCGACTCATGTAATGTTCCTGCATCTGAAATCCGCTGGCGGTATAAAGCTCTACGCGGGTGCCAATGCCCAGGGGATTGGCTGATGGCCCGACCAGGCGGACGGACAAAAAATTCCGGCCCGTACGTTCGCGGCACAGATTGCGATACACAAAAGCCGGTTCATCTATATTGTTCACTACCAGATCCAGATCGCCGTCGTTGTCCAGATCGGCGTAAGTTGCGCCGTTGCTGAAAGCGGGATGATTCAGGTTCCATGAGGCAGTTACATTTTCAAACCGAAGCCGACCGCCGTTGCGGAACATATAGTTGGCGATTTTTACCGAGGGCATCTGCCGCACCAGCGCCAGCAGGTCGGGCTCGCGTTCCTGCTGTTGGGCCCTGCTTTTTTCTTCCTCAAAGGCAAACTTGAGGAAGTCCATGTTCGTGTAGTCGCGGCGGTAACCGTTGGTCACGTAGAGGTCTTTCCAGCCGTCCAGATCAAAATCGGCCAAGAGAGGGGCCCAGCTCCAGTCGGTGGCGGCAATGCCGGCCAGTTGGCCAATCTCGCTGAAGTATCCGTTGCCCCAATTCAGCTGCAGGCAATTGCGCATCACCTGATGGTGAAAGCCATGCCTGACCTGCAAGTGGTACTTGTCGTAGTTGTTGGGTCCGCGCAGCACTTTCTGGCGGTAATGGTCTTCGGGCAGCATGTCCAGAACGACGATGTCGGGCCAGCCATCGTTGTTGATGTCGGCCACGTCGTTGCCCATGGCAAATTGCGGGCAATGGCCGATGCGTTCTTTGAGTACTTCACTGAAGGTACCGTTTCCATTGTTCAGATAGAGGTAATCGTGCTCGGTGTAATCGTTGGCCACATAAAGGTCAGGCCAGCGGTCGCCGTTCAGGTCGCTGACCGCCACTCCAAGGCCAAAGCCAATAGCGCTGCTGTACAGTCCGGCCTCCTGGGTCACTTCCACGAAACGCCCGCCCTCGTTGCGCAGCAATTTGTCTCCGGCTTTGGGATCAGGAGTGAGGCGCATGCGGCCTACTTCAAAGTGGCGCAGCGTAACGATGTTGTGATTCAGCAGGTAACAGTCCAGGTCGCCGTCGCGATCATAATCAAAAAAAGTTGCATGTGTGGCGTAACCGGTATCGGCCAGGCCAAAAGCCGCTGCGCATTCGGTAAAAGTGAGGTCGCCGTTGTTAATGAACAGTTCGTTGGCGCGACGGGGTCCGGGCAAACGGCCGGAATGGCAGACATAAATATCCAGCCAGCCGTCGGCATTGACGTCCGCCATGCACGCTCCGGTTTTCCATCCCGGTCGTGATGCCGTGCCCGATGCGGCAGTGATGTCTTTGAAACGGAAGCCTCCTTCGTTCAGGTAGAGCCGATTGGCTTTCAGATTGGAGACGAAATACAAATCGCATAAGCCGTCGTTGTTGATGTCGCCGGCGGCCACTCCACCTCCATTGTAGAAGTATTCGTAGGCCAGTACGTTGAGTTGAGCGGTTTCCACCAGGTCATTGGAAAACCCAATGCCGGTATGCTCAGGCTGAAGTAGTTGAAATTCAAACTGTTGAGCCAGCAGAACGTTTGGGAAATAATGCCAGAGCAAAAAGCCAGCAACCAGGCACAGGCGCATAGTTTCAAAAGTAGGCTGCATGGTATTGGCTGCCGGAATGAAGTTGGCAGTAAAGGGGAGTTAAATTTTTTTTCAACAACACTTGTCGGGTTTATTGTGCCAATGTATCTTTGCCCTCCGCTTTAGAAAAGCTGCTTCCAAAAGCAAAGTTCTTTAGGGTAAAACAAACGGTTACCCTCGAGGGGTAACCCGAAAAGTCATGCCGCTAAGGCGGCCGGCTTTCAGGCAGGGCAGTATGCTGCGAGGCATACTGTCGGCTAATGTTCTTTGACATAGTGATAGACGGAAGTACAAACAAACCGCTCAAGTTTCCAGAAAGAAACTCGAGTGCAAGAAACTGAAGATACGAAAGCGACTAAGGGTGTACGGGGGATGCCTAGGCTCTCAGAGGCGATGAAGGACGTGACTACCTGCGAAAAGCTGTGGGGAGGTGGTAATAACCGTTGATCCGCAGATATCCGAATGGGGCAACCCATCCGGCTGAAGGCCGGATATCCGCCGCAAGGCGGAAGCTAACCCGGAGAACTGAAACATCTTAGTACCCGGAGGAAAAGAAAACAACCGTGATTCCGTAAGTAGTGGCGAGCGAAAGCGGAACAGCCCAAACCCGTAAGACTACGGTTTTGCGGGGGTTGTAGGACTGCATTTAGGAACCGTCATCAAGCAGAAACCGCTGGAAAGCGGTGCCAAAGAAGGTGATAGCCCTGTACGCGTAAATTGACGGGGACGAGCAGTATCC
>JANWXQ010000019.1 GCA_025057275.1 Chitinophagales bacterium
AGGCAGCCCGACCTCAACCAGCCGGCATAGCACGCTAAGGAACCTGAAACGTATGCTGTAGGGCATGGCTCCCTTGTTGCACTGTAGCCAAATAAGTGCCGGCAGGCCATTCAAGCGTGTTGAGCGGCAGCAAAAATTCCCTGCCCCCCTCTACCCGCTGCTGCCACACCTGTTGCCCGACAACATTCATGATGCGCACCTCGCAGCTACCTTCTTGCTCCGAGATAAAATGCAGACGCAGCTCGCCCCTACCGGGATTGGGAAACACGCTGAGCAACATAAGCGGACGACCGGCGCTTTGGTTCAGCCGCTGCACGTTGCTTAAACTGCATGCCATGGCCACCTGCAGACTGGTGTCGCCATAGTAATTACGCCAAAAAGCCAGCTTGTTCCGATATACCTGTACACTGTCTGCATAGAACGGATTATTGACCTGATTGGTATTCTCCAAGCTGTCATTTACTAAGTCAAAAAATTCTTCCGTTGGTACACCACAATGATACATAACGTATTTGCCGGTGAGGGTGCGTACCGCCCTTATGTCAGGAATACACTCATATTGGTAAAATTCATAAAGCATTTCCGTGCGGCTCATGGTGCCGTTTGCCAGGGCAAAAAGCGAAACCCCCTGCATGCCATAGGTTTGGGGAATGCCTGCATAATCCAGAATGGTTGGGGCAATATCGATGTTCAGAGCGATATCCTGGCTGACTACGGTGCCGGGATTAATGCGGCCGGGGCAGCGCACAAACAGCGGAACACGTATGGACGGTTCGTAGGCTAATCGTTTCTTATGAAAAAAATGTTCCCCCATCATAAAGCCATTGTCGCTGGTGAAAATGATCAGTGTACTGTCCAATACGTTTTCCTGCTGCAGAGCATCCCATAGGTCGGCCATCCGGGTTTCCAAGCCTTGCAACAATTCAAAATAGCCGCGGTATTTTTCCGTGATAAAACTTTGTGATTTCGCAGAGGTGCAAGTATAAAGAAAACCAGGATAATTATTTTCATATTTAAAAAAGTTAGAAGGCAATGGCATGGAGTAACCATCAAACAAACCATCGTCTTGTGCCCGGGGAATGTACGGTGTATGCGGAACGCGGTAAGCCAACCAGAGAAAAAACGGCTGGCTTTTGGGCCGCCGGTGTAAAAAAGCAATGGCACTATCGGTGATCACATCCGTTTCATGCGGAGCTATCGTAACGGTAACTCCATTGTAATTCCATTTGGTATTGAAATAATCGTTTTCCTTACCGCAATGCAACCAGTAATCGTAGCCTGGCTGAGGATGAGAACTTATGTGCCATTTACCGATAAAACCATTGTGGTAGCCATGATTTTTTAAGATTTGGGATAAGGTGATCACCATCACTGTATCATCAGCTTCAGTAGTTAGCGGATTTTGATGGATCCCATGCACATGCGGATAGACACCGGTGGCAATGCTGGCCCGACTGGGTGAACACAAGCTCTGAGTTACAAAGCTCAAACGAAAGATGGCGCCTTCATTCGCAATCCGGGATACATTCGGTGTGGGAAAAAAGGAGGGGCCGCCGGTTATATCGTACGTATCATATCGACCATCATCAATAAGAATTAATAATACGTTACGGCTGGAAACGCTTGCGCTGGAAGGAAGGGTGGCCACCGTAAGCACCTCGCTAAACGAAGAAACGTTGCTGCCACATTGACTTTGCACCTTTACCTCATAACTGGTTTGCGGCTGCAAGCCGGAAAGGGTATATGAATGGACACTGATGTCGCTGATGGTATTCCAAGAGGAGCTCGCTTGCGGACGCCAATTCAAAGTAAATGTGCTTTCCCCGCAAGGAACGGACCAGCCAATCGTGACTGACGTGGAGGTGACCGCTGATGCCATAAGTTGCTGCGGCGAGGAACAAGCTAATGTCGTCGTGCTTAAGGCCGCAGAGGAAGCTCCCTTTTTCCCGTTGCTGCAGCGCGCGGCCACCTTGGCCTTGTACTTGGTTCCGGATGACAACCCGCTTAGCGTGTATGCAGTGGTATTACCCACATCTATTTTCGTCCATGTAGACGATGTGCTCAGTTTGTACTTCAACTCATATCCACTGGCTCCGCTGACGGCATTCCAGGAATACCTGATGTAGCAACTCGTCACCTCATTTGCCGTAAATCCGCTTGGTGCGCTTAAGGCGCATTGCGCATAAACCTTCTTTTCATACGTCATTAATACCAGAAGGCTCGAGATAAGAAAAATCGCTTTCATAAGCATATAATAATTTGTACTAAGTTTTACATTAACAAGCAAACTAACCAAAATTAACAATAATCTACCAACTTTTTAATTCTTATTTCGCAAACATTTTTGACCTGAAAAATTTCAGTAGTTATGTGCTATTACGTCGTTCACGTCATCATTGAAAAGTCCCGTGCCGAAGAATGGCTGCATTGGATGCAGCAGGAGCATCTTCCGAAAGTGATGGCCACAGGGGCTTTTTCGGGTTACCTCATTTGCCGCAAGCATGCGCTGCCGAACGAAACTCCCTCGGACAAATGCCCTTTCGTGATACAATACCAATGTCATTCGCGCCAGCATCTGGACCGTTATCTGACAGAGCATGCCCCGGCTCTTCGCCGAAAACACGAGCAGTTATTTGGCGGTCAGTTTACCGCCGAAAGAGAACTATGGCAGTCGGTGGATGCAGCACAGAAAGATTGATCCCCAAAGAACCGTTTGCACTCAGCTGACTAATCCGTTCAGTCCGATCAAAGCCTATTCCTGCACATACACCCGCTTCACCCGGCGGGACACCCCTGTAAGCACTTCATAAGGTATGGTGCCGGACCAGGCGGCCACTTCAGCGACGGTGGGATCAGAGCCGAAAACCACGACAGGGTCGCCCTCTTTGCAGTCGGGAATTCCGGAAACGTCAATCATGGTCATATCCATGCACACATTACCTACAATCGGGCAGCGCCGGCCATGAACCAGCATACTGCCCCTGCCGTTTCCCAGGCAGCGCTGCAATCCATCGGCATAGCCGATGGCAACCGTGGCGATAGTCAGGTCGCGGTCGGCCTTGCCGGTTTGGCCGTAGCCTACGGACTGACCCTTTTGAATTTTTTTTATCTGAGAAATAGTGGTTCTCAGCGTGCCTACGGGCTGAAGCCGACCCTGAAGCTGCCCGGTGGCATCAAAACCATACAAGCCAATGCCAAGGCGAACCATGTCAAAATGCGCTTCCGGAAATCGCACGATACCGGCTGAATTCACTACATGGCGAAGCACGGAATAACCCAAAGCCTGCATGATGCGCTCGCTCATCATAGCAAAACGGTGAATCTGGCCATAGGAGTAATCGTCCATGGCCGGGTCTTCACTTCCGGCCAAGTGAGTAAATACCGACTGCACACGCAAATACGGGGATTCGGCCAGCAATGCCAGCAGTTCATCTAGTTCTTCTGCCGGAAATCCCAGTCGGTTCATGCCGGTTTCCAGCTCTAAATGAACAGGTACCGGCTGGCCATTGCCCACACGCGCTGCCGCTTGTTGGGCAAACTGACGCAACAAACGAAGGCTGTACAATTCCGGTTCGAGCCGGTAAGCAATGACTGCTTCGAATGACTGGGGCTCGGGGTTCATGACCATGATGGGCAGACCGATACCTTTCTGCCGCAACTCCACCCCTTCGTCGGCATAGGCTACGGCCAGATAGTCCACATGCTGTTGCTGCAGCGCCTGAGCAATTTCATAGCTGCCGCTGCCGTAACTGAAGGCTTTCACCATCACCATGGTTTTCACCTGGGGCCGCAACAGCGATTGATAAACCTGCAGATTGTGCAGCAAGGCATTCAGGTCAATGGTGAGGACGGTTTCATGGATCTGTTGTTCCAGTCGCCGGGCAATGCGTTCAAAGGCAAACGGTCGCGCTCCTTTCAGCAAAATGGCTTCTCGCTGAAACCAGTCGGGTTGCAGCTCGCTGAGAAAAGCCTCGGTGGATGGGTAAAAACGGCTTTGCAGCGAACCGTTCTGGGTAAACACAGCCTGCTGCCGCATCAGGGCCGGCCCGATGCCAATAAAACGTTGCACCTGATGCTGACGCAGCAACTGGTGCACGGAAGCATACAATTCAACTTCATCGTGGCCGCTTTGCAGAATATCGCTGAGGATTACGGACTGACGCACATGCTGCTTTTGCTGAGAAAGAAAATCCAGTGCTATGGACAGGGAATTCAGGTCGGAGTTGTAACTGTCGTTAATCAGGCTGCACTGGTTGACGGCCTCTTTAAGCTCCAGGCGCATGGCCACGCGGTGCAGTTCGGCCAGCCGCTGGCGAGCCCGTTCGGGATCCACACCTAGCCAACGCATAACCATCCAGCAATGGATGGCATTTTCTATGGAGGCTTCGTCGGTAAAGGGAATGACAAAGGAAAACGATTGGTCGCCCTGCGAAAGCAAAATCCGGGTGCCGGCGGCTTCGCGTTCTACATTGCGCACCTGCACGTCGGCATCGTCGCTGGTGCGCGACCAGCTGAAGGTCCGTAACCCGTCGAAAGCACTATCGGCCTTTTTCAGTTGGCTGCGTGCGCTGACAATACACTCGGTAATGTCCAGATAATCGCGGCAATAAATGAGTATTTCGGCATGAACAAACAGGCGCAGCTTTTCATTGATTTTTTGACGCTGATTCAAAAATCCCTCGCTGTGCGCTTCACCGATGTTGGTAAACAGGCCAATGGTAGGTTGAATGACCTGTGCCAGCTGGGCCATTTCATCGGTCTGGGAAATGCCCGCTTCAAAAATGGCCAGTTGATGGAAGTCATCCATCTGCCACACGCTGAGCGGCACGCCGATCTGGGAATTGTAACTCTTCGGGCTGCGCACGATGGTGTAATCCGGCGACAACAACTGGAAAAGCCATTCCTTGACGATGGTCTTTCCGTTGGAGCCCGTGATGCCAATGACGGGTATGGAGAACTGGCGTCGGTGATGTGCAGCCAGCGTCTGCAGGGCCACCAGGGTGTCCTTCACCCGAATCACCGATGCCCCTGCAAAAAGCGGCTTATCGTCCTGCATGACGTAGGCTTCATCCGAGATGATGAAGTTGCGTACACCCTTGTCGCAGAGCTCGCCAATGAACTGATGCCCGTCACGGCGGCTGCCGCGAATGGCAAAGAACAACGAGCCTTCGTGAAATGCCGGACGGCGGCTGTCGGTAACCAAATACTGCACCGGGGGCGTATCGGCCTGCTGAATAAAGCGTCCGCGGACGATTCGGGCCACCTGATCCATGCTGTAAGAGTGCATAAACGATGTTCCGGTGAGCGCAAAAATAGACCCTGCCTTTCCTTGGCCCGTTTTGCTTGGTCTGCAACGACCATCCGAACAAACAGAAACCATGCTGTGCATGCGTCGGATAACGCCACTACGGATAGCCTCGTATGTGGCTGATATGATAACGTGCCACAAAAACAGCGTCAGCGTGCTTTTTTATGGTAAAAGCCGGTGCCGTCGTAGTGCCGCCGCCCGGGATGATTGCGGCAGGACTCGCTGCAGCAGCCTTTCATGTGCTGTGCACACAACTCGCAGCAAATAAAATGTTTGTTGCATATTTCATTGGCACAGTTGATAAACCGCGCCGAAGGTTTGCCGCATAAGGCACAATAAGAGATCAGCGTGGGATTGACCTGGTTGACGTCAACCGTTATGCGCTGATCAAACACATAACACTTGCCGTCAAAATCTTTCCCACCGGTCTGCTTGCCATATTCAATGATGCCGCCATGAAGCTGAAACACCTGCTCAAAACCCAGGCTTCGTAAATACGCTGTAGCCTTTTCACAACGAATTCCTCCGGTGCAGTAGGCAAGAATGCGGTGTTTTTTATAGGGCTCCAGCATATGCACCACGTCAGGTACCTGTCGAAAACGGTCAATCGGCAGGGTAACGGCATGACGAAACCGACCCACTTCCCATTCCACCCGATTGCGGAAATCCACTACCACGGTATCAGGCTCATCCTTCATCTGCAGGAATTGTTGCGGTTCCAGATAAACGCCGCGCTGCTCTTCCAGACGCAGGCCGTCAACACCGAAATGCACAATTTCACGGCGGTACCGCACATGCAGTTTTTCAAAAGTGTGTCCATCGCATGGATCAGTCTTAAAGGCCATGTCGGCAAAGCGGGGATCGGCATGCAGGTGGTTGCAGTAGGCCTGCATCTGCTCCGTGGTGCCGCTTACTGTTCCGTTTATGCCCTCATCGGCTATCAGCACACGGCCGCGAATGCCCAACTGACGGCAAAAGGCCAGGTGTTGGGCCGCAAACACCTCGGCATCGGCCAGGGGCACGTACTTGTAAAACAACAAGGTTTCGTAGCCGGACATGAGAGCAAAATTAGCTGTTGCCACCGCGCAAGGCTGGCGGCTTGTGCACCTGCAGGGTTGGCTACCTTTGCTGCATGGAAGCCCAGCTGCTACCCGTAACCGACGAGCAGGGGCGTGCCTGCAGTCCGGTTTTGCCACCAGGCAAGAAGAATTTCCTTATTGATATTGACGGCACCATCACCGACGACATTCCCAACGAGCAGCCCGAGCGCATGCGTACCTGCCTGCCTTTTCCCGATGCCGTACAAACCATCCGTCAGTGGTTTCAGGAAGGTCATTTTATCTACTTCTTCACTTCCCGAACCGAAGACCTGCGTCCGATCACAGAGGCGTGGCTGCAACAACACCAGATCCCGTATCACGGCATTGTATTCGGCAAACCCCGCGGCGGCAACTACCATTGGATAGACAACCATATCGTTCGGGCCACCCGTTTCAAGGGCCGCTTCGGGCAATTGGTCCGTCGCGAGCATACCATTGAAGTTTTTGAGGAATAGTCTTATATGCGGCTTTCCGCCATGAAGCCCTATGCTTCCCCACCCAACCAGTACGAAACCGTGGCAGAAGCGTTGCAGGCCGCTCGGCAGCGGCATTTCACCGTTCCGTTTTCGTTCCGTAACGGGCAGCTCGTCAATGAGTTAACCGGCAATACCTATGAGTCAGATCAAGTGCAAGTGGAAGAGTTTCACCGCAGCGAAGGCCTGACTGATCCGTCCGACAGCGCCATCGTATATTTTTTGCGCACCACCAGCGGGGAGCAGGGTTGGCTGATTGATGCCTATGGAGCCGATGGCAACGGCGAGCTGGCGGCTTTCTTGTTTGGGCAAAGCAGCAAAACCGCAGGATAAATTTTTCAAAAGCAGGCTCAACCCAATCTGTAGGACAAGTTAAACCCACGCACTTCCTGCTTTGCCTACAAGCGATGGATCAATTCCTTCAATCCAAAGATGACTCGGGCATTGGCGGGTAGTGAAGCAGCACCGGACGGAGCGATCAGCACGTAGTCCATTCCTACCGCCTGGGCACCGAGCGCATCCGCTTCCCAACTGTCGCCCACCAACAGGCTGTCATCTGCCCGGGCGCCGGTAAGCGAAAAAGCGTAATGAAATATGGCCGGATCCGGCTTTCTGCTGCCGGCCTGTTCGGCGGTAATGACCTGATGAAAGAACGGTTGCAATTCCGATGCCTCCAGCTTGCGCCGCTGCACGGCATCGAAACCGTTAGTTAAGATGTGCAGCGCATAACGGCCCTGCAAATAATGCAATACCTCGCGGGCGTGAGCCATCAGGCCCGTCTGTGCTGGCAGCAGATCCAGATATTCCTCCGACAGGGCCGGGGCCGCGTTTTCGTCGAGGCCAAAATCACGCAGCGTATGCTGCCATCGCCCCAGGCGCAGCGTATGTTGGCTGATGCGTCCCTGGCGGTATAAGCTCCAATACCGTTCATTATGGTGGTGATAGCGCTCCACAAATTGCTGAACAGGGATGCCCGCCTCCTGTAGCCCATGCCGCTCCAGCATTACGTGGAGCACCCGCCGTGAATTGGATTGAAAATCCCACAGCGTTTCGTCCAAATCAAAGAAAATATGCCGGTATGCCTTTGCCACGCGCCTAAAAAAGAACGGGCGGAAAACTACTGCAGAAAACAGAGCGCAGCAGTTGGCCAATTGAAAAAGCGTATTAACTTTGCTGTCAGAATCTGTATTCCTTTCGGCCCGGAGGCCGTTCGGTGAGGAGATCAAATCCAGAATTTTAAAAAAAACAATAAATCATCATTGCCGGCTTTTTGCCCGTTAGTGCTTAACCTCATTGCATATGTTTGACATTTTGCAACTGAACGACATGCTCGTTCCCGAGCTGCGTGACATTGCCGAGAAGCTGAAAATTGAAAACCATCAGAAACTCAGCAAGCAAGACCTGATTTACAAAATCCTGGACAAACAGGCGCTTGCGCCAGAGTTGTTGGCTCAGCCCTCGGCCAAAAGCGAACCCCCTGCTGAAGAACGCCAGCGACGCGGCCGGCGCCGCATCGCCCCCGTGCACGAAACAAAACCCGATGCCAGACCGGTTGCGCCCGCAGCAGAAAATCCGCCGCCGCCCAAGCAGGAGGAAACCCCGCGGGTTGAAAGCACCCAGGAACCTGCAACGACCCCACCTGCCGCACCGCAGCCGGAAGCGGTTACTTACGACCGCAACGGTCAGTTTCAGCGCCTGCCCAAAACCCGTGAACTCTCTTTTTCTGTTGAGCTGGACGGCCTGGTGGACAGCGAGGGCGTTCTGGAGCTGATGCCCGACGGGTATGGCTTTTTGCGATCTTCCGACTACAACTACTTGTCTTCCCCCGATGATGTCTACGTTTCGCCCCAGCAGATCAAGCACTTTGGCATCAAACAGGGTGACACCGTCTGCGGCACCATCCGGCCGCCTAAAGAGGGCGAAAAGTATTTTGCCCTCGTTAAGGTGGACACTATCAACGGCCGCAAGCCGGAAGAAATCCGGGACCGCGTGCCGTTTGATTATCTGACCCCGCTGTTTCCGCACGAAAAGTTTAACCTGTTTGACGACCCCAATAACTACTCCACGCGCATCATGGACCTGTTCTGCCCTATCGGCAAGGGACAGCGCGGCCTGATCGTCGCTCAGCCCAAGACAGGAAAAACCATGCTGCTCAAAGCAGTGGCCAACGCCATTGCGAAAAATCATCCCGAAGTCTATCTGATCGTGCTCTTGGTGGATGAACGTCCGGAAGAAGTAACCGACATGGAGCGCAGCGTGCGGGCAGAAGTCGTGGCCTCTACGTTTGATGAACCTGCCGAAAAGCACGTCAAGGTGGCTGCCATTGTTCTGGATAAAGCCAAGCGCATGGTGGAATGCGGCATGGATGTCTGCATCCTGCTGGACTCCATAACCCGTTTGGCCCGTGCGCACAATACCGTGCAACCGGCTTCCGGAAAGGTTTTGTCAGGAGGTGTGGAAGCCAATGCCCTGCACAAACCCAAACAGTTTTTCGGCGCTGCCCGCAAAATTGAAAACGGCGGTTCGCTTACCATTCTGGCCACGGCCCTGATTGACACCGGCTCCAAGATGGATGAAGTAATTTTTGAAGAGTTCAAGGGAACCGGTAACATGGAGCTGCAGTTGGACCGCAAGCTGTCCAACAAGCGCATTTTCCCGGCAATGGATGTTACGGCCTCTTCCACCCGACGCGAGGACCTGCTGCTGGATGCAGGCACCTTGCAGCGGATGTGGATTCTGCGCAATCACCTGGCCGACATGACTTCCGAAGAAGCCATGAAGTTCCTGCTGGAACACATGAAAGGCACGCGCTCTAACGAAGAGTTTCTGGTGTCCATGAACAGTTGACGTCTTAATCCTGCCTAACCGGTCTGATCATGAAACGAACCTATCAGCCTTCGCGCCGCAAGCGGCTTAACAAACACGGCTTCCGCAAACGCATGAAAACCAAAGATGGCCGTGAAATCATCAATCGTCGGCGGCGCCGCGGCCGCAAGAAACTCACGGTTTCCGACGAACGACGGCTGAAGTAATCGGGCATGCAGCCATCCTTTCACAGGCTGCCTATGGTTAACGAAATTTCTTTCCCGCAACGACGGCAGACGCTTTCCCGTGACGAGCGGCTGCGCGGCAAGCGGCAGATTGAGAAATTGTTTGCATCGGGAAAGACTGTACAGGTTATGCCGTTGCGTATTCGTTTTTGCCAGGAAGAAGGGCCAGGGCCTCCGGTACGGGTCCTTTTTTCTGTTTCCTCACGTTCCTTTCGCAACGCAGTGAGCCGCAACCGCATCCGCAGGCTGATGCGGGAGGCATACCGCCGCAACAAGCACCTGCTTACAGAGCCGCTGCAGGCCTGTGGACGTCATGCCCTGCTGGCCGTCCAATACCAGCACCATGCCCCATCCGACTACGGGTCGGTGGAAGCCAGTATGCGCCGTGCTCTTACCCAAGCCGCTTCCGGTTTATGCGCATCCTGAACCGGATGTTGTCTGCACTTGCTCTGGCAGCCATAGGCGCCTACCAACGCCTGATTGCTCCCTGGCTGATGCCTTCCTGCCGCTTTCAGCCGTCCTGCTCCCGGTACATGGCCGAAGCCATCCGCCGTTATGGCATCTGGCGCGGCGGGTGGCTGGGCCTGCGGCGCCTGGCCCGCTGCCACCCCTGGGGAGGACATGGCCATGATCCTGTGCCCTGAGGCACATCAGCCTGCATACTATTTTCGGGTAATTTCGTTTTTCCTTTAGTGAACTTATGATGAACCGAACGATTTGGCGCAAAGCAGCCGTGCTGCTTCTGGTTCCTGTGTTGCTGCTTTCCGTACTGGCTTACCGCAGCGACAACAACTTTTTCGAGATCTCGAAGAACCTGGACATTTTCGCCACCCTGTTCCGCGAAGTCAACACCTACTACGTTGACGAAATCAAGCCGGCCGAACTGATCAAAACCGGCATTGATGCCATGCTGGAGTCGCTGGATCCCTACACCAACTACATCACCGAAGCCGATATCGAATCCTATCGCTTTCAAACTACCGGCAAATACGGCGGCATCGGAGCGCTGATCCGCAAAGTGGGCGACGATGTGGTGATTGCGGAACCCTACAAAGGTTTTCCTGCCGATAAAGCCGGGCTTCGCGCCGGCGATCGTCTGGTGGAAGTGGATGGCAAAAGCACCAAAGGCAAGAGCGTAGAAGATGTGAGTAAAATTCTTAAAGGAACACCGGGCACGGAAGTAAAGGTGACCATACAGCGGCCGAATGAAAAGCAGCCTTTTGTCCGTACCCTGGTGCGCGAAGAAGTCAAGGTAAGCAGCGTACCGTATGCCGGCCTGGTGGATGGCAACATCGGCTATGTGCGGCTGACCCAGTTCACGGAAAACTGTTCACAGGAGGTGGCCAGCGCCATCCGCAAACTGCAGGAAAAAACGCCGCTGAGCGGACTGATTCTGGATCTGCGCGGCAACCCCGGCGGCCTGTTGCACGAAGCCGTCAACGTATCCAATCTGTTCATTGAAAAAGGTCAGGAAATCGTCAGTACCCGCGGCAAGGTCAAGGAATGGGATAAGGTGTACAACACATTGCAAAATGCTCTGGAGCCCACACTGCCCCTGGCCGTACTCATCAACCGCAGCTCTGCCTCTGCCTCGGAAATCGTCAGCGGGGTGATGCAGGATTACGACCGCGGCATCATTTTGGGGCAGAAAACATTTGGCAAAGGGCTGGTGCAAACCACCCGACAACTGAGCTACGGCACGCAACTGAAGGTTACCACCGCGCACTACTACACGCCCAGCGGACGCTGCATCCAGGCCATCAACTATGCCCAGCGTAACCCTGACGGAAGTGTCGGTAAAATTCCCGACTCACTGAAAAATGCCTTCAAAACGCGCGCCGGCCGCATCGTGTACGACGGGGGCGGCATTGATCCTGACATTGTGGTGGAAGAACGCGAACTGCAACCCATTACAGTCAGTCTGCTGAGCAAAAATCTGATTTTTGATTATGCGACCCTTTTTCATCAGCAACACGCTTCCATTCCGCCCTCTGCCGAATTTCACCTCACCGATGAGCAATACAACCAGTTTGTCCTCTGGCTGCGCGATAAAGAGTACGACTACACCACCAAAAGCGAGGAAAAGCTGCGGGAGTTTCGGGATATGGTAAAAAAAGAAGCCTATTGGGATGCCATCAGCGAGCATTACACGGCTTTGGAAAAGGAAATGTCGCATGACAAGGAAAAAGATCTGATCAAATTCAAGGATGAAATCCGGGAGTTTCTGGAACAGGAAATCGCCTTGCGCTACTATTATCAGGATGGCCGAATCGAAGCCAGCCTGAGCAGCGATCCGGTGGTGCAGAAAGCCAAAGAGACCCTGCGCGATCCGGCTGCTTACCGGAAAATCCTTCAGGCTTCCAACTGACCGGTTGCGCCCTGCTGGCGGTTTTCAGCCGGTGCCCGACCCTGCAACCAATGCCAGGCATTGCTCCATAACAGTTTTTTTCTAACGGCATCGGTCAAGGCCGCCTCACGGATGAGCTTGCCCGGTTGCCGTTCGCCCAGGGGAAAAGGATAATCCGATCCCAGACACACGCGGTCTTCACCGGCAAAACGAATCAGATAGTGCAGCATGGCCTCATCGTGGGTCAGAGAGTCAAACCAGAATCGTCCCAGATACTCTGCAGGATGGCGTTCGTTATCTACAGCCACCAGGTCGGGGCGTTCTTCAAAACCATGAGCAATGCGGCCAAACGTAGCCGGAAAGGCACCGCCCCCATGGGCAAAAGCCAGTCGTAGCCGAGGAAAACGTTCCAGGACTCCGCCAAAAATCAAAGAGCAAATGGCCCGGGCTGTTTCAGCAGGCATGCCTACCAGCCACGGCAGCCAGTACTTCTGCAGGTGTTCGCCGCCCATCATGTCCCAGGGATGGATGAAAATACAGGCATCCAGATCCTGAGCCGCAGCAAAAAACTCATGAAACTGCGGTTCGCTCAGATTGAGTTGATTGACGTTGGTGCCAATCTGAACGCCGCACAGCGATAACTCCCTGCGGCAGCGCTCCAGTTCCTTAACGGCCAAACCGACATCCTGCAGCGGTACCGTAGCCAGTCCCAAAAAATGCCGGGGATAGCGTTGAACGACCTCTGCAAGGTGATCGTTGAGAAAACGGCTCAGCTCCAAGGCATCGGCAGGACGAGCCCAGTAGCTGAACATGACCGGAATGGTGCTGAGCACCTGCATGGTTACCTGGTGTGCCGCACATTCCCGGATGCGCTGTTCGGGATCCCAGCAGTTGCTTTCTATTTCCCGAAAGAATTCCTTGCCCCTCATCATACGGGCCCGGCAGGGAGCATGATGCTCCAGATGAATAAACCCCTCATAGCCGAACCGCTGGCTCCAGCGCGGCATGTTTTCCGGAATGATGTGGGTGTGAATGTCAATGCAGGGCATGAACTGGGGTTGCTGATTCACAAAGAAAACCTGCATGCCCGTTATGACCTAATCCAGGGAATGCATCATGAACAGAGCGTCATGGCAGCAAGGTGGACCCGGCATTTCACTGAATTGGAATTATCTTTATTCCTGTGATGCATGTTTACTGCCCCTCCGAGTGTGGGTCATTTGCCAAAGCCCATGTTCTTGTGTTGCTTGCTTTAATGGTTGCCTGGAGTGCAAAGGGACAGCAGCCGGTTATACTGTGGCAGAAATGTTTTGGCGGAAGTAAAGATGAAGAGTCGCGGGGTATGGTGTTGACCTCAGGAGGCGGCTATGCTTTTGCCGGCATGAGCAATTCCAACGATGGCGATGTTTCCGGCAATCAGGGAGGTGATGATGTCTGGGTCGTCAGCGTCAATGCCGCCAACGCCATCCTCTGGCAACGCTCGCTGGGCGGAACCCAAGAAGACTGGGGGCGCTATATTCAGCTGGATGCAGACAGCAACTTCCTGATCTGCGGCCACAGTTTTTCTTCCAATGGCCACGTTACCCAGAACCGCGGCATGCAGGATGTGTGGATCCTGAAGCTGCGTCGCTCCGACGGCACCCTGTTGTGGCAACACAGCTACGGCGGCACCGACATTGACATCGGTTATCAGATTCAGCCTACCGCCGACGGAGGCTATGTGCTGGTGGGTGGCACCGTTTCCAATAACTACGACGTCAGCGGCAACCACGGTAAGGCCGACATCTGGCTGGTCAAGCTCGATGCCAACCGTTCCATTCAATGGCAGCGATGCCTGGGCGGCTCCGAGCACGAAGAAGGCAGCAGCGTTCAGGTAACGGCCGATGGCGGCTTTGTCATTTCCGGTTTTGGCAATTCCGTAGATGGCGACCTGAACGCTTCCTGGGGCATGTACGACGGTTGGATTATCCGCACTGATGCCCTCGGCAATATACTCTGGCAACAGACCTACGGTGGCAGCCAGAACGACGGCATGCGCGATGTACGTCCCACCCCCGATGGTGGCTACATAGCCGTAGGCTACACGAACTCCAACGATGGCATGATTCCTCCCGGTTCGTATAAAGGAAATCAGGATATATGGGTGATCAAACTAAATGCCTCAGGTGCTGTGGAATGGCAACGACTGTACGGGGGCAGCGGGGAAGATTATGCTTTTAGCATTGAGCCGCTTTCCGACCAGAGCGGTTATCTGGTGGCAGGGTACAGTGGTTCCAGCGACGGCGATTTGACCCAAAACAACGGTTCACTGGATGCCTGGGTATTTCAGATTGACCTGAGCGGCGCCATCGTCTGGCAGCGCTCCATGGGCGGCTCAGTACACGACCGCTCCCGCACCGTCAAGCAGGTGGCCCCCAATGAGTTTCTGGTGAATGCCTACGTGCGCCTGAATAACGGCGACATCAGCGGCAACCACGGAGGTAAAGATGTCTGGAACGTGCGCATCTGTGTACCGACCGTTTTCTACCAAGATGTGGATGGTGACGGCTACGGCACCGCCTCGGCAACCGTTTCGGTATGCAGCCTTACTCCTCCGGCTGGCTATGCCGCTGCTGCCGGTGATTGCAACGATGGCCATGCGGCTATTCACCCGGCGGCCTACGATGCATGCAATGGCATTGATGACAACTGCAACGGCCTGACTGACGAGAACGCCATCACCGCCACCACCAGTCCCTCCGGATCCACATCGTTTTGTCAGGGCAGCAGCGTAACCCTTACTGCCTATCCATCCGGACATCAATACCAGTGGCTGAAAAACGGAAATGCGCTTGCCGGCGCCACGCAGTCCACCTATGCAGCTTCCTCCACAGGTGATTTTTCCGTTCAGGTCTACAATGCGTATTGCTCCTCCACGTCAGCTGCAGTTTCCGTAAGCAAAATCAAAAAACCTAAGGCCACCATCACGCCTTTGGGCAGCCTGGACATTTGCACCACCGGTTCGGTAACGCTTCAGGCCAACAGCGGCACCGGTCTTTCCTATCAATGGTTCAAAGGAAGCAAAGTGCTTAACGGAGCCACTCAGCAAACTTATGTGGCCAACAAAACGGGAACCTACAAGGTGCAGGTAACCAATGCCCAGGGATGCAGTAAAAAGTCGTCAGGCGTTACGGTTACCTCATCGTGCCGGAACCTGCTGCAGCCTGAACCGTTGTTTGTCCTCTATCCGAATCCGGCCCGACAAGAAACCTGGCTTTTACTTGATGCCCCCGCTGGCTCCGATGGGGTCATTCGCATTACCGATCTCGCCGGACGCCAGTTGCTGCAGATGCCTCTGCGGCCTGCAGACCGAAAAGTTTGTCTGACCATACCGCAGTCTTCTGCAGGCATGCTGCTGGTTCAGGTTACCCTTTCCAACGGCCACAGCAAAGTCCTGCCGCTGCTGGTGCCCTGACGCATGCAGTCATACTAATTTAGCGGAATGCGTTACGTGGCTGAGCTGGCCTACAAAGGCACTGCCTACCAGGGCTGGCAGATTCAGCCTAATACGCCGCGTACCATACAACAAGTCGTTCAGGACCGTTTGTCGGTGTTGCTGCAACAGCCTGTTACCGTGATGGCTGCCGGCCGCACCGATGCCGGGGTGCATGCAGCGCAGAACTTCATTCATTTTGACCTGGATGCACCGCTGCCGCACGATGCCCTTCGGCGCATCAATTTTCTTCTGCCGCAGGATATTGCCATCTATGGCTTCTTTACCGTAGCCGCGGATTTTCACGTTCGTTTTGATGCCACGGCGCGCACTTACCACTACTTCATTTCCTACCGGAAGAATCCGTTGCTCAGTGAACTGGTTTGTTACTATCCCTACCCTCCTCTGGATGTGGAGCGCCTTAACGAAGCTGCCGCTCTTTTCCTGCAGCATTCCGACTTTGCCGCCTTTAGCAAAAAACGCACGCAGGTGCGCACCAGCCGATGCAGTCTGAAAGAAGCGGTATGGTTCTGGAACGACAGCGAACAGCTCCTGACGTTTCGTGTTACAGCCGACCGTTTTTTACGCGGTATGGTTCGCGGGCTGGTGGCCACATCGCTGCGCTACGCCCGCGGCAAACTTTCCTCTGATAACCTGATCCGGTTGCTGCAGAGTCGCCGCCCCGAACGTACTGACTTTTCCGCCCCTGCCCAGGGCCTGATGCTTACGCAGGTACAGTACAGCAAGCCCATGCAGCCATTGACTGCTCATCCTGCCATAGCACGCCGTGCCTTGTTGACCATGCCCCACCATGAGGTCTTCCCTTTTTAGCCGGGTATTGGATGTAGCCCTGCTTCGGCGCATCCTGCGGCTGGCAAAACCCTATCGCAGAAAGTTCTATGAATCATTGGTGCTTGCTGTTGTGCTCGCTCTGCTGGCTCCGTTGAATCCGTTGCTCATTCAGCACACCGTGGACCGGTACATCCTCACAGGCCAGGGCAACATGATCTGGATGATGAGCCTGCTGCTGCTGATCTCGCTGCTGACACAGGCGCTCCTTTCTTACCGGTTTACGCTGCTGACGGCCTGGATCGGACAACAGATCGTTTACCATTTACGGATGCAGGTATTCACCCATGTGTTGTCTCTGGGCATGCGCTACTTTGATCGCACGCCGGTGGGCACTTCGGTTACGCGCACCATCAGCGATGTAGAAGCCATCAACGACATTTTTGCCGAAGGAATCATCAACATCATCAGCGATCTGCTTATGCTGCTGGCCATTTTGGCGGTGATGTTTACCGTTTCCTGGAAAATGAGTCTGGTCATCTTATCAGTGATGCCTTTGTTGCTGGTTGCGGTCTGGGTATTTAAGGAAGGGGTACGCAAGGCCTTTACGGAAGTGCGCAATCAGGTGGCGCGGCTCAATGCCTTTTTGCAGGAACATCTTTCGGGAATGCTGGTCGTTCAGTTGTTCCAGGCAGAAGAACAGGAACTGGAAAAATTCCGCGCCATCAACCGCGAGCACCGCAATGCCCACAACCGGTCGGTGTGGCATTACTCTGTGTTTTTTCCTGTGGTAGAAATCATTTCGGCCGCTGCACTGGGTCTGTTGGTCTGGTATGGCGCTCATCAGATGCTGCGCGAACTGAGCACGCCGGGCACAATCATTTCGTTTATTTTGTTTCTGAACCTGATGTTCCGGCCCATCCGTATGCTGGCCGACAAGTTCAACACGCTGCAAATGGGCATGGTTGCTGCCCAGCGCGTGTTTGCCCTTCTGGACGACACCGTCAGAGTTCCCGATACGGGAAGCCGCAGTGCCGATAACGTACGCGGCGAAATCGCCTTCCGCAACGTAACCTTCAGTTACACGCCGGGGCATCCGGTGTTGCATAATGTTTCTTTTCATGTTCCTGCCGGAAGTTCCCTGGCTATTGTAGGCGCCACCGGTGCCGGAAAAACCACGATCAGCCAATTGCTCAGCCGGTTGTACGATGCCGAGCAGGGTCAGATTCTGATTGACGGAACCGACATTCGCGATTACGATCTTGCTTCACTGCGTCGCGTGGTTTGCCCTGTGCTGCAGGAGGTTTTTCTTTTTTCCGGAACCATCCTGGATAACCTGCGCATGTTCAATCCACAGTTCAGCCGGCAGCAGGTGGCCGAGGCCGCTGCCCGATGCGGCATGGAAGACTGGATAGAACGGCTGCCTGGCGGGTACGACTATCAGGTGCACGAACGCGGTGCTTCGCTGTCTGCCGGTCAGCGCCAGCTTATTTCCTTTCTGCGCGCCCTGTTGGCCAACCCCCGCATCCTGATTTTGGACGAGGCCACCTCGGCGGTGGATTCCTACTCCGAACAACTGATCCAGAAAGCCATGCACGTGCTCACGCAGGGGCGCACCAGCATATTGATTGCCCATCGCCTTTCAACCATCCGCCAGGCTTCGCGCATTCTGGTGCTGGACAAAGGCCATGTGGTGGAATCCGGCACGCACGAGGAATTGATGCAAGCCCAAGGGCACTACCGCAGGTTGTATGAGTTGCAGTTTGGCTTCAGGCTCACCCCGATCTGACGTGTGAAAAAAGCTGTTCTTCCCAACTTTATCCCATGAAGTTGTTGTTTGTCTGCCTGGGCAACATCTGCCGGTCTCCCATGGCTGAAGGGATCATGAACGAACGGATCAAGAAACACGGACTGCTCTGGACGGTTGACAGCGCCGGCACTGAGCGTTATCATGTGGGGGAGCGACCGGATCCGCGTGCCATTGCGCAGTGCCGCCTGCACGGCATTGACATTGCATCCAAAAGAGCCAGGCAGATCAGCAGGCAGGACTTTAACCGTTTTGATCTTCTCTTTGCTTTGGCAACCGACGTTCAACAGGAATTGGTGGAGCTGGCGCCCCATGCGGCCTCCAAAATCCACCTGCTGCTGGATGTGCTCTATCCCGGAGAGAACCGGTCAGTACCTGATCCCTGGTACGGCAATGAAGCCGATTTTGCCCATGCCTACGACCTCATTGACCGGGCATGTGATGCCCTGGTGCAGGTGTATGCTCCACGCTGAGGGCGCTTACCGGCGAAGTTCTAATTCGTTCAGCAGATAACCCGCCCCGCCCAGGCGATCGATAACAAATAGCACGTAACGGATATCTACGGCTATGTTGCGGCAGAAGGCTGCATCAAAGTAGACATCGCTCATGGTGCCTTCCCAGCATCGGTCAAAGTTGATCCCGATCAGCTCTCCCCTGGCATTGAGCACGGGGCTGCCGCTGTTGCCTCCGGTAGTGTGGTTAGCGGCCACGAAGCAGGTAACCAGTTCGCCATCAGCATTGGCATAGGGAGTTGTTTCTGCCGATCGGATCAACGCAACAAAGTCGGAAGGCAGATCAAACTCTTCATCGCCGGGCCTGTATTTTTCCAGTACCCCTTTTGCGGTGGTGTAATGGCGGTAATGCACGCCATCGCGGGGTTGATAGCCTTCCACGCGTCCGTAGGTGAGGCGCAGGGTGAGATTGGCATCAGGAAAAAAACGGCGCTCGGGAAACAGTTCCATCAGCGCCTGCATGTATTGCCGGTTCAGTCGCATTACCTGCTCGTTCCATTTCTGATATGGTGCGGTGATGAATTCCGCCTGATAGGCACTTAGTTTGATGGTTGTCTGATATACCGGATCGGCCTGAACTTTCCTGGCCACTTTTAGATCCCATTGCTGCAGCCACTTCTGTGCGGTGCCATCATCCAGAAGGGACCGCTCAAAAAGCTGGCGGCTGTATGCGCTCCAGTCTCCGCGAAGCCGCTGCACCTGTTGCAGCAGAAACCCGGGAACCCGATCTGTTCGTTCCCTGTATCGCTGCAGCAAAGCTTCCATGACCAATCTGTCGGTCCGGGCGTCGTAGTTGCGGTAAAAATCAGCAAGCTGCCCATTGACCTTTTCACGCAGGGATTCAATCACTGTGGCCTCAGCGCCTGCCAGTGTGGAATCCACGAGGGGTTGCAGCAGCAGTGCAGGTCGCCAGACTTCTATAGCCATAACGGCTTCATTCCAGCAATCCATGGCATATTGGTAGGGCCGCAGGCTGTCGTAGCTCATCTGCAACGAATCCAGCAGCTGAGCCCGGCCGGCAACCCCCTGCCCGGCAGCCCGCTGGCGGAACAAGGCTTCTTCGTTGCGCTTCATGCCCACAACATCAACCCGACTCAGACCGTATTGCTCACCCTGCCATTTTTTGTGTGTGTTAGACAACGCATAATATTTTGCTACATACTTCAGGCGAACGGTATCGTTCTGCAGCATGCGCTGCCACCATACGCTCATTCGTTCGCCGCGCAGGGCAATGCGCACCGGATTGGATACTTCGTACAGCACCTGCACGCCATAGGAGGTAAGGTATTGCGAGGTGCGACCCGGAAAACCATAAACCATCGTCAGGTCGCCGGCCTGAACCCCCTTCAGGCTAATGGGCAGCCAATGGCGCGGGCGATACGGAACGTTTTGCTCCGAATAGGCTGCCGGCAAATTGTCCTTTCCTGCATAGATGCGGAATACGGCAAAGTCGCCCGTATGACGGGGCCACATCCAGTTATCGGTGTCGCCGCCGAAATTGCCAATGGACTGGGGAGGAGCTCCTACCAGCCGCACATCCCGGAATTCTTCTGTAACAAAAAGAAAATACTGATTGCCCTGATAAAACGGACGGACAAACGCTTTATACCGACCGCCCAGTGCTGCCTGGGCAGCAAGCATCCTGCCAATGCTGTCCACCCGCCGCTGACGTAGGGATTCCGTTGCGGCACTGCCGATGGCCTGAAGCACGGCGTTGGTAACTTCTTCTACCCGGTTGATCACTGTAACGTTCAGGCCGGGACAGGGCAGTTCTTCCTGCCGGTTGCCCGCCCAGTACCCGTGGGTGAGCAGGTCGCGTTCCAAAGTGCTGAGCTGCTGCAACACTCCGCGGGCACAGTGATGATTGGTGAACAGCAACCCTTCCGGAGAAACTATTTCGCCGGTACACCCCCCGCCAAACAACACGATGGCATCCTTAACTGAAGGTTTTTCAACGGAAAACAGATCAGCAGCCGTGAGCGTCAATCCTTTCTGCTGCATATCGGTTAAGACGGCCTCCGGCAGCTGCCAGGGCATCCACATGCCCTGACCTGAACACCACAACGGCAGGGCTGGCAACAAAACAGCAAGGCGAAAACAAAAAGAAATATTCATTGATGAGAAAACAGGACCACGAAAGCGGGTGAAAAAGTAGCAAAGTTTCTTTTGCCTCAACGCAGGCATGCATCCCGTTGATGACCGGAACGCCCCGCTCTTGATGGCAGGATTAACCGTAGCGGTAACAAATAACCTTTATCAATATCTACCTTAGCCGTCTTGCAGAAAAAGATGAGCAGGGAATTGCGTTACGGCCTATGGGGTGGACTGGCTCTGTGGATCTGGATGACGCTTGGATATGTGGTTGGCTGGCATCGTGGACCGGCCAACCTGTATGCCGCATTGGCCAGTGCGTTGTTGCTCAGCCTGTTCATCTATCTGGCCATTCGCCACAAGCGCGATCACGATCAGGGCGGCTGCATCCGTTTTCGTGAAGCCTTTCTGGCCGGAATGATGGTCAGTTTTGTTTCCGGCTTGATGGTGGGCGTTTATTTGATGGTGTATTCCAGCTACATCAATCCGGGGGAAGTAGAAGCCGTAGTGGCAGAAACCCGCAGGTGGTATGAAGCCCGGCAATTACCTGCCGAGCGCGTAGAGGAAGCCGTCAAAGGCGTACGCGCCAGCTACACCAAATTCGGCCGCCTCACGTACGGCATTGGCAATGCCATGCTGCTGGGTGCGGTGGTGTCGCTGATTTGCGCTGCCTTGATGCGGCGCACGGAAGCAGAATCCGACCCAAATGCCCCCTCATGAGTGATTATCGTGCTGCCTCGGTAAAACCGGCATTGCCTTCCGGCATGCGCGACTTCGGGCCACAGGAAGTGGGCCGGCGCCGCTATCTGTTTGACACCATGAGGCAGGTGTTTGAACGCTACGGCTACCAGCCACTGGAAACACCGGTTATGGAACTGCTCAGCACGCTGGAAGGAAAGTATGGCGAAGAAGGCGACCGTTTGTTGTATCGTGTGCTGAACTCCGGTGATGCCTTTGCCCGATGGAAAGAGCAACATGCCGAAGTGCGTTTGGGCGCGTTTTCCTTTCCGCTGCGCGACATAACGGAAAAAGGATTGCGCTACGACCTGACCGTTCCCTTTGCCCGCTATGTGGTGATGAACCGTCACCGGCTGGCATTTCCTTTCCGCCGCTACCAGATCCAGCCCGTTTTCCGGGCCGACCGGCCTCAAAAGGGCCGCTACCGCGAATTCTATCAATGCGATGCCGATGTAATCGGCAGCCGCTCGCTGGTGCATGAAGCCGAACTGATTAAAATATATGATGATGTATTCACGGCTCTTGGCATCCGCGTCACCCTGCGCATCAACAGCCGCAAGGTGCTGCTCGGCTTGGCCCAGCATTGCCGGGCCGAATCCCGGTTCACTGCCTTTACCGTTGTGTTGGATAAACTGGACCGCCTGGGCTGGCAGGGTGTGGATGAAGAACTGGCCGCCATGGGCTGGACTGCAGAGCAGCGGAGCGAACTGCATGCGTTACTGCAACTGCAGGGCAATAACCTGCAGCGCCTGGAACAGGCTGAACACCGGCTGCGGCAGACAGCCGCTGAGGAAGGCTGCCGCGAACTACGCCAAACCCTGCATTGGCTGCATGCCCTCGGCGAGCCGGTGCAACAGGTGGTGGTGGATTTTTCCCTGGCCCGCGGATTGAACTACTATACCGGCATCATTTACGAGGTCGCCAGTGCACAGGGTACCCTGAAATCCAGCCTGGGTGGCGGCGGCCGCTACGATGATCTGACCGGTATCTTCGGCCTCAGCGGCGTCAGCGGCGTAGGCATCTCTTTTGGTGCCGACCGCATTTACGACGTCATGGAAGAGCTGAACCTTTTTCCCCCCGCAACAGTTGCCGGAACACGCATTCTGTTTTGCTGTATGGATGAAGCGGCCATGTTGTGGTCGGCCCCTTACCTCACTGCCCTGCGTCAGAACGGACTGGCGGCCGAAATGTATCCGGAACCCGAAAAGCTGCAGAAACAGCTGAAGTATGCCCATGCCCGCAACATCCCATTTGCAGCCCTTGTAGGCGAACAGGAGCGAACCAGCGGAAGGGTAACCCTCAAAGATCTGAACAGCGGCCAGCAGCAATCCGTTCCACCGGAAGAATTATATGAAAAAATAAAATGAAAAAAAGCAGGAAAAAGACAGCGGCCGATGCCCATGCCGTGTTGCCGCACAGTTTTTTTTCCGATCTGGATGTTCATCTGTTTCGTGAAGGGAATCACTACCGCCTCTACGAAAAGTTTGGCGCCCATGTATGCGATAAGGACGGATTGCCCGGAACCTATTTTGCCGTTTGGGCACCCAATGCCGAATACGTCAGCGTAGTCGGCAACTTCAACGGCTGGAATCGCCGTGCCCACCCCCTGAAGGTGCGTTGGGACGAGTCGGGCATCTGGGAGGGATGGATCCCTTACGTCGGCAAGGGGGATTTGTATCGTTTTTTTATTCAATCCAAACTGTTTAACGCCGAAATGGAAAAATGCGATCCCTTCGGCTTCATGCACACCCAGCCTCCCCATCCGGCCAGTCGCATTCACGACACCTGGTACGAATGGCGCGATGAGAAATGGATGAAATTCCGTAAAACCCGGAATGCGCTCACCGCCCCCTTTTCCATTTACGAACTGCACCTGGGCTCATGGCGCCGCAGCCCCGACGACCCCGACAAGGTCCTGTCGTACCGTCAAATCGCCGAAGCGTTGGTTCCGTACGTCCAATACATGGGCTTCACTCATGTGGAGCTGTTGCCTGTTATGGAGCATCCGTTTTATGGTTCCTGGGGCTATCAGATCACCGGCTACTTTGCGCCTACCTCACGAATGGGTTATCCGCAGGATCTGATGTTTTTGGTGGACGAACTGCACCGCAACGACATCGGCGTGCTGCTGGATTGGGTGCCTTCTCATTTTCCCGATGATGCCCATGGATTGATCCGCTTTGACGGCACTGCGCTCTACGAACACGAAGACCGTCGCAAGGGCTATCACCCCGACTGGAACAGCTACATTTTCAACTACGGCCGCAACGAAGTGCGCTCGTTCCTGATCAGCAGCGCCTGCTTCTGGCTGGACCGCTACCACGCCGACGGCCTGCGCGTGGATGCCGTAGCTTCCATGCTGTATTTAGACTATTCCCGTCAGCCCGGCGAGTGGATTCCCAACGAACAAGGCGGCAGGGAAAATCTGGAGGCCATCGCTTTTCTGCGTCAGCTCAACACCGAAGTGTATCGCTCTTTTCCCGACGTGCAAACTATAGCCGAAGAATCCACCGCTTTTCCCAAAGTCAGCCATCCCGTAGAACACGACGGACTTGGCTTTGGCATGAAGTGGATGATGGGCTGGATGCACGACACCCTCCAGTATTTTGCCAAGGATCCCGTTTACCGGAAATATCACCACAATCTTATTACTTTTTCTATTATGTATGCATTTTCGGAAAATTTTGTTCTTCCTTTTTCGCACGATGAAGTGGTGCATCTGAAAAGGTCCATGCTGGGCAAAATGCCCGGCGACCGCTGGCAGCAGTTTGCCAACCTGCGGTGTTTGTACGGCTACATGTATGCGCACCCCGGAGCCAAGATGTTGTTCATGGGCGCTGAGTTCGGTCAGCAACACGAATGGAACCACGAAAAATCGCTGGATTGGCACGAGGCCGCCGACCCGGCCAACAAGGGGCTGGAAAACTGGGTGCACGACCTGAACCACGTGCTGCGGACCGAGCCGGCTTTGTATCAGAAAAATTTCTCTTCTGAGGGCTTTCAATGGCTGGTTGTGGATGATGCCGAGCAGAGCGTTATTGCCTTCCTGCGGCGGGGTAACCTCAAGCGCGACCTGATCGTTTTTGCGGCCAACTTTACCCCTGTGCCCCGCCCTAATTACGTTATCGGCGTGCCGGTCCGCGGCCGCTACCGCGAACTGCTCAACAGCGACGATGTTCGCTATGACGGAACCGGCCATCACCTCAATGGCGAACGAAAGGCTGAGCTTCATGCCCAAGGTTCTTTTCCTTACCGCATCACCGTGAACCTGCCTCCCCTGGGTGTAGTGTTTCTCAAATGGCAGGCCCCGCGCAGATCCAGACTGCCACGCAGGGTATCCGGCAAAACCGCCAACTGACCGGAAGCCACCTGCCCCCGCTAACTGCTATCCACTATTTTCGTCGGAGCCAAAACCATTTTTCGATGCCTTGGTTGCTGCTGCGCCTGGTTGCCCTGCTTATCCTTTGCACCACTGCCGGTGGCTCCACGCCCATCCGCAAAGTGCAGCCGGCGTTTTGGTATGCCGGCATGAAGCAGGATACCCTGCAGGTAATGGTTTATGGCGAAAAAATGGCCCAATGGAAGGTAGCGGTTTCCGGCACTGCCGTGGAATTGCTGCACACGCGTACCACCGAAAATCCCAACTACCTGTTTGTGTATCTCAGCCTGCGTGGCGCACCGGCTCAGACGTGTACGCTCACGTTCACGCAGGGGAAAAAGAAAATGCATCAGCTCTATGAATTGCGCAGCCGCAGCCGGAAACCGGAGGAGGTGCAGGGATTCAATGCCAGCGATGTGATGTACCTGCTTTTTCCCGATCGCTTTGCCAACGGCGACCCGACCAATGATGTACTTCCTTCCCTAAAGGAAAAAGCAGTGAACCGAAATCAGCCCGCAGCACGGCACGGCGGCGACCTGCAAGGCATAATCAATCATTTGGACTATCTGGCTGATCTGGGCATCACCTGCCTGTGGCTGAACCCTGTGCTCATCAACGATCAGCCTGCCTATTCCTACCACGGCTATGCCGCTACCGACCTGTACGAAGTGGATCCGCGCCTCGGAAGCAACGAGCTCTATGCCGCGCTGGTTGCCAAAGCCCATGAGTACGGCATTAAGGTCATTCAGGACGTGATCTATAACCACATTGGCAACGAGCACTTCCTGATTCGCGATCCGGTGTCATCGGCCTGGGTCAATCAGTGGGAGCAGTTTACCCGATGCAACTACCGTCCTTCTTCCCTCATCGATCCGTATGCTGCTGCTGCCGATGTCCGCCGCACCGTAGCCGGTTGGTTCGACACCCACATGCCCGACCTGAACCAAACCGACACCCTGCTGGCCGATTATCTGATCCAGAACACAATCTGGTGGATTGAATACGCCCGGCTCGATGGTCTGCGCATTGATACCTATCCGTATCCCTATCCCGACTTCATGAATCGTCTGGTGCGCCGGGTAAAAACCGAATACCCGAACATCAGCATGGTAGGCGAAGTGTGGGATCAGACCATCAATCATGTGGCCTGGTTTCAGCATGGCTCTCCGCTGAATCGCCGGGGCAGCGAATTAGACTACCTTTTTGACTTCAACCTCTATTATGCCATACGCGATGGCCTGCGCGAACCGTTCGGATGGACTACCGGACTAACTCGGATCTACTACACTCTGGCGCAGGACTTTGTATACGGTGACCCCTACAAGCTGGTTACCTTTCTGGACAATCATGACGTTAGCCGTATTTACTCCGAGCTGGGCGGCGACTTCAACAAATGGAAACAGGCCGTTACGCTGTTGCTCACCCTTCGGGGCATCCCGTGCATTTACTACGGCACCGAATTGCTGTTCAGCGGTTTTGCCAATCCCGATGGGCTGGTGAGGCAGGATTTTCCCGGAGGATGGCCCGGCGATGCCGTCAACAAGTTTGCGCCGGCAGGCCGCAGCGAACAGGAACAGGAAGCCTTTTTGTTCGTACGCAGGCTGATTGAATTCCGGAAAAATTATCCGGTAATGCAAACAGGAAAAATGCGCCATTTTGTTCCGGAAAATGATGTATATGTCTTTTGCCGCTACGATAACCGGGATGTGGTGGTCGTGGCCATCAATACCTCGGCCGAAACCAAAACTTTGGATCCCGGTCGGTATGGTGAAGTGTTGCATGGCTACCGTCAGGCCGTTGACGTACTGAGCGGAGCGCTGCATGCCGACGTACGTAATCTGCAGGTAGGCCCGCAGGGATGTGCAGTCTTTCTGCTGCGTAAATAGCTGTCAGCGCCCGGCAAAGTGACGATCGCTACGGTCCTCCACACGCAGCACCGACAAACCGGCCAAAATGAGCAAGACACCGGCGGCCACCAGGGCAAAGATGGGCTGACTCTGGTAGGCATATTTCACAAGGGGACCGCCGATCAAGCCGTTGACGATCTGGGGAAACGTAATGAAAAAATTAAAAATTCCCATATAAATTCCCATTTTTCCGCTGGGAATCGCTCCGGCCAGAATGGCGTAGGGCATGGCCAGAATACTGGCCCAGGCAATGCCCACGCCTACCATGGACAACAACAGCCATTGCGGGTCGCGGATCACGTACATGCTGATCAGACCGATGCCGCCGATTAACAGGGCGTAAAAGTGTGTACGACGCCGGCCTATGCGGGCGGCTATCATGGGGAGAAACAAGGCAAACAACGCGGCCACGCCGTTGTACACACCAAACAGGATGCCTACCCAGTTGCCGGCATCCTGAAACCGCTCGCTGTGCACATCGTCCACCGCCAGTCCGTAATGGTGCGTAGCCAGCGCCGGCGTAGTGAACACCCACATGGAAAACAGCGCAAACCAGCTGAAAAACTGCACCCATCCCAGTTGTTTCATGGTGCGCGGCATATGGGCAAAATCATGAAGGATCTGACGCAGCGGATTGTACCTTTCTCTTTGTTCCTCCGAGCCGAAATATTTTTTGTATTCTTCGGGAGGAAATTCCTTGGTGGTGATCACCGTCCACAGGATGGCGATCAGAAAGGTTACCGCGCCGAAATAAAAAGCCAGCTTCACGTTTTCGGGCACTTCGCCGGCTGCTGCTGTTTTCTCAATGCCCATCCATTCGGCAAATACATAAGGCAGCCACGATCCGACTACGGCCCCAATGCCTATGAGAAAGGTTTGCACGGCAAAACCGGTGGTGCGCTGTTCATCGGGCAGGTTGTCGGCTACCAGAGCACGGAACGGCTCCATGGCAATATTGAAAGAGGCGTCCATGATCATGAGAATGCCGGCCCCTATGTACAGGGCAGGGATCAGTCCGGCCAGCAAGGAAGCATTGGGCATAAACATCAGACCCAGAGCGGCGAGAATGGCACCGGCCAGAAAGTAGGGCCGCCGCCGCCCCAGGGCCGTCCAGGTGCGATCGCTGAAATACCCCACCAGCGGTTGCACCAGCATGCCGGTCAGCGGGGCCACCAGCCAAAACCACGACAGATGCTCCACGTCGGCGCCGAACGTCTGCAGAATGCGTGAAGCATTGCCGTTTTGCAGGGCAAAGCCAAACTGAATGCCCAGAAAACCAAAACTCATATTAAAAATCTGCGAAAGCGACATGCGCGGTTTCGTCAGCAACCCCTGTTCACCGTTGGGCATCTGTTGGTTCATGTTCATGGATATGGGAAAAACGATCAGCTATCGGTGGTGGTCAGCAAATACCAGGCAAAGGGCGCCAGTTGCTTTTGGGTCCAGCGTTCTTGCTGGCCGTTGAGCAGGTTCACCCAACGTTCATGGCGCAAAGCGTCAGGCAGGGAAAACGACACCGGCCGGTTGCGGCAATTGACCACAACCAGAACCGGTGGCTGACCGGTTAGCTGCCGCCGGTAGCACAATACTTCATCGGTGCTGAAAAAGGTTTTGTTGCCCTGACGCAGGCTCCGGTTGCTGCGATACAAATGAAGCAGTTGGCTATACCATTGCTGAAGGTCCGGTCGCATCGTCCAGTCAATGGTATATTTTTCAAAAAGATTGATGCGTTGGGGATAGCCCACTTCCTGACCGTTGTAAAGAAACGGAACGCCGGGCAGGGTAAGCTGCACCACAAAAGCCGCATGCGCTCCGCTGTCGCTGACAAAAACCCGCTGAGGCACATCGTCCCAACTGTTTTCATCGTGATTGGTAATAAACCGGATGTGCCGGTAGTGCGGCGGATAGCGCTGTTGCTCCTGAAGCAGCAACGTATCCAGCAGCCTGGCTGATGCCTTTCCGTTCCATATTTTTTTTAATGCATGATAAACTTCCCAACCATACGTCATGTCAAAGCCGGACTCGTAGAGTGCCGGATCGGCACCTTCTGCCAACATGAGCACCGGCCGAGATTGTCTCAGGCGGCTGATGGCTTCTTTCCAGAAAGCCAGAGGAACCATTTCCGCCACGTCGCAACGGAACCCATCGACATCAAAACTGTCCACCCAATAGGCCATGGCCGCTATCTGCGCTTCCCATAAGTCCTTGTTTTCGTAATTGAGATCGACAATATCGGTCCAGTCAGGAACCGAAGGCATCAGGTTGCCGGCGCTGTCGCGGGTGTACCATTCCGGATGCCGTTGTACCCAAACATGATCCCAGGCCGTGTGGTTGGCAACATAATCCAAAATGAGAAACATGCCCAGCGCATGCACCGAGTCCACCAGTCTGCGGAAGTCAGCTGCTGTGCCGAGATCGGGATGTATGGCCGTATAATCGCGGATGGCATAAGGCGATCCGTAAGTACCCTTTTTTTTGAGTTGTCCGGTAGGCTGAATGGGCATCAGCCACAATACATTCACGCCCAGGTCCCGCAGGCGGGGCAAATGCTCCAGCATGGCATGGAATGTGCCGGCTTCGGTAAAATTTCTGACAAACACCTCATACATCACCACTTCATCTGTGGCAGGAACCGAATCAGACAGCGACGCTTCCGGAGCCACAACGGCCTGCCGGCAGGCCGTTGCAGCCAGAAGCCACGCAATGGTCAGGATTCTTTCTATGGCCATGGACAGTGAGGCAAGATGCAGCTTTTCCGCATTTTCCAAAAGCCTTTTCCCGTTTGGGACGCCAGCCCGCCGCAATGGCATGGTTAATTTTGTCAACCATCATGCCGCTACACGAAGCGTCGCCGCTGGCGGAAGCCGAGCTCAGCAGCCTGCAATCGCCGCTGGCGGAATACGACATGCCCTATCTGGAGGTGCTGGGCGCGCGCGTACACAACCTGAAAAACATCAGCGTACGGATTCCGCGCAACCGCTTGGTAGTAATTACCGGCATCAGTGGCAGCGGTAAATCGTCGTTGGCTTTTGACACCATCTACGCCGAAGGGCAACGTCGCTACATGGAAAGCATGAGCAGCTACGCCCGTCAGTTTGTCGGCAGCTTTGAACGCCCCGATGTGGACGACATCACGGGACTCAGTCCCGTCATTTCCATAGAGCAAAAAACAGTAAACAAGAATCCGCGTTCCACCGTAGGCACCGTTACGGAGGTTTATGACTTCCTCCGGTTGCTGTTTGCCCGCTGCGCCGAGGCCTATTCCTATGCCAGCGGAGAAAAAATGGTACGCTACACCGAAGAGCAGATGGCCGATATCATCCGAAAGCGGATGGCCGGTCAGCGTATTATGGTTTTGGCCCCTTTGGTAAGGGGCAGAAAAGGACATTACCGCGAACTGTTTGAACAGTACCGGCGGCAGGGCTACCTCAAGGTGCGCGTGGATGGTGAGCTGCGCGACCTCAAAGAAAAAATGCAGGTGGATCGCTACAGCGTTCACGACATCGAACTGGTGGTGGATCGCCTGGAAGTGAACCCTGCCACTGCGGAACGGCTGGACCGCAGCATTCGTCTCGCTCTGCGCCTGGGCAAAGGCATGTTGCTGGTGATTAACGAACGGAAAGAGCTGCTGCATTTCAGCCGTACCCTCATGGATCCGGTTACCGGCGTTTCGTATGAACTGCCTTCGCCCAACACCTTTTCCTTTAACTCTCCGTATGGCGCCTGCCCCCACTGTAAGGGCCTCGGCGTTACTTATGAGGTCAGAAAAGAAGATATTATTCCCGACCCCTCCAAAAGCATCAACGAAGGCGGCATTGCACCCCTGGGTCTGTCGCGGGATAATTTCCTTTTTCAGCAACTCAGAGCCATCGCTTCCAAGTACCGGTTTACGTTAGCGAAACCGATTAAGGAAATTCCTAAAGAAGCCCTTAACCTGATTTTGTACGGAAGTACGGATGAACGCGTGTCACTGGCGCTGCGCTTCGATGAAGAGCCGCAGCAGGAATATCCCACTACTTTTGAAGGCGTTATTCCCACGCTGTATCGCTGGTACCGCGACACCGAATCCGACCGATTGCGACGGTGGGCGGAATCGTTCATGAGTGAAATCATCTGCCCGGAGTGCGGCGGCAGCCGGCTGAAAAAAGAATCGCTCTGCTTCCGCATCGCCGACCGTAACATCCATGAACTGTCTTGCATGAGCATCGGTGAACTGCAGCAGTGGTTTGCTGCTCTGCCTGCACAGCTCAGCGAGCGTCAGATGCTCATCGGTAAAGAAGTGATCAAGGAACTTCAGGCCCGGTTGACTTTTCTGTGCGATGTGGGATTGCATTACCTTACCCTGAGCCGCCCGACGCGTTCGTTATCGGGAGGAGAGAGCCAGCGCATCCGCCTGGCCACCCAGATGGGTGCACAACTGGTGGGCATCACCTACATTCTGGACGAGCCCAGCATTGGCCTGCATCAGCGCGATAACCAGCGCCTCATTCATGCCCTGAGGCAGCTCAGCCGGTCGGGCAACACCGTGATTGTGGTGGAGCACGACAAAGACATCATGCTAGCTGCCGATCACATCATTGACCTGGGTCCCGGTGCCGGCGAACACGGTGGTTATGTGGTCAGCGAAGGTCCCCCGCATGGCGGTAACGGCAGCCTAACGGTGGACTACCTGAAAGGCAAACGCGAAATCAAAGTGCCGTCAGCCCGCCGCAGGGGAACCGGCCAGTTCCTCAAGCTGATCGGTTGCCGCGGCAACAACCTCAAGAACATCACGCTGCAACTGCCTCTGGGTTGCCTGATTTGCGTAACCGGTGTATCAGGCAGTGGCAAATCATCGCTCATTACCGAAACGCTCTATCCGGTCCTGAGCAACCATTTCTACCGTTCCCGCTTCAAACCGCTTCCGTATGATGCCGTGGAAGGGCTGGAGCATCTGGATAAAATCATTGAAATTGACCAGTCGCCCATTGGCCGAACGCCCCGCAGCAATCCGGCCACTTACGTGGGTGTTTTCACCGACATCCGGCAGTTGTTCAGTCAGCTTCCCGAAAGCCGCATGCGGGGTTATGCTCCGGGACGGTTTTCGTTCAACGTGAAAGGAGGGCGATGTGAGGTCTGTCAGGGCGGAGGCATGAAGCTGATCGAAATGAACTTTTTGCCCGACGTTTATGTCGTTTGCGAAAAATGTTTGGGCCGCCGCTACAACCGCGAAACCCTGGAAGTGCATTATCGGGGCAAAAACATCAGCGATGTGCTGGATATGACGGTGGAAGAAGCGGTTGCTTTTTTTGAACCCTATCCGGCCATTTCCCGCAAACTGCAAACGCTGTTGAACGTGGGGCTGGGCTATTTGCGTCTGGGTCAGCAGGCCACTACCTTAAGCGGCGGCGAAGCCCAACGAATCAAACTGTCTGCCGAATTGTCGCGCCGCGATACCGGCCGCACGTGCTACATCCTAGACGAACCCACTACCGGCCTGCATTTTGAAGACATCCGTGTGTTGATGGACGTGCTTAACCGTCTGGTAGACAAGGGCAACACGGTGATTATCATTGAACACCAGATGGACGTCATCAAACTGGCGGACTACCTCATCGACCTCGGCCCCGAAGGCGGCGATGGCGGCGGGTACATCGTGGCTGAGGGCACGCCGGAAGCCGTAGTGGCATCGGGGAAGGGGCATACGGCCCGTTTCCTGGCCCGCGAACTCAACGGATCGTAAGCCTGGAATGAGGTTCAGGTGATTCATTAATAAAATTTATATCATTTCTCAGTAATGCCTTATGGACCTTCGTCTCTTTTTTGCTTTGCCCCTGCCTCTGCCTGCCGCCCGCCGGCTTTGCGACACCCTGCGTCGTAAAACCAGCCAGCCCATCCGATGGGTATTGCCGGAACAGCAGCACGTTACCGTGCATTTTCTCGGATCAGTGGAAGAAGAACAACTCCCCGAACTGTGCCGTAAAGCGGAAGCCTTGTGCCAGCAGCATCAACCCTTTACCCTGCTGCTGGATCATCTCACCTATGTGCCTTCAGCACAGTCGCCGAGCATGATCTGGCTGCGCGGCCAGCCCAGCGAATCCTTCAACCAACTGGCGTGGTCGTTCCGGCGCCGGTTTCCCACAGGCGAAAACCGTACTCCCTTGCCGCACGTGACCCTGGCGCGTTTGAAAGGCTTCCGGCAACCTCCTGTGACGCTGCCCCGAATCAATGCCCTCTCACTTGCCGTGCACAGCGTGGAACTCTGGCAATCGTTCACTTTACCTGAAGGCGCCCGCTACCAGCGCCTGCACCGCTGGCCGCTGAACAGCGGCCGGTAAACCGCTGCCGCAGTTATCTTCGTTCACTAACCGAAGGCTATTCATGTACACCATTCAGCAACGTTTACAGGAAGAACTTGCTGCCATCCGGCAGGCAGGATTGTACAAGGAAGAGCGACTGATTGAGTCGCAACAGGGTCCGGAAATCAGCGTCAACGGCCGAACCGTACTCAACTTCTGCGCTAACAACTATCTGGGTCTGAGCAGTCATCCGAAAGTAGTTGCAGCAGCACACGAGACCATTGACCGACGGGGTTATGGCATGAGCAGCGTACGCTTCATCTGCGGCACGCAGGACATCCACCGACAGCTGGAAAAAAAGATCGCTTCATTTCTCGGCACCGACGATGCCATTCTCTATGTGGCGGCATTTGATGCCAACGGCGGCGTTTTCGAACCCCTGTTTAACGATCAGGATGCCATCATCAGCGATGAGCTGAATCATGCCTCCATTATTGACGGCATCCGCTTGTGCAAAGCCCAGCGCTTCCGTTACCGCAACAACGACATGGAAGATCTGGAAAAGCAACTCCGGGCCGCCTCAGGCAGCCGCAGCCGCATCATTGTAACCGACGGCGTTTTTTCCATGGACGGCACTATTGCCCGGCTCAGGGAAATTGTGGCCTTGGCCAAAAAGTATGAAGCCCTGGTGATGGTGGACGACAGTCATGCCACCGGCTTTGTAGGTCCTACCGGACGCGGCACTCCTGAGTTGTGGGGGGTTAGCGAAGAAGTGGATCTCATCACCAGCACCCTGGGCAAAGCCCTGGGCGGCGCCTGCGGAGGATTTACTGCCGGCCGACAGGAGATCATTGACCTGCTGCGTCAGCGGTCGCGGCCGTATCTGTTCTCCAACAGCGTGCCTCCGCCTATTGTCGGCGCAGCATTGGCTGTTTTGGACATGATTTCGGAAACAACCGCCTTACGCGACAAGCTGGAAGAAAACACACGCTACTTCCGCAAGCAAATGACAGATGCCGGCTTTGACATCAAACCGGGCGATCATCCCATCGTGCCCATCATGCTTTACGACTCGGTGGTCGCCCAGCAGATGGCTTCCGCCCTGCTGCAAGAAGGCATATACGTTATCGGCTTCTTCTATCCCGTTGTGCCTAAAGGACTGGCCCGCATCCGAGTGCAGTTGTCGGCCGCACACGAGCGGCATCATCTGGACCAGGCTGTAACCGCTTTTGTCAAAGTAGGAAAGGCGATGAATATCATCCGCTAATGCCTTCGGCAGATACCGCCTCAGGATGCCGCCGATATATGAAAAAGTTATTGCACGTTTCGCCTGCCGACAACCCGATCTGCTGTTGCAGCACAAGCTCCAGCAGCGCCAGAAAGGTGAAAATGGCATGCATGCGATCGATGCAGGAATCAAAAATTTTCTCAAACGACACGGTTTCTTCTTCACCGGTAAGCTGCAGCAGGTATTCTTTCTGCGCTTCAATGGTGTAAGGGTAACGGATGACTGCATGAGGCTGCCGGCGCTCCTGCTCCGCAAAGCGGCTCATGACCCTTTCGTAAGCGCGCAGCAGCCGGATCAGCGTCAGCGAATGCAACTCCATTTCATCGGCCCATTCCTGCAGGCGCTGCCGCTTTTCCTGCGCAGCATAACCACGGGCATGCAGCCTGGCCCGCTCGGCTTCCAACTGCCGCAATTCCTCCAGCACATCCTTGTATCGTTTGTATTCCAGCAGCTGACGCACCAATTCCGCCCGTGGATCGGCTGCTTCGCCTGCCTCCGGCTCCTGCCGCCTGGGCAGCAGCATCTTGGCTTTGATGCGCATCAACGTGGCGGCTACCACAATAAACTCGCTGGCCAGCTCAATATTTTTCTCTGAGGCCTGCCGGATGTATTCCAGAAAATCGTGAGTGACTTTGGCAATAGGTATATCGTAAATGTCCAGCTCATCACGCTGGATAAAGAACAACAGCAGATCAAACGGCCCTTCAAAATGGGGCAGCTTGATTTCGTAGCCAACGGCCGTCTCTTTTGCCATGTCATTCAAAAGTACACTAACCGGATGCGGCTGAGGCATCGTTCGCGAACAATATTTCCACAGGCACCAAGCGATTCTGCAGCCTTTTTTCCATGCGTTTTCAGAAGACACCATTTAACGTAACTGTTTTAGCTTCGCCCTTCCGTTGCTTTATGGCCATTACTGCCGGCCCCCTGCTCAGTCAGATTTCCGATCCCAGTGACCTTCGTCAGCTGAACCGGAACCAGCTCATTCCGCTTTGCGATGAACTGCGTCAATTCATCATTGACCACGTCAGTTTGTACGGAGGTCATTTCGGTGCCTCCCTGGGCGTGGTAGAGCTTACCGTGGCCTTGCATTATGTATATCAAACGCCTTATGATCTCATCGTTTGGGATGTAGGGCATCAGGCTTACGGTCATAAGATTCTTACCGGCCGGCGCGACCGTTTTCATACCAACCGCAAATACAAGGGCCTTGCGGGCTTTCCCTCCCGCTTTGAAAGTGAATACGACACCTTTGGCGTAGGACATTCCTCCACCTCCATTTCCGCTGCCCTGGGCATGGCTATGGCCGCCCGATTGAAAGGCGAAAAAGAGCGTCAGGTGGTGGCCGTTATCGGTGACGGCGCCATGACGGCGGGTCTGGCATTTGAAGGGCTTAACAATGCCGGAGTTTCGGGAACCAATCTGCTCATCATTCTGAACGACAATTGCATGAGCATTGACCCTAACGTCGGCGCGCTGAAGGAATACCTGACCGACATCACCATGTCGCATACCTGGAACCGCACCCGCGATGAGCTGTGGCGGCTGCTGGGTAAGGTGGGCGGAGAGGCCTTGCAGAAGCAGTTTTCCAAAATCGAAGCCTCACTCAAAGGAGCTATCTCCCGAAGCAGCAATCTGTTCGAAGCACTGAACCTGCGCTACTTCGGTCCGTTGGACGGGCATAACGTGGATCATCTGGTCAGTGTGCTCAGCGACCTGAAGCACATCCATGGACCCAAGCTATTGCATGTGGTAACGGTAAAAGGGAAAGGCTATGCCCCTGCCGAAAAAAACCAAACCAAGTGGCATGCGCCGGGCACTTTTGATAAGGTTACGGGAGAAATTTTTAAAAAGCCGGTAACCGCTCCCCAACCACCCAGGTATCAGGATGTTTTCGGCCATACCATTGTGGAACTGGCTGAGCAGAACGAAAAGATCGTTGGCATAACGCCGGCCATGCCCTCCGGCTCCTCGCTGAACATCATGATGGAACGCATGCCCCACCGCGCTTTTGACGTGGGCATTGCCGAGCAGCATGCCGTAACGTTTTCCGCCGGCCTGGCAACGCAGGGACTGATTCCTTACTGCAACATCTACTCCACATTCCTGCAGCGCGCTTACGACCAGGTGATCCACGATGTGGCCCTGCAGAAGCTGCATGTGGTTTTCTGTCTGGACCGCGGCGGCCTGGTAGGGGAAGACGGCGCCACCCACCAGGGCGCCTTTGATCTGGCTTATCTGCGAATTATCCCCAACATGATCGTCAGCGCGCCGATGAACGAACAGGAACTGCGCAACCTGATGTACACGGCCCAGTTGCCGCATATTCGTCAGCCTTTTTCCATTCGTTACCCGCGCGGCGAAGGGGTCATGCCGCAGTGGCGCACACCATTTGAGGAAATTGTTATCGGCACCGGCCGCTGGCTCAACGACGGCGAAGACCTATGCATCATCTCCATCGGCCATGCGGGAAATTTTGTAACAAATGCCATCCGCCAGTTAAACGACATGGAAATTTTTCCCGCCCATGCCGATCTGCGCTTTGTCAAGCCGCTGGATGAAGAATTGCTGCACCGCATCTTCCGCAAGTACCGCATAGTGCTTACCGTGGAAGATGGGGTTATCCTGGGCGGCATGGGATCTGCCGTTCTGGAATTTCAGAGTGAGCATGGCTACTCGGTGCCGGTGTGCCGGCTGGGCATCCCCGATCGCTTCATTGAGCACGGATCGCCCAAAGAACTGTACCGCGAATGCGGTTACGATGCCGATGCCATTGCCGGAACCGTCTGTGAGTTGTTGAACGTTCGCAGGCTTCAGCATCAGCAGGTTAAAACTTCATAAAACTTTTTTATGCATCATTCCCTGGTTTGCTCGAGCTCCGCCAGGCCCTTGGCTTCTTGCCGACAACCCTTTTTGCTGCTTGCCATGATGCTGCTGCTAACTGCGGGCTGCGCCCAGAAAAAATCGCCGGACACGGAACCGCCCTCCTCCGAACCGGAAGCGACCTCTTCCAATGAAGATTTCTTTGAAAAGTTTCGGAAAAAGGGAGTAGACTTTTACGCCACCGGTAACGAACCTTTCTGGGCCCTGGAGATCGACCACAGCGGCGGCCTGACATTTCACATGTTGGAGGGATTTCGTGCCGAACAGTCCGGGCCCTGCGAACCTTCCGCCCTTGCCGATGGCAACGGATATGCCTACACAGCAAATACCCCTGAGGGCTCCGTACAGGTTACGGTCTTGCGCCAGCTATGCGTGGATTCCATGTCCGGTGATTCCATCCCTTACAAGGTTGCCGTTCAGATCAAAAAAGTTGATCAGACCAGCGTTTCGTATTCCGGCTGCGGCCGTTACCTGAACGACCCGGGAATAGCCGGTACCTGGAGGCTTACCCAACTTAATGGCCAGCCGGTTGACACCGCCGGCTTAATGAAGGGTGCACCTACCCTGCAGTTTTCGCCGTCGGAATACCGCATCTGGGGCCATGGCAGTTGCAACAATTACTTCGGTCAGGCTGATCTGATGGGCGACCGCCTGGCTGTCAGCAACCGCGTTGGAAGCACGCTGATGGCCTGCCCTAACATGGAACTGGAAAATATCTTTTTCAAGACCCTTCCCGGAAAAACCTTTATGCTGAACCTGCACAATCAGCAGCTCACCCTGATGGAAGGCCAAAAGCCCGTGATGCAATGGGTTCGCTCCAACCCGTGATGTGGGCGCAGTTCTGGCACGGTTTTCAAGGATAAGCAACAGCTATTCGTTCCGTTTTTTTCATTTTCCATGCTAGATCATGATGCCCCGTAACTCACTTGCCGTGCTTTCGGCCCTGCTGTTCGCTTTTACTTTTTCCGCCTGCCGGAAAGATGCTTCAGACACTACCGCTTTGCAGGACCATGCTTTGGCAGAAAAGGAATCCGGCTTTATCGTTCAACTGGCAAACGAAGCAGCCACACAGCTTAACCTGATTGAACAGGGTCAGGTGCGCGAGGCAACCCACGCCGACAGCCTGCCGGATTGCATTACCCTTTCTTTAGACTCTGCCGGTGCCGGATACATGCTCACCATTGATTTCGGCACCACCCCCTGCCTGTGCGATCAGTGGGACAACAAATACCGAAAAGGTCAAATCATCGTGTCGTGGACCGGTCCGTACCGGCAAACCGGCACCGTCATCACCATAGCCACACAAGATTACTTCGCCGGTTACGAACCCCAATCCCTATACCGGTTCGATTACCTGAAAACGCTGACCAACATGGGCAAAAACAGCAGCGGCAACACCTATTTCACGGTCAACGTTGCTTCGGCAACCATTACCTTGCCCGGTGGCCAGACCATCTCCTGGACATCGCAGCGCCAGAACGAATGGACACAGGGCGAGGCAACCTGGTGGCTTTGGGATGATGTGTATTCCATTACCGGTTCAGCCTCAGGAACGGATCGCAACGGCAATCCGTTTACCGTTACCATTACCGGTCCGCTCATTGTAAAGCTGAGTTGTCCCTGGATTGTGCAGGGCACTTTGCTGGTTGTGCGCTCCGGACTTCCGGATGCCGAATTGCAGTACGGCAATGGCCAATGCGATAATCAGGCCACCGTTGTTATTAACGGAAAAACGTATACCATCTATCTGGGTTGACCAGATCTTCCGGCACCACCTAGTATTTGAACAAAACAGCCCTGCTGCATCCGTGCCGGATCAGGTAACTTCCGGCGGGAAGCTGGGCAAGATCCAGGTTCCGTTGCTCTGAACTACGGATCAAAATGCCATTGGAAGCATAGAGGCGGATCGGATGTTCTTTGTTTACCGCCTGCATCGATTGCACCAGCACATAATCCTCCGCAGGATTAGGAAAGAGCCTCAGGGGTGCTGCCTCTGTCAACGGTTCGTGAATGAGGCTGGGATACACACCGCTGCGCGGATAGTTGGTTACCACATCCCAAACCATTTGCTGCGCGTAGGCCGCAAAGTCAGCAGGAACCGTAACCAGCGGGTGCAGCTGATGACTAAGCCCAACGGGATTGCTGTTGAACAGGCATGCGTAATGAATCAGGGTTACCAGGTAGGCCCCCAGGTCATTGAGATGAACGCCATCGGTAAACAGCTGACTGACGTGCATAATGCCGGGCACCAGCCCTTGCTGCACATCATCATAAAAACGGGCCATCATGCGATTGCCGGGAATTAAATACACCGGCGGGCTGCCGGGCAGCAGATGGGCATTGGCATAGTCCTGCATTTGCTGCCAGCCCAGCTCCAGGCTGTCCAGCAGCTGCCGCCAGCCTGAAGCGGAACCGTCCGTTGCCTCGTTCACGCCATAACCCGAAAGAAAATACGGCGTGCCATCCAGCCCGCACCAGTTGGTCCACAGCAAAGTGGCCGCCCCCTGACCGTATTTACCGTTCGTCCAGGAGTTATTAACAAAATACGATAAGTGTTCCCACGACTGATGCATCTCGGGAATGAGCGGTCCTTCCATGTTTTCGGTGATGATCAGCACATCCCACAGGTGAATGTCGTAACGCGGGTTGCAGTTTTCTTCATAACAATTCACATTGGGATCCTGAGCACACCAGGTGCCGGTAGTGTCCCAGTGGAACCGGATCCAGGCGCCGGGCAAGGTGGCCACCCCCACCAGATTTCCCCAAACCTGCCAGCCGCCGCTCAGGTTGTTCAAATCGGCCACCAGCTCATTGTACTGACCCGGCCACGGAAAAAACAGCGGATCAGTGAGGCTATGGCCGCAATGGAGCTGTTTTACATTAAAAGGATAAGGCTGCTTGGGCGGCAGCGATTGCGCCCGTGAAAAATCAGGAAAACATGACATGAGGAATAAGACAGCCGAGGACGTAACGATGAACTTTTTATCCATACGTACATTCATCAGAAATCTTTTTTCCTCATACAATGTTAAACAGAAAACCGGAAGACAAGATGCCTTTATCCTTCAGGCAACGGATGAGGATGCGCCTATCTTTGATGAACCTTAGGCTTTATGATGCGGTTGCTGAATTACATTGACGGCCGGCTGCAGGAGCCGGTTCATGGCCGGTATCTGCCCAATTATCAGCCGGCTACCGGCGAGGCTTATAGCCTGGTTCCTGATTCCGATGCCGAAGATGTGGCTCAGGCCGTAGCAGCAGCCCAGCGAGCTTTTCGCCAATGGGCTGCTACTCCTGCCATGGACCGCTGTCGTCTGCTGCTGCGCATTGCCGACCGTATTGAGGAACGGCTGGACGATCTGGCCGCCATGGAATCGGCTGATCAGGGAAAGCCGGTGCGCCTGGCCCGAACAGTGGATATTCCCCGTGCTTCTGCCAACTTCCGTTTTTTTGCTACAGCAGCCGTACAATTCGCCAGCGAAGCGCACATGATGGAAAGCGGCGTGGTGAACTACACGCTGCGCCAGCCATTGGGGGTGGTGGGCTGCATTTCACCCTGGAACCTGCCGCTATATCTATTCACGTGGAAAATTGCTCCTGCTCTGGCTGCCGGCAACTGTGTAGTGGGCAAGCCCAGCGAGTTCACCCCGTTGACGGCATTTGAGTTATCGCGTATTTGCATGGAAGTGGGGCTGCCGGCCGGTGTGCTGAACATCGTCCACGGAACCGGTCCGACCTGCGGCATGGCCATTGTTACCCATCCTGAGGTAAAAGCCATTTCCTTTACCGGCAGTACACGCGCCGGCCGCGAAATTGCCGCAGCAGCAGCGCCTCAGTTCAAAAAACTTTCGTTGGAACTGGGAGGAAAAAATCCGGTGCTGGTATTTGCCGACTGCGACTTTGATGCCATGCTGAACCGAACGGTGGCCGCTGCGTTTGACAACCAGGGCGAAATCTGTCTGTGCGGTTCCCGGATTTATGTGGAACGACCTTTATATGAAAAATTTCGTGAAGCTTTCGTGGAGCGTGTACAAAAATTACGGGTTGGCAACCCGGCCGATCCGCATACCGATATGGGGGCAATTGTATCGCAACAGCATTTTGACAAAATCATGCATTACCTGTCGCTCGTTCCGCAGGAAGGAGGCCGCATCCTTTGCGGGGGGCAGGCCGTCCACCCGGAAGGTCCCCTGCGCAACGGATGGTACATCGCACCCACCGTGGTGGAAGGCATTACCCAGCAATGCCGCATCAATCAGGAAGAAATTTTCGGACCGGTAGTAACCTTACAGCCTTTTGAGACGGAGGAAGAGGCACTGCAAATGGCCAACGACAGTGCATACGGCCTGGCAGCCGTCATCTGGACGCAGCATCTTTCGCGCGCCCACCGGTTGGCTGCCCGATTGGAAGCCGGCATCATCTGGATCAACTGCTGGATGCTGCGCGACCTGCGCACGCCGTTCGGCGGAATGAAGCAATCGGGCATAGGGCGGGAAGGCGGTTGGGAAGCTATGCGCTTTTTCACCGAACCCAGAAACGTTTGCGTTCATCCGTAACTGCAGTGTAACATTTGCTACCGCATGCCCCGGCCCGGGTAGCTGTACCTTTGTTGGGCGCTGAGGCTGAATTCCCTTCGCCATGCACGAATACCTTCAAATCATTTCCGACGCCTACACCGGCTACTGGAATTATCTGGTGAATGAGTTGCTGCATCCGTCATGGAATAATTATTTCTACTGGTTGCTGGGGTTGTCCCTGGCCTGTTGGCTGCTGGAGCTAATCTTTCCCTGGCGAACGCAACAAGGTGCTTTTCGGAAAGATTTCTGGCTGGATGGCTTTTACATGTTTTTTAACTTCTTCCTGTTCAGCCTTATCGCCTATAATGCCTTGTCTATGGTGGCCGTTGAGGCCTTTAACGATTTTCTCGCTTTGTTTGGCATTACCAATCTGGTAGCTATTCAGGTCCACATGCTGCCGGTATGGGCGCAGCTGCTCCTGTTGCTGGTGGTCAAGGATTTTATTGATTTTCATGTGCACCGCCTGCTGCACCGAGTGCCCTGGCTGTGGGAGTTCCACAAAGTGCATCACTCCGTGGAGGAAATGGGTTTTGCCGCCCACCTGCGCTATCATTGGATGGAAACCATTGTTTATCGTACCTTTGAATACATTCCGCTGGCCATGATCGGCTTCGGAATCAACGATTTTCTGATCGTGCACATTTTCGCTTTGGCCATCGGGCATCTGAACCATTCCAACATTCCCTTGTCATGGGGGCCGTTGCGTTATGTATTAAACAGTCCGGCCATGCACATCTGGCATCATGCCAAATACATTCCATCGCGTTATGGCGTCAATTTCGGGCTGACCTTCAGCTTCTGGGATTACCTGTTTGGCACGGTATACTGGCCCCGCAGCGGCCGCGATGAACCGCTTGGTTTTGAAGATTCAGAGAAATTTCCCCAAACCTTTCTGGAACAAATCACACATCCATTCATAAAATTTCAGAAGAAACATGAAAACCCTTCTCACCCTGATGCTGAGCAGCATGGCTTTGATAAGCGCAGCGCAGCAGGCACTGCCTAAGTATCACAACATCTCCAACCGGGAAGCGGCCCGCCTGATGTTGTCTGATCAGGTCGTTGTTCTGGACGTGCGCACGCCGGAAGAATACGCCTCCGGCCATTTGCCCAAAGCCCGGCTGATCAATTTCTACGATAAGAATTTTGCCGAGCAACTGGACAAACTGGATAAAAACAAAACCTACATCGTTTATTGCAAAGCCGGCGGTCGCTCTTCGAAGGCTTCGCAAATGCTGATTGACAAAGGGTTTACCCGCGTGTACAATCTGGAACAGGGCTTTGACAAGTGGGATGGCGCCGTGGAGCAGTAATGCACCATGGACACTTCTTTTCTGTCTGACCAGGCTCCGGAGCCGGTAGGCGCGTATCCTCATGCCCGACGGGCAGGCAATCTGATGTTTCTTTCCGGCATCGGTCCCCGACAGACCGACAACAGCATTCCCGGAAACGTCTATGATGAACAGGGGAGGCTGATAGCCTACGATATAGCAGCGCAATGCCATGCCGTTTTCCGTAACGTGCAGGCTGTGCTGCAGGCCGCAGGCTGCCGCTGGGAGCAGCTGGTAGACGTAACCGTTTTCCTTACCAACATGAAAGACGATTTTCCGGTCATGAACCGGATTTATGCCGAGTATTTCCGCAGCCATCAGCCCTGCCGCACCACCGTTGAAGTCAAGTCATTGCCCACGCCCATCGCCATTGAGCTCAAATGCATAGCCTGGCTGGGCGATGCACTTTAACCGGTGCAATAGGCCACCATACCGTAACTTGCCGGAAGTAAACGGTTCTCCGTTTATGGCTTCATCCGTTTATTACAAAAATTATCTGGAGCTGGACACCCTGCTGAATGCCCAGCATCCGGAAAGCGAAAAGGCCGGAAAACCGGCCCATGACGAGATGTTGTTCATCATCGTTCACCAGACCTATGAGCTGTGGTTTAAGCAAATTCTGCACGAACTGAACAGCATACGCCACCTGTTCAGCCAACAGGCCATCAACGACAATGCCCCCGACATGCAGGTGGCGGTGCATCGGCTCAAAAGGGTGGCTGCCATTCTGCAGGTTCTGGTACATCAGATTGATGTGCTGGAAACCATGACGCCGCTGGATTTTCTGGACTTCAGAGATTTGTTGCGTCCTGCTTCGGGATTTCAGAGCTATCAGTTCAAGATCATTGAGGCAGTTCTGGGACTGAAGTTTGAACAGCGCTTCGAGCAAAACTATTATGTGTCGCACCTGAGGCCGGAAGAGCTGGAGCAGGTGCGGCAAGCCGAACGCCAACCCTCGCTGTTGCATCTGGTGCAGCTCTGGCTGGAACGCATGCCCTTTCTGTACCAGCCCGAATGGTGGAACGATTACCATCCCGTTGCGCCCGGCAATGAAGCGGGCAATTTCTGGACCGACTATCGCTGGTTATACCAACAAAGCCTTTCGGCTGAAGAACAGAATAATCTGGAATTTTTCGATGAAGTGTTGCTGCGGGGATCGTCGGCTCCGGGTCGGCTGACTCCGGCTGCCAGCCGATCGGCTTTATTCATCATGCTGTACCGTGATTTTCCCATGTTGCAGCTTCCCTTTCAACTCATCAACACCTTACTCGACCTGGATGAGCTTATGGCCCTTTGGCGCTACCGCCATTTGAACATGGTGCAGCGCATGATCGGCTCGCGCATCGGCACGGGAGGCAGCAGCGGTAAACACTATTTGAAAGGAGCGCTGGAACGCCATTACATTTTTTCTGCCTTTGCCGAACTCACCACCTTTCTGATCGAACGAAGCCGCCTGCCGCAGTTGCCGCTACAATTGCAACAGGCGCTGGGCTATTCGTTCGAACGCCGTGCACCCTGATTACTGACAGTACTTCTGTTGACCGGGCATAACCCTGCTATGGCAGAAGCTCTCATGATAAATACGGAATGCGTTGTGGTGCACTGATTCCGGCGTTTATATAAATTTGTAACTATTAAAATAAAATAATATTTGAGCTATTCACAGACTTTTCACCATGGGCCAGACCCGTTAACAAAATACAGCATATAAGATAACCTTATGCTACCGGCAATGACCGGTTACCCGAAAAAGGTTCCGAAGGAGCTGATGCCAGACAGGGCTATGCGTAGAGCATGCGTAAATTTTCTGTCAATCTCGCACCCCTTGCAAAGCCTTTTCCCGGAAAGGTCGGTAAACTATTTGCTTTCCAATGCCGCCGGCGATCCAGAAAGCTCCTGACCGGCATGTGCATGGGATCTGTGCTTTCCCAAATAATAAACGAACTGCATGGCCAGAAACACCACAAAAAGGATACCCAGCACGAGTACTGCTACAGTATCGGTAAAGCGATCCCAACGCAAACAAAGCGCCCCTGCTGCCACTGCAGCTACGGCCGATAATCCGCCCAGCACAAACACGACCTGACGTTCGCTTAAGCCTAGATACACCAGGTGATGCGAAATGTGATCACGACCTCCGACAAACGGCGACTGACGGCGGCTCAACCGCCACAGTGTTACCGTACCAATATCTATCAGAGGCACTACAAACACGAGCACCGGCAGGGCAACATAACGAAGATAGGGTGCCTGTATTCCTTGTTCCGGATGGTTCCACAACACCGAAAGTCCGAGTCCGGCCAGACAAACGCCCAGTAGCTGACTGCCCGTGTCACCCATGTAGATACGCGCCGGTTTCCAGTTTAACCGAAGAAATCCCAGCAATGCGCCCATCATGCCCACGGAAATGAGCACGTACGGCTCTGCCATCAAACCCCGCGCTGCAAGCACCAGCAGAAAACCGGACAGAACGAAAAAGCAAACCGTTGCGGCCACGCCGTCCATGTTATCCAGCATGTTGATGGCATTCATCATGCCCACCACCCAGAACAGCGTCAGTGCCCCATCCAGCAGCGGATGACCGGTTAGAGCAATGGCCGTTCCGGTGAGCAATAAGGCAAAGCCGCACAGGAGCTGAACAGAGAATTTCAGCAGCGGAATGGTATCGTACGCATCATCGGCAAGGCCCAGGACAAAGCCCAGTGTGCAGGCCAGAAAAAGCCCCTGCAATTGGGGGCCGGTATCATGGATTTCTTCATGAACAAAAAACATATGCACCAACATGGACAGCAGAAGCAGCATGTAAAACGAAAAGCCGCCTACAGAAGGTTTTAGTGAACTGGACCAACGGATAACGTGGCGATGGTTGCGCTGACGGCCGCCCAGGGTGCGTGAAAACCGGTAGAGCAGACTGTTAATCAGCCAGGAAAACAAAACCGAGCACAGAAAAAAAACGGCGTATAAAACGATGAGGCCAAAGGGCATACAACACGAACGGTTTAAAACAACGAACGGACAAACTCCATCATGCGTCCAAACACACTTTGATTCTTGGGCCGTTCGTCGGTGTAGTAGTTATATGCATGCTGATGGTAGCCGTAGCCGTAACCATAGCCGAATCCGTAGCCATAACCGTAACCATAACCGTAGTTGTACGAGTACGCGCTGGCGCCTTCGCCCATATCGTTGAGCACTATAGCCAACCGGTTGATCTGATGGTCGTGATACAAATGATTGACGTTATTGAGAAAGCTGCGCGAGGAATAATCGGCGCGGATCAGGTAAATGGGTACATCAGCCTTCTTGATCAGGTTCAGCGCATCGGTAACAATCCCTACGGGAGGCGTGTCAATAACGAGCACATCATACACTTTTTTCAGTTCTTCCAGCAACTCTTCGGTGCGCGGCGAGGCGATAAACTCTGCCGGATTGGGCGGCAACGGTCCGGAGGTGATCACATCAAAATTTTCCCATTCCGTATGTTTTACGCACTCCTGCAGCGAATACTTGCCGATGATCAGCGTGCTGACGCCCCGCTGGTTATCCAGATTGAACGATTTATGCAACTGCGGTTTGCGCAAATCAAAATCCAGCAGCACGACTTTTTTACCTCCCAGCGCCAGAATGCCGGCCATATTCACCGCAATAAAGGTTTTACCCTCGCCGGCTACCGTTGACGTAACGGCCAGCAGGCGGGTGGTTTGATTGGGCGCCATGTACTCCAGGTTGGTGCGCATGGATCGGAAGCATTCCGAAATCACGGACTTGGGACGCTTATTGACTACCAGCTGCGATACGTCCATGGTCTGATTGTACTTGGGTACCACCCCAAGTATGCTTGCATCGGTGTAACGTACGATTTCGTGCACCGAGAGGATTTTGTGGTGCAGCAGATAACGGATGATGATCAGCATCAGACAGCCGATAAGCCCGATGACGACACCCAGCAGCCGAATGAGTCCCACGTTGGGGAACACCGGCTTGCTGGATACATCGGCCCGTCGCAAAATGGTGTAATCCGACACATATCCGGCTTTGGAAATATCAAACGCTGATTTTTTGTCTAACAGCAGCAAAAAGTACTTTTCCTTCAGATCACTCAACCGGCGCAGGCGCATGTATTCGGCCGTAATACCCGGTACTTCACTGAACCGGCTGAGATAGGCCGTGATCTCCCGCTCGATGTTCTTCTTTTCTTCCAAAACTTTTTTCTGCTCGTTGGCAATACTGACCAGAATGTTGTTTTTCATCTCGGCAATCTGCTGCCGCAGGTTGATGATCATCGGATTGTTGGGCGCCAGATTGACGCTCAGCTCCTTCAGGTTGCTTTGCAGTCGGTCCAATGCCTGAATGTTTTCGTTCAACCCGGCATATTCCTTATCCATGATGCCGAACAACAATCGGGTGGAGTCCTGGTATTGAAGAAAATAGCGGCGGTAATATTCGAGCGCGCTGAGCTGCAGATTGAGTTTTTCTTCCCGTTCGCGAAGTTCCTTGAGCTCCCGGTTAATCTCCTCTTCCATGGAGGTGATGGCAATACCGTTTTCCAGCTTGAATTGCGTCATCATATCTTCATAGGTGCGCAATTCGTTACTGATGGAATCCACCTGCTCGGCAATAAAATTCAGAATGAGGGTGGCACTTTCCGTCTTTTTTTCCTTGTCGTACTGAATAAACACATTGCTGACCATGTTGACGATATCGGCCGCTTTCTGCGGCTTGCGGCTTCGCATCGCCAAACTCAGGGTCGGAGCCGAGGGAGCGATCTGCAGCGCCGACCGCAGCTCGTTATACAGCATGCTGCGGTTCCGGATTACGAAAACGTATTCGGAATTCAGTATGCCTTTGTCATTTCCATTCAGATAACCCGGTCGCAGATGAACGGTAAGCTGGAGTGAACCGATTTTGTACGGAACACCAAAGCGATGGGTGGTCCAGTTTTCATCGCTGTAGGAAAAATTGAGTTGGTATTCGGAATCGGAAAGGATACGCAGATTGATGGGGGTTTCATATGCATAATCCCTTCCTGCGACGAAATCCACCTCAAACGGATTGTTCCGGTATAATTCTTCTTTTAATATCTTCCCTTTTCGGTAGTAGCTGACCGAAAGGTCCAGCGAGTCAATCACGCGATCCAGGATCACATTGGATTTCATAATCTGGATGTCTTTTTCAATATCCAGATTGGTGTGCTTGGTCTGAAACAAGCCGCTTTGGATATCCAGCGCCTGGGCAGTGTTTATCGGTTTGACGATCATGGAGGCATTCACCTCATACGTCGGCGGGGTATAGCGCAGGTACAACAGCGAAGAAGAAACGGTTACCAGCATGATCAGCACGCACCAGATGAAGCTTTTCCTGACCATGATGACCAGCAGCGCGGGGTTAAAGTCTTCCCCGAATAAGCGCTGCAGCGGACTCAGTATCGCTTTGGATTCCTTCATTTGGCAACTACAGTATAAATAAACAGGGCAGTTGAAATCAGCGTCAGAAACGACAGATTCCGGTTCAGGACTTCGGCAGCCGAAACGCGGGTTTCGATATAGACCACATCATCGGCCTGCATTTTCAGGTTAGCCGACCGGATGCCTTCAACCGTGGACAGGTCTACATCAAAAACCGTCGGGTTATCCAGCGATCCGCGCAATACACGCACCCGGTAGGCTTTACCCCCTTCGGGAATACCACCGGCCAGAGCGATAATTTCCAGCAGATTCATATCATCCCTTTGCATCAGAACCACCTGAGCTCCATAGCGCCCCCGAAACACCATGATGTTTCGGTTGGAAACCTCAAGGCGTACGAACGGATTAACAAAATAATAGGAATAACGCTGGGCCAGCAATTGTTCGGCTGCGTAAATGGTCATGCCACCCAAAAGAACACTGTCCAGCATAGGCAAATGGGCATAGCCGTTCTGGCGAATCTGATAGCGCAAGACCGTTGTTCCCACTCCGCCCTGCCGCAGCACGTCCACCAGTTCGTAACCGTTGTTGGCATAAACACCCAGCGTAACCTCATCACCGGGCCGCAGCACGTATTCCTGCTGCGTCTTAAGGGTGTCAGCCCTGGCCAGCAGGTCTTTATCTGTTTTCATGAGCCGTTCCGGCATGTATGCTCTGCACCCTGAAAGCATCGCCAGCACCAGCGGAATCAAAGCCCCATTCCGGAATGCCTCAAAAGCCCATCGGCCTGCGATCTGCGTTTCCCTTTTTACCGTCCTGTGTTTGAACACCCGGAATAAACGATGCCCGCGGCTATAAAGTTACGGTTTCTGGGGCTCATGCCTGCAGCAGCCGACGGTACAGGGAGCCCATCTGCTCCACCATGCTGTGGTAATCATGGCGCTGCCGCGCCTCTTTGGCAGCCTCCCTGCCCAAAGCTTGCCGCAGGGAAGCATCAGACAGCACGTGCAGTAATTCCCGGGCAAAGCTTTCCGCATCGCAACGATCGGCCAGCAGGCCATTTACTCCATGCACAATCAGGTCAGCGATACCGCCTGTGCGCGTGGCTACCACAGCTTTACCAGCAGCCTGCGCTTCGATTATGCTTACCGGAGTGCCTTCGTTCAATGAAGTCAGCGCCACCACATCGCTGCCGGCATAAACCCGTTCCACATCCTGAACCCAACTGGTAAAGGTTACGCTGGTCTGGTGAGGAAATGCTTCCGGTAAGCCCAAAGACAGGCCTTGTTCACGGGCAAAATCTTCCAGTGGCTGACGTAGCTCCCCGTCGCCAACCACAAAAGCCCGAATGGGACGATCTACCTGTTGCTGCACCAAAGCCAGCGCCTGAAAAAACAGCTGATGATTTTTTACCGGCACCAAACGACCGACGATGGACACAACCAGGTCGTCGTCGCTCAGTCGGTACTGTTGCCTGAATCGTTGCCGCAACGTATCCTGATTGCGGGTAAAGCGGTCCAGGTCCAGACCCAGCGGAATGACTTCCACTTTATCGGCGTGGCAGATGTTGTACTCTTCCACCAGTTCCCTTTTCAGCAAGGGACTGATGGCTACAATGGCATGGCTGCGAGCAGCCAGAAATCGTTCCATACGAACGAACATCCGGCTTTTGGATTCCGAGAAATAGGAATGAAACACATGACCGTGGAAGGTATGCACCACCACCGGCACCTGGCAGAGCCAGGCAGCCATGCGGCCTAATGCCCCGGCCTTGGCCGCATGCGTATGAACGATGTGGGGACGGAATTGCCTGATAATTTGTTGCAGGCGCAGCAAGGCCGGCAGGTCGCGAAGGGGATTCAGTTCACGATACATGCCCTGAACGTAAACCGGCTGCAGATGCAGCGACGATACAATAAACTCGCTGCTGGCCTCGCTTGCATCAATATTGCCCGAAACCAGCATGGTTTCAAATTCGGGTTCCAGATGACGGGCCAGCAAAGCCGCATTCCATGTGGGGCCGCCCAGATTAAGCCGGTTGATGATGCGAAGCACACGCGGCATAATCACCCAATCTGCACAATCAAAATTAGCCGGCTCATCAGCATGTTGCGGAAGGCTTCATTGCAGGTGGCGCCGCCACCAATGCTGAAACACCAACAGCCCCCACAGCCGTGCTGCACTGTCGCCCGGATTGGCTGAACCAAGTTTTTGCCTGAGCCGGCTTACAACCAGAACATCAAACAGCCCCTGCTGCCTGAGAAAATCAGGATGAAAAACCTCCTCCATAGTGCCCCGCAGCTCAGCAGTCAACAGCGAATGCAGCGGCACTTCAAATCCCTTTTTGGGCCTGTGGTATAGGGCTTCAGGCAACAGGGAGCGAAACGCATCATGAACAATCTTCTTCCTGCGGCGACGGTCCACTTTGAATGCATCCGGAATGCGGAAGGCAAATTCCGCAATACGGTAATCGAGAAAGGGATTGCGCACTTCCAGTCCATGCGCCATACTGCAACGATCCACCTTCATGAGCATGTCATCGGGAAGCACCATGGCCACATCGGTGCGCAACACCTGCTCCAGTGAATGCCCGTTGGCAAGCAGGCGGGTCAGCCAACGGCGACGCTGCCGTTCTTCTTCAACCGGAACCGAAAGGCGCAGCACTTCATAGGCCTCTGCTTCCGACGCCAGCGTGCACCAGCGCCAGTACCGCTCGGTGGCCGGCAGGCGGTTGCCGGCAGCAAAACGTTGTATCTGGCGCAGCCGGTTCTGCCACCAGTTGTTGCGCGACTGGGGCAATACCGAAAGCAGCGGTGCCAGCAGCAAGAGGAATCGGTCAACGAGCAGCGGATTGCGGATCCGGTATTCAGCAACATGCTTGAGGTACCCGCCAAACAATTCATCCGCCCCATCGCCGCTGAGCGCTACCTTGACTGACGGACGCACCGACTTGCTGAGCAAGAACACCAATATGGCTGATGAGTCGGCAAAAGGCTCGCCGGGATGTTCCAGCAGGTTCAGGGCAGCTTCCGCCAGTTGCTTGCGGCCAAAGGAAAATACCGTATGGTCGGTTTGAAAATGCCGGGCAACCAGCCGTGCATAGGGTGTTTCATCAAAAAATTCATCATCCGAAAATCCTACGGAAAACGACCTTACCCGCTGCATGTGTCGCGATGCCAGGCCGGCTACGATGGAAGAGTCTATGCCGCCGCTGAGAAAAACACCCAACGGCACATCGCTGACCAGCCGCTGCCGGACCGAATCGCTCAGCAAGTCAAATAAGGTGCTGCAGGCTTCCTCGTAGTTGCGGATGCGCTGAGAGGCTGGCAGTTCATGCGGAAGGGCATACCATCGTTGCTCCACGATTTCAGTTGTGTCGCCTGCATCCACCTGCAGCCAGGTTCCGGGCAACAGTTTGCGAACGTTTTTGCAAATGCTGTGGGGTGCGGGTATGTAGTTAAGCTGCAGGTAATGAACCAACGACACTTCATCCAGTACACGCGGCACCGGCCACTGCAACAAGGCATCCAGTTCACTGGCAAAAGCCACTACGTTGCGGTCGGCATAGTAGTACAACGGCTTCACGCCAAAACGGTCCCTTACCAGCCAGCATCGGCGCTGCTGCCGGTCGTATAAGGCAAAAGCAAAAAAGCCGTTGAGCCGATGAAGCATGTTCATGCCCTGCCGCTCGAAGAGGCGCAGCAACACTTCCGTATCCGACTGGGTCTGAAAAACGGCGCCCTGCTGTTCCAGCTCGCGGCGCAAATCACGGTAGTTGAAAATTTCACCGTTGTAGGTAATGACCACCTCGCCGCTCTGCATGGGCTGGTTGGCGGCTTCACTGATGTCAATAACGCTCAACCGGCAATGACCAAAGGCCACGGTGCCATCCGAAAATGTGCCCGTGGCATCGGGTCCGCGGTGCCTCAGCAACTCCACAGCCCGCTGCAAAGAAGCCTGCCATGCGGAAGCAGAGGGAGTCAGGCAAATGATGCCGCTGATGCCGCACATGCCGCCAACGAATGTAGCCTGCTTTCTGGCATGATGTTGGCAACGACGGAAAAACAAAACTTCCCATCATGCAAACGTTTTTCGTGTTTGCCGCTCTGCTGTTTGCCTGTACTGTTCGTGCGCAGACTATGCCTCAATCAGTAAACGACCGGTCGGGTGCAAAAAGGCTGGAAACCGTTCCCGCAAAGCCAACCACGCCGGAAGCAGCAAAAACTTCTGAAACGGTAACACATGCTCCTGGAGCAGCCGTCAAACCGGCAGCAGCGCAACCCAGGTTGCGCCTGCTGAAAAAGAAAGCGCCCATGCCCTTGCAGCGATCTGTTGAACCGGCAATGGTTCCCGGCCGGCCGGCGCCTGCCCCTAACGACAACAAATAACTGCGCTGCTTTTATCCCGAATGCCGCTGCTCAGGCGGCAGGTGCTCGGCGGGATCCCAAAACAGCCGTTTAAAGTTCAGGATGCGATCGTTCTGAACGGTGACCCCTTCGGCTTGCAGCAACTCCTGCATCAGTGTTGGGGTGGCGAAATGATGCTTTCCAGTTAATAAACCGTTACGGTTCACCACGCGGTGGGCGGGCACCGCTTTGGCTTGGAAGTGCGATGCATTCATGGCCCATCCTACGGTGCGCGCCGACCCGCCCAGATACCGCGCTATGGCGCCATAGGTGGTAATGCGGCCACGCGGAACCTTCCGCACGACAGCATAGACCCTCAGAAAAAAATCCGTTGACTCATTCATGGGCCGGCAAACGAAAACGGATATACCTGATTTTTTTTCCTGCCTTCAGATGCTGTAGTTCATAAAACGTACGGATTGCCGTTACCACATCTCCCGGACCGATGGTAGCGTAAATATCCGTTACGGCCTGTAACACCGTTCCACCCAAAGCAGCGATGCTTTCCAAAGAATATTCATACAATAATTCATCATCTGTTTTCAGATGCAGCACTCCCTCAGGTTGCAGTATTTTGCGGTATTGCTCCAGAAAGCCGGGACTGGTGAGCCGCTTTTTGGCCTTGGGTTTGTTGGGATAAGGGTCGGGAAACACAATCCAGATTTCCTGCACCTCTCCTGTTGCAAAATAGTCGGCAAGGTTATCTATGTACGCGCGAAGAAAGCAGGCATTCGTCAGGTTTTCTTCCAGGGCGGTTTTGGCACCCCGCCAGATGCGAGGGCCCTTAATGTCTATACCTACGAAGTTTCTGTCGGGAAACCGACGCGCAAGCCCAAGGGTGTATTCGCCTTTGCCACAGGCCAGCTCCAGGGTAACGGGATGGCTGTTGTGAAACACCTCTGAGGCCCACTTCCCTTTCAGATCCGCGCGAAACTGATACACATTCGGAAAGGTGAGCAGCTCAGCAATCCGCTTTAACTTCTTTTTGCCCAAGGCACCGGGATGCTTTTCCTACCGCAAACCATATTTTTCCTTATAGATGCGATACAAGTGCCGTTGCGCATCATCCAGATTGATGGCTCTGCCCTGAATAAATGCCGCTTCCACCTGACTGGTGCGCATGTCCAGCAAATCGCCGCCGGTTACCAACAGATTGGCATCTTTCCCCGGTTCCAGTGTGCCTGTTCGTTCGTCAATGCCCAGAATTTTGGCTACCGACGAAGTAACGGAGGCCACTGCCGCTTCATAGGGAACGCCATAGGCTACAGTGGTTCCGGCCATGAACGGCAGATTGCGCACCTGCCAGAAACCACTGGTGGTCAGTCCGTAAAGCACGCCGGCCTCATACAGCAAAGCCGCCGTGCGATAGGGCAACTCCAGATCGCTGTCGGGGTAGGGGGGAAGGGAATGTGCATCCGGCAGCAAGACAGGAACCTGATGCTGTTTTAACAGGTCGGCACACAAATGCGCATCCCGACCGCCGACGATAACCGGTTTGAGCTGGAGGGAAACAGCCCACTGGACGGCATGAATGATTTCGCGAACGTACTGGCAATGAATGAACAATTTTTGTCTGCCGTCTTTCAGTCCGCGCACAGCTTCAAAATTCAGATTGGGCACTTCAGGTGCCGGTCGGGACAGATAGGAGAATGCCTCCTGAAAAAATTCCTTAATGCGTTGCACCTGACGTTCGTAGAGCGAATCGGGGCTGGTTTCCGCACCCATGCTGGTCCAGCGGTAGCGGAAATAGCCGGGCCAGTACAGGTGAATTCCATTGTCGGCAGCATAGGCAGCATCCTCCCAGTTCCACGCATCGAGCTGCACCACAGATGAGGTGCCGGCCAGCAGGCCGCCCATAGGCACCACCTGCGCCAGCAGAATGCCGTTGTTGCGAAGGGTGGGAATAACCCGTGAATCGGTATTGTAAGCGATCAGGCTGCGCACGCAGGTGGTAAAGTCGCCCACTTCTGCATAATCGTTTGTGGCACGTACCAACTCGATTTCGTTAAGCCCCAGTTGGGTGTTGGCAGCAATAATCCCGGGATAAATGTGTTTGCCGCTGACGTCAATGACCTGGGCACTCTGATTGCTCATCCGGTATTCAGCCGCCGGGCCGGCATAGGTAATGATCCCCTTTTCAAAACGCACTACCGACTGGGGCACCACGCGGCCGTTGCCGGCATGCAGGGTAGCACCGGCAAGCACTACCGGATTGGTCTGTGGCGGGGCAGGCACGATGCGCTGCGCCACTGCCGTTTGCACGGCGGCCCATAACAGATAAATAATTAGTTTTTTCATGTTTTATTTCGGGCTGAACAATTTATTCCACATCATGACCATCGGTGGCGGTTTCGCAATCCCATAATATGCGCGAAAAAGATCCGCCCTCGCGCGCCGGCTCGCCGGCAGCTACAGCCTCCATCATCTTTTTCATTAGCCGCTGCCGTTCGGCCTGAATGTCCTGCTGTTGGCGAACAGCCTGCTGCCTGCTGTAAAACAACGTGCCATCCACCCAGGTGTATTCGGCCCGTGCATAAACAGACAGGGGATGATCCGACCACAACACCACATCGGCATCTTTACCGGCGCGGATGCTGCCCACACGATGATCCACACGAAGCATTTTGGCCGGATTGAGCGTGCACAGCTTCCAGGCTTCCTCTTCACTGAGGCCACCATACTTCACCGATTTGGCAGCTTCCTGATTGAGCCGCCGGGCCATTTCGGCATCATCGCTGTTAACGGCAGTTACAACGCCCATTTGAGCCAGTAGGGCGGGATTGTGCGGAATGGCCTCATAAACTTCAAACTTGTAGGCCCACCAGTCAGAAAAACTGGAAGCGTTAGCCCCGTGGGCTTTCATTTGATCAGCCACCTTAAAGCCTTCCAGGATGTGCGTAAAGGTGTTTACCCGGAATCCCAGGGATTCCGCCAGCCGCATGAGCATGGTAATTTCCGATTGCACATAGGAGTGGCAGGTGATGTGGCGGCGACCGTCCAGAATTTCTGCCAATGCTTCCAGCTGCAGGTCACGCCGGGGTGCTGTGGTGGCAGCTTTTTGTTTGGCTGAGAGCCGGTTGTACGTATCCCATTTCTTTTTATACGTCTTTGCCCGTATGAAAGCATCTTTTATGGTCTGTTCCACTCCCATACGCGTTTGCGGAAAGCGAAAGCGGTGTTCATCCCCCCAGTTGGAGGTTTTTACGTTTTCCCCCAAGGCAAACTTGATGAAACCGGGCCAGCCTTCAAACTTCAGGGCTTCGCTGCCATAGCCCCAGCGCATTTTGATGAGTTGCGTTTGGCCGCCAATGGAGTTGCAGGAGCCGTGGAGCAGGTGCGAGGCCGTTACTCCACCGGCCAATTGGCGGTAGATGTTGATGTCGCTGGGGTCAATTACATCGCCGATGCGCACTTCGGCTGTTACCGAATGCGAGCATTCGTTTACGCCCTGACGGATGGCAATGTGCGAATGCTCATCAATGATGCCGGCTGTCAGGTGCATGCCGGTGGCATCAATCACTTTGGCCTGCGGTGCCTGAAGATTTTTTCCTATACGTGCGATGCGTCCGTCCTGAAGGAGCACATCGGTGTTGGGCAGTATGCCTTCGGCTTCGTTGGTCCATACCGTGGCATTGCGGATCAGGACGGTTTCCGGACGGGGCAGTTGTTCCCATCCGTAACCCGTAAACGGATAGCGCATGGTTCCTTCTACCGTATGTTTCCAGGTTACTGCCGTGTCCTTGGCCGCCGGTGGCGGACCGGTGTATTGCGCTTTCCATTGAATGGGATTGCCTCCGGAGTCTGTGCCCCAACCCATCAGGTTGCGGCCTTCTGCATAACCACTCAGCATCCAGTTGAGCGCAGCATGGCGGGGTTGGCGGAACGACAAAGAGATCAGGCGTTCGCTGCGTTGCAACCTGGCAGTGTACGAGGCCGTATCCCCCAGGCGAATGACGGCCTGCGGGGTGGCAAAGTCGCCGCTGACGATCAGGGTAGCTTTCAGCGGACCCGCTTCAAGGGAATAACTGCCCCGCAGATCAGTCAGATCCATGGAGGCTACGGGATACATGCGCCCGCGTATCCAATGTTGGACGATCGTGTTTTTTGGATGCAGCAACGTGTCGGTGCAGATAAAAAAATTAGCCAGTTTGCCCGGCGCTAAAGTGCCCAACTGATCGTTCACACGCAGCCAGCGGGCAGGTGTTTCGGTCAGGGCGCGCAAAAGTTCGCGGCTATGCAGTCCGGCCATAGCAGCCTTTCGCAGGTTGGCCCAAAACTCTTTTTCGTCCTTGATACCCGCAGCGGTAAGAGCAAAGGGAATCCCTGCCTGATGCAGCATCGCCGCATTGGCAGGTGCAAATTCCCAGTGCATCATGTCGCTGAGGGCCACGGCACTGGCATCATAGGGATCGGCAAACCAGTAGGGACGTGGAAAGGTGAGCGGAAGGATCAAAGGCATGGCAGCCTCCTTCAGTTCGGCTATGCGCTGATATTCGTTGCCGCCGCCTTTGATGATAAACGTGATTCCAAACTCGCGTGCAATACGGGCCGCACTGAGCGCCGACAACACGTCGTTGGTTTCAAAAACCTGAGGCAACTGCAGGAGGCGCTGCATGGCATCCAACGAAATATTTTGCTGCTCGCGCCAGCCACCGGCAGCGTACCATCGGGTATCGTAGAACGCCTGCCGCAGCAGGGCGATGCTGCCCATCAGCGAATTGGGATAAGGCTGTTGGGAGCTTCCTTTGTTAAAGGAAAAAAAAGCTGCAGCCTGCTGCTGCACCATGAGGTCGTTGTCGCGTTCTTCACCTGCCAGCACCAGAGTGCCGCTGCCGCGCACAATGCCATCGCGAGCATGTGTGACGATGCTGCCAAAACCCATTGCCCGAAACCGTCGGGCCTGTTCGGTATTCTGGCTGAACGATTCATGGGCTTTCACTTCGGCACGTATGGCCTCGTTCCAGTAATACGCTCCCTTTTTATTGCTTTCCAACTGCAGTCTGGTCTTGTTGGCGGGTGCAGCCGGTGGCATGCCGTAATCACTGACGAGTTCCACAAAGGATGGATAGATGTGATATCCCCCGGCATCAATCACCACAGCATCGGAAGGGATGGACATTTTCGTTCCTACTGCCACAATTTTCCCCTGCCGGATCAACAAGGTGGCCGGACTCAGTATGGTTTGCGCATCGGCATGAACGGTGGCATTGATAATGGCCACGTGCCGCTCCCGTTCGTCCTGAACGCCATGAACGGGAAAAGTAGTTTGCGAAAAAAGGGGGTTGTAGGAAACGGCAATAAGCAGGAAGAGGCAAAACAGTTTTTTCGTCATGACCAGAAAACAGGCTTTGAAAATAGAGTATCGGCACCAATGCCGATCAACTAGCTTCGTTGCGCTCAGCAATACGCAGGCACATGTTACATAACGATAAGTTCATAAATCATAAAGGAGCCGTCATTCATTATGTTGTTGCAGGCCTAGGCTCTCCCGTCATTCTGGTGCATGGCTTTTGCGAAGATCACAGCGTCTGGCTGAAATGGGCTGCGCCGCTGGCTGAACACCGCAAACTCATTCTGCCCGACCTGCCTGGCTTTGGCCGATCTCAATTACCCGGATCCTCCATGCAGATGAGCGATTACGCTGAAGCGGTTCGTGCTGTGGCGGAGGCAGAAGGAGTCGCATCAGCGCCTTTTCTGGGCCACAGTATGGGAGGCTACACCGTGCTGCAACTTGCCCAGCAGCACCCCGAACGGGTGAATGGTTTGGGTTTGTTTCATTCCTCGGCCCTGGAAGATGATGAGCAAAAGAAAACAGACCGGCAGCGCGTAGCCGATTTCGTGCGTCAGAATGGCAAGGAACCCTTCGTTGCTGAATTGATACCCAAACTGTTCAGCAAAACTTATCTGGAAAAACATAAAGAAAAAGTCAGGGAGTGGACAGCCCGCTGCACGGAATTTTCTACTGCCGAAGGCATTATCGCTGCATCGCTTGCCATGCGCGCGCGCAACGATACCACCCAGGTGCTCCGGCAAGCCAGGTATCCTGTTTTGTTTATTATCGGAAAAGAAGACCTAGCGGTTTTGCCGGAACGGGTGTTGCCACAGACGCATCTGCCCGATTGCGCCGTAATAGAATTACTGGATCACGTGGCCCACATGGGCATGATGGAAGCTCCTGAGCCCTGCCTGAAGGCTGTGCAGCAGTGGCTATCGCTGTGCGATCTGAAAAACCAAGTCGGTTAGGTTTTTTAGTCGGGAATCGGTGGGGGTCCGTCAGGGATCAGGGGTTGCCAGCGTTGATTGCCGCGGCGTCGTTCAAATTCAGCACGGATGTCGGCCCGCAACTGCGGCTGCTGAAACAGATCTACCATAGTGAGCGCCAGCACCTTTGCGGCAAACAACATGCCCTTATGACCGATGGACATGCCACCACAGGCCACTACGATCCAGGAATGCCATGGTGCTTCGTAAGGCGCTGTGGTGGCCAGCAACGTGATTTCGGGAACGATCCAGCTGACATCGCCCACATCGGTAGAGCCGCCGTCGGGGTCTTCTTTGGTTTGTTCCAACGGCTTTATGCTGCCATCCAATCCTTTGAACGGCAATCCGTATTCCTTCATGATTTGTTCGGCAAAAGCCAGCTCTTCCGGCGTGTAGGTAATCGGGCCCACCAGTTCCATGTTGCGCTGCAGGGCGCGAGCGCCAGTTTCATTAATCAGCAACTCATACAATCCGTTGTTCAGCTGCAGTGAAACATCCACGCCGGCCATCAGCGCTGCTCCCTGCGCAATTTGCTTCATCCGTTGCTCCAGTTCGGAAACCCCGCTGCGTTTGGAATCGCGCAGCCAGATCCAAACGGATGCTTCTTCCGGAACCACATTGGGCACGTTGCCTGCCGAGGAGTACACGTAGTGAATCCGCACCGATGGCTTCACATGCTCGCGCAGGTAATTGATGCCGATGGCAAACAATTCGGCTGCATCCAAAGCACTGCGGCCGTTCCAGGGATCAGAAGCAGCATGGGCGCTGCGCCCGCGGAACGTAACGGTCCAGTCGGTGATGGCCTGAGAGCTTTGCACGTTGGCCTTGTTGCTGTAATCGGGATGCCAGTCCAGGCATACATCCAGGTCATCAAATAGTCCGGCGCGGGCCATATACACCTTGCCACTGCCGTCTTCTTCGGCCGGAGTGCCGTAATAGCGTATGGTGCCTTGCAGCATGTTGCGTTCCATCAATTCCTTGATGGCCAAAGCTGCGCCCATGCTACCGGCGCCAAACATATTATGACCACAGCCATGACCCGTGCCTCCCGGGATGCGTTCCTGCCTCTTCGGCACAGCCTCCTGAGAAAGACCAGGCAGCGCGTCGAATTCACCGAGAATGCCGATGATCGGTTTGCCGGATCCATAGGTGGCGACGAACGCCGTGGGCATGCCGGCCACGCCACGCTGCACGCTGAAACCCTTTTGCTCGGCATAATCAGCCAGTATGCGTGCGGAACGATGCTCCCGGAATGCCAGTTCCGCAAAGGCCCAGACGCTGTCGCTCAGGGCGATGAGTTCATGCCTGTGCCGTTCTATGGATTCTACGGCCAGTTTTTTGGCCGGTATCCATTTGCTTTTTTGCGCAGCGAGGCCAAGCGGCAGGCCCATCAGCCAGCACCATAGCAGGAAACGCAGAAAACGCATGGCAAAATTTTTTTGGAAGAAAAGTAGGAAAGCCGTAATCGCTATTCAAATGCCTTGCGGATGATTTCCTCCTGCTCCTGGACATGCAGTTTGTAAAAGCCGGTGGCAGGAGCTGCTGCTGCCTTGCGCGTAATCCCGTACAGCTCTTTGTCGCGAAGCTTCCAGTTCATCTTCAAAAAAGCATAGGCACCCATGTTGTAGGGTTCTTCCTGAACCCAGATGAAGGTGGCCGCGCGGTATTGTCCGGTCAGGCGTTCCAGTTGGGCAACCGGCAGCGGATAGAGTTGTTCCAAACGAACCAACGCCACATCATTACGCCCCAGGCGCTCCTTCTGTTCCTGCAGTTCATAGAAAATCTTTCCCGAACACAGAAGCACCCGACGAATCGAATTCCGGTTGGTGACCGAAGCATCATCCAACACTTCCTGGAAACCGCCGCTACTGAATGCTTCGCGTTTGCTGATGCAGCGCGGGTGGCGCAGCAGGCTTTTGGGACTCATCACTACCAGGGGCTTTCGGAAGGGACGCGCCAATTGGCGACGCAGGGCATGAAAGAAGTTGGCCGGTGTGGTCGGATTGATGACGCACCAGTTCAAGTCAGCGCTGAGCTGAAGAAATCGTTCTAACCGGGCGCTGGAATGTTCAGCACCCTGCCCCTCGTATCCATGCGGCAACAACAGCACCAGACCACTCATGCGGTTCCATTTGCTTTCGCCGCTGCTGATGAACTGGTCGATAACGGTCTGAGCGCCGTTGCTGAAATCGCCGAACTGCGCTTCCCACAGCACCAGGGCGTCAGGGGTGGCCAGGGAATAACCGTATTCAAAGCCAAGCACACCGAATTCACTGAGCAGGCTGTTGTAAATACGGAAACGGCCCACGGAAGTACCTTCCCGCCCGGCAACCGGCGGCAGGCTTTCCAACCGGTTGTAAAAGCGGGTGCCGCTCTGATCGTAGATGACGGCATGCCGGTGGCTAAACGTGCCGCGCACAGAATCTTGCCCGCTGAGCCGGATGTCGTTGCCTTCCAACATGAGGGTGCCGTAGGCAAGCAGTTCTGCCATGGCCCAGTCCACCCGGTTTTCCTCAAATGCCGTGCGCTGCTTGGCCATCAGCTGGCGTACCTTGGGCAAGGCATCAATGTCATCGGGAACCGTAGTCAGGTGCTGCGCTACGTGATGGATGACAGCTTCCTCAACGGCCGTTACCGGCGATGCGCTGAAATCGTCTGGGGTGGCCCGCCGCAACCGGCGCCAGGCCAGCTCGGGCGGCTGGTAGGTATAAGGCAACGGATGCTGCTTGACAAAATCCAGGCGCTCCTGCAGTTGCTTCCAGAAACTGTTGTTCATTTCCCGGGCCAGCTCGGCTTCGATGTCGCCGCGGTCAATCAGGACCTGCGTGTAGATTTCTCTGGGATTGGGATGCCGGGCAATCAGGTCGTACAACCGGGGCTGGGTGTATTTTGGATCATCCCCCTCGTTGTGGCCATGGCGGCGGTAGCAAACCATGTCAACGAACACGTCTTTATGAAAGCGGTTGCGGAAGTCGGCAGCCAGCTCTATGGAAAAAACGACAGCTTCAGGATCATCGCCGTTCACATGCAGCACCGGCGCCTGAACCGTAGCGGCTAGGCTGGTGCAATAGAACGACGACCGGGCATCATCAAAGTCGGTGGTAAATCCGATTTGATTGTTGATCACAAAGTGAATGGTACCGCCAACATGATAACCCGGAAGCTGACTCATCTGCAGGCATTCGTACACCACGCCCTGACCGGCAATCGCCGCATCGCCATGGATCAGCACGGGCACCACCCGATTAAAGTCGCCGTGGTACAGGATGTCTGCTTTGGCCCGGGCAAAGCCGGCTACAACAGGATTTACCGATTCCAGATGGGATGGATTCGGCGCCAGCTTCACATGGATGCTGCGGCCTGAGGGTGTCTGCAACTCGGAGGAATACCCCAGATGGTACTTGACGTCGCCGTCGCCCATGGTTTGGTCCGGCAGCACGGTTCCCTCAAACTCATTAAATATGTTTTCATACGTTTTGCCCATCAGGTTGGCCAGCACATTCAGGCGGCCACGATGGGCCATGCCCAGCACGATTTCTTCTGCGCCCAACTCGGCACAACGGTTCACCAAGGCATCCAGAGCCGGAATGGTGGTTTCCCCTCCCTCCAGAGAAAACCGCTTTTGCCCGACGTATTTGGTGCCCAAAAACTTTTCAAACACCACGGCGTCGTTCAGCTTCTGAAGAATGCGTTTCTTTTTTTCCAGGGGAAATCGAAACGACGTGACGCCGTATTCGTACACGCGCTGCAGCCAATAAAGTTCGTCAGGATCGGTGAGGTAGGTGTACTCAATGCCGATGCTTCCGCAGTAGATCTTGTTCAATCGTTCCAAAATCCGGCGTAACGATGTCCGGCCCATACGAAGCAGCTCGCCGGCATAGAAAGATTTGTCCAGATCCGATTCATTCAGGTGAAAGAACGACAGATGCAGGTTGGCCTTTCGGTCTTTACGCGGCCGTATAGGATTGGTGCGGGCCACCAGATGGCCTTTCGCGCGGTACGCCGAAATCAGATGCGCTACCTGAAATTCCTTAGCTACCGTATCGGCCGACAGATCCTCAGGCGCGGGTGGCGTTTCTGCAGGCTGTTGGGTTGCAGGACCTGCCAAGCCACCTCCGTCCAGTAGGCGTACGGCAAAATCAAAACCTTCAAAAAACTTGCGCCACTCTTCGTCAATGGATGCAGGATCCTGGCGGTATTGCTCGTAGAGGCTTTCCACGTAGCCGGGTTCGGCCTGCGTCAGGTAGGTAAACGATGACATGCCGTCCAAAATTAGCCGATGACGGCATGAGGACGCAGGTTAATGGCCTACCATAAACAGCCCGCTCAGGCTGCTTTCCCCCTGGCGACAATGAACCAGATAGGTTCCCTGAGGCAGATGTCGTACCGGCCATTCCAGTTGCACTGCGCCCTCAAGCGGCTGAGCGAACAGCGTGCCCAGGTGTCGGCCGGAAAGGTCGGTAATCAGGATGGAAACCGGCAGGTCTTCGGGCGTGCTGATGCTGATGCGCAGCATGGTGGATGCCGGCACAGGCCACAGCGATAAAGTCATGGACTCCCCATGCGAGGCAACAGTAAAAAGCCCTTCGCGCCAGGGTGCAGTTTGAGTCATCACCTTTAACTGGTAGCAGTCAGCAGGGTCAAATGCGGTGGAAGCATGAACCACTTCCACATAATAGGTTCCCTTGGGTGCGGAATTGTACACAAGAACTTCCGGAGTTGTTCCGCTATTGGCCGACGTGAAGAGCAGTTGGCCGTTTTTCTTGTAGAGCTTCAGGTCGTAATCCTGGGTTAACCCCGTCAGCTGAACCTTAATATGGGTGGGGTTGACCTTAAAACTGAACCAGTCGGCATCAGCAGCGGAAGCAATGCTGCCACTGAAACCGAACAGCGATGTATCGGAAAAAGGAGCAATCCTATACGCTGCGGTAAGTGATTCATTGGGCTCGTAAACATCCAGGCAATTATCCTGCACATCCATTTTCATGGCTCCGGCTTCGCTGTTGCCTTGAATAGTTGTTTGATGTGCTCCCGGGCTTAAGGGCAGCTTACCGTCTGAGTCCACTGCCAGATACAACATGTTGTCCGGACCGATGCGGCCCCCGTTAAAGGCATCGTCGAGCAAACCACCGACATAGGTGCCCCAAATCCGGTTCCCTGCCGTATCCATCTTGACAATCATGGCATCCTGGGCGCCGCCGATTTGTTCCTGAAAGCTGCCGGAAGTCGCAATGTGGGTGAGACTGCGGGTTTTACCTACGGTATAGAGTTTCTCGTTCTGGTCAAACGTTACGGCATTGAGTACATCGTTTTCCTGACCCCCGCAGTAGGTGCCCCAAATCTGCTTTCCGGAAGGAGTGAATTTGGCGATGTATCCGTCGAAAAGCGGATAGCCACCGATGTTGTAACCGGCTGTCCAGGCCGGCTGAAACGCATTGGCCGAGGCAATGCCCGATATGCTGAACGTAAAACCGCAGATATAAACATTGCCGGCCCCGTCAGCAACGATACCGCGCCCCATATCTTCACCGCTGCCTCCGAAATAGGTGTTCCAGTAAAACGTACCCGTTGTATCAAAGCGGGAGAGGAATGCATCGGTGTTGCCGCCGTAAATGGTCTGATGGGTGCCCGGCGTAGCCAGTCCGGCACTGCTTTCCGTAGTGCCGTGCAGGTAAATGTTGCCATAGGAATCCAGGCAAATGGCATGGTGGCGGTCTTCACCGTTGCCGCCAATGTACGATGCCCATAGGCGTGTGCCGTTCTTACTGAATTTGGCCACATAGGCATCGCCTTCACCACCCTGATATGTGGGAAAGGCGCTGCCGGGCGTGGCTATCTGATGCTGACTTTTCGTGGTGCCGGTGAAATAAATGTCGCCTTTTCCATCCACTACCCCCTGTCGCGCATGCTCCTGATAGGGACCGCCCATGTAGGTGCTCCAGCTCAGCGTGCCGTTGCCTTTGAATTTGGTGATCAGAATGTCGCCTTTACCTGCGGGCTGGGTTTGATAGGCGTCGGCTGTGGTAACTGCTGAATCGCTGATGGAATTGCCGAATAAAACAATACCGTTGCTGTTGGTGCTGTAATCAAGGGCCACGCCGTAGTTGATGTCTTTTTTGCTGCCTCCGAAATAGGTGCACCATTCCATGGCCCCTGAAGTTTTGAATTTGGCGCAGAAAATGTCGTATTCCCCGCCGGCATAAACCGTCTGGTAGGCACCGGTTGTGGCAATAAAGGTGGTGCTGGGCGTGTGGCCCGACAGGATGGCTTTGAACTTGTTGTCACCGGCAGCTTCTCCGGAGAAGTCATCTTCGGTGCCGCCAAGCAACGAACTCCAGATCAGTGTCGGATCAATCACATACAGCTGCCCGCGAACTTCGGATTCATTTACCCGAAAGCCCAAACGGCCGTTTCGGATGACAAACGAAGTAGCCACAGGCCTACGATCGCTCAGGCGAATGGTCAGCGGAGCTGAATGCTGGAGACCTCCGCCGCCGGTATACACTTCCAGGGCTCCGTTCTCATTGAGGAAGTAGCGCTCTGCTCCCAAAAGGTCAAGCCCGATCCGTGAAGCATCACCATCCGGATGCACAACAAAATGGTAATGCAGGCCGCGTGCAGCATCGTAGCGAAACACCAGATCAATGCCCGGATACACATTGCGGCCGGTGATTTCATCGAAGACGCCGACCTGTTCAAAGCCGCCGTGCGGCAAGGTGTTCTGGTAGCAATGCACTTCGCATACCCGCTGGCCTGTAGCCTGCCATTTTATCGGACTACTGATGTCCGTCAAGTGAAAATCCACCCGGTGGGCAAGGGTCCATTCCCGTTCAGGATCAGGATAGTCTTCAGTTGATACCTCCGGCGAAGGCAGGGCATTGAGCCATTCCGCACTGAAGCCTTTGTCGGTTAAGGCGAGATGAAAACCTTGAGATGTGAAGAAATACTGAATGGTTTTTATGGTGATACCGTGCGGGTCGCGCACCAATCCGGTGTTTTCTACAAAGCCTGGAACCTGTAAACGGTAAAATTCCGGACGCGCAGCGATAACACCGAAGGGCATCAGGGTAAAAAAGAATACAAAACGAAACCTGGCACACTGACACATAGGAGGCTGGTTTTTATCAAAAATAAACTAATACAGCCATTGCGCCTTAACAGGCGCCCTGCAAAATATGCTACCTTAGTAGCATGCTGCCGGCGTTGTTTTTTCTGCTGGTAATGGGTTTTGCCGCTGCAGCGCAGGCGCCGCTGGATGGCCGGAGTTACGCCATACAGCTCTACGAAAATGAGCTGCCTGCCGAACGCGATACCCTATCGTTCCGAAACGGACAGTTGCACTTTGCCACAGCCAGAAAATACGGCTTTGCTCCAGCAACGTATCAGTTCAGGAGCAAAGCCAACCGCATCACCGGTTCGGCTTTACATCGCAGCAAACTCAACGGTACAATGCTGTGGAATTTTACCGTTGTGGCCGACAGCATTTACGGCCTTGCCGACTTTGACAATCGCGTGGAAAACCCCATTCGCTATCGCTTCTCCGGCAAGGAACTACACGCCCGGTAGAGCGGTGTGTGTGATCGAAACAAGAACGCATAAAGGCAGAATTTCACCAACTGATTTTGCTTAGGCTCATGCCGGGAAGAACCGTTTATTTTAGCCGCCGGCGATTTTACCGGATTTTTCCGTCATGACCGAAACATTACGAAAAGCCTGCTTTCTTTTGGCGCGCCTGTCCTTTTTTGTTGTCTATTTCTATTTTGGTCTGCTGAAGGTTTTGGGCTACAGTCCTGCCGAGGCGATCGTCCACGAACTTTGGTCCCGAACCATGAGTTTTATTCCCTTTAACTCTTTTTTGTTGTTTTTCGGCAGCTTTGAAATGTTGCTGGGAATCATTTTTCTCATACCGGGCCTGGAGCGTTTAGCCTTGTATCTGTTGATTCCTCATCTGATCACTACGTTTGGACCTTTGGTGCTGTTGCCTCAGTTTACCTGGAAAGGTTTTATGGTGCCTACGTTGGCCGGCCATTATATTATAAAAAACATTACTATTATTGCATTGGCGATATTGGTAGCTGCGCATATCGGTCACTTTGAACAAAAAAAAGCCGGTGTAGTTTCTTCGAAATAATCCGCTACAAGCAGTCAGGCTGACTGTTTGCGGTTACCAAGCTGGTGGGAAGGGCTTAAATTTCTGCCTAGGGCAAAAGGTTATTTTTGCCCACGTTGTCTTATGGTTGAAGTGCGGGTTCCTTCTTTTGGTGAATCCATCACTGAGGTAACGCTGGTGCGTTGGCTCAAGCAGGATGGCGATCTGGTGGCTTTGGATGAACCCATTTGCGAATTGGAAAGTGAAAAGGCTACCAATGAGCTTCCGGCTGAAAAGGCTGGTCGCCTCCGGATCGTGGCGCAGGCAGGCCATGTATTGGCCATCGGCGACCTGCTGGCCACTATAGAGCCTGTGGAGATCAATGAGGCTGCCGCCGGCAACGGGCAGAAAAATGATGAAGAACCAACCAAGCGGCCGCAACCACCGGCAGAGGTTCCGGTAAACGAAGCGACCCCCCCATTGTCGGTGGCATCGCCTGCTGCTGCTAAGCTGATGCGGGAAACCGGTATAGAACTTCAGGAAGGCAGCGGAAAGAAAGGCCGCATTACCAAAGCCGATGTGCTCACGGCCATGGAACGTGGCCCTGCTCCGCAGCCTTCGATGCGCAGCGAACGCCGCGAGCGCATGAGCACGCTGCGAAAAACCATCAGCAAGCATTTGGTGGCCGCCCGGAATACTACGGCCATGCTGACCACTTTTAACGAAGTGGACATGAAAAACATCATGCAGTTACGCAGCCGCTACAAGGAAGCGTTTCAGCAAAAGCACGGGGTGGGCCTGGGATTGATGAGTTTTTTCATCAAAGCCTGCTGTTATGCACTTAAGGCGTATCCCATCCTCAACGCACGCATCGACGGCGACGACATCGTCTAT
>JANWXQ010000092.1 GCA_025057275.1 Chitinophagales bacterium
TAAAAAAACTGGAAGCCGAAAACGCACAGCTAAAACAGCAGCTTTCCGAATTGAAAGCGGCTGCGCCTGTGCATTAAGAAGCCAACTAACTTTCCTTGGCTATCAGGCCAAGGTGATGGTTTTGTCCAGATAAACGTCCTGGATGGCATTGAGCAGGGCCACCCCTTCGTTCATGGGTTTCTGAAATGCCTTGCGGCCGGAAATGAGGCCCATGCCGCCAGCCCGCTTGTTGACCACGGCAGTAAAAACAGCTTCAGCCAGATCGCTGGCTCCTTTGGATTCGCCGCCGCTGTTGATCAGGCCCACGCGGCCCATGTAGTTGTTCACTACCTGATACCGGCACAGGTCAATGGGATGGTCGCTGGACAGCTCGCTGTACACCTTGGCATGGGTTTTTCCGAACTTAAGCGCTTCATAGCCGCCGTTGTTGGTCGGCAGCTTCTGCTTGACGATATCGGCCTGAATGGTGACCCCCAGGTGATTGGCCTGGCCGGTAAGGTCAGCGCTGGTGTGGTAGTCCACGCCGTCTTTCTTAAATGCAGAATTGCGCAGGTAGCACCACAGAATGGTGGCCATGCCCAGTTCATGAGCCAGCTCAAAGGCCTCGCTGACTTCCTGAATCTGTCGTGATGATTCTTCGCTGCCAAAATAGATGGTGGCCCCAACGGCTACGGCGCCCAGATTCCAGGCCTCACGCACACTGCCGAAAAGGATCTGGTCGTATTTGTTGGGATAGGTGAGAAACTCGTTGTGGTTGAATTTGACGATGAACGGAATTTTATGCGCATACCTACGGGAAACGGCAGCCAGCACGCCAAATGTCGAGGCCACTGCATTACAGCCCCCTTCTATAGCAAGTTTTACGATGTTTTCCGGGTCAAAATAAATAGGGTTGGGAGCAAAGGAAGCCCCTCCACTGTGCTCCACTCCCTGGTCTACGGGCAGAATGCTCAGGTAGCCGGTACCTGCCAGCCGTCCGCTCTGGAAAAGGGTCTGCAGGCTGCGCAACACCTGATTGTTTCGGTTGGATTGCGCCCAGATGCGGTCAACGAAGTCAGGGCCCGGTACGTGCAGGAGCTTTTTATCAACCGTTTTGCAAGTATGCTCCAGCAGATAGGCTGCCTGATCGCCCAGAATGGACGCCATGCGGCTGGCAGTTTGGGTAGCAGTGGTCATGGGGAAAAATTTACGGCAGCAAAGATAACCCAGCAACCTGCATCGCGCGTACCATGGCAATCAATTGGCCTGACGCAGGTGTCGTACATAGGCTACAAAATGTTGCATGCGGCTGCCATACCAACTGAACATCTGGCCATCCACCAAAACGATGCGGCTCGCCGGCAGCAGCTCTTGATAAAACGGTACATGCTTTTGTGAAAAAGGAAACGGTTCAGACGAGAGCAGCAACCAATCCGGATTGGCCTCACCCAGTTGATGCGCCTCCAGTTTCGGATACCGATCCCTGTTTTCAAAGACATTCTTAAAGCCGGCATGCTGCATCATGTTGCTGATAAACGTATCGCCGCCGGCAGCCATGATGGGATTATGCCAGATGAGGTATGCTGCGCGAATGGGCGACAGGTTGCGCAGCATTTTTAAATCGCTCTCAATGGCTGCAACCAGGTGGTTGCCTCGTTCGGCGGTGCAGGTGCAGGCAGCTATGGCTTGGATCATTTGAAGGGCATCGCCGGCCGTATGGATATCCGTCAGCAAAACCGGCACATGAGCGGCCAGCTCCATGATCTGCTCTTTGACGTTTTCTTCCTTATTTGCCAACACCAAGTCGGGACGCAAGGCCACTATGCGATCTATCTTAATAGCTTTTGTACCGCCTACGATGGTTTTGGCGCGCCGCCATTGGGCGGGTCGCTCACAGAATTTCGTAATGCCCACTACGTCTTGTTCAAGCCCCAGATCGGCCAGCAATTCGGTTAATGAGGGAACGAGCGAAACGATGCGCCGAGGCGGGCAGCACGGCTGACGCTTACCCGGCCATTGAACCACAGCCTGTCCGTGATCGGCTAACATGCCAGGGCTTTCATCAGATCGGTTTTGGTAACGATGTGCAGGTTGCCTGCGGCATCACGCACCAGCACGGCCTGATGCTGCTGCAGCAGGGAGCTGACGGTTTCTATTCCGGCATCATCGCTAACGACAGGAAACGGAGGATCCATGATGGTTTCCACCGGCTGGTTGCGTACCAAAGCATCGGCCAGCAGGTGGTTTAGGATGGCGGATTCGGAGATGCTGCCCACAGGCGTCTGCCCGTCCATAACGGGAACCTGATCGATGCCATGGTTCGTCAGCAGACGGATGATTTCGGCTACCGGGGCATGCCGGTCAACGGAAATCAGCGGACGGGCGCCCGTCAGGTCAGCGGCCGAGGCGGCCCGCAGCCAACCCCGGTCCCGCATCCATTCATCGTTGTAAATTTTTCCTATGTAACGGCTGCCGTGGTCAGGAAAAATGACCACCACCCGATGGTCAGGGCGCAACTGGTGTTTTAACTGGCGGATGGCCTGCACGGCGCTGCCACTGCTGTAGCCCACAAAGATGCCCTCACGGCGGGTGATTTCGCGGGCCATGAGTGCGGCATCGCGATCGGTCACTTTTTCAAAATGGTCAATAAGCGAAAAATCGTAGTTGGCAGGTATGATGTCCTCCCCTATTCCTTCGGTGAGGTAAGGATAAATTTCATTTGGATCTATCTGTCCGGTCTCGTGATAGGCTTTTAACGTGGATCCGTACGTATCCACAGCCCAAACTTTTATTGCCGGATTTTTTTCTTTCAGAAACATGGCTATGCCGGTGATGGTGCCTCCCGTGCCGGCGCCGGCCACCAGATGGGTGATGCGGCCTTCGGTTTGTTCCCAAATCTCTGGTCCGGTGGTTTCGTAATGAGCCTGCCGGTTGTCCAGATTATCGTATTGGTTAACGTACCAGCTGTTGGGGATTTGTTCGCTCAGGCGTCGGGCTACGGAATAATAGGAACGCGGGTCGTCGGCATCCACGTTGGTCGGGCAAACGATGACTTCGGCGCCCAATGCCTTCAGGATATCCACCTTTTCTTTGGATTGCTTGTCGGTAGTAGTGAAAATGCAGCGATAGCCTTTTTGAATAGCTACCAGGGCCAGACCCATGCCGGTGTTGCCGCTGGTACCTTCAATAATGGTACCGCCGGGCCTGAGCCATCCTTTTTTCTCCGCTTCTTCTATCATTTTTAGGGCGATACGGTCTTTGATGGAATGGCCGGGATTGAACCATTCCACCTTGGCCCAAACAGGAGCCGGCACATCGGCCACCACGCGATGCAACTGCACCAGCGGAGTGTTGCCGATCAGCCCTGTGATGTGCTGATAAATCATGATGCGAAGGTAAACCGGTGAGCTTTGAAGTTGCGGGGCAACGGTTGCCATTGCTATCTTTGCCCGCGCGCCGAAGTGGTGAAACTGGCAGACACGCTGTGTTCAGGGCGCAGTGCCCGCAAGGGCGTGAGAGTTCGAATCTCTCCTTCGGCACCCGATACGAAAGCCGCGTGGGCGGCTTTTTGTTTTTCCAGTGCATGCACAGGTCAGTGGTGGCTATCCGCCCGGCAGAAAATTTCCCTTAGGTTTGACGCCGTCAAAACCCGGCACCCATGAGGCGTTTTGTTATCGCTTGGCTGTTGCTTGTTTTCGCTGCCGAAAGCGTACACAGTCAGTTGGTGAGCAAAGACGTCAACCAGCCGGCCATGAAGGCATTAATGAACGGCACCGTGTTTGTGTTGGCCACAGATGACGATGCCTACAATCAATGGCTGGCGCGCGTCATGGAAGAGCATTGGACCGTGCGCCCCTATCGCCTCATTCACCTCAGTCAGGCCGATTCGTTTATTGGCAGCGACAAAAACCTGTTCTTTTTTGCCCAGTGCCGCGAAGACAAGGGGACGGCCATGCGGCTGGCCACAAGCAGCGATCTGGCGGCAAAAAAAGAGCTCATCTTCATGCTCATTCAGGGTGGAGTGAAACAAAGCAAATTTCTGTTCACTCCTGCCCTGACCGGACCTAAAGTGATCAGTGCGTATCGGTTTTCGCCGGATCGGGCCGAAGAAACGGCCGGCATGTTCGAGGCCGAAATGCTGATTGCTTACCTGAATCAGTCATTGAACCTCATCCTGAGCAATAACATCAAGGGTTCGGTAAAGGATTCGGTGCGCGACCGTATCAGTAGCCTTGCCCCTCAGATTCAGGACAAAACCATGTTGTTCAACGAAGCTTATTCGGACGGCACCATCATGTTGGAAAAGAAACCGCTGATCAGCGACAAGGTGATAAAAGACTATCCCTACCGCCACAAGATGGTGAACAAATTCAACCTGAGCTCCCATCTGAACGACGGCAGCATCAGTCCGTGTTATCTTTTCCTGTATTTCCCATCGCAATACGTGAACCAGGTGGACGACAGCGGCGACCTCCTGGTTTATGATCCGGTACAGAAAATGTTTCTGTATGCCGAAGACAACTACGGCGGCCCCTGGATGGAAAAATGGGAGCTGAAAGATATGCTCTACCTGGTCCGCTGATGCTTCAGAGGATGACCTCGCGGATGCAGCATACGGGAATATCGCGGCCTCCTTTGAGTTCAATGTGGGAATCCGAAGTTTCCCACACGGTGGTTTCCACCATGACCGGACCTTCGGTAGTTTCCATAATCAACCGCACCTTTTGCCGCTCGCCATTCCCTAACAACATGGCTTCTTCCAGTAATCTCTGCCGGTTGCGGATTTCCGTCTCGGAATCGAGCACTTCATAGTTAACGAAGCGGTAACGGTCCAGCTCTTCTTTTTCGATCTTTCGGATGGCTTCGCGCATGGCACAAAGCGTTTGCTCTGTTAAAATAGCAAATTTTAGGAATTGCCTGTTCAGGCATCAGCGGTAAGCATCCAGGGCGACAAGGCATCGGCAATGGTGCGGTCATTGGCCAGGCGGGGCAGCTTATTTTGCCCGCCCAGCTTGCCGATGGATTTCATGTAGTCAATAAAGCCTCCCGGTCGGATGCAGGTAATGCGTAGTGGCTGCAGGATGTGTCCGGTGATCAGGTCGTTGTAATAGATGTTTTTGGCACACATCAATTGATCCAGGCGCAGGGCAAACTCGGCCAGTGAAGCGGGCTGATTACCAAATTCAATGAACCATTCGTGGTAGGGCAATTGTCCCGAAGGTGGATTGACCTGGGGAGCCACCGTAAACTCGGTCACCGAACAGCGGTGCTCTGCTGCGGCCAGCATGAGAGCAGATTCCACTTCTTCAGCGATCACGTGTTCACCGAAAGCGGAGATAAAATGTTTGGTGCGTCCGGTAACCACCAGTCGGTACGGATTTTTCGAAACGAAGCGAACGGTATCGCCCAGTACGTAGGCCCACAGACCGGCATTACTGGAAAGCACGAGGGCATAATTGACATCGACTTCCACATCCACGAGGCGCAGGCGGGTAGGCCTTTCCGAATGAATTTCCTGTGCAGGAACAAACTCAAAGAAGAGCCCTGAATCCACATTGAGCAGCATTCCGGGTTCGGAGCGTTTGTCCTGAAAGGCAATAAATCCCTCCGATGCCGGATAGGTTTCAATGCTGTCAACCGGTGCCCCGATGGTCTGCAGGAGGCGGTTGCGGTAGGGCTCGAAGTTGACCCCGCCGTAAATGACCAGTTGCAGATGGGGAAAGACTGCTTTCACCGATGCAGCGCCGGTGGCCTGCAGCAGCCGGTCGAAATACATCTGCATCCACGGCGGAATGCCGCTGACCAGGGTCATGTTTTCGCGACGCGTTTCTTCGACGATGCGTTCCACTTTCTGCTCCCAGTCATCAATGCAGTTGGTTTCGTAGGAAGGCAACTGATTGCGGCGCAGGTAGCGGGGCACGTGGTGATTGACGATGCCGCTGAGCCGGCCGGTGGGTATGCCATGGATGGTTTCCAGCTTTGGACTGCCGGAAAGAAAAATCATGCGTCCATTGACAAAATCGGTTTTACCGGTTTCATCAATATAAAGCAGCAGGGCGTTCCGGGCTGTATGAATGTGATTGGAGATGGAATCACGGGTAATGGGGATATACTTGATGCCGGCTGTCGTTCCGGAAGACTTGGCCAGATAAAGCGGCTTTCCTTTCCAGAGCACGTCGTTTTCGCCGTTAAATATCCTTTGAAGATATGGAAGAAAATCTTCATAAGAACGAAGGGGCACCTGCCGCACAAAATCGGCGTAGGAGGAGATATGGTGAAAGCCGTGGTCGCGGCCAAAAGCGGTTTTGCGCCCTTCGGTGACGAGCTTATGCAGCCAGTATTCCTGCGCACGGAGGGCGTCCTGGCTCCACCGCCGGATGCGTCGGGCAATCATGCTGGCAAACGGCGTGGCCAGAACGGATTTTACGCCCATGGTTCAAAAGTAGAAATTATCGGCTCCCTGCCTTGTTAACAAGAATGCTTCGCAAAGCGATTACGCTTCCATGCGGTATTGCCGACAAGAAAATGGCCCCTATCTTTGCTGCCCTCCGGGAGCTTAGCTCAGCTGGTTCAGAGCATCTGCCTTACAAGCAGAGGGTCGGCGGTTCGATCCCGTCAGCTCCCACCGACAACACCCTTTGAGGGTGTTTTTTTGTTCACATAAAAATTCCCTGTAATCCATCGGTCAGCCCTCAGCGGGCAATTTCCGCTATTTTTGACCGAAAATCCGCAAGCTTCATGAAGCGCTGGCTGACGTCGCCCTATGCCCCGGTTATTTTTTTGATGGTATTAGCAGCTGTTTTACGTCTCTTAAGCAACGAGCTGAAGCTGTGGGATGTGACCCCGGTGACGGCTCTGGCCCTGTTTGGCGGGTCCATGATCAGCGATCGGCGTCTGGCGTTGCTTATGCCCATGACCGTTCTGTTGATTACGGATGCCTTCATAGGTTTTTACGACGGCATGTGGCTGGTGTACCTTTCGTTTGCACTGGTCGTATTCCTGGGAAAATGGATTATTTCCCGACCTACTCCGGTACGCATTGTTGCCGCCTCGCTAACTGCCTCTACCTTGTTTTATCTGATCACCAATCTGGCCCTGTTTTACCCGCAAACCATGTATCCGCATACCTGGGATGGCATTGTTCAAAGCTATGTGGCTGCATGGCCGTTTTACCGCAATGCGCTGTTCGGCGATCTGATGTATTGCGGCATTTTCTTTGGCGGATATGTGCTGTTGCAGCGGTTAGCGGTTTTATTTCAACCCAAAAGTTAAAGCTGAAAATAGGCTGACAGGAAGTAGCCGCGGGGCCGCGAGGCATAGCCGCTGATTTCGGTGTATGTGGTATTGAACAGGTTTTCTACCCGAAGGGCTACGGCAAGCGGGCGTACGGGCTGAACAAAAAGACCTGCATCCCATAGCAGATAACTGTCTAGTTCAGTAGCATTTTGTGCACCGAAAGGCCTGATGGAGCCATCATAAAAAATATCGTTTCGCTTGCCGACGTAACGTCCCTGGGTGTAGAATTTGATCCAGGAAAGCGGCAGCAGGGTCAGCCGCACATTGGCGGTGGAAGAACGGCGAACCAGAGGTGCCTCGTTTTCTTCCAATGAAGGGAATGCCCCGCTGTAAAACAGTTGCACCTGATGTCCCTGGGCATGCTCGGACTGCAACAGGTCAGGTCCGTAGAGCAAACTTCCATCCAGCCAGGTCACGTTGGCATCCACTTCCAAAAGCCGATGAAGCGGCAGACGCAAGCTGACTTCCACCCCTTGTGTGGTCAGCTCGCCGGCATTGAGGTAGGTGTCGCCCCGATAATCGTCGCGATACCAGTCGGTGCCCAAGGAGTCAACAGGGATGTTCTCATCCCACAAATAGCAGTACTCAATGGCATTGCTGATGCGATTTCGGAAATAAGCAAGTTCCAAAAGGCCCTTTTCGCCGAACAAAAGCCGGGCTCCCAGCTCGGCAGCCACGGATTGCTCTGGCTTCAGGTCGGGATTGCCGCGGGTAACGTCAGAAAGGTAGTAAGTATCGGGGGCATACATCTGATAAAGCGAAGGAGCCTGAAAACCTGTGGACCAGGAGGCATAGAGCATGAGATTCCGGCCAAATCTCCATGACGGGTTGATCAAAACATCAGGATGGCTGCCAAATTGGTTGTGCCGGCTGTAGCGCAGTCCTGCTACCAAATGAAAGGGACGAAGGGCCGGGATGATGGAGCCTCCGTTGAACTGGGCCTGAGCAAAAGCGTGAGCGATGGATGCCGCCGGAACGGTATCCAACAACACATTGAAGGTGTAGGGCCCCCAGAAGGAGTTGGAAAAGTAGGTAGAGGCAAACGTCATATGCTCGCGCAAATAACCGATGCCTGCCAGCAGGGTAAGGGCATCGGAAAATTTCCAGATCAAGTGGGCGTCGTGATTGGTAGTGTTGCCCTCGTAGTCGGAAGCGCTGTAGGTGTGATCGGTTATATCGGGTAGTCTGACGATACTGGAATCGTCGACGAGGTTGCGCTGGTGCGTGCTGTAGCCGCCAAAGATGCGGAACTGCAGATGCTGCCCAATGGCCCCCTGGAGGCTGTAGCCGAGGGTGGTGCGGTTGAAATCTATCTCTGTACGGTCACCGTCGTACCAAGCCAACGGATTCTCGCCAAAGGGGTTATTGTATTTGAAGGCTTTCTTGTCGTAATCGGTTTGCTGATCCGACAGGGCAGCAAAAACATGAGCTTTCCATTTATTTTTTTCGTATCCCACTTTCAGCATACCGCGCTGAAGGCTGAAATCATCGTTATCAAATCTTTTGAACGCCAAGGGGTTGGTAATGGTATCCACGGTGGCATCCAATCCATCTACCATCTTGTTATAGAATCCCAGGCGACCGTAAAAGCCGTTGTGGAGGGAGATACCGGCATCCGCCTCCTGCTGCAGGTAAAGCGTATTGTTGCCAAAGGTTCCTGTAGTGGCAGCGAGGCCGAATTGGGCGCCGCCCCGTTGCCAACCGGGCGAACTAACGGAAACAAGTCCGCCAACAGCGCCATTGCCGAAGCAGGTGCTGTGGGAACCGCGCAACAGCTCCAGCGAGCCAAAACTGCTGATGGGCATTTCGCTGAAATCCACCGCTCCATTGGGCGTTGAGGGATCGCTGATGCGTACTCCATCTACCAGCAGCAGACTGTGGTTGGAATTGGTTCCGCGCAGAAAAACACTTTCGTTGCTTCCGGGATTGAGCCCGCTGCCTACTACACTGACTCCGGGCAGCAGGCTAAGCATCTGGGCAAGATCCAGCGGCTGAAGCAACTGAACCTGTTGGGCGGTAACGACGCTGACGCTACGGGGCACTTCCGTAGCGGGCGTTTCCAGCAACGTCGGCGTGATGACCACTTCAGGAAGCTGCTGCCGTAAGGTATCGGCAGGAACCGTCTGGGCCATAGCCGTCCAGAAAGGGAACAAGGAGCTGAAAAGAAAAATTTTTTTCATAAAAATTTTTTTGTGCTGCCGTTACCCGCGACAGCGGTTAACCCAAAAAGCTTCCGGGAAGAATGAGAGGTAACGCAAGGCTCATTCCTGCTTTTTGCCCGAAAGCAGAACATGTAAACTGCAAGCGGCAGGTCTTCTGACTTTCCTGACGTCGGACCTTCCCGCCCTCAGGCAGTGGTTTACACTCCGACCCGGCGCCGAAGCGCCGCAGGATTACAGCAGCGGGAACTGTTCCGGATTTCCACCGGATTCCCTTTTAACCCGTTTGCGACGGGACCGCTTGCGCGGACAAAATTAAAAGCCTAAATATTCTTTCCGAAAAAAATCACCCGGCCAGTTCCGCCTTCAGGAAATCAATGACATTGACTTCCACCGGGTCTACGCTGCGCCGTTCGGCCAGATAGTACGACAACCAATCCCCCAGGTGAATAAGGTAGAGCACGCGTTCCACGTAGCTGTCGCCTTTGGCCCATACTTCCATGATGTGCTTGGTGTACTGGGTGATGATGTTGCGGGCAATGTTGATGCGCTGCTGGTTGCGGGAATAATCGGTTTCACTGCGCAGAAACACGACGGCGTATTTTCCCGGAGTGCGCCAGCCGACCAGTTCGTTATGGTTCATTTCCGGCAATACATGGTGCCAGCACAACATTTTAGAATTTTCATTAATCTGCTGGCGCCAGCGTAAAGCAACGGCTTCCAGCTCGGTAGTACTGTACAGAACGGGCAGTTTCCGATTCATTTTCCGGGCCAGCGATTTGGCCTGCCGGATAATGCGCTTTTGCTCTTTGATCAGCAGGCGCGAAGCCTGATTGAGTCCAACCAGAAAACCGTCGTCAATGAAGTTGTAGCGTTTGAGCACAAACAACTGCTGCACAAAGGAGTAGCCCAAGCAGGCCCGCGGTGGCATGCCTGCGGGAATGCGGATGTAGTCCAGCCCGGCAGTGGCTGCCAGACGTTCTACCGAGCCGCCGGAAGAAATGCAAACGATTTTGCACTGGCGGCGAATGGCTTCCTCCAAAACGTGGATGGTTTCTTCCGTATTGCCGGAATACGAACTGGCAATCAACAGGCTGTGCTCATCTACCCAATAAGGAAGAAAATAATCTTTGATCACCACGAGCGGCACACTGAGTTTGGTGGCCACCATGCCTTTGACCAGGTCACCGCCAATTCCCGACCCACCCATGCCGGCAACGACAATGTTGCGGATTTCTTTCCGCAGGGGAGTAAGTGCAGCTTTGTTGCCGATTTCAACGGCTTCCTTTAGCTGATCTGGAAACGAGGCAATCCATTTATCCATCATGGCCGGAGCAAGTTGTTTTTGCGTAGTTAAACGTAACGTATATTGGATTTTTCCGCAAGGTTATTAAAAATTTTTTGTGGCTTCGCGTAAAAAGCTGGGAATCAGGGGTGAAAAAATAGCAGAAGATTTTCTGGTGCAAAAAGGGTTTCGCATTTGCGCGCGCAACTGGCGCTACGGCCATCAGGAAATTGACCTGATTGCCCTGGAGGGAGAGGTGCTCGTGTTTGTGGAAGTAAAAGCCCGGCAATCGGATGCTTATGGCTGGCCGGAACAAGCAGTGGGATCAGACAAACAACGGTTTCTGACCGAAGCTGCAGAACAATATGTGCAGATGTATGGCTTGAAAAAAGATGTCCGCTTTGATGTCATCGCCATCACATTTGGCGGCAGCACACCGGTAGTGCGCCATTTTCGCAATGCCTTCTATCCGACCGGTACGGAATAGGCGAGTGCTTTGTGAAGGCCGCAGCAAGTTCGTGACAAAAAATGATCAAAAAAAATCCGGGGGCTGGCGCTGTGCGCCAGCCCCCGGATCGCACAGACTTTACTGCGTAACCACCAACTTGAACCAATTCACCCGATCACCCACCTGAAGCCGGACCAGGTACATTCCGGCAACGGGGGCATTGACCGGCACACGATACGTTCCGGCCAAAACCACGGAAGGTTCGCGAATCACCGAAAGGCGCTGCCCCAGTTTGTTCCACAGTTCAATGCCAAGCAATTCCGACTGACCCAGGGCGACCTCAACAGTGAACTGGCCTTCGCTGGGATTGGGATA
>JANWXQ010000083.1 GCA_025057275.1 Chitinophagales bacterium
CCGATAAACACATTGTTGGGAATGTTCAGCGTCCACGAGGTAACGCCTCCCCATTTGTTTAGCCACGGATTGCTCAGGGGCCCGGAGGTGAACAAAAAGCCATACGTTCCACCGACAATGTCGCCCCCGCTGGTGTTGGCATGGAACTTCGTTTGCCAGATGCGCTGGCCCAGCAGCAGCGGATGAACATTCAGCTGCCCTCCCGCCACCTGATTGGGATTGGCAAACTTGACGTTGGTCGGCGGATTGGCCCAGCCGTTGTAGGCGCCGGGCATGTTCAATCCTTCGGGATAATAGATCTGTCCAAAAAGAACATGCGACGAACACAGCAGGCCTGCGCCGATCACAAATACCGCAGCCTTCAGTAGGGGGAAAGGTTTACTCATGGCAATTGGTTTTGGGGTAAACGAAAATGGGTTGCTTGTTGCAGCAAAGGTCCTAATATAGACTCTTGCCCGCAATAGCAGCCATGTTACCGGCATATTATCTTTTACGGGTAGAAACGTAAAAAGAACCCGTTTTCCACAAGCTGTAAACAGTCCGCCCGAGCTCAGGCAAACGAACAGCCTCAGGGCAGAAGGAAGAACACCAATGTCCGATCCCTTACTTGCCGAAAAGCCACCGGATCAGCTCATTGGCCGTGGCTTCCGGGTTTTGGCGGATTTTCTTTTCCTCCTGGGCAAGCTGCTGGAAAAACCCGTCCAACGCTTTGGTAACGACATGCTCGCTCAGGTTGGGATTCACCTTTTTAACCCCGGGAATCTTGTTGTAGCGGGTAAAAATGTCCTTCCAGTATTTGGTGGCCTGTGATTTTTTCAGCGCCTGATCCACGATGGGCGTGTACCGGGTTTTCAGTTGGGAATAAGTGGCCTTTTTCAGAAACTGCGTGGCAGCATCCGGCGTTCCGCTGACGATCTGCTGCACATCGGTCAGCGTCATTTTCTTGATGGCATCGGCAAATACCGGCACGGCCTGCTTGGCCGCATCTTCGGCAGCCCGGTTCATACTTAAAATGGCATCGTCAACCAATTTGCCCATTCCCAGTTGGCGCAAGGTCTTTTCCACATCTTTAGCTTCGGGCGGCAACAGAATTTTTATCGCCTGGTTTTTGAAATATCCGTCCGGTGCCGACAACTTTTTGGCTGCTTCCTGAACGGCTACATCCAGAAGCTGCTTTAATGCCTGCGAGGGTTGATCAACGGCTGCAGATGCCGTCTGCTTGGTGAGCCGCTCCGTTAAAAAAGGGTGCGAACAGGAAAGCAGCGGCCAGGCCACGGCAGCCAATAGGGCGAAAATCGTTTTCATCTTTTTAAGCCACTAAAGAAATAAAAAACATGCCACAGCTGCTGGGGCCGTCCCGCTACCTTTGAGCGCTATGGAACACGCCGCTGTTCTCGTTACCATAGGAAACGAATTGTTGTCCGGTCTGACGGTGGACACCAACAGCGCTTTTCTGGCCCGCGGACTGGCCTCCATAGGGTTGAAAGTGCGCATGAAACTTTCTGCCGCCGACAGCATTCCGGAAATCGTTCACGCCTTGCATCTGGCCGAGCAGCAGGGCACCGTCATCCTGCTGAGCGGCGGCCTGGGCCCCACCTCCGACGACTGCACCAAGCCGGCCCTTGCCGAACGCTACGGCCGTCCGCTCATTTTTTATCCCCACGTCATGGAAGCCGTGCAAGCGCATTTCCGGAGGCTGGGTCGTACGATGCCCGAAATCAACCGCAACCAGGCCCTGCTGCCCGAACGCAGCACGCTTCTGCCCAATGCCTTCGGCACCGCCTGGGGAATTTGGATTGAGGAAGGGGGAAAACACATCATTGCCCTGCCGGGGGTGCCGTTTGAACTCAAGCCCATGTTCACCGAACAGGTGCTGCCCCGCCTGCAACAAAAACTTCCGCCTTCCCCGTTGCTTTCGCGCACGCTCCACATCTTCGGTATGGGCGAATCGGCCATTGCCGAACGCATCGCCGACATAGAACGCAGCTTGCCGCCGGCCATCAGCCTGGCTTATTTGCCCCATTACTCCGTGGTGCGCCTGCGGCTGACAGGCAGCTCCCCAGATGCCGATGCTCTGCGCAACCAGATGCACGAAGCCGAACAAAACCTGCTGCATCGCCTGGGTGATGCCGTTTTCGGCTTCGACGACACCTCCCTGGAAGCAGAACTGGGAAAAGCGCTCCGCGCTGCAGGCAAATCGATAGCTGTGGCCGAAAGCTGCACCGGCGGAGCATTGGCGGCCCGCATCGTCAGCGTGGCCGGCGCTTCCGATTATTTCCCCGGCAGCATCGTCGCCTATGCCAATGAAGTAAAACAGCACCTGCTGGACGTGCCCGCTGACCTCATCGGGCAATATGGGGCCGTTTCGGAAGCCGTTGTGCAGGCTATGCTCAACGGTTTGTTGCAGCGCATACCTGCCGATTACGGCGCGGCCATCTCCGGCATCGCCGGCCCCGACGGTGGAACCGCCGAAAAACCCGTAGGCACCGTTTGGATCGCCACCGGCAGCCGCGCAAACCGTCAGGCACGCCGCTTTCAGTTTCGCGGCAACCGCAACGATGTGATCGAATATGCCGTCATGAATGCCCTGGGTCTTTTGCTGCAACAGGTGCGCGCCGGCAGTTGAATACCTGCATTCAAACCACCAAATGCGATGCAGCAGTTACTTTTGAGCCGCAATAATCATGGCTGAAGTCGAATTGATCATGCCCAAAATGGGCGAAAGCATCATGGAAGCCACCATCCTCAAGTGGCTCAAGAAAGAGGGCGATGCCGTCAGGGTGGATGAACCGGTGGCAGAAATCGCCACCGATAAGGTGGACAGCGAAGTGCCCTCGCCTTTTGCCGGCGTGATCACCAAAATTCTTTACAAGGTCAATGATGTGGTGCCGGTGGGTAAGGCCATCGCCATCATTTCCACGACCGCTGAGCGGGAAACCGCTCCTGCGGTCGACGTGCCTTTTGTGCCCCGGGCTGAGGCCCCGCTAAAAACGCAGGGTGCTCCCCCTGCAGCCGCACCCGCAGCCACGACCAACGGCAATCGCTTCTACTCGCCGCTGGTGCTCAACATAGCGCGCAGCGAGGGCATTTCCATGGCCGAACTGGAAACCGTTCCGGGCACCGGCGAAGGCGGACGGGTTACCAAAAAAGACATCCTGCAGTACGTGAAAAACCGCGGGGCCGTGCCCTCGCCTCCTGCTGCTCCGTCAGCACCGGTGACCCCCGCTGCGCCCGCCGAACCGCTCCGCATGCAGGAACCCCCAACTCCACCTGCTGAAACCGGCGCCGACCATGTGGAAATCATTGAAATGGACCGCATGCGCCGGCTGATTGCCGAGCACATGGTCAACAGCAAGCGCATCTCCCCCCATGTCACCAGCTTCGTAGAAGCCGACGTGACCCATCTGGTGCTGTGGCGCGAAAAGGTGAAGGAAGCTTTTGAAAAACGGGAAGGCGAAAAACTCACCTTCACCCCGTTGTTTATTGAGGCCATCGTCAAAGCCATCAAAGATTTTCCGCTGATCAACTCATCGGTTGATGGCACCCGCATTATCCGCAAGAAAGACATACACATTGGCATGGCTACGGCTTTGCCATCGGGAAATCTGATTGTCCCCGTCATCAGGCATGCCGACCAGCGCAACCTCAGCGGTCTTACACGCGAAGTCAACGATCTGGCGCGGCGGGCCCGGGCCAACCAGTTAAAGCCTCATGAAATTGAAGGCGGAACGTTCACGCTGACCAACGTAGGTACCTTTGGCAACGTCATGGGCACACCCATCATCAACCAGCCGCAGGTAGCCATTCTGGCTACAGGCGCCATCCGCAAGCGTCCGGCTGTACTGGAAACCCCTCAGGGCGATGTGATTGCGATCCGCCACATGATGTTTTTGTCGCTCAGCTACGACCACCGCATCATTGACGGCGCACTGGGTGGCTCGTTTCTAAGACGCGTCGCCGATTATCTGGAAAGCTTTGATCTGAACCGTTCCATATAACGTTCCTTCCTCCCTCACTCAACTGCAAACCCATGGAGCAAAGCAACCTCTATTATTTTTTTCAGCACAGCCATTCTCTGCTGCGCTGGTTGGTGCTGGCCTTCGGCCTGATCGCATTTGCCATGCATCTGCTGGGCTGGATCAATGGCCGCCACTACCGAAAGCTGGACAACCGTATGGGTCTGGCTTTTCTTGTAGCACTAGACCTGCAGCTCGTGCTCGGTTTGGCGCTCCATCTGATTTTGTCCCCCTTTACCCGGGCCTTGTTTTCGGGTGAGCCCTTTATGAAAGATCCGCTGCAGCGCTTCTACATTTTAGAGCATCCGATCCTGATGCTGACGGCCATTGCGCTGGCCCATATCGGGCGCAGCCGCCAGCGACGCAGCGATGCTTCGCATGCCAAATTTCGCCTTGGAACCATTTTCTTCGGACTGGCCCTCATCCTCATTTTAGCCGGCATCCGATGGTAGCAGCCCGCTTTGCCGCAGAACCTGCCTGATGAGGGGATAAGAGTTATTCATTCTTTCCGTAAGTTCCTCACTGCCGAACCAGCCCAGGTCGGTGATGCCTTCCTGAACCTGCGGAATGAGCCGTTGGCTTTCGGTGCGCATCAGGTACCACCAGGTTTTTTTTAGCATCCATTCCTTATCCTGCAGGTAAATGTGGGCCGTAAACGGCTGATCCGGTTGCTGAAAAGTGATGCGCCGTACGATGCGCACGGAAGTCAATCCGGTTTCTTCCATCACTTCTCGCAGCGCAGCCTGCCGGCGACCTTCTCCTGCGTCCATTTTTCCTTTGGGCAGATCCCAGCGACCCTTGCGGAAAATGAGCAACACCTGATGCTCGCGGTTCAGCACCACCCCGCCGGCGGCAGGAATGGTATGAAATTGCTTCAGCCAGAGGCGCAGGCGGTGGCCTCCGGAAAAGCGGACCAGTATCTTTTTCCCCGACTGCAACAGGGATGACATCGCTGCCGGTGTGGCTTCGTTTTCGGTGAACATGAGGTCCATGGCAGGAAAAGAGTCGGCCTTCTTTTCCGCAAGCCAGAGCTCGCCGTCGCCACAGAAAACGCGCAACACGGCAATAAAGATGCAGCAGATGCCTGGCTATTTTTGGGCAATCATGGTGTTTGATGATCAGGTAGCCCAGCGCATTGCAGTCCTGTTGCTTCAGGCAGGAGCGCTTCGGATCAATACCGAACGGCCTTTTCGCTGGTCGGGCGGATGGCTCTCACCGGTCTATTGCGATAACCGGCGTACGTTGTCGTTTCCGGAAGTGCGGACGTACATCAAGGAGCAGCTGGCAGCAGCCATTCGCAGCCGGTTCCCAAGCTGCGAAGTGGTGGCTGCAGTGGCCACGGCAGGCATTGCCCACGGGGTTTTGGTAGCCGATCTGCTGCAGGTTCCGTTTTGTTACGTTCGGCCCTCGCCCAAGGAACACGGACTGCAGCAACGCATAGAAGGCGTTCTGTTGCCCGGCAGTCAGGTGGTGGTGGTGGAAGATCTGCTGTCCACCGGCAACAGCAGTGCGCGCGTGGTAGAGGTGTTGCAGGCTGCCGGTGCTCAGGTAATTGGTCTGGCAGCCATTTTCAGTTACGAATTCAATCAGGCCAGACAGGCCCTCGCGCAACGAAACTGTCCAATAGTAGTGCTGAGCAGTTTTTCGTTTCTCCTGACGGCGGCAAGAGCATCGGGAGGGATTTCGGAGCAACAACATCAGGCGCTGCTGAACTGGCAGCAGGATCCGCAGCAATGGTCGGATCAACGCAGCCGGCAGGGCGCTATGGAATAACGAATCGCTTGCTCAGCCGCCGGTTCTCGGCTTCCAGGGTCACCAGATAGGTCCCTTTAGGCCATGCAGAAATGTCTACCAACTTGCGGTGCATTCCGGGCGACCATGAGGCCGATTCCACCGGTCGCGCCAGCCGCCCAGACAAATCATACACATACCAGCGCACCTCTGCCGAGCGGGGAAGGAAGCAGGAAAAGGCCACCTGCCCGGAGGCCGGATTCGGATAAGGGTCGTATAACTGGGGCGTGCTGACGGCTGTCTCTATTTCATCCACACCAATAGGCACCGGCTCCCACGTCGTGTCAAAAACAACCAACTCATCACCGGGCCGGTAAAATACAAGCTGCATGTAATATTTAAACATTTCATCATAGGACGATTCGCCATAACTGACGTTCTGGCCGTTATAAAACGGATTGTTGGTGGTGTTATCGTACGTGGCCTCGGCTTTGATCACGCTTCCTTTGGGTAGAATGACGTAATGATTGAACTGGTAGAGAAACTGCCAGTTGAATTTCCATACATCCACGTAGTTGAGCGGTATGGAGTCACCGGAAGGCGTTTGGGCCCAGATCTTAAACGACTTACCGTACAGGTGCATGTGAGGAGCGATGGAAAACAACGAGAAGGTGCTGTCAATCGGATATTCGGAATGAAACGTCACCACCAGGTCTTTCGGGATGAAGAAGATCGGCTCTACAATGTAGTTTTCTCCCACGCGCTTGTTCTTTACCGGCCGGAAGTCGCTGTAATCGGCAAAGAAGAGGTTGACACTGGACTGGTCATAGGCAGGGACGGAAGTAGGGGCATAATGAATCTGAATGACCACATGGGTGCCGGCTTTGAATTTCAAGCCGGTGCCTTCCGGGTAGAATCTCGGGGTCATCCCCGGGCCATAGAGGCCGATGAAGGTTACGTTAGCCCCTTCGCCTGCACCACCGAATGAAGGGTAACCATATTCCGGCGTCAGCTGATCCAGCGAATCGGCGCTGCCATC